>NZ_BAKK01000001.1 GCF_000614145.1 Bacteroides faecichinchillae JCM 17102 | reverse complement strand
ATTATTGCAAGGGCTAATTCTTTATATCAAAAATTGAAATTCTTCTTTTATTCTTTATACTAATGCTTATTTCTTTTTTCTTAAAACAACAGCAGAACGCGCAGGAATATATAGTTTTAACCATTCTTTCTTTTCCTTTTTATATAAAGGATCTGTTATCGTAAAATGAACAACAGAATCATCAGCAAAACCATTTCCTCCAAATGCAGTATTATCTGTATTCAGAATCACTTCATAAGCTCCCGGAGTCACCAAGAAACCATAGTCTGCAAATGACTGTTTTGGATTAAAGTTGAAAACAAAAATAAGATCCTTTCGGGCATAAGCCAATATCTGATCTTTATCGTTGTGCCAAACTTCCTGAACCGGGGTTGCCTGGAAATCTTTCACACTCTTAATCACTTTCAACATCTCTGTGTCAAAGTCACCCAAGTAATGATATGCCAAATTCTTATTATCCACCAAATCCCATTGACGGCGAGCATATTTACAAGACCATCCATTACCTTCACGTGGGAAATCAATCCATTCAGGATGACCGAATTCATTACCCATAAAGTTCAGATAACCACCATTAATAGTTGAAGCTGTCAGTAATCGAATCATTTTATGTAAAGCGATACCTCTATTGACTATATAGTTCTCATCCCCTTTCTGCATATGCCAATACATATCAGCATCAATCAGACGGAAAATAATTGTCTTATCTCCTACCAATGCCTGGTCATGACTTTCTGTATACGAAATAGTCTTTTCATCTTGACGGCGGTTTGTCACTTCCCAGAACATACTTGACGGTTTCCAATCTTCATCAATCTTTTCTTTGATTGTTTTAATCCAGTAATCCGGAATATTCATTGCCATACGATAATCAAAGCCATAGCCTCCGTCTTCCACTTTAGCTGCAAGGCCCGGCATACCAGATACTTCCTCCGCTATCGTTATTGCTTTGGGGTTTACCTGATGAATCAATTCGTTAGCTAATGAAAGATAACAAACAGCATTATCATCTTGATGACCATTGAAATAGTCTCTATAGTTGCAGAAAGCTTCCCCCAAACCATGGCTATAATATAACATAGATGTTACACCATCAAAACGAAATCCGTCAAATTTATATTCATCCAACCAATATTTACAATTGGAAAGCAAGAAATGAATCACTTCATTTTTTCCATAATCAAAACATAGTGAATCCCATGCCGGATGTTCTCTACGGCTACCCGGATAGAAATATTGATTTGGATCACCAGCAAAGTTACCCAATCCTTCTACTTCATTTTTCACCGCATGAGAATGGACAATATCCATAATTACTGCAATTCCCATTTGATGGGCTTCGTCAATTAATGCTTTTAACTCGTCAGGAGTTCCAAAACGGGAAGAAGCTGCAAAAAAGCTAGACACATGATAACCAAAACTTCCATAATAAGGATGCTCTTGGATAGCCATAATCTGAATGCAGTTATATCCTTCTTGTGCAATACGAGGAAGAACTTTCTCGCGAAATTCATTGTACGTACCTACTTTTTCTTCCTTTTGTGCCATTCCAATATGGCATTCATATATCAACAGTGGATTAGTACTAGGCTTGAATGTCTTTTTCTTAAAATTATAAGGATTTTCCGGAGCCCATACCTGTGCACTAAATATTTTAGTATTCTCATCCTGAACACACGTGTAGCCCATGCCGGAATACGTTCTCCTTGTCCACCCTCCCAATAAACATTCAACTTATACAAATCACCATGTTTTATCGCATCTGCAGGAAGATCAATCTCCCAATTACCATTTTTCAGTTTTTTCAGTTTATAGGCTGTCTTTTCTTCCCAATTATTGAATGTACCTACCATATAAATATGTGTAGCATTAGGAGCCCATTCACGAAATGTCCATCCATTCGGTGTACGGTGCAAACCGAAATAGAGATAACCCGATGCAAAATCCGAGAGAGTCTGTTTTCCTTTATTGGTCAATTCGGCTTCCTTGTTCAATACATGCTGGTGACGACCAACGATAGCATCGGTATACGGTTCCAACCAGGGATCGTTTTTGATAAGATTCAGAGTCTTTTCCATATCAAAATTAAATTTAAGGTTAAACTTTTACTTTTACGATTACTTTTTTCACTCCTTCTGGACTAATTCCGGGAGCATGTCCATCTTGTGGGAAAAAAATAGTAAACATTCCGGGCTTCACAGCAAGATAAATATCAGCTACCCCTTCAAAAAAAGTAATATCTTTTTCTGCATTGTAAGGAGCATTTGCAGGAATACAGTCTTTAGCAGCAGTATAACCCATTACCTCTGTTCCGGACAGTGGTATTTGAATATCAATATACTCTCTATGTGTCTCTAACTTTACTTCTTCTTTTGTTTTAGGCTGTGTCTGTGCTATATTCACAAACAGATCTTTTCCTTTCAATTCCGTTTTACCGATCTCCATAGCCTGTAAGTCATGAGATTTTAAAAACTCTATAGCTTCCGCAAACAAAGGATTCAAAGAGGTATATTTTTCAAGATTATCCAAAGTATCTATAACCATAAAAGTTTAATTTTAAAGTTTATATTTTAGGTATTATTCAAAATCGTCAATCGTATAATTTATAAAATCGGAAAAGCGTTTGAATTGCTGGAACACTTTCCCTATTTGTTCCATCATATCAGGCTGAGAGAAAAAGTTATCAGGAACATTATATGTACAAGTATATTGCCTGCATTTTAAATAATCAATATACTTAAAATCTCTCGGAAAACCCTTAGGAGCTGTTTTCATGAAATCCTCTCCCACTACAGAAAAATATTGTTTGAATTTCGGATCTTCTATTATTGATATGTATTCTTCCACGTTATCGTAAATAGATTGTCTGACAGCTTTCATCACATTAGGAGGCAAACACAGACCACCTCCAGCAAGCATACAACCATCTGGTTGGAGATGTACATAGTATCCACAATGATTGGATTTTTTTCCTTTGGCATTGATATATCCGCCAAAATGTATCTTATATGGTGTTTTGTCCGCAGAAAAACGGGTATCCCGGTAAATACGATACGTACAGTCTTTAGGTTGAACTCCCCGGATAGACTCATCAAACAGAGAAATACGGGCAATCACTGCTGCAAGAAAATTTTCAAACTCAATACGGGCTATTTCATATTCTGAGCGATGTTCATGAAACCACTCTCGATTATTGTTCGCAGAAAGATCATTTAAAAATTGAAAAATAACGGGTATATTCATCTTCATTATTTTCTATTATTATCCTACAAACGTACAAATTTTATTTCATATAAACTACAAAACGCTACAAAAGGACATAAAAAAAGCATCGGCTATATATAAACCGATGCTCTAACACATTTATCATAAAAACAGACTCTTCTGCTTCTGACGTACTTAAGCTTTCACAAGTTGCGTACAATCTCTTTTTAATTAATCTTATATCTAATACTATGAAAAACACATAAATATAACAGATTAAGGAGAGTATTTGTTCAGTAATCCTTCAAATAAATCCGTTAATTATAGTTTATAAAATCAAATACTTTTCATTAACAGCAAATTTTATCTGTTCCCAATCAATCATCGCATTAAACAGCATGATGTACGAATAATCAGTTATTTGAGACAAAGGTATATCCTTCTCTACGATCAAATGCTTTTCTAAGAGCTTTGCTCTCTTAGTACCATTCAGTAAAGGATGAGCTGGAGTAAACCATGTATTTCCATCGTATAAAGCAATGTTAGCAATGGATGTATCCGTCAAAAATCCATTCTTTATCACCAATATATCATCTGCTGCTCCTCGTTGAGAAAACAAAGTATTCAATCTTTCCCGATCTATTTTCTTATAGGTATAATCAATCGTATTATCAACCATCAAGCGCAAAGAAGTTACCTCCCTAACTTGATAAGAAGCGTATGTTATCTCTTCTATCCGCTTTCCATATACAATCCGGCATTTTTGAACACCGAGGATGTTTGGTGGGTAAATAAATTCCTTCAAATCAATGAAAGCTATATCATTCCAAAAAGCAGCACGAGTCCGGTTAAAACGCTCCGTATGATACTCTAAATTACAGATTTGTCCGTTCTCTATCCGAATGGTTTCAATAAATAGGCACATATATTTTTTGTTTCATTTCATTATACTCGCTTTCCACATCACTTTGACAAGTAATGCCACCTCCACTTCTAAAATACATTTTCCCGTTTTCTTGTTCCACAAAACGTATCATTACAGCACTATCCAAGTCTCTGCCATCAAAATACCCCATTACACCAGTATAAAAACCTCTATCATAGTTTTCTGCTTCTTCGATAATCTGCATCGTCTTTTTCTTAGGCGCTCCTGTGATAGAACCTGCTGGCAAGAGTTTAAAAATAATATCTCCTAATGCAGACTGATAGTTTTTGGGTAATATTCCCCGAATCTCAGAACTTGTCTGAAGAATAGCGCCTCGATTGGTTTGCAACTTATCAATATAGCGATATCTTGATACTGATACTTGGTCTGCCACCATACTCAAATCATTACGAATCAAATCTACAATAGTTGCATGTTCTGCAGCCTCTTTAGAATCGTTCATCAATATTTGAGCAGCACATGGTAAAGAGGCATCTATTGTTCCTTTCATCGGATAAGAGCTAATTTTTCCTTTGCATATTCTGACAAATATTTCAGGAGAGAAAACGGTAAACCTATCTTTTATCCACAATTTGTACATAGCTTTTGAATGGAAAAAAAGATCTCTTATATTAAGATTAGTTTCTATCGGAGTACGACACGTCAAATTGGTAAGAAAGCTATTTCCTACAAATATATTTTGCTGAACGAACTGAAACGAACGTTTATAAGCATCAAAGGATTCAGGAAAAGATTGCCACCGAACAGGTGTATTAAAAAAAACATGTTGTTCCGAAAAAGCTGAAACGCTATTTTTCTTCAACAGCGGCAGGTTAGTAAATCCATTCAAATTATATAATATCTCAGTAGAATCAACAGACGAAACCTCCTCAACATAAGATGTATCTTGTGCATAATTAATAATAAATATAAAAGGGCTAGAATTTCGTCCCAAACGATTCATCCGCTCGATTGCTTGATCTTTAGTATATAATCGCATACATTTCTTACTTTGAAGGAACAAATGTATATAAAAACTATAGGACTTGAAAACAAGGTACAAAAAAGGGTTGCTAACAATCAAGTATAGCAACCCTCTACTCAGTCTATAATTAAAGAATTATTTCATGGCATCTTGTACCTGAGTGAGCATCGTTTTAATTTCGGCTCTCTCTGGAGATACTTTTTGTGCTTCTTCCAAGTAATCTACAGCTTCCTTAAAACGCGCATCAGCTTTTGCTTTTTCTGCAGCATACTTGTCTGCGTCTGATGTTGCCAACGGAGTAGCAACTTTCAATATATTGGCTCCATCATTATAACACAATACTCCTAAACTATACAATGCGTCAGTTTTGTATTTCTTATTATTCAGGGGAATAACTTTTTTAAATGCTTCTTCGGCAACTTCTTTCTTACCAGCTTTCTGAGCCGCAATTCCAGCTTTCAAGAAATGTAAACCATAATTCTTAACCATTGATTTATTATCCGGATCAACTTTCAGTCCCTCTTCAAGAGTAGCCACAAACTCATCCGTTTTTTTCAACTCACTTAAAGCTAAAGCCTTACGAGCATAAGCATTTCCTACATTATATTTCTTCTGAATAGCTATATCAAAAAAGGTTACAGCTTCAGCATATTTTTTAGCTTCATCAGCAGCCATACCACAATAGTAAGCAATTACTGAATCCTGATTATTAATTTGTTTTAGGTATTCACTAAATTTTGCATAAGCTACAGGATAGTTCTTAGCATTGAACGCTTCACTACCTTCTTTTTTTAATTGGTTTGGGTCGGTTTGGGCAAAAATGTTAGTTGCTGCAATACAAATTGCAAATAAAAAAATCAATTTCTTCATAACTTTATGTGTTTTTTAGTTGTTAATCGTTCAAAAGTATAAGTTATAATAGAAAGATACAACTCTTTTTTAACTTTTTTGAGCTTTTTGAAAGCTCTATAACGTTCGTTATTCTTTGTAAAAGGAATTATAAGCAAGAGAAAGCTTCTAATATCCGTAACATATACACAGTATCATATGGATATCATATTTTTGCACTTTCATGCATGATGTGCATATAGATACACAACAAAATTAAGATAATATTGCTTTTGTATCATTCCATATATCAGCTAAATAGCATATAGCAAGATATACAACAAAAAAGGCAATTACCTAAGTAACCGCCTTATGTGATTCCGAAGCGATTCGAACGCTTGACCCACGCCTTAGAAGGGCGTTGCTCTATCCAGCTGAGCTACGGAACCATCCTTATTTGCGGTTGCAAAGGTAGTGTTTTTTATGTAATCACAAAAATTTTCTATTACTTTTTACCTACTTTTTTTCTTTATCTCTATGTACCAATTACTTATAATCCCATTGGTAACTTCAGTAAATACCAAATAACAAACAAAGCAGTCCATGCAGCTAAAATGCACAACGAATACCTCCACGTGTATTTCAACAAAGAACCATAAGTGATCTGTTTATTATACTGACGCATATAAGTTAAAACTAATGGCATATAAAATAAGAACGGTGTTATAGCATTTGTTGAGCTATCTCCAATACGGAAAGCACACTGGGTCACATCAGGCGTAATCCCCATTTGAGCAAACATAGGAATAAAGATAAAAGACATAAATGCCCATTTGGATGTAGCGGACACCATGATCAGATTAATCAATGCTGTGAATAAGATAAATAGAACAAGTGTCAATAATGGAGATGGCTCATAGGAAGATAATAATTCTGCTCCCATAATAGCGAAACATTTGTCCAAATGAGAATACTCAAAACAAGCAAACATTTGTGCAGCAAAAAAAGCAATCACAAAATATACACCTAATAATTTTATTGGTTGGGTGAGTCCGTCAATCACATCATTATCGCTACGATAACGTCCGGAACCAAATCCATAGGCCATTCCCGTAAAACCAGCTCCCAAAGAGAGCAAAAACAAAATACCTGCAATAAAAGGTGAGTGCATCAGTCCACCATTAACTCCACGCAGAATACCGTAAGAAGAAAAAGTTAGCCATAAAATAAGCGTCGTATAAATCCCTGCCACAATAACAGCAAGTGTCAATGCCCGCCGCTCTTTGCGAGATAAAGGTCGGTAAGCTTCCATTCTCACATTACCTTCATATTTCCCCAAAGCAGGAATAAGGAACTTTTGAGTAACCCAATATACGATAGCTGCAATCACTACAGTAGAAGCACTCATAAAAAAGTAATTGCACAAAGGTTCTGTATTTCCTTGATACCCAGTTTGCACTAATGCTGCCTCTTGGGTGGTATGAGCCAGTAATGGGTCCATCGTACTTAACACGACATTCGCACTATACCCACAGGCAACGGACACATAAGCCGTCACAATTCCGGCAATCGGATGAAGCCCCACCCATTGAAAAAGCATAGCGGCAATAGGAAGCAATATGATATATCCCCCGTCTCCGATCACATTTGACAATAGTCCCAGAATGATCACCCATATAATAATTTTCCTTTTTCCCTGACGCTTTCCTACCCCAATACGAATGCACGCATCAATGAATCCGGAATGTATAGCAACTCCTAGACCGAACATAGCAATAATTACCATACCCAAAGGAGCAAACCCAGTAAAGTTACCAATAGCATTCCGCAACCACCACCGGATTCCTTCCGGACTTAGCAGACTTTGCACACGAATATCTTCTCCTGATTGCGGTAACGTCACCTTTACTCCATAGATATCACATATCCATGAAAGGAAAACGACCGCCAACGTCAGCAGAAAAAACATTGTAGCAGGATGAGGTACCCGCCATTTACTCTTCATCAGCTTCCAGATTATCGAGGTCGATAATACGTAATTCTAAAGCACGTACTACTAAACGAGTAGCGTTCACTCCTATCCGTTCTCCGTTCGGGAAAAGACGACCAATAAGATCATTCTGTCGTTTCTCCAATGATTTCACTCCAAAAGGCATTCCTTTCAGATTAGCAATCATATCTTTGGTAAATCCCAATGCCAGATGGCGAAGAAAACGCTCGTCATATTCATCAATATCATAGCTAATCACAGCTTCTTGCCGTTTAGCATCATTTGCTACCGACTTCTTGAAGCGGTCCACAATCTTTTCCAGAATAGGATAGTTAAACACAAGCTTTTTACCATCCATGACAGCTTGTACATCCGTTTTAGTCAGCAGTTCACCGGTTTTAAGGATAATGCCGTCCGCACCTGCATTCAGTACATCTACCCAGAGTTTCTCATTCAGTATTTCTCCAGTAAAGATTAATACACGAACCCCTTTGTAACGCTTAAATATATTACGGCAAATATCAACTCCAATCGTAGTTGAACCACCTAATCCTAAATCTAACAATACCAAATCGGGGATCTGTGTCTCCATCAACGACCAGAATTCACCCTCAGTCATAGCTGTACCAATAACTTCTGCATTAGGAATTTCATGACGGAAGATTTCCTCCGTCCCCTTCAACTCCAATTTTACATCCTCAACAATAATAACCTTAAATTTTTGTTCTTCCATTTTTCTTTATCAAATAACTTATATGTGTTCCTTATTATCTACGTGGAATAGTGAAATAGACTGTAAATCCACCACCTTCAGCAGGTTCTGCATTAATACGACATCCTCTGCGACCGGCAAATTCATCATGATCTCGAATAATCTGTTTACACACCAAATATTCAGTACCTCGTAACTCCCCTTTTTCTCCGGAAGTCATACGAGCCAGATTTGGGTAGAATAATTGATTCAATTCTTCTATACTCTTTTCACGTCGTGTATCCGTAAAAAGAAAACGGATATATTCATCCTCCTTACAGGCTTGTATACGGATAATTCCTTCTTCATGAACTGTCAAAGCTTCATCGATCAGATTCTCAAACAAGAAACGTAACTGATTTACATCACCTATAACCTTCGCATCTATCGGCTCTATCACTAATTCCAGCTTCTCAATCAGATTTTTATTCACTTTTCGGAAATATTTTGTAGCAGCATCAAAAAGCTCTTGCACTGGGATAGTAGTTCGCCGGAAAGTAACCTCCTCCAACTGTCGGGAAGCACAAGAACTCAAAATAGTGAATATTCCTTTATAATATTCAATCAACTCCGTAATTGTCTCTATTGCCTCCCGTTCTTCTTTTTCCGAGAGTTGCTGCGTATTTAACCGCCCGATGATCTGTTTTATCTTATTAGGATAATAGATTGTTTCGTGCTTGATAGTGGAAAGACAGTTGTCAAGCACCATATTCTGCACATGGAGCATACTATCTTCCCATGAAGCACGACGTGTTTCTTCATGGCAGATTCAATATCCCGATATTTCGTAGCCAGTTTAACCACAGCATTAAATACTACAATAGCTACATAACGGGCTACCAGCTCGAATAATAAACGATCCGTTTCTTGTTCCGTCCCTTCCCTACGTTCTAGATAGAATACTCCCACATATTGGTGTTCACCACCCACCTCTATCATCAACGGAATCGCCTGGGAATGTTGTACAGAAAGGTATTCACAAGTATCGAAACACTGTTGGACCATCTCTGGCATTTCCTGACCATTGCTTGAAGCATATTCCAACCGATGTGTTGTTTCATTATATACAGCAATCCCCATTCGTTCAATTGTCAGCAACTCATTTACTGCGCCAAACGCCTCTTTGACGATGCGTTGCGGAATCTCTTTCAAAGTATCTTCTTCTCGTTGAAGAGCTTCAGCATTCTCTTGTGGTCTAATTAAAGAAGCGGCAAATACTTTCTGATTAATCTCAAGCACCTGTTCCAGATTCAACCGATTCTGCACCCGCTTCCGCATATACAATAAATAATAACCAATCAAAGAAGCCACCAATAAAATTACACAAAGAATAATACCCACCGTTTTATTTGTATTCGAACGTTCCAACTGCCTACAATAACCTTCCAGTGACTGATCCTCTCCTTGTAATTTATACAAATCAGTATATGCAGAGTTATTATAATTGTATCCATCCAGCTGGTTCAATGCCAAAAAAGCAACTGCCGCTTCATTCCTTATATCCAGAATAACATGATAGTCCGAATCAAAGTAATCATTCCACCACTGAATCTCGGCAGGGGTTCCCTCACCTATCAGTTTCATATATCGTTTCGAATGCAACGAATCTGCATATTCCCAATGATGTTCATTCAGCAATACAATCGCTGAATCAATATAATGTAATGCATCCACATATTGCCCATCTTTATTTGCTTCATAAGCAAAATCCGCATAAGCAGAAGCTTCATCTAACAATACATTATAAGCAGAATCAGTAACTATCACAATCGAATCATTTCCTTGCAATATTGGAGGAATCGGATCATATATACAAGATCCTATCCAAGTAGGTAGCAACAAGCAAAATAGTACTACAATTACTTTACGTATTCCTGTAGGAAGACGAAAATAAAAACGGCTTCCTTTCCCAGGCTCACTCTTTACATTAAATAAACAAACATGAAACAGTTCATTAGTTTTCTTATATTTCTCTATGATTCCCTTACAATTCATTAATCCGAATCCACTTCCTTTATTCTCTTTCAGTTCTTCCGGATCAATTGCCTCTTTCATACCGATAGCACGTGAATCATACACCTTTTCACCAATGATATGAGAGACATCTTCTGCAGAAATTCCAGGACCGTTATCTTCAACAGAAATCTCAACATAGTTTTCTGTAGTAGTGGCATATACTTTAATAGTCCCACCTTCAGAAGTATATTTACGAGCATTTTCAGCCAATGTATTGATCATAAACAAAGTCAGTGCTCGATCGGCCTTTACCATAGCCTTAGTAGGTTCTATTTCGAGTTTCTGCTTTTTCATTTCAAAAGCTCTCCTGCCTTTACCCAACAAATCAAACAGTTCATTCAGACTGAACGTTTCAATATTCAAGCTAAGTGTACCCTGCTTCATCTTAATCCAAAGAGCAAGAATATCATTATATTCATTGATCGTTGTAACTAACTCATCGATATACTGATACTTCTCTTTCTTTATCTCTTCATTGTCAATATACCCTCTTTCCGTCAGTTTATGTACTCATTCAGAATACGGTCAATATACGGATTAATACCATCTACAATTGCCAGACATGCCTTTTTTATAAGATTCTGTCGCTTGTTACTAGCTATATGTTGTTCGTAGACATACCGCTGTTTCTCTAGCTGCATTCGTTCTTCGCTTAACGCTTCCAGCATTTGTTCATTATCAGCCGCCCATTCTATATATGGTTCTAGCAGATGTATCAAAGCCTTCTCATCATGATGTAGCCGATGTAAAGGTACAAGTGAAGCTTTTTTCTCTTCATGAACTTCCAAGATTAAACGTCCCTTCCCAAATAATTGATCGATTCCCTCTTGAATTAACGGAACATTCATCGGAATAGATGAAGTGATATCACGACAGAGAGACAGAATATGTTGCAAACGCGCTACATCAACTTGATTTCTAACTTTGGATCGTTTATTGAAGAACCAGCAAAGAATAATCACTAACATCAGCCCTGCAATGACTAAAAACAACACAATTGTCATTTGTCTAGAATCAGCTTCTAATGAAAGACTCCGGCTTTCAAGCTCTTTATCTTGACGGGTATATTTCAGAATATCCAAATATACATTCCGGTTATAATTTGAAGCATACTTCACTCCCAGTCCAGCATACGAAACACTTAACTGTTCCCGAATACGCGAAATCCATTCCGGAACAGTCTTTACATGTTCGTGCCCAAACCATGGAACTCCAGTAAAAATAGTATCTCCTTCCGTATAAGGAAGAAGGTTATCTAATGAATCCGCCTCATGGTGATAATAATGTATATGATGATAATTCACACAATCCAACGCTTTCGTAAGCGTATCCAATGCTTCTGAATAACATCCATGCTCATTCAGATATTTACCGATAGTCACATAAGCTCCGGCAATCTGATATAAATCTTTATAGTCGCAAAATTTCTCAAGTGCAACTTGAGCCATACGGAAAGGTAACAATGTATCTACCGGAAAGCCAAACTGCTCCAATCCATGTATTCTTCTTGTACGAAAGAACTCAAAATTAGAGGGAGAAGCCATCATGTTAGCCAAAGCCTGTAAACTGTTACCTTCAAAATAAGGATGATTACTTTGAACAGCCAATTTCCACGTCGTATAAAGTTCTTCAAATTCATTCAATTTTCTTTCTTCCGGAGTATCTGCTTCAACAAGTGAGGCTGAACCTTTGATATAATGATAATAAAGTAATTGGTTCGTATCCTCTAAAGCCTCCTCCGTAATACTATCAAGAGAAGTCATCGCTTCTTGACGTTGCTGGAGATAATAGTAATAAATGGATGAGACGATAAAGAATTCCGTAAAAGCATAATTCAGACGAAGTGTCTCGTGTCGGTCGGCAAAAAGATCACTTTCTTCCCGTATACGCTTCATACGCCGAAGGGCACTGTTACGGTAGTCATAAAACTCTTTATTCATAGACGTACGCTGGCATATCTTCATCAGTCCGATATCGGCAATCAGTAATTCCAATTCATTCTTGGTCAATTTATATACTTCCTTATGGTAAGCTTCGGCACGTTCAAAATCCATATTCATAAAAGCACAAAAACCAAGATTATTTGACGCTTCTGCTTTTCCTGATTTATATAAACTTATTTTCCGATAAGCCTGATCTGCATATTTATAGGAGGAGTCCAGATTTCTATAACGGTAAGCATAAGCTTTACCATTCAATGAATCGATCAATCGCACTTCTTTGGTAGGAACCATATCAGTGCACGAGAAAAAAATGGAAAGTAGTAACAAAAAACTCAACGGAAAGAAAATAACGGATAACGAAAAAGGCACCATTGAAAATGAATTACGCCACCTTTCATTCCCCATCATTAGCTCTCTATTATTACTTAAAGAATCCTTTCCCATCATTCATTATCTGTTTTCCATTAACAATCATCCAACTATTGATACGCAAATCTACGAATATTTCCGATAAGTTGGAGGGAAAATTATTTTTTCTATAGTAAGTCTTTCAAAATGATAAGAGAAATTCCTACCTTTGCAGGCAAATTAACAAATAGGTAACAACTATTACACAATGAGCGAAAAAGCACCCTTTATGGTATTCTCGGGAACGAACTCGAGATATCTCGCAGAGAAAATCTGCGCAAGCCTAAATTGTCCTCTAGGAAATATGAACATCACCCATTTTGCAGATGGTGAATTTGCAGTTTCTTACGAAGAATCAATTCGTGGTTCCAATGTATTCCTAGTCCAATCTACTTTCCCAAATTCAGACAATTTAATGGAACTTCTCCTGATGATTGATGCTGCCAAACGTGCGTCAGCAAAAACAGTTGTAGCTGTCATCCCTTACTTCGGATGGGCTCGTCAGGACAGAAAAGACAAACCACGTGTATCTATCGGCGCTAAACTGGTAGCTGATCTGCTTGCAGTAGCAGGTATCGACCGCTTGATCACTATGGATTTGCATGCAGATCAGATCCAAGGATTTTTTAATATTCCGGTTGACCATTTGTATGCTTCTGCCGTATTCCTCCCATATATTCAGTCTTTGAAATTAGACGAACTGGTGATTGCTACACCGGACGTAGGAGGTTCAAAGCGTGCCAGCACTTTCTCTAAATATCTAGGCGTACCATTGGTACTTTGCAATAAATCACGTGAAAAAGCAAATGAAGTTGCTTCTATGCAAATCATTGGTGACGTAAAAGGTAAGAATGTCGTGTTGATCGACGATATCGTAGATACCGCAGGAACAATCACCAAAGCTGCAAACATTATGATGGAAGCCGGAGCAGCGTCTGTACGTGCTATCGCCAGCCACTGCGTAATGTCTGACCCTGCTTCATTTCGTGTACAGGAATCAGGTTTGACTGAAATGGTATTTACTGACAGTATTCCTTATACTAAGAAATGTGCAAAGGTTAAACAATTAAGTATTGCTGATATGTTTGCTGAAACGATCAGACGAGTTGTAAGCAATGAGTCTATTAGTTCACAGTACATTATCTAAGAACCAAAGACTTAATAAGACAAGAGGTTGTGTCAAACGCTGACACAACCTTTTCTATATTCAAGAATCTTGAAGTTAATACTCATTTTTTTCTTTATCCTATCCCCTCCAAACAAAAGACATCATTTTCTCTATCAACCTATCACCCGATCTATCACCTATTACCATTACTCCAATAGATATTTTCTATGAGCTATTAGCTATATTACTTGATTGCTAAAGTATGAACAGATAAATTCCTCTCTAGTAAGGACAAACTTCTTTTTCTTTAATAATAAACTTTTGATTATTAAAGAAAAATCTATAAACACAAGTTCCGTTCTTATAAACGCAAGTTCCATTTATAAAAACGAAACTTGCGTTTATAAAATCAAAACCTGCATTTATAGTTTATGTCAAATAGAAAATAACTTTTCCAATAAAGAAAAAGAAGTTAGATCTTAATAGAAAGGAACTTATTTATTAATAGCCTATGGGAAAAGAAGTAATCAAATCAATTATAGGATAACCAATAAGAGGTTGTGACAGCGTTTTGACCTCTTTTGTTTATAGCAACTTTTTTTAGTGCTTTATCCTCTTTATTAAAACAGTATAACTCATTTATTAAAAAGTATAACAAAAAAAGAGAGTCTAATGAAGCACAATCTCCATTAGACTCTTTTATCCTAATCTCCTTATTATACAAATACTAATTCGCTAATCTTCCATTCTTGTAATTACCCTTCTTGATTAGCTTTCCATCCTTATCCGTTTCAACGAAAGGACCGTCTTTTTTCCCTTGTTTAAAGAAGCCATCAAAACGATTTCCGTCCTTATCAACTTGTACGCCCTGACCATCTTCCAGCCCATCTTTGAAATTACCTTTATATTGCATTCCGGAAATGGTATTGAGAGTACCCTGACCATTCGGACGATTGTCTTTCCATTCACCTTCATAAACGTCTCCATTGCTCCACTTATACATACCATGGCCCTGACGTTTATTATCTTTCCACTCTCCTTCATAAACTGCACCGTTTGCCCAGGTAAATGTACCTTTACCATCCTGCATACCATCTTTGAAGTTTCCTACATATTTATCACCATTGGCGTGGTAGTAGACTCCCTCTCCCGTACGCTCTCCCAAAAGATAAGAACCTTCGTAACGATCGCCTGTATGAAAATGATAAGTACCTTTCCCATGTTGGATATCATCTTTCCAGTCACCTTCGTATTTATCTCCATTGATATATTCAAAAACTCCTTTTCCATGACGAACATCATCTTTCCAATCACCTTCGTACTTCGAACTGTCATCCCAGACCATAGTACCTTTACCATTTTTCTTATCATTTTTCCACTGGCCGGTATATTGGGCACCATTTGCCCACGTGTAAGTACCTTCACCTTCACGCTTATCATTTGCCCAATGCCCTACGTATAAGTCGCCGTTATGATAATACATGGTGCCTTCACCCTGCTGGTAGTCCTGATACCACATACCGTCGTAGCGGTTGTTATTCATAAAGTAATAAATACCTTTTCCATGTTGCTGGTCTTGATACCACTGCCCTTCATATTTCTCTCCATCAGGAAAAGAATAAATGCCATAACCTTCGCGCTTACCTTTCACATATTCCCCCTCATAAACATCACCGTTTTTAAAAACCGTTTTCCCTTTACCATTTGGTTTACGACTCTTCATTTCTCCGGTATATACACTACCATCTTTGAATGTATAGTTCCCGATTTTTAATTCCGAAGAGAATGTGCCTTTCAGTTTCTCAAAAAATCCGCCTCCTTTGTTAGTGATGATTGTGTCTTGAGCCATCACTCCCCCTTGGGCAATAAGAACAAGAAAAAGTGTAGTATATAGATATTTCCTCATTGATGTGCTATTATGCTTAAAATTACAATTTGGACAAAGATACAATTTCTCTGCCAAAAACTACCCTATCGGAAAGCAAATTATGACAACTTTTTACCTGCAATGACCTCTTTTAATGTCTCTTTGCACAAATAACGTTGTGCCAATTCCTGAATTTCCTGCGTCGTGACCTCATTAACAGCCTGCAAAGAACGGGAAAAATACTCATCATCCAAACCGGACGTAGCGATAAATATCCATGCATCCGACAATGAAAAAGGCGATTCATAATTACGGCACATCTCTCCCAGCATATAGTTACGTACCATTGTAAGCTCTTCCAAAGTAACAGGTTCTTGATGCAATCTGTCTATTTCATGATAAACTTCCTGTATCAACGGTTCCACATATTCGTTGGCAGTTTCCGTTGAGATACCCAACAAACCGCTATCTGGATAAGACATGATTCCTGCCGAAATACCGTAAGTATATCCCTTCTCTTCACGAATATTAGACATTAGACGACTGCCGAAATATCCTCCGAACAAAGTCATCAGAACTCGCAACTTCAAGTAATCAGGATGTGTACGGGTGATAGTAGTACAACCCATTTTCACAGCGC
This sequence comes from Bacteroides faecichinchillae JCM 17102, assembly GCF_000614145.1. Classification (GTDB taxonomy): domain Bacteria; phylum Bacteroidota; class Bacteroidia; order Bacteroidales; family Bacteroidaceae; genus Bacteroides; species Bacteroides faecichinchillae. Next base: position 224,489 of record NZ_BAKK01000001.1, on the reverse strand, counting down.
TTTGCAAAGCATCTTCCCGCTCTGTAAAAACTCGTTTTTCAGGAATGGCAGTGAAAGGAAACTCAGGTCGAACAGCCCTCTGCTGATACATTCCGAAAGGATATCCAAATGCATCCGTTACCCGCCGAATTATCTCCGAAGTTACTTTGCCCGACAAGAAGATGAAACAATTGCCCGAATGGTAATATTCTTGGTAGAAACTATGCAACACTTCCGGTTTGATAACACGATAATCATCTTCCATAACAACCTGTCCGCATGGATGCTGCTCTCCATAGAGCGCTTGCAACAGGCTACGTTGCGCCAGGAAATCAACCTTCGAACTATTTACTAAATATTGCTGTATATTAGTATCTAAAATAGTGTTCAACTCCTTTTCAGGAAAAAGGGGTTCCTTAATCATGGATTCCACCACTTCCAACGTTTCAGCTACATATTTATTTAACGAATAAATCGTAAGATAGGCATACTCCGATGAACTGGAAAGTTCCAGCCATGAACCATAATAATCCAGTTTTTCAGCAATCGTGGCAGTTGTATATTTACGTGTACCCTCACGCAACATCCGGTTAGTAAACAATGACTGTAACTTCTGAGATTGATGCCAGCGTCCTCCGGCAAAAAGAATATCCATACGCACCACTTCCTGTTCTCCTGCATTGATCACAGCCAATGGAATACCATTCGGCAAAGTAGTCCGGACAGGAGGAAGTATGCTAAAGTCCTTCATGGCTTGTATTTCAGGTTGTATCGTACGATCCATGTTTATAATCTGTTTTTCAGAAATTCTTCTGCGCGTTCAAGATCTTGAGGAGTATCAATACCAATAGTTTCTACTTCACTGATTCCCACCTTTATTTTGTACCCATTCTCTAACCAACGGAGTTGCTCCAATGATTCAGCCAGTTCCAGAGAGGATTGTGGTAAAGCGGTGATCTCTTTTAATACTTCTGTACGGTAAGCATACAAACCAATATGTTTGTAATAAATATGGTTCTTCAACCAATCTGTTTGGTCGACATTACGCTGATAAGGGATGATAGAACGACTGAAATACAACGCATTCCAGTTCTTATTGACTACTACTTTCGGAGAGTTCACATTCTCCAAAGCAACAAATGCATCCTCTGCAGTAAACGGTTTGACCAACGTAGCAATCTGTGTAGTTAAATCTTCAAAGCAGGCTTTTACAGCATTTAGTTGCGAAGGCTGGATAAAAGGTTCGTCTCCTTGTATATTGACTATCACATCAAAGTCTCCACCAATCTTCATACATGCTTCGTAACAACGGTCCGTACCACTCTTATGATCGACAGAAGTCATCACAACTTTTCCTCCAAAGGCTTTTACTGCAGCTTCAATACGTTCGTCATCAGTAGCTACATAAGCATCATCCAACACACCTACTACTTGTTCATATACACGCTGTATCACTGTTTTGCCGCCCAACATAGCCAACGGTTTTGCAGGAAAACGGGTGGATGCATAACGGGCAGGTATAATTCCCAGAAATTTCATCTATTTTATACGTAATGGAAAATGGAGATTAGGTAATGATTGTTGCACATATTCCCGTTCCCAATCTTCCGGTTTTAAAATTCGGTTATCATATAAAAGCAAGTCAATATCGAGACATACTTTTTCGTCTTCTTTATCTCCCGGTTGTCTTCCGGCAGAACTTTCTATCTCTTTCAGTATGTTTATCACCTCCTCCTCTCTTTTGTCAGAAAAGAATACAGCAACCTGATTAGAGAATAGCGTCTGATTTTTAAAATACAACGGTTTGGTTTCCTGCTCTGGTGCAAAACAAATAGAAGTAAACAGCTCCGACAACTTGTGTCGTGCAAAAGCCAGATTCTCCCTTTTGTGGTAATTGCTCCCTATGCAAATTATACACTGATGATGAGTGGGATTATTATCCATTATCAATTAAACAAGTCATCCAATCCGCTTTCTTCAATAAATCCTTCATCCGAAAGTTCCGAATCATCCCCACAGGGGTCAAACCCTTCAGGAAGATCGAACGTTTGCTTCTGGCTATATCCCAAATTCGGATCATCATATACTTTCTTCATGTATTTAGCCCAGATAGGCAATGCAGCAGCAGCACCTTGTCCGTTGCTCATAGCACCAAAGTGAATATCCCGTTCATCTCCTCCTACCCAGCAACCGGATACCAGCGATGGGGTAATACCCATAAACCAAGCATCGGAGTTATCATTGGTTGTTCCTGTTTTACCACCCATATCGGCAGTAATTCCATAACGGCGGACGCGTCCACCGGTTCCTTCGTTGATAACAGCGCGCAACATAACAAGCATTTTATAGGCACTTGAAAGACTAATTACTTCATTCATTTGCGGAGTAAATGTAGATATCACATTACCTTCGCTGTCTTCAATACGAGTAACAAACAATGGAGACACCCGTACTCCTTTATTGACGAATGCAGTGTAAGCACTTACCATCTCGCCGACAGAAATTTCACAAGCTCCAAGACTGAGTGAATATACCGCCGGAATATCTTTATTGCGCACACCAAAGCTATGAATTAATCGTACTAAAGCCTGTGGAGTGACTTTATTAATCAAATAAGCCGAAATCCAGTTATCCGAAAAGGCAAGTCCCCATTTCAAAGTCACCATTTCTCCATAACGCTTGTTATTGGCGTTACGCGGTGTCCATGGTTCTCCGGTTTCAGTAATCAAAGTTTGTTCTACGTGACGTACCTGATCGCAAGGTGAAAAGCCATCTTCCATAGCCAATGTGTACAAATACGGTTTAATAGTAGAGCCCACCTGACGGCGTCCGACCATTGCCATATCATATTTGAAATTAACATAGTCGGGACCACCCACATAAGCCTTTACATGCCCGTTCATTGGTCCATCGACATGAAACCTGTACGCAAGAAATGTTTGTAATAACGAATGGAGTCCATCGGGGTCATAATAGTATCTTTTGGTCCCGTCCAAGAGAAAACCGTCATTTCTTCCGGTTTATTGAATGCTTTACGAATCTCCTCATCAGAAGCTCCTGTACCCTTCATTACATTGTAGCGTTCGCTCTGCTTCATAGCTCTGTTCAGCAAATCTTCTACTTTTGACGCAGGCAAAGCTCTGGCATACGGTGCATTTTTACTACCTACCTTCTCTTTGAAGAACTGAGGTTGCAGAGTTTCCCCCAAATGCTCACTGACTGCTTCTTCAGCATATTGCTGCATACGTGAATCAATTGTGGTATAAATCTTCAACCCGTCAGTGTAGATGTTATAGTTTGTACCGTCTTTCTTTTTATTTTTCTTACACCAACCGTACAATGGATCTGTCTCCCAAGCGATAGAATCTTCATAAAATTTCTGCATTTGCCAACCACGATAGTTACTCTTATCAGGTTTTGAAGCAGTCATAATCATGCGGAGATATTCACGAAAATAAGTTGCCAATCCTTCTTTGTGGTCTACACGGTTATAAGCCAATTTCAACGGAAGAGCCTGTAAAGAGTCACGTTCTGCTGTCGTAATATATCCGGCCTTACACATCTGCGAAAGAACCACATTACGACGTCCCAAAGAATTATCACGAATCTTTTGGTTCCTGGACACAGGATTATATCGTGACGGATTCTGACACATTCCTATCAGCATAGCCGCCTGTTCAATCTTTAAATCCTTTGGTTCACAGCCGAAATATGTATATGCTGCAGTTTTAATACCTACAGCGTTATTTAGAAAATCAAACTTGTTAAGATACAGTGTGAGAATCTCTTCTTTCGTGTAGTAACGTTCCAGTTTCACAGCAATGACCCATTCAATCGGTTTTTGCAAGAGACGCTGCAATGTATTACTCGCCACTTCTTTCGTAAAAAGCTGTTTAGCAAGCTGCTGCGAAATAGTGCTACCTCCACCTGCACTTTCCTGACCCAATAATCCACGTTTTATAATTGCTCGGGTAAGAGCCTTTGCATCAATACCGGAATGTTTGGGAAAACGGACATCCTCCGTAGCAATCAATGCATTGATAATATGCGGTGACAGGTCAGAATAGCTACTATACACACGATTATTTTTTTCAACGGAGAATGTTCCCATCACCTTCCCGTCTTCCGAGAAGATTTCTGTAGCAAATTTATAGTTCGGATTTTCCAGTTCCTCTACAGGAGGCATATACCCTATCCAACCTTCTGAGATGGAAATAAAGATAGTGGCAACAGCCACAACAATGACTGCGAATAAGATCCAAAGAGCAATTATTATTTTTCGAATCATGTTTTTTCTTAACTTAAAAAGACGCATTTATTTAAGCTGCAAAGATAGTTAAAATTCCACATTCAGCCAATGAGTTTCACAATTATTTCAATCTTACTAACATTCAATAAAAATCATTCAGGTATAGAGTTCTATTTCATCCCAGGGATTAAGGGAGCAAAAGCCATCAGCACAAACATTGCTAGCATTAAAACTAGATATCACCAATCCATAACCTAACTATTAATAACATAAACACCAATACTTAATTATTTTTTGCACATCAACCATTCGGGATCATTATCATCCTGCCAAGTTTTCCAACCTGATGACAACAAACAAGTCGATCCATCCACCTGCATTCTCCAATTATCGGAATTAAAAAAGTTTTTTCCGGGTAAAAACTAAAGTTCGTATTTTCCGCCTCTACAAAAAATATTTTCTCAACCATTTTTCTCCCATTTTTTCTCTTCCCCAAAACATCCGGTTGGCATCATTTCCTTTTCCCTTTTTCTCTCTGTTTTTTTCTTGTTTTGTATTGTTTTGTTTATACGCGCATAAAAACATATACATCATTAATTATCAAATGATTCTCTCCTCTTTTTTTAATACTTAGTTTAAAACAAGGTTTGGCAGTTACTGCGTAGTAAGCAACTCAATAACAATTCATCTCTTAGCTTTCATTACCCTGCTAAAAACACGTCTGAAAAGAGGATAAAAACAAATATTTTTTTCAAGAATTATTCGGCTTCTATGCGTATTTCATAAATTCTTCGTACCTTTACGCCTCGGTAAAACAAGTTCTATCCACATATAAAAATAACAAAATGGAAAACAGAAGTTTAGTAACCATTGCCGAACATTCAAAAGAAAAGATACTTTACATGCTCGAAATGGCGAAGCAGTTTGAAATGAACCCTAACCGTCGGTTATTGCAAGGTAAGGTAGTGGCAACACTATTCTTTGAACCTTCCACCCGCACCCGTTTGAGTTTTGAGACAGCAGCTAATCGTCTCGGTGCACGTGTCATCGGTTTCACTGATCCCAAAGTAACTAGCTCTTCAAAAGGAGAAACATTAAAAGATACCATTATGATGGTGAGCAACTATGCAGATATCATCGTTATGCGTCACTACCTTGAAGGAGCTGCCCGGTATGCCAGCGAAATAGCTCCTGTGCCTATAGTCAATGCAGGAGACGGAGCCAACCAGCACCCATCTCAAACGATGCTAGACCTCTATTCCATCTACAAAACACAAGGTACACTAGAGAATCTTAATATTTTCCTTGTAGGTGACCTGAAGTACGGACGTACCGTACACTCTTTGCTAATGGCAATGCGTCACTTCAACCCGACGTTCCATTTTATCGCTCCTGAGGAACTGAAAATGCCGGAAGAATACAAACTTTATTGTAAAGAACATCAGATCAAATACGTAGAGCACACCGACTTCACAGAAGAGACGATTACCAATGCCGATATTCTTTATATGACTCGTGTGCAACGAGAACGTTTCACAGATCTGATGGAATACGAACGAGTGAAGAATGTGTACATCTTACGTAACAAGATGTTGGAACATACACGTCCGAACTTGCGAATCTTGCATCCGCTTCCCCGCGTGAATGAAATTGCTTATGACGTGGACGATAACCCGAAAGCATACTATTTCCAACAAGCACAAAATGGCCTGTATGCACGTGAGGCTATCCTTTGCGACGTATTGGGTATCACATTAGAAGACGTTAAAAACGATATTTTATTATGAGCGAAAATAAACAAGAACTACAGGTAGCTGCCTTAAAAAATGGGACAGTGATTGACCATATCCCTTCTGAAAAACTCTTTACAGTTGTTCAGTTGCTTGGTGTAGAACAGATGAAGAGTAACATCACCATCGGTTTCAACCTTGACAGCAAAAAGTTAGGAAAAAAAGGAATCATCAAAATTGCCGATAAATTCTTCTGCGATGAAGAAATTAATCGTATTTCCGTTGTTGCACCGCACGTAAAACTGAATATTATCCGCGACTATGAAGTCGTAGAAAAGAAAGAAGTGAAAATGCCAGATGAATTGCGAGGTATCGTGAAATGTGCCAATCCAAAATGCATCACGAACAACGAGCCAATGGCTACTTTGTTCCATGTGATAGATAAAGATAATTGTGTAGTAAGATGCCACTATTGCGAAAAAGAACAGAAGCGTGAGGATATCACTATCCTTTGATGTTCTTCATTCATCATTCTTAATTCTTTATTAAATTGAAACAAGACTGGAAACCAGGAACAATGATTTATCCGTTACCGGCTGTATTAGTTAGCTGCGGAAAAAAAGAAAGTGAATATAATATTATCACAGTAGCATGGACGGGTACGATTTGTACAAACCCGCCCATGTGTTATATATCCTTACGTCCGGAACGTTATTCTTATAAGATTATTAAGAAAACTATGGAGTTTGTCATTAATCTGACGACGAAAGACATGGCGTTTGCTACAGATTGGTGCGGAGTCCGTTCTGGAAAAGATTATCATAAGTTTAAAGAGACGAAACTAACTCCTGGTCGCTGCACAGTGGTTAATGCTCCACTCATCGAAGAGTCTCCTCTTTGCATTGAATGCCGGATAAAAGAAATCGTGTCACTCGGTTCGCACGATATGTTTATCGCTGATGTAGTAAATGTTCGTGCTGACGATCGTAACTTGAATCCTAAAACAGGGAAATTGGAACTGGCAGAAGCAAACCCGTTGGTTTATGTACATGGAGGATATTATGGTCTGGGAGAGAAAATAGGAAAGTTCGGATGGAGCGTGGAAAAGAAAAATAAATAAAGCGTGGACTGATTGGTATACGGTGTTACTCTGAACTATATATCAAAAGTCAAGTTGTTAAAAGCTTTAAAAATCACATAGGATGGCTATACTGCGTAAAATACTGATTCTTTGTCTGCTGACCGTAGCTTGTACGGCTTTCGGCAAGGATGGTAATACAGGTAACGTAGAACGTCCGAATACCAGAAAAATAAATTTCGGCATTAAGGCAGGATTTAACTCCACCATGTTCATGGTGTCGGAACTGAAAATTAAAGACGTGACCATTGACGAATTTCAAAATAATTATAAGATCGGATACTTCGGTTCGCTTTTTATGCGAATCAACATGAAGAAACATTTTATCCAACCGGAGGTATCGTATAATGTTGGCAAATGCGAAATCACATTTGATAAGCTCGGCTCGCAACATCCCGATATCGAACCTGATTATGCTTCAGTTGAATCCGTTCTGCACAGCATTGATTTTCCAATTCTCTATGGATATAATGTTGTAAAAAAAGGACCTTATGGTATGTCTATCTTTGCAGGTCCGAAAATACGTTATCTATGGGGAAAACATAATGAAATCACCTTCAGCAACTTCGATCAGAAAGGTATTCATGAGAAATTACATCCGTTCAATGCCAGCGTGGTAATTGGTGTGGGAGTTAATATATCCCGAATCTTTTTCGATTTCCGTTATGAGCAAGGATTGAGAAATATATCAAAATCTATCACATACGATAATATCAATTCCGACGGTAGCACAGGAGTCAGTACTATTATATTCAAACGACGGGACAGTGCACTCAGTTTTTCTCTCGGATTTATTCTATAGTCCAATAGGGACATACTGAAAGGGGAACCTTATACAAAGATAACTAATTAAATCGAGCGATTTACTACATCCATTGAAACTGAATAATGTTAAGGACAAAGTCCCTATTTAGTAATAAAAAGAAAGCACTCCCCTCATATCTATTATCAATTTTCCACAATCTATTCCTTTAATTCTTCATTAATTATATTTTGTTCTTTATTTATTTTCACTAACTTTGTGCGCCTAAATAAAGTATTTGAATTAGAATATTAAATCTTACTTATACAAAAGAATGAAAAGAGACGACTTAATTTTCGACATCATCGAAAAAGAGCACCAACGTCAGCTGAAAGGTATCGAGCTGATCGCATCTGAAAACTTTGTAAGTGACCAGGTTATGCAAGCAATGGGTTCTTGCCTGACTAACAAGTATGCAGAAGGTTATCCCGGCAAACGCTACTATGGAGGTTGTGAAGTTGTAGACCAAAGCGAGCAAATTGCTATCGACCGTTTGAAGGAAATCTTCGGTGCAGAATGGGCAAATGTACAGCCTCACTCAGGTGCACAAGCCAACGCAGCCGTATTCTTGGCTGTGTTGAATCCAGGTGATAAATTCATGGGATTGAACCTGGCACATGGCGGTCACCTTTCTCATGGTTCTTTGGTGAACACTTCTGGTATCATCTACACTCCTTGCGAGTACAACCTGAATCAGGAAACAGGACGTGTTGATTACGACCAAATGGAAGAAGTAGCTTTGCGCGAAAAACCGAAAATGATTATTGGTGGTGGCTCTGCTTACTCTCGCGAATGGGACTACAAACGTATGCGCGAAATCGCTGATAAAGTTGGCGCTATCCTAATGATCGACATGGCTCATCCCGCTGGACTGATCGCTGCCGGACTGCTTGAAAACCCGGTTAAATATGCACACATCGTCACTTCAACTACACATAAAACACTTCGCGGACCTCGTGGTGGGGTCATCTTGATGGGTAAAGACTTCCCTAATCCATGGGGAAAGAAAACTCCGAAGGGTGAGATCAAAATGATGTCTCAATTATTGGATTCTGCTGTATTCCCTGGTGTACAAGGCGGCCCATTGGAACACGTTATTGCTGCAAAGGCAGTAGCATTTGGTGAAATCCTGCAACCTGAATACAAGGAATACGCAAAACAAGTACAAAAGAATGCCGCTGTATTGGCACAAGCATTGATCGACCGCGGTTTCACCATCGTTTCTGGTGGTACTGACAACCATTCCATGCTAGTAGACCTACGTAGCAAATACCCAGACCTTACAGGAAAAGTTGCAGAAAAAGCATTAGTTTCTGCCGATATTACAGTAAACAAAAACATGGTTCCGTTTGACAGTCGTTCTGCTTTCCAGACTTCGGGTATCCGTTTAGGTACTCCTGCTATCACTACTCGTGGTGCAAAAGAAGACTTGATGTTGGAGATTGCTGAAATGATCGAAACTGTTCTGTCGAATGTAGAAAACGAAGAGGTTATCGCACAAGTACGTACACGTGTCAATGAGACAATGAAGAAATATCCTATATTTAAAGATTAAAATATATTTTAGGAAACTCCGGAGACGTCCGGAGGGTTCATAGTATGCAATGGTCTGCACTTCTCACGAAAAGCAGACCATTTTTTTATAAATTAACACTTAGAGAATAAACTATCTGGTGCGTTTTACGTTTCTCTTCTACAACACGCAAAATAGAAGGTGCGTTAAAATAGTAAATCATAACACACCGGACTCTATATACAATCATCCCCGTCTTCCCAAGTTTAAATAAAATGGAAAGACGGGGATTTAATCGTATAACCTATTTAAAGGTTAATCGGCCTTTCATTGTATTTGCTTACTCTGGCTTTTAGCTCAATCCTTCAATATTACCATCTGCAATATCAATATGCAGTGCTTGCGGCTCTTTAGGCAATCCCGGCATACGGAGTATTTCTCCGGCAATGGCAACAATCATTTCTGCTCCATTATTAATGACAACGTCTTTGATATGGAACTCAAAGTTATTCACTGCCCCATAAATTTTCGGATCAGCAGAAAATGAATATTGTGTTTTGGCAATACAAACCGGATAATGAGAGATTCCCATTTTCTCTATTAACTTGATGCGACTACGAGCAATGCTGCTATAAGTGATGACGCTTGCTCCATAAATATTAGTAGCCACTTTTTCTATCTTTTGTTGAACGGTATCATCTTCTTTGTAGGTGAAACGCAGAGGTTCGGAAGGGGCATTTTCAATCATATCCACTACGAGACGGGCCATATCTACAGCGCCCTCTCCTCCTTCGGTAAAAGCGTTGTTGATAGCAAAGCCCACACCCAACTGTTCGCAATGTTCACGTAGCATTTCCATTTCATCATCCGTATCGCTGGCAAACTTATTAAATGCTACGATAATGGTCTGACCAAACGAACGAAGGTTACGAATATGTTTATCCAGATTGCGCAATCCTTCTTTCAACCCTTCCAAATTGGGTTCTTTAATGCGATCAAGACTGACTCCACCATGCATTTTCAAACCTTGTGCAGTAGCAACAATCACTGTCAACTTAGGTTGGAGCCCGCTTTTGCGACACTTGATATTATAAAACTTTTCTGCACCCAGATCAGCGCCAAATCCAGCTTCTGTAATCACATAATCGCCAAATGACATCGCCAGTTTGGTAGCCAGAATAGAGTTGCAACCATGAGCAATATTGGCAAACGGACCACCATGTACGAATGCAGCAGTTCCTTCGGTAGTCTGTACCAGATTGGGATGGATAGCGTCTTTTAGTAAGACGGTAATAGCTCCTGCCACTCCTAAATCTTTCACAGTAAACGGTTCGTCGTCATAGGTAAATCCCAACAGGATATTTTCAATACGGCGACGCAAATCTTCTACATCTTTTGACAGGCAAAGTATTGCCATTATCTCCGAAGCTGGAGTGATATCAAACCCGGATTCCTGCGTGATACCATTTGATTTCGGTCCTAGACCGACTACAATACTGCGCAAAGAACGGTCATTCACATCCAATACCCGCCGCCAAAGAATTTCTTTTAGTCCGAAGCCTTTCGACTGATTCTGGTAAAGGTAATTGTCCAATAAGGCAGAGATCATATTATGAGCAGAAGTGATTGCATGAAAGTCTCCCGTAAAGTGCAAATTAATCTTTTCCATCGGAAGTACCTGAGCGTATCCTCCTCCGGCAGCTCCTCCTTTCATTCCGAAACAAGGACCAAGCGATGGCTCGCGCAAAGCAACAATTGCTTTCTTACCAATTTTGTTTAGTCCTAAAGCAAGGCCGATAGAAACTGTAGTTTTACCAATCCCCGCTTTTGTAGCAGTGATAGCAGTCACCAGGATAAGATTGCTTTTCTTTATCTTTTCTTCGTCAATCAGTTGCTCGGGAATCTTCGCAATGTAACGACCGTAGTTTTCTACTTCGTCACGAGGGATTCCAATACTCTCGGCAACCAGCTTTATCTTCTTTAACTCAATACTGCGAGCTATTTCTATGTCTGATTTCATACAGAATATGATTAGTTTTATTTTTGAATTGACAAAAGTATAACAAAAAAGCGAGATTGAAAAATCCAGAAGTCATTCTCCTACGCTTTCATTATATAAGATACTCGTTAAGTCGAAAACAACATTTCCGAAAGAATATTATGAAAGAATCTTTAAGTATTATCTCATTTATCAGATAAAATCAGTATTTTTACCGGCGTACAAGAAAATACAATAACACATCATTTTGATCAACCATGAATCAATCATTGACAAAGACACCTCGCATTGAAGTAGTGGATGCCTTACGCGGATTTGCTGTAATGGCAATTATTTTAGTACATAATCTGGAACATTTCATTTTTCCGGTCTATCCGGATCAATCACCCGAATGGCTCAATATATTAAATCAAGGAATTTTTCATGGAGTTTTTGCTTTATTTGCGGGGAAAGCTTACGCTATTTTTGCTTTGTTATTCGGCTTTACATTTTATATCCAAAGTAATAATCAAAGAAAACAAGGAAAGGATTTTGGATACCGTTTCTTATGGAGACTGATTCTATTAGCAGGTTTTGCTACTCTGAATGCTGCATTTTTTCCAGCAGGAGACGTTCTATTATTGTTCGTTATAGTCGGTATTGTTTTGTTCCTTACACGTAATTGGAGCGATAAAATGATTCTTTTTGCTGCTATCTTTTTGTTGCTTCAGCCAATAGAGTGGTATCATTACATTGCCAACCTAATCAAACCGGCACATCAGTTACCAGACTTGGATGTAGGTGCTATGTACGATGAAGTAGCCAAGGTTACGAAGGCAGGAAATTTCTGGGATTTCATCTGTTGTAACGTTACGCTAGGACAGAAAGCTAGCTTTTTATGGGCAGTAAATGCCGGTCGTTTCATGCAAACAGCCGGATTATTCTTATTAGGATTTTATATCGGAAGGAAACAATTGTTTGTTACAACAGAAAAGAATCTCTGTTTCTGGACGAAGGCTCTGATAATCGGTGCTATTTCCTTTGCTCCTTTATATGCTTTGAAAGAGGTGATTATGCAGAACGATACAATCATTAAGCAAACAGTGGGTACTGCATTTGATATGTGGCAGAAGTTAGCGTTCACTTTCGTATTAGTCTCTTCTTTCGTTCTTCTCTATCAAAGGAAAGCTTTCAATAAAAGAGTTTCTGGATTGCGTTTTTATGGTAAAATGAGTCTTACTAATTATATTTCTCAATCAATCATAGGAGCTATTATCTATTTCCCATTTGGCTTATATCTTGCTCCTTATTGCGGGTACACGATTAGTTTACTTATCGGATTCGTTATATTTATCCTTCAAGTGCAATTCTGCAAATGGTGGTTGAAAAAGCATAAACAAGGTCCGTTGGAATCTATTTGGCACAAATGGACTTGGATGGGAAGGAAGTAGATAACAAATCCTAATTTTCTGCTTTTGTCACAGATGTTATAGTTTAAACTATACCTCCGATGTATCTTTGCAGAAAAAATAGATTATGGAACAGTTACATGCACATGAAGTCCTTCACATAATGGAAGGAAATAGTTATTCAGAATTATCCTTAAAAGAAGCAATCATTCATAAGTTTGGTGAAGAACAACGTTTCTACACTTGTTCGGCAACTAATATGGATATTGATGAATTGATAGTATTTCTCAAAAAGAAAGGTAAGTTCATGCCTACAAATGATGGATTCACAGTAGATATCACAAAGGTTTGCAGTCATTGATTCAAGGTTTTGACAAGCAAGAGTATAAGGAAGAGATTCTTCCTCACTACGATCAGTTGCACTTTATAACGCACTCCCTGTTGTAGGTACAAAGAATTTCTCCATATTAACCTGTTCTAATTTAAGCAAACCTATCTTTTTTGCAATTCCTCCGGCATATCCTGTTAAGCTACCATTGCATCCAACAATTCTGTGACAAGGTATAATAATACTAATAGGATTATGTCCCACTGCCCCCCCAACAGCTTGTGACGACATATTTTGTACTCCTTTTTGGCGGGCAACTTCGTCCGCTATATCTTTGTACGTTATCACTTCCCCATAAGGTATTTTCCTCAATATTTCCCATACTGCATGACGAAAGGGCGTCCCCTCCAAATGCAGCGATGGTGTAAAATCAGGATTTCTACCGCTGAAATAACAATCTAACCACTCCTTAGTTTGTTCGAATATAGGTAATGACCTCTCTTCTTTCTCCTCCGATAATGTAGCAGCGAAGTATTTCTGCCCGTCAAACCACAAACCTGTAAGACAATCACCGTTAGCAGCAAGTGTTATTCCCCCGATAGGAGACTGATATTTATAAATATATTGCATAGCTTTTACTTTAAAAGATGACGTTGCACAAAGATAACGATCTTTCCTTAGAGATTCAAATACTATACCCACACAAAAATCCGCTTCAACTTACAAACACTTTTTATTAAATAATGTTGTTACTAGCATAACCTAAACAAGAACATCATTATGGAATGGATTATTAATCAACTTAGGGTACACCCCGAGCTTGCCATCTTTCTCACTCTTTTCGCCGGATTCTGGCTTGGTAAGCTGAAAATAGGGAAATTTTCATTAGGAACAGTTACCAGCGTCTTGCTGGTTGGAGTATTGGTAGGACAACTAAATATCACCGTAGACGGTCCGATGAAAGCTGTATTTTTTCTACTCTTTTTATTTGCTGTAGGCTATAAGGTAGGTCCACAATTCTTTCGAGGATTGAAAAAAGATGGTTTGCCACAGGTCGGATTCGCCGTTTTGATGTGTATTGTCAGCCTTGTAGCCCCATGGATACTTGCTAAAATCATGGGATATAACGTAGGTGAGGCTGCCGGACTACTTGCCGGCTCGCAGACAATCTCAGCCGTTATCGGTGTGGCAGAAGACACTATTAATCAGTTGGGTATCAGCGATGCACAGAAAGCAAGCTATATCAATGCGATCCCAGTAGCTTATGCTGTTACTTATATTTTCGGAACAGCAGGTTCTGCATGGCTTCTTGCCTCCATCGGTCCTAAAATGTTAGGAGGACTGGAGAAAGTAAAAGCTGATTGCAGGGAACTTGAAGAAAAAATGGGAAGCTCCCAAGAAGATGAACCCGGCTTCTCTCCTGCCCTTCGTCCGGTTGTATTTCGTGCTTACAAGATTGCGAATGAATGGTTTGGCAAAGGTAAAACAGTGAAGGAACTCGAAGACTACCTTTCTCGGAATAACAAACGCTTATTCGTAGAGCGTGTCCGTCAGAATGGAGTTGTAAAAAAGCAAAATCCAACTCTTCTGCTCCAACCCAATGACGAAATCGTATTGAGCGGACGACGCGAGTTCGTGATCGGTGAAGAAGACTGGATAGGTCCTGAAGTTATTGATGCACAACTGCTGGACTTCCCAGCTGAGACTCTTCCCGTCATGGTGACTCACCATACCTTTGCTGGAGAAAACATCGCTACCATCCGCGCACAGAGATTCATGCATGGGGTAAGTATTCGTAGTATCAAACGGTCAGGTATCAATGTTCCTGTACTATCAAAAACAGTCGTCGATTCAGGCGATATTCTCGAGCTAACCGGACTACCGCACGAAGTGGAAACTGCAGCCAAACAAATGGGATATGTTGATCGTCCTACAAATCAGACAGATATGATCTTCGTCGGATTGGGTATCTTAATTGGAGGTCTGATCGGTGCGCTTACCATACATTTGGGTGGAGTACCTATCAGTTTATCAACTAGTGGAGGTGCGCTGATTGCCGGGCTCGTTTTCGGTTGGCTGCGCAGCAAACATCCTACTTTCGGTGGAATTCCCGAACCTTCTTTATGGGTACTGAATAATGTCGGATTGAATATGTTTATTGCCGTAGTCGGACTTGCTGCAGGTCCCAGTTTCGTAACGGGATTCAAAGAAGTAGGCTTTAGTCTATTTATTGTGGGAGCACTTGCCACCGCTATCCCTCTGATCTGCGGATTACTAATGGCCAGATACTTATTCAAGTTCCATCCGGCTTTAGCATTAGGATGTACTGCTGGTGCACGTACCACTACAGCAGCATTAGGAGCTATCCAAGACGCTGTGGAAAGTGATACTCCGGCTTTGGGTTACACTGTCACTTATGCCATTGGTAACACACTGCTCATTATCTGGGGAGTCGTTATCGTATTACTCATGTGACATATCCGTCAGTATTCGCTGTGAGTCGAAAAAACTTAGTGATAAATTGGATTTTTGATTGCTTTGCCATTACCAGCTTAAACACAAGGTCTTAGCCTAGCAGTTATACCCTATGATCTAAATAATTTATGCAAATAGTTAATCAAATTATCCTCATAGCTAATTTATCCCTGCAAACTATCATCTCTAAAAAATAAAAACATTATGGAAAAGAAAACCACTAGTACAGCAATAACCAAAAGCTTTGCAAAAAAAATGGAAACCATCAGCCCCTTCGAACTGAAAAACAAACTGATCGATATGGCGGATGAAAGTATCAAAAAAATGGCGCACACCATGCTCAATGCAGGACGAGGAAATCCTAACTGGATTGCTACCGAACCGCGTGAAGCTTTTTCCTGTTAGGACAATTCGGACTCTGCGAATGCCGCCGCATCTTTTCTCTGGAAGAAGGAATAGCTGGTATCCCACAAAAAGATGGAATAGCTGCCCGTTTCGAAGCTTTCTTGAAAGATCATGAGAAAGCTCCTGGAGCTCAGTTATTGAAAGGTACGTACAACTATATGTTGATGGAACATGCTGCAGACCCTGATACTCTTATCCATGAATGGGCAGAGTCTGTCATTGGTGACCAATATCCTGTCCCCGACCGTATCCTTCATTTCACAGAACAAATCGTACAAGATTATCTGGCACAAGAACTCTGTGACCGACGTCCTCCTAAAGGCACCTTCGACTTGTTTGCAACCGAAGGAGGAACTGCTGCTATGTGCTATCTGTTTGATTCGCTTCAGGAGAATTTATTATTGAACCAGGGAGATTCTATTGCACTAATGATTCCAGTCTTCACTCCTTACATTGAGATACCGGAATTGCGCCGTTACCAATTTAATGTTACTGAGATTGCAGCCAACCAGATGACACCGGATGGTCTACATACCTGGCAATATAAAGATGAGGATATTGACCGTCTGAAAAATCCTAAAATAAAAGCACTCTTTATCACCAATCCAAGTAATCCACCTAGTTATGCGCTGAGTCCAGAAACTGTTGCACGCATTGTCAATATTGTTAAAAATGATAATCCAAATCTAATGATTATCACCGATGACGTGTATGGAACCTTCATTCCTCACTTTCGCTCACTCATGGCTGAATTACCTCACAATACTCTTTGCGTTTATTCCTTCTCCAAATATTTCGGAGCTACCGGATGGCGTGTAGCTGTCATCGCGTTACACGAAGAGAATATATATGACAAGATGATTGCTCAATTGCCAGAAGAGCAGAAAGAGATTCTGAACAAACGTTATTCTAGTCTGGACTTGCACCCGGAAAAGATGAAATTTATCGACCGCATGGTTGCCGACAGCCGACAAATCGCATTGAATCACACAGCAGGACTCTCTCTGCCACAACAAATGCAAATGAGTCTTTTTGCTTCTTTCTCTCTTTTGGATAAAGAAGATCACTACAAAATTAAAATGCAAGAGATCATCCACCGCCGTCTGCAAGCCTTATGGGATAACACCGGATTCTCTTTGATAGAAGATCCGTTACGTGCCGGATATTATTCGGAGATTGATATGTTGGTATGGGGGAAGAAATTCTATGGGGATAACTTTGTGGCTTATCTGCAGAAGACGTATAATCCACTGGATGTTGTCTTCCGTCTGGCCAATGAGACATCTCTCGTCTTACTCAACGGTGGTGGCTTTGCCGGCCCCAAGTGGAGCGTCCGCGTATCGCTTGCTAACCTGAATGAAGCCGACTATGTGAAGATAGGACAAAGCATCAAACGTGTATTGGACGAATATGCGCAGATGTGGAAAGCGAGTAAATAGCTGACATAATCCAAAGCTTAAGCTTCTAATATAGTTAATGGATTAAAATGATAGTGAAAGAGATAGCGATCTTTTTTCATCCAAAGATGAATATCCGAAGATTTTATGTAAATTTGTCGTGCATTAACCTCTTATGGAAATGAAAAAACTGATTCTATTTCTTTCACTGATATTATCAGTCAGCCTCGCCTCTGCACAGTCGGAAATTCCATCTGATAGTATTCGACGTGTTCCCTCAGCCAATGTAAAGGATTTCGGTGGTTTCTTGTTAGACATGAACCTGATGAATATATCATCTCCAGAATTGCCTAAACTGAATATGGAATTGCCTAATGTGACTAAAGACTACAACCGGATTTTTCGCATGAATACGGACGCAATTTATACTCAGGGATTCACTAACGTCTTCTCTTCTTATCCTAGATTTGGATATGGATACGGCTGGGGATTATCATCCTCTCCACAGTATATGCAAATGGGATCTTTTAAACTGAAAAACGGAATGCGAATCAATACTTATGGAGATTATAATATGGATGGCCGAAAGGTGCCAAATCGAAGTGCTATGCCTTGGCAAAGGAATAACTTTCGCGGAGCCTTCGAACTGAAATCTGCAAACGGAGCCTTCGGAATTAGGGTGGAAGTACAACAAGGGCGGAATGTTCCTTTCTAATTATAGCTTTCTGGATTTATAAAACAATGAGATTGAATTCTAAGTCCTCTCCAAATAAAATTCAATCTCATTGTTTTTATATACTAGAACTTAAACCATTGATCAATGGCAGACTGCTGCTTTAGTATTATAACATTTCATTAAAACCAGTTTGGGTAATTTTCCGGTAAACTTACTGTCCGAGTCTTTAAATAAAGCTCTAGTTTTAATTTTATTGCGTGGTATCAGAGGACTACTTTGCAGAAGCCTCAAACGCATCATCCGCTGCACGTTGCGCATCAATAATCCGATCACACCAAAAATCAAAATCAGGATCAGGTATCTGAGTTTCAGGATGCGCAAGCATATATTCTACCGATTGTCGTAAGCCTTCTGCCATCGAAATGGTACAGATAAAATCAGGAACAAATCGTTTAATCTTCGAATTATCGAACTTCACCGTATTCACTTTATCGCCCAGCAATTCACCTGTAAAATCATACATCTCACCATGTCTTGCTAGAAAATCGGAGGCTACATGCAAAGCATTCAAAGGTTTACCTAAAGCTTCAGCAATTGTCTCATAAATCTGGTTCCAAGTCATACTTTCATCACTTGTAATATGAAACGCATTTCCAATTGCATGAGGATTTCCCATCAATCCTACGTATCCTTTGGCAAAGTCTTTTGAATGAGTTAATGTCCAAAGCGAAGTACCATCTCCGGGAATAATCACTGACTTTCCCTCAAGGATACGTTTGACAATCTGCCAGTTCCCTTTATTACCATGCATACATACAAGAGGTTTTTCACCATTATATGTATGGCTGGGACGAACAATAGTTATAGGAAAACCATTCTTCCGATAAGCAGATAATAGCACTTCTTCTGCTGCAATCTTATCCCTCGAATACTGCCAATAGGGGTTCATTAGAGGCGTACTTTCTGTAATATGATAATCAGCCAATGGCTTCTGATAGGCAGAGGCACTACTTATAAAAATATATTGCTTAGTTTTATTCTGGAACAAACGAATATCACGTTCTACATCCTCAGCCGTATAACCGATAAATTGTGCTACCACATCATAATTTTCATCCTCAATAGCTTTTGCTACAGCCAACTCGTCATGGATATCCGCAACAACACTTCTTGCCCTTTCTGGTACCTTTTTTGATCCTCGGTTAAGTAAAGTTATCTCCCAGCCTCTTTGCTGTGCCAATGCTACAACATCAGTACTGATTGTACCTGTTCCACCAATAAATAATGCCTTCATACAAATAAGTCTTTTGATTCTTTTTCCGAGCAAATATATCAAAACTCCCATAAATAATGATGTATTCCTCTTTGAAATCGACATAACTAACCATAAAAAGCATAAAATTGGCTGATTCTTATAAAAAATCAACTTATTTGAACAGCATTATTTATTAGTATCATGATTCCAGCTCAGAATGCCAGACATTATCATTACAATTTCACAGCCACATTATACTCTTCATCTGTCACAGGATCTCCCCACTCCGCACTGTTCTCACCAACCTTTGGGGTGATACCAATATGGGTAAAACGACTATCAGGAGCAGCTCCATGCCAATGCAACGTATTTGCAGGAATATTCACTACACTCCCCGGAACTAAACGACGTGCCGCTTTGCCTTTCTCCTGATAATATCCAATCCCTTCGGTACAAAGCAAAATCTGACCAACTGCATGACTATGCCAATTATTTCGTGTACCTGGTGCAAAAGTTACATTATAAAGACTACAATCATATTCATCTACTGAAGATAAAGGCTGAAGCCATGCCTCTCCTGTAAAATTAGCACTAATTGATTCTCCCAACCAAAAAGCGGCTCGTTACTTGTTACTACTTCATTTTTCATTTTATTATCCTCCATTTTACTGTTACTACTTTGTTTTGAGTGATTGCATGAACTTAATACCATACTCACCACAAACATACAAGCTATCATTGCTACTTTAGTTCTCATATCATTTATATTTAAAAAACATCTCAACAATAAATTGAAAGTAAACTTCACCATCAAAGAATATTAATGTTTCTTTCGTAATATATTTAACCATTCACTTTCAGATATTGCAAAATTACTCGACTTCAACAACATATACTGTATATATTTTACTGATAGAAATACCTATTTTACAGATTCCCCTTCCCATGCATAATAAATTACATTCAAGACAAAATATCTTAATAAAAATTGAATTAGTTAACCAAATTCTTAATCTATGTTATGAAACATACTTTTTTTCTTGGATTATTTGCAGATATCCCAAAAATCCGTACATTTGCAATGTGTTTTTCATAGTATTAGATTTAAGGTTAACAAAGGTTGGAGCAAGGCGTTGCTCCTTTTTTTATGCCTATACTTTGTAGAAACACTCAAATCACTATCTTTGCCCTAAAAGAAGTAGTCATGAAGAAGAATATATTGATCATCGGTGCTAATGGATTCACCGGACGGCAAATACTCAATGATTTATCGAATCAGACAAAATATAAAGTTACAGGATGCTCCCTGCACCCGGATATTTGTGCCAATAATAAGGGAAATTATCATTTCAAAGTAATAGATATACGTAACAAAGAAGTTGTATGTAATCTTTTTAAAGAAGTATCCCCTGATCTAGTCATCAACTGCTCTGCTTTATCTGTTCCCGACTATTGTGAAACTCATCATGAAGAAGCTTTTCTTATAAATGTTACAGCAGTGGCACAATTAGCACAGCTTTGCAGAGACCATAAAAGCCGTTTCATCCATCTTTCAACAGATTTTGTTTTTGATGGAAAAACATACGAAACACCTAAGCATTTCAAAACAAAAAAGGATACTAATCCTTATGAAAACCAAGCTGTATCCCCATCTCCCCAATATTTATATAACGAAGATGACACACCGGCCCCTGTAAATTATTACGGATATACCAAATGGAAAGGTGAAGAGAAAGTAAGCGAGATATGTCAGGACTATGCCATCGTCCGAGTAGAGATCGTGTATGGAAAAGCATTATCTGGGCAACACGGTAATATCGTTCAGCTAGTAATGAATCGATTGCATGCCGGACAAGAAATTCGTGTGGTATCCGATCAATGGAGAACCCCAACCTATGTTGGAGATGTTTCCGTAGGAATTCAAAAACTGATGGAAAGCACTCACAATGGTATATTTCATATCTGTGGTGACGAATATCTGGCAATTTCAGATATTGCCTTTCAAGTAGCTGAAGCTATGAATTTGAATTATAACCTTATCCATCCTGTCACAACGAAAGAAATGAATGAGTCCACTCCTCGTCCTCGTTATAGCGGAATGAGCATTGAGAAGGCTCAAAAGCTACTTAACTATCAACCGCGAAAATTGAAACAGATTCTTGCGGAATGGTAACATATATTCATTAAATAAATTATATAATATAACATCAGTATCATAACCCACCTCACAACTACTAATCGGAATGAAAAGCCGAAAAATAATAACGAATGATATCTACAACAGAACCAACACCTTACAAGACTTACAAGCTCCTCTAAGAAGATTTATTGCATATTTATTTTTAATTTATGCAGAAACATATTATCTTTGCACCCGAAATACAAAGAATAAAGATGAATCAATTGTTACAATTACATATCTCCCCCTTATCTCTTGCAGAGATATCTTTCTGCAAGTCTTGTTGTGTACATGTACATTGGTTTAGTGGATTTATCTAAATACTGCCTGATCCTACTATATTCTAGGGATCATCTAATAACGTATAGGAATTGTCTAATGATTTATTAATCATTCACAGACAATACCCAATGCTTTCCCCTAAAGATATCTTTTAGAGAAATATGAAACCTTTCAGAGATCTGCCATTTCTTCCCTAAGATAAGCAACCCTTTCTTGAAAGATTAAATATTTCTTCCTCAAGAGACCTGGCTTCTTTCTGGGAAAGTACAGCGTGTAATATATCGACTATTTAACCTGACCATTAAAAAAGTAAGTTCTATGTTTTCTATTATATCTATCATGTTTTTAGGCATTGGTATAGGCTATGCACTACGTAACTGGAAACTATTACAAAAAACGGAAAAGACAATTTCCGCCACTATATTCATGCTTCTTTTCATTTTGGGAGTATCTATCGGTTCAAACAACCTAATTGTAGACAATCTTGGAAAATTTGGAGGGCAGGCTGTAATTCTTGCCTTTTCTGGTATATTGGGAAGCCTGGTTGCTTCACGTCTGATATTGCAAATCTTCTTTAAGAAAGGAGGTAAACAATGAAAGGTAGCCTGATCATTCTGCTCTTCTTCTGTGTAGGTTACACTTTGGGAGTTCTCAATAAATTCCAATTTGATACACATAGTATATCTATGTACATTCTATATGCCCTCATGCTTCAAGTAGGAATCAGCATTGGTTCCAACAAGAATCTAAAGGCGATTATAGCCTACCTAAAACCCAAGATGTTACTGATTCCAATGGGCACAATTATAGGTACCTTATTATTTTCAGCATTGGCAAGCCTGTTGTTGAGTCAATGGAGTGTGTTCGAATGTATGGCAGTAGGAAGCGGATTCGCTTATTATTCACTTTCTTCCATTCTTATCACTCAATTTAAGGAACCATCTATCGGACTACAACTAGCTACAGAACTAGGCACTATTGCCTTACTGACTAATATATTCAGGGAGATGATGACTTTATTAGGCACTCCACTCATTCAGAGATATTTCGGTAAATTAGCACCAATCTCGGCAGCAGGAGTCAATTCAATGGATGTATTACTACCGTCCATCAGTAAATATTCCGGGAAGGAAATGATTCCAATTGCTATCCTACATGGTATTCTCATTGATATGAGTGTCCCAATATTTGTTTCTTTCTTTTGTAATCTATGATAGCTTATCTAATAAGTTTGTAAAACGATCAGGCTGTCTAAAAAGTCAAAACGGAATTACTTAAAGTTACAGATTGTAACTGAAAAAATAAAGAGCGCCACTTTAGCCTCTGAAAATGAGGTGTAAAGTGGCGCTCTTTTTATACTTAATGCCTGTCAGTTCTAAATTGAAAGTTCTAATTTAAACTTTCAGACTTTTGGGGCAGCCCTCCCTTCTAAGAATTATATATTCTAAGTATTAAACTTCATCATCGTTTACAAACTATCCTGCCAAATCCTTATCAACTCTATTCAGTCTGGAGTAGTAGCAGCTAACACAAGTTTAATATCCGAATAAGAAACATCATCTCCCAGAGCAGCCTTGATTGCCACTAATCCACTGAACTCATGTGTCTCCAAATAATGACGGATTTTTTGAATATGATCCTCCGCCACAATCTCTTCCAACTTGATTTTACCTAAACGGACATAATATTCTAAATGGTTGGCAATCGTTCCTGGAACCAATTCACGTATTTGAGCAATTTCTTCAAGACTGAATCCTTGACAGAACATTTCGTAACTGATCTCCTTTGTGTCCTTCTTTTTCTCCTTTTCTTTATCCTTCTTAGCAGTTCTTCCCTCTCCTTTTTCTTTCCTCGTATCTTCTGTACTTTTCACAACGATCTCCGCTGATCTGGCAGTTTCTATTTCATTAGTCTTATCCCCATTGTCTACAGTCACAAACTTGACTTCCGGTCGTTCCTGTTGATATTCCTTCATATAGTTACGTACAATACCCAGAATCTCCAACCCATACTTCTCTACACCTTTCACACCGAAATATGGTACAGCCTCTAACGCTTGTGGAGTGTCCGGCAACAAATTGACAATGCCCATTAATGCTTTCTGTTGCATGATAACATACGCTGGTAAATTTATCTCCCGCGTCTTTGCCGTTCTCCATTCCGAGAGAGAACGATATAGCTCCGGATGCAAAATATCCGTAGGTACGTCCACTTTGACCTTTCTGGCACTGCTACGAATACGTTCTTTTCTTTCCCTCTTTTCCTTCGGAGCTTTCGCTGACCTAGATGAAGAACTAGAAAAAGAACCGGAAGAAGACGAATCTCCTTCTATATCTAACATAACCATTGCCTTTTGTTTTAAATAACCTGTCACCGTAAATGGTTTCTTAAACAGATATTCCAACAAAGGTAATTTGATCCACAAAGCATCTTCCAACGCTTGCAAACGTTCGTTCAACTGCTTACGCAATTCTTTATTATCAAGAGGCATATTCGTCTTTTCAAATAAATCAAGAACGGGCTCTATCTCTTTCTTAAAGTAGACAGCACCGGAGCGTAGACGTTGTTGTAACTCCTCATCTATAGCGTAATCATCTTTTTCTTGAATCAAACGAGTATATTGATTCCGAAAACGGAGAGATACGTCCATAATCCTTTCCTTAATATGTGGAACTAATG
Organism: Bacteroides faecichinchillae JCM 17102; assembly: GCF_000614145.1. Taxonomy (GTDB): domain Bacteria; phylum Bacteroidota; class Bacteroidia; order Bacteroidales; family Bacteroidaceae; genus Bacteroides; species Bacteroides faecichinchillae. The sequence goes on along the minus strand of NZ_BAKK01000001.1, from coordinate 200,015 downwards.
CCTTGTACTCTGCCAACTGCTTCGGAAAGAGTTTATACAAGTCTTCATCTATCAAACGAAGTAAACGATTATAAGCCTGCTCTAACGAATAGAAATTAAACAAATCACTTACCAAATCGTAGAAATAAGCTCTCTGCATATCATGCAACTGTACCGTTCCCGGTGTATTCTGTTCCACCTCTCTTGTAAAATCATCGACAACACTATCACTGATAATCGTTTCTCTTCGGAGCGGAGATTCCAAAACCATACCTTCCAGAGTTTTACAACGGCTCAAAGCCACATACGTCTGCCCATGCGCAAACGAATTACGTGCATCGATTATAGCCCGTTCAAACGTCAGACCCTGACTCTTATGAATTGTAATCGCCCATGCCAAACGGATAGGATATTGACGGAAAACTCCTTCAATCACTTCGGTAATCTCTTTAGTATTTTCATCCAATACATACTTACAGTTTGCCCATTCTTCCTGCAAAAGATCAAATTCGTTATCACACTCTTTACCACGCACTAGTATTCTCTTCCCGTCGACCTTCACAACTTCACCAATCATCCCATTATAATATCGTTTCTCGGAAGAAGCATCATTTTTCAGGAACATAATCTGCGCTCCATCCTTGATAGTCAGTACTTCATCTGCCGGATAAGAATATTCGGGAAAATTACCCTCTACTTTGGCTCGAAAACTATACGCATGTCCGGAAAGTGAAGCCAGTTCACGATCGTTCACCTGTTGTGCCTGATAATTGTGAGTCGTCAGACGAATATATCCTTCCTCCTTCTGGGGGTGAAAACCGGGCTGATAACGACGGTTCAATTCGTTCAGCACTTCATCGTCTGCTTTGTTTTCACGGATTTTATTCAGGAGAGAAAGAAAAAAGGTATCACTTTGCCTATATACTTTTTTCAGCTCAATCGTCATATAAGTTGTCTCTTTCAAAGCACGACTCGCAAAGAAATATGGAGTCTCATAGTGTTTTCTCAGTAATTCCCAGTCATCGTCTTTCACCACAGGAGCCAACTGTTGTAAATCGCCAATCATCAGAAGTTGTACGCCCCCAAAAGGTTTTTCTCTATCACGATAACGTCTCAATGCAGCATCCACAGCATCCAATAAATCTGCACGTACCATGCTAATCTCATCAATCACCAATAAGTCCATACTTCGGATAATATTTCGCTTCTCCTTACTGAAACGATAGTGCATCTGAGCGGAATTGAATGTTGTTTCTGGTACAAACGGTGCAAAAGAAAGTTGAAAGAATGAGTGAATTGTCACACCTCCTGCATTAATCGCAGCTATACCCGTCGGTGCTAATACAACCATGCGTTTGGGGGTCTCTTCTCTCAATCGTCTTAAAAAAGTAGTTTTTCCGGTTCCTGCTTTCCCGGTAAGAAACAGATGTGTACCTGTGTTTTCGATAAACTGCCAGGCTAATTGCAGTTCCGAATTATCTTCCATAATGTTTTCAAATTTTCTGTAAAGGTACAGAATAGATTCCAACCAACGAAATCAAAGACAAAAAAACAGGTCTTCATAGGAGGTTTTGGACGCAAACAATTATACAAATAGAACCTCACAATTAATTTATTGCTTGGTATCCTATCATTCTAAGTTGATTCCTTCAAACAGTAAGCTTTGATTTCAACAACAAAGACACTTTATTTTTAATGAATAAGTGCTAGATACAATAAGCAGCAGTCCAAGCCCTTATTCGGAATAGCACCTAATGAATCTATTTCATAGAACCTCCCACAATATCGAGCAGTTCATTTGTAATAGCCTGTTGGCGAGACTTATTATACTGCTTCGTCAAATCCTGTATCAGATCATTAGCATTGTCCGTAGCGACCTGCATAGCAAGTGTACGGGCAGCATGTTCCGAGGCATTAGAATCCATAGCAGCAGTAAAAATCTTTTGGTTCAACACTGTCGGAATCAGGCCAGCAATCAATTGTTCAGCAGACGGTTCAATAATATAGTCGTTTACAATCACATGTTCCACTTCCTTCTGTTCCTCTTGATCTACCGCATGAGTAAGGTCAATAGGCAGATACGTTTCTCGTAACAGGATCTGCACCCCCATCGATTTGAAATGATGATAGATCAGTTCTACACGATCCACCTCCCCCGACACGTACATTTCCATCAAATGATGTGCCAGATCAGCAGCGTCCTGATACGATGGTTTGTCAGAGAGCATACGAGGCGTTTCCTGTGTAGAAAGCCCCATCCGTTTTGCTGCTTCCTCGACCTTCTTTCCTACCGGAAATATTAGAATATTATCCTGTCCCAACGTACGAAACTCACCTATTGTCTGCATCAACATCTTGATAACATTCGCATTGAAAGCACCGCAAAGAGAAGTATTCGAAGAAAAAACAACGATTGCAACACGCTTCACCTCACGCTTCTTCACATAAGGTGATTCCACCGGAAGGTCAGCACTCAGGAAGTTAGTCAGAATTTTGTTCAACTTCTTCTGATAAGGCAACATATTCTCGATAACTGCTTGCGCTTTATGCAACTTGGCAGAAGCAACCATCTTCATTGCTGAAGTGATTTTCCGAGTACTCTGTACCGAATTTATTCTAGTTTTTACCTCTTTCAGTGAAGCCATAATTATTTATTAATTAAAAATAATGAATGAAGAATTACCAAGCAGACCAAAAGTCTTAAAAACAATGTAGCAAATTTTTCATTCTTAATCCTTTATTTTATTTATAAGAATTGTTTCGCAACCATAGCAGCGGTTTCTTCAATCGCATTCGTCACATCGTCGTTGATCACTCCTGTTTTCAGAACATCCAGCACATCTTCCTGATGATTCAGCTGTAAAGATTCGATAAAACTGCTTTCAAAGTCCTGCACCTTATCCAAAGGTACGCTGTGAAGTAATCCATGTGTACCACAATAAAGGATAGCAATCTGCTGTTCTACAGGCATCGGACTGTATTGAGGCTGAATCAGCAACTGAGAGTTTTTACGTCCCTTGTCGATAGTCAATGCCGTAATAGGATCCATGTCACTGCTGAACTTGGAGAAAGCTTCCAATTCACGATACTGTGCCTGGTCTATTTTTAACGTTCCCGCTACTTTCTTCATTGCCTTGATCTGTGCATTACCCCCCACACGAGATACAGAGATACCGACGTTGATAGCTGGGCGCACGCCCTGATTAAATAGATCCGTTTCGAGAAATATCTGTCCGTCGGTGATAGAGATCACATTAGTCGGGATATAAGCAGAAACGTCACCTGCTTGTGTTTCGATGATAGGCAAAGCAGTCAGCGAACCACCTCCTTTCACAGTTCCTTTCAGAGTCTCAGGCAAGTCGTTCATTTCACGTGCCACTTCCTCTTGGTTGATAATCTTTGCTGCACGTTCCAACAGACGGGAATGCAGATAAAAGATATCCCCCGGATAAGCTTCACGGCCGGACGGACGGCGAAGGATCAATGACACTTCGCGATAAGCAACAGCCTGCTTGGAAAGGTCATCATAAATCACCAATGCATGTCGGCCGGTATCGCGGAAATACTCTCCGATAGCAGCACCCGCAAACGGGGCATAATACTGCAAAGCAGCCGGATCACCTGCCGTAGCAGCTACGACAACGGTATAATCCATCGCTCCATATTCGCGAAGCGTATTCACGATAGAAGCTACCGTAGAACCTTTCTGACCAATAGCAACATAAATACAATATACAGGATCACCTGCCAGAAAGTTATTACGCTGATTGATAATCGTATCAATAGCAATGGAAGTCTTTCCCGTCTGACGGTCGCCAATAATCAACTCACGCTGTCCGCGACCGATAGGAATCATGCATCCACCGCTTTCAATCCCGTTTGCAACGGCTGGTTTACGGGCTGACGGTAAATTACTCCGGGTGCTTTACGTTCCAACGGCATTTCGTAGAGCTCGCCGCCTATCATCCTTTGCCGTCGAGCGGTTCGCCCAACGGATCAATGACACGTCCCAACATTCCCTCACCCACACGAATAGAGGCAATATGCTTGGTACGTTTCACAATAAATCCTTCTTTGATACGGTCGGTAGGACCAAGTAACACAGCACCTACATTATCCTCTTCGAGGTTCATCACGATTGCTTTGATACCGTTATCAAATTCCAGCAATTCATTCGCTTCAGCGTTCCGAAGTCCGTAGATACGCACCACGCCGTCGCTCACCTGTAGCACTGTGCCTATTTCATCAAGCTGCACACTGGTGTTGATTCCTTCGAGCTGCTTGCGCAATATTTCGGATACTTCGCTTACTTTTATATTATCAGCCATTATACAATTCTCCTATTCTTATCTATAAACTGTTGTTTCACTCGTTTCAACTGCGTAGCATGCTAGCGTCCAACCGGTAATCATTGATATCGAAGATAAATCCACCTTCGATTGTCGGGTCTACTACCGTTTCCAGTTCCATTTTTGAATGCAATATATGCGCTGCAGTAGAACGGATACGGTGCTCCGTCTCTTTGTTTACAGGGACAGCCGTTATAAGTTTACCTGTTCCGATATGCTTCAGTTTCCTGTACAGATCCATATACATCAGAGTGATAAACTGCAAATAACCTTCACGCCTGTTTTTCAATACCATTGTGATGAAGCGGACGAACTCACTGCTTGATTCACCATCTCCATCGGCAGCCGTACAGATCAACAATATTTTCTCTTCGAACGGGATAATGGGATTGTCAAGCGCCTCGCGCAATGCCGGCTGTTTCGTGAAACAGTACGACAGCGTGACAAACTCCTGATAGACCCTGTCCTCAACGCCTTTTTCCTGTGCGTATTCAATCATAGCCTTGGCATATCGCATTGAAAGTATTCCGACATCCATCTTACTTAGTTCTTATTCCTGGTTAATACTTCATCCAGCATACGGTCTATCATGCCCATTTGTTCCTCTTTGTCATCGAGGTTTTTGCGGAGTACTTTCTCGGCAATATCGACCGAAAGGATCGCTACCTGCTTACGAATGTCGCGGATAGCTTCTTCTTTCTCTATCTGGATTTGTTCTTTCACCAACTCTAACTCCTTTTGAGCGGCTTTCTCAGCTTGTTTACGGGCCTCGTGAATAATCTTGTCACGTTCTTCCATTGCCTCCTTCAAGATGCGTCCCTGTTCCTTGTTGGCGGCAGCTACCAAAGCGTCGCCTTCCTCTTTGAATTTAGACAACTGCGCATTGGCTTCCCTTGCCACCTCTAAGGACTGGTCGATATAGGTTTTACGGTCTTCCACCATCTTGATAATGATGGGGAAGCCGTATTTGGCCAATATCACAAACACGATCCCGAATGCGACAACCATCCAGAACAACAGGCCACTATCGGGTAATAGTAATGACATTTGTTGTATTTTTTAAAGGAAGAATACCAACAGACAAACTACTACAGCCAGCAAAGCTACACCTTCGATCAGAGCCGCCGCGATAATCATGTTCATACGGATGTCTCCCGACGCTTCCGGCTGACGAGCAATAGCTTCCATCGCCGAACCACCAATTCTACCAATACCCAAACCAGCTCCGATTACTGCAAGACCTGCACCGATAGCTGCACCTAACTTACTTACTCCTACTGCTGCTGCAGTTGCTTGTAACAATACTGATAATAACATAATTTTCTGTTTTAAAATGGTTTATTTTTCTCGTTTATTATTTATTCTCTTTCACTTTCGCACCTTCCTGAGCAAGCCCGATGAATACCGCCGAAAGCATTGTAAATACATACGCCTGGATGAAAGCTACCAACAGTTCGAGTGCATTCATAAAGATGTTGAACAGTACGGAAGCTACAGTCAGTGTGCCGTTCAGCGCAGGACCCATGCTTGCCGAAATAAAGATCAGGCAGGTAAGTACCAGCATGGCCATGTGTCCTGCCAGCATATTGGCAAAAAGACGGATCATCAGGGCGAACGGTTTCGTAAAGATACCGAAAAACTCGATGAACGGCATCATCGGAACAGGCACTTTCAACCACCAGGCACATCCGGCCAGAAGATATCTTTCCAGTAATGTTTCGTACCGAAGATATTGACCATCAGGAATGTGCAAACAGCAAGTACCATTGTGATAGCAATGTTTCCTGTCACATTCGCGCCTCCGGGAAAGAAGGGAATCAATCCCATTATATTGTTGACGAAGATGAAGAAAAACGCTGTCAGCAGATAAGGGGCAAACTTGCGATAGTTGGGACCCACACAACTCTTGATGATATCGTCGTTCACCATCATGATAAACATTTCCATAAATCCGATGAAACCGCCCGGTGCAAGTGATCCGCGTGGACGCTTGCGGTACCAGTGTGCTACACACAATATGATGACCAGCAGCAGGAAACTGTTGAACAACAGTGCAAACGTTACCTTCGTAATGGAAATATCCCATGGACGGACCTCGTCGCCGGCTGCATTATACTCTACCAATTTACCTTCATATTTACTTCCTGCAGGAGCAATGGAAAGTCCCTCGTAAGTACCTCCGTTCTCTTCAAGACGGGAAGAAAGGAAGGTATGCCAACCTGAAGCTTCACTATAAACGATGATAGGTAACGGTATTATTATCTGCGTTTTACCCCACGTTGTAATATGCCATTCGTAAGAGTCTCCGATATGTCCGAATACGATTCCTTTCACATCGACCGTATTTTCCTTCTGCTCTTGTAAAGTCACTTCACTTTGGGTTTGCGGAGCTGTTCCCGACTGTACCTGTGAAACTGCCTCAGTTTGCTCTTGTGGAGCTACACCGGACTGTACCTGTGCAAAAGCGGACATTCCTGCCGTCATCAGGCAGAACAGAATCAACGGAGCTATTATGTTACACAACTGTTTCATTTTCTTTTTTATTTTTCTTTTTCCGTTTCAGGTTTACCTCAAATGAGAAGAAGAACCATGTTTCGTATATCAGATACAACAGGTAGAACGAGATAAACGTTAGCAGAAAGGCTTTCGCTTCCTGGTGTACCACGATACAGTAAATCAATAGCAGTATCACCGAAAGAATTATTTTCATCACCTTCATTGCCAGATACAGTAACACCAATTTCTGCGGAGCGTGACGCCGGCATGCATCGAACATATAAATAGAGAACAAACCAAAAAAATAAAAGTAAACCGGTATAAACGGATAACCTCCGAAATAATGTCCCGGTAAAGCTTTATGCAAAATTAGTACTCCAATCCCTCCACTAAGTACGGTAAACAAAGTGAGAGAGGCTATAAAATTCCGTTTAGTCTTACTAATGTTCATCATGCCATTGTGTTTTTCGCTTTATAAGCTATAGAAGCTATATAAGCAGTATTAATTAATGTTCCTATACTATTTACCATCTCGTTTTTTTCAATCCTATGATGTAACCTTTCATTATAAGAAATCGGTCATTATAAGAGCCATCTCTTCAAAATAAAGCATTCTCCTACCGTTTTTTCTCCTTTTACGAAATACAAACCGAAACCGTATTATCGCTCATCTCCACAAAACCACCCTGAATGTCAAATGTGTGCTCTTCTCCGCCTTCCTCCAAGGTATAACTTAACGTCCCCGCCTGTAACGACGAGACGATAGCGCATGCCCCGGTAAAATAGAAAACGAACCGACCGTTCCCGGCAATGTGACAATACTCACATCTCCGTCGAATATGCTCTTTTCGGGCGACACTATACTCAAATGCAGTTTCTTCAACATATCTTTTTTATTTAGGCAGTCACAGACTACACGAACCGGATTAACAGGAAACGTGTTGTCCGTAGCTACATTTTAATTACTTCTTCGCTTGCTCAAGTATCTTCTTACCTTTCTCTATCGCTTCCTCAATGGTTCCTACATTCAGGAATGCCTGTTCGGGCAGGTTGTCCACTTCACCGTCCAGAATCATCCGGAAACCTTTGATGGTATCTTCGATAGACACCATTACGCCAGGAACTCCTGTAAACTGTTCGGCAACAGCAAACGGCTGCGAAAGGAAACGTTGCACACGACGGGCACGATTCACTACCATCTTATCTTCATCGGAAAGTTCTTCCATACCGAGGATGGAGATGATATCCTGCAATTCTTTGTTGCGCTGAAGAATCTGTTTCACACGCTGGGCTATGTCGTAATGCTCCTGACCGACAATGTGCGGATCGAGGATACGAGAGGTAGATGCCAACGGATCTACAGCCGGATAAATACCAAGTTCAGTGATTTTACGGTCGAGTACGGTCGTTGCGTCCAAGTGGCTGAAAGTAGTTGCCGGAGCCGGGTCAGTTAAGTCGTCAGCAGGTACATAAACAGCCTGTACGGAAGTGATAGAACCTTTTCGTGTAGAAGTGATACGTTCCTGCATAGCACCCATTTCCGTAGCCAGTGTAGGTTGATAACCAACGGCGGAAGCATACGCCCCAACAAAGCCGAAACCTCCGACCCTGCCTGTGTGAAACGGAAAATATTATCTATGAAGAACAGAATATCACGCTTCTCGCCTTCAGTTCCCGCGTCGCGGAAAGACTCCGCTACTGTCAGTCCCGACAATGCTACCGAAGCACGTGCACCCGGAGGTTCGTTCATCTGACCGAACACCAGTGATACCTGTGATTTCTCCAATTCGTTATAATCTACTTTTGAGAGATCCCAGTCACCTTTTTCCATTCCCTCTCTAAATGCTTCACCATAGCGGATAACGCCAGACTCAATCATCTCACGAAGCAAGTCGTTACCTTCACGTGTACGCTCACCTACTCCTGCGAAAACAGAGAATCCGTTATGTTTCTTGGCAATATTATTGATAAGTTCTTGGATCAATACGGTTTTTCCTACTCCTGCACCACCAAACAAACCGATCTTACCACCTTTGGCATACGGTTCGAGCAAGTCGATCACCTTGATACCTGTAAAAAGTACTTCCTGTACAGTAGTCAAATCTTCAAATTTAGGTGGATCGCGGTGAATAGAATATGCACCTTTGCGACTTAAATCTTTCATACCATCGATAGAGTCGCCAACAACATTCATCAGCCGTCCTTTGATTTGTTCGCCTATCGGCATGGTGATCGGTCCTCCCGTAGGATGTACCTTCATACCTCTTTGGAGTCCGTCGGTACTGTCCATTGCCACAGTGCGTACTGTATTTTCACCGATGTGTTGCTGAACTTCTACAACCAGTATTTTGCCGTTGGGCCTCTTTATCTCCAATGCGTCGTGAATGCTTGGCAACATTAGCTCTGCATCCGTACCTTCAAAGTACACATCGACACCGGTCCGATGACCTGAGAGATATGTCCGATAATCTGTGACATAAGCAATCTTATTATTTATATTATTCTTTCCTGTTTTACTATTTTTGAAGTATAGTGTGACAAGTGATGCGTTTCGCGTTTTACCTGTTTTACTATAATAATAAACAGCCGAAAATGGCTTTTGTTCAATTTATCCGTTTTCTTTCTTAAGAAAATAGTTAAACCAACAACTGCACAAATGTAGAAACAAAATTCAATCGTTGTTCTCTCTTTTTCAAAAATTGTCCTTCAATAACAATTATTAGCCCAACAAATGCTACAAAATAGCCAAAAATAGCATATACACATTACAATTGTAAAGTAAAATCCCTATTTATCTACTAAAACAATAGACAAAACTACAAATATGTATTTAGTTTTTTTCAGAACAGATCATGTTAAATCAGTTAGTCGTAGAAATAATAGTAACACAGGCAACTAATTTTGTATCCGAGCACAAAAGGCTTATTGAGCACTTTTCTCTTTTGTTCATGCAAAGAGTAGTTGAAATGTTCTTTTAACCTATCTTATCGCACATATATCCAAAGTATATCCCCACTCTTACCCTATCTGCTAACAAACATTGGAACGTATTGCTGAAGATTCTTCCTATTCTTTGCAAAAAGGAAGTCAGCATAAACTGACAATACCTATAAGAAGAGGTAATGTATATAAATTATTTTCTCAACAGAAAATTATATATCTAATTTCAAGAATGACTGTAAAAATAAAAAGTGACAGTAATTCTCTTGTATGTACCACAAAAAGTTTATGCACTGTTTATCAACACATTGAATCATCATTCATATTTCAAAAACAAGTTTTTACGTTACTGTCACTATCAACTGTCAACTTTATGCGTCTTCTCCAACAAACAAAGTGGAATTAAAGAATATATTCCTAGACACATTTCAGCGCAAACCTATATCGACCTATTTCAAACCGGACTGTATTGAAGAAGAACTTTATGCTATCATAAAAGTTATGAAAACAACGTCGCAACATAATCTTACTACTCAAAATATCACTTACGGACAACAATACAAATATCAAAATCCTGCAACCCCATTAAAGAACAGGCAAAATATTAAACAAATAGTTTAATGATATTATCTATATATGAATCTAAGAGAAAGTACTGTCAAACATAATTTCTTAAAGTGATTTATTTAAAATCATATATTAAAGAATAAACGATAATTTACTAACAAACAGATATAAAAAGTAGTTATCAAAAGAGGAGTAAAGTGACAGTTGATAGTAAGAAATAAAACCTGAAAAAAGGACTGATTCAGAAGGGATTTGCGAATTTTGACTCATTTTTGAAGAAAGTTCCATTTTTAGCGAACAAATAAAGATCAGCTTTCGTTCTGAGTCAAAATCAACAAACTAAACCAGCAATCATGAAACGAATCTTGCTGTTACTAATCTCCACTATCGGAGTATTTCATTTTCTGACAGCTCAGAATGTAGGTCTTAAAACAAATGCACTCTACTGGCTGGCAACAATTCCAAATCTCGGAGTTGAATTCTCCTTAGATAAAAAATTGACACTTGAACTTGCCGGAGCCTATAATCCCTGGACTTTCAAGGATGACAAAAAGATGCATTTCTGGTTAGTGCAACCGGAAATCAAATACTGGACATGCGAAAAGTTCAACGGACATTTCATTGGACTACATCTTCATGGTGCACAATACTATGGAGGATTTAGTTCGAAAAGGTATGACGGATACCTTGCAGGAGGAGGTTTCACCTACGGATATGACTGGATTCTATCTCCACACTGGAACCTTGAAGCAGCCATCGGTATAGGTTACGCTCACTTGTGGTATAAGGAAAGCGAACGAATTCCTTGTGCGAAATGCTATGAAAAGAAGCATAAAAACTATTTCGGTCCTACCAAAGTAGCCCTCACATTGACTTATTTTATTTTCTAACCACACACTGACTGCCATGAAAAATGTTATATCATCCTGCGAATTATTCGTGCGTCACTCCGTCATAAGAAGCATTCAATGTCTCCTGATTCTTTCTTTTTTGCCCTTCATCTCATCTTGTATCAGAGATGACTTACAATCTTGTCCTCCCTTACAAGTGGACATTTCTGTAAAAGATAAAAACTACTTCAACGTAGACAATGTGTCACTGGAATCCCCCAAGAGTGAATCTCTTATCTTCCGTAAATATGTTCCTACCCTATACTATTCATTACGTAACGAAGTTACGGGAGAGATTATAGAAGAACAAGGAGTTTTTAATGTGACGGATAACAATCCAACCCATTCTATTACTTTCTGCCAATGCTTGCCATTCGGCAAATATGTTCTGACTGTATGGGGAGGACTAACCGATAATACTTCGCTAACTGACCAGTCTCTTACCAACATTCTGCACAACAATCAGATGGAAGGGTATGATGTATATCTGGTCCATGACACACTGGTATATGATATACAAAACACACGTTACAATGTAGCTTTGGAACGTGCTACCGGAAAGCTGTTGATGCAAATCATTAATTTGCCGTCTACAGTACGTTACGCTGACTACAGTGTGAATCAAATATACGAACGAGTAACTCATCAATTTAAATATATAAATCCGATTACCGTTCGAAAACAGGATTCCTGGGATACAGCTCCAGATATCATTTTATCTACTATTCTAGCTCCTTCAACTGGAGAGCATCAAGCCAACGTGCATCTGAATCTTTATGACGAAACAGATCAGACCATTCCAGCCCTCACCCCCAAGGATGTGAAGATTACCATGAAACGTAATGAACTGACCAGTCTGAGATATGTGTATGATGAAGAAAAAGAAGACTTCAATATCTATGTACTCAACAACGATACTTGGGAATTGATTTATAACCTGGATATTGATTAATATAGCTTTTTTACAATTTGTTTAATTCTAAAACTTAACTGAAATGAAAAATTATTTGTTTTTATCAGCTGTTGGTATGATGATGTTGGCAGCATGTAGTAATGATGACACAGTACCTCTAGAAGGGTCCGGTTCAGGAGAAGCAGGTCCAGAAATCGTCTTATCAATCAATAGTGGCGGTGGCGGAATGGGGGTTCGTGGCTCTCGTCCGGTAAACAGTTCTGAGGCTGCCAACAATGTAACTGCTGTTCAATTGTATATCTACAATGAAGCTGGAACAGATGTTACAAGCACTGCCTTGTCTACAGGTACACAGAACCCTGTGGTTTGGACAGCTGGTCCGTCAGATTCTGCTGTTCCTGGTGATAATCCAAACCCGTCACACAAAGCAAGCCAGACGGTAAAACTGAATAAGTTGTCACCAGACGGTATATATACTGTTGTTGCTTATGGTTATAACAACGTTGCAGACTATACAATCAGCGGTGGAGGCAATGGAAACGATGCTTTTACAGCTACCCCGGTAGTGACACCACTAACGACTGAAGCTGAACTGTTTGCCGGAAAAGCTACTTTCACAGTATCAAACGGAAATATTCAAACAGGAACCAGTGTGGAAGTTGAACTCCACCGTCATGTAGCAGGATTGTTGGGATACTTCAAGAATATACCTATCTTATATCCGAATCCTAATGCAGCAGGAGTTCCTACACTTGTAGCATTTGTCCGCGTATATGCTCCTTCTTCTTCCTCGGCTCTTACCTTCCCTAGTACGCTGACAATGAACGGTACCAGTGGTACAGTTGCTAAAACCAAAGTTTTGGAAGTCAATCTAGTTACCTATATTACTGACTATACCTCTCAAACATTGGCCGTTGCCGGAGATCTTACCAAAAACTTTATAATACCAGCTGGTACTTCTCCTGTTACTGTAGAAAACAGTGTTCTTACCGGTAGATTCCTTGTACCATTTGCCAAAGTAGCAGGCAGCCCGACTTTCATCGTTCAACTGGAAGACGTAACTGGTGCAGTTCTAAAATCATGGGATGTAGTGAACAATGCTCTCGGAGTAGGTACCAAAGAATATGACGTTCAACGCAACTACTTCTACTCTCTAGGTCAAAAATACAAAGCCAGCTCTACTGATGGTGGCACTCCAGGTCCTGGAACAACCGGAGATGATGATAATCCTATCAACTTGTCACAGGAAACTGTTATTACTGTAACTGTCAATGATGCTTGGGATACAATTTATAATCTTGGAATAGAATAGCAAGCTAAAAGAGGGTTCTTATATAAAATGACTTCACCACAAATTACGCAGGTTTTTTCAGATTATCAATATTGATAATCAAAGGTTTAGTATTTTCGTCTGTGTTTAACTGTGTAATTCGTGGTGATTTCTTTCTAACTCACCCTTTGTCTCTACTTTAAAAAACTTCCTACAATGAGAACAAAACATATCTATCTAACCTGCGCCTTCCTCTTATGTCTTTCTGCTTGCCAGGATGGAGAAATCATATCTGCTCCCGAAGATAACACACAAACGAGAGCTATTACAGTTACTTCTACCGCTACATCCGCCCTCACATCCGCTGATGGAGGTAAAACGTGGATTGCCAGCCGAAGAGTACCTTTGGTAGGTGAAGGACGTATCGTGGACGATATGTCGAACGCATTGGTAGAAGCTCTTACCGCTAACCAAGGTATCGCTAATATACTCGATGCCGATCTGACCAATTCTGCCTCATTCAACGGAGTAGTAACTGCTAATCTGATAGGTAACCAAATAGCTTCGGTACGCGATGTGAACCGTACTTATGCTGGAGGACAAAGTGCAGGATTTGTCTATTTGTTAGACAATACATCACTACTCACTCTCGACGTACTGAAAGGGTTTTACCTGAAGACTTACCTGAAAGGTGTAGAACAGGAGATGAAGGGAAGCGATACCGAAGCAGTATCAACTCTCCAATTAAACTTAATCAGTGCCGCCAATAACGGAGGCAAGCAAGCTATCTCTATTACTACTAACCTAACCAAACCTTTCGATGAGATAAAAATAGGTATGTACGGAGTTTCAGCTACTGTATTGAACGCTTTAAAGTTATATTATGCTTTTGTTGGAGATAATCCTATACAACCAGCCATCACCACAAATCCTTATTTTACAAACAGTGTGTCAGTCCATACCGGTCTGGGATGGACTACAGCTCTATATCTCACCCCCGAACAACTTATAAATTCTAACTTAACGGATGGTCTCCCACTGAGTTTGACAGGAGCATTGGCTACGATCAATTTCCAACAAGTAATTCCAGTAGGTGCAGAAGTCGGCTTCAATCTGACCGGTTTTAATCTACTTAATCTTTCTTTACTTAGTAACACTACTTTAACCACATATAATGCTAGTAATGTACAGCAAGAACAAGTGACTATCAACAATATATTAGGAGTTTCAGCAATCAATGGAGGAAGTAGCCAAATCAGTATGGTATTAACTAAACCATGTACTCAAGTTAAAATACAATTCAGCGGATTACACGTTGAGTTAGGAGCTACTGTTATTAACTATACCTATGTTCGTGAAGCAACCACAGTGGATGCAACTAGTTTTTTCTCATTGGGAAATGCCACTACTACCAGCAACTCTTACCAACTGAAAACACCTACAGCCGGAAGCGTGAATTATGTTATTACTTCTTCTCCTGCCGGAACTACACCTGTCATCAGCAACAATAAGATTACAGGTATGACTGCCAATGGTAACTACAATGTCACCGGAACATATACCAGTACGGATGGCACTATCTATACACAAACTGCTGTCATCACCCGCAATGCCAATCCGGTCGGTGATACGTCTGTTTGCAACAATATGATCACTCTAAACAGTAACGGTGCTTCCGTCTATGCCCCTTCAGGCGGTGGATGTCTACTTTGTGTAGGTGAAGGAACAAACTTCACCGGGAAAAACAATCTGATAGACAATAATCCGGATAACTTTATTACTTATAATAATGTAGCCAGCATTGCTGCCAATACCTCCATTGTCGGTATCAAGACAGCTACCGACAAACCTGTCAATTCTGCAAAGAATCAAATACGCACCGGCTTTGTCATCCAGACTTCTACGAGTTTACTTAGTGCCAACGTATTGAAATTCCTGATCATACGCCTTTACCGTAACGGTGTGAAAGTGTTTGAAAGTGCTGCGGATAATAATAATGCTATCTCTGCCGGACTGATCGGTGACAACGGAAGCAAAGTACGTATCGGGATCACTACTAACCAGGAATTCGACTCTATCGAACTTTGGACTGGTGGTATCTTAAATCTCAATCTGAGTGCTTTCCGAATTTATTATGCTTTCTGGGAAAATGCGAATGCAGGATGTTATAGCGGAAATGCTGCTAACGCCTGTTTACAGATGATGACACCTTCTACTTACGGAGCCAGTATCAACTACGCTGCTACACGCAGTACCGGAGCAGTCATGATAGGTACTTCTTTTAATGACTTGGGTAACTTATTAGATGGTGACGTGAATACTTATTCCACTATCACTACTACAAATGTGATTGGAGCAGTTACTGTTGCCGTAAAATTCAATAAAATACAGCAAAAACAACCTGTAGGTTTCATTGTAGTAGACCCTACCGGAATAGCTGGTGTAGATCTGATTTCATGGATCACTCTTTCTGTATATAATGCCGGAATTGAAGTGGGAAATACCGGATCAGGCAGTATACTCGGACTTAATGTAATCGGAAGTGGAGGTAAGGAATACGTAGAGACTACTCCTACTACAATTCCTTTCGACGAAGTGCGCATTACCTTTGCAGGTGTAGCAGATGCCCTGAAAACAATTCAGCTAGCAGGGTATATACCCGTCAGGATAGTAATGGGGATGGTATACCCGACTGTGCTGAAACAAATGGCAGTGGTGAAACGATCGACTTTATAAGTGTAACGGATCATTTGTGTCAAGGTTCTCCCATCGTTATCAATGTGAATGGAGGCGCAAACGGGAATAACTATCTGTTACGACTCTACAACGTTGCCAAAAATAATGAAGTTACGAACCAAACCGTAATACTCACCAACCAGGCATTTACTATTCCTAACATGCCTTCGGGTGATTACTATATAGCCATCTATGATGCAGCCGGAACAAATCTCTATTATAACGGTATTCACTCAACGGTTCACCCGACTCGTACTACTTGGAAAACAAATGCCGCTACTACAAACTGGAACACATGGACCAATTGGAGTGACGGAAGTCCATGGAAGTGTACAGATGTCATTATTCCTTCCAACTGTACACTCTACCCTGTCCTGGTGAATGGAGATTCGAATTATTGTAATAATCTCCATTTCGAGCCGAATGCAGAGATAGTAAATACACACTATCTTACCTATTCGCAAGCATGGGTGGGACTGGCATTGCAAGCTGGGCGTTATTATATGTTATCTGCTCCATTGAAAGATACATTCACTGGGGATATCTTTATTCCTGCCTCAATGAATGGTACGCAGAACAATGATTACTTTACAACATTAGATGCTACATCTTCTCCTGAGAATCGATTTAGTCCACGTATCTACCAACGTCTCTGGAGTCATGATGCACCGGGACAGAAGATTAAGGGTGGAACTCTTACCCAAGTCACAGTGACACCAGATAAAACGAACTGGACACCTCCTTTCAATGCTTTAAATCAAAATTATTCAATAGGAATGGGATTCTCTTTATTGGCAAGCAAGGAATCAGTGGCAAGCAACACCCTTACTTTCCGGTTTCCGAAAGTACATACGAGTTTCAAATATTACAATACTTCAGGACAGAGTACGTCTTATAGTGAGAGTATTACACGAACACTGCCCGGAAGATTTATACATGAGAACAGTAATGGAATTACTTCCTTCCCTATTACAGTAAATGTAACTAACAAGATTGCAGGTAATACATTTCTGGTAGGTAATCCGTTTATGACTCATATCCGTATTAGTCAGTTTATGACGGATAATCCTCTGGTAACCTCGGTCAAAGTATATGATGGAAATAGCAATAACTCTGTTATCAAAGCCGACGGGACACTGCTGACTAATGGAAGTAATTTTGCATACATTGCGCCTATGCAATCTTTCTTTGTTACAGTAAATGCTGCCTCTATCAGTTTGCTTGTGAAATTCACTGAAACTGCTTTGACACAAGCTGCCGGTTCGTCTGGAATGTTGAGAAGCACACGCGCCATAGGTTCTTCACGTGCTTCAACATCCGGACGTCCCGCTCTGCTCCTGACAGCAAGTATAGGCAATACGTCTTCTCAATGTCTGCTGCGCCTTTCTCCGTCAGCAACAGTAGGTTATCGTTCCAGTGAAGATTCTGAACTTTTGATAGACAACGAAATGCCACCTGTCATCGCTCTATTCAGTATAGCAGATGAGAAAGCACTAGACATACAGCAATTGAATGATGCAGAACGTATTCCTTTGGGATTCAGTTTAAGCAATCCTGCAAGAGTACAATTGAAGTTGTCGCATGACGGAGGAGATGCATGGAGTCATTGGACATTGGTGGATACAGAGAAAGGAGTACGCACCCCATTGACACAGTCAGAAACGGTACTGGATGTCGGTATACTTTCTACTCATGTAGGACGTTTCTATCTGGAAAAGAGTAATAAATAACTAAATCCAATAAACAATATGATCACTCTATTTAATACAGTTATAGTCAAGACACAGATAATCAAACGTAGATATGGTTGGTTTCTTATCGCAGCGTTAGTAATGGCTTCTTGTCAGCAGGAAGAGTCTATTGACGAACTTATATCCGGTGGTTCATCAAATGCGGATGGTGTTACTCTCTCTTTCAGTGTAGCCGGAGAATTATCGCCCCGAACTAATTTGCCTGGTTCGGATAATATGCAGCACGTAACTTCTGTTAGGCTTTATATCTTTAATGGAACAAATGATAATGCACCATGTATAGCTTCCGAAGATATCGGTTGGTCCGCTTATTTCGGTAATAATCCACCAACAGTTACTGCTACTATGAAATATCATGTGAAATACGGAGGGTTTGTAAAAGGAAATCCTTATACGTTTCTGGCTGTTGGATTGGACGATAAGTCCGGTAGTACTTATGGCTTTCCCAATGCAATACAGGTAGGAAGTACTGTATTATCGGGAGCGATCGCTACTCTTGCAGGAACTGAAGCCTCTACATGGACTTCAATGCGTCAATCTGAACTTTTTGCAGGGTCTACGGTACTCACTCCAGGTACTACTCCAATTCAAGGTAACGTAGATCTTTGGCGAAGAGTGGCCGGAGTGATGGGATGGTTTACGAACATTCCCACACAAATTGGTGGAACAAGAGTTACTGCTATTCGAATTACTTTATATACCCAACAAAACAAAAGTGTCCCACTACTGCAACGTAGCCAAACTCCCGTCTTTGCTGATTATATCAATAGTCCGCTGACTATTACGGGAGGTAATGTATTGGTAAATATAGCAGTACCCACCGGAGTTCTACCAGTCACCGTTTTATCCCAGGGTTCCTATGTACTCCCGGTTCCTTCCCCTACTCCAGGCGGTGCTAATTATACATTAAAAGTAGAACTGACAGATGCGAGTGGAAACGCACTTCGCTCTATACGCGTCACTTTATCGGATTCTGACGATTCCAATTCTTCCGGTGAAGGCGGTACAGGTATCATCGATCCGGACGGTGCTTCCCATTTTCCGATTGTAGCTAATAGGTTCTATGGAGTCGGGTCTAAACTGCTCCCAATCAATCTCGGTGGTACTGTATTAAGAAGCACCATATCTGCGGATAACAAGTCAGCTTGGGAAGATCTGAGAGAAAAATAAAGTAACAAAACTATTGGTATTTAGCCAGCAATTATCTATAAGTATTTAATAAAAATTGCCCTGTCACTCAAAAATAGTAGCAGGGCAATCACTATATATATTCATCAAAAAACCGATCTCAAAGCTTGATGATTTATCTTTTAAAACAGCAAACCTGTCCTTAATAAACTTCTACTTTCGTAGCAATACGCTTAGCTTTATCACGCAAAACATCCAAATCCGAATCTAAAGGAGCATAACAAAGCACTACTCCCATACGACGATTTATACGAGTATATGGTTTTCCGAATATACGGAGATAAGTATCTTCCTCTTTTGTTACTTCTTCTAATCCGCGATATTGAGGACGTTCCTGACTAGCAATCGGTGACAGAATTACTGCACTTGCTCCAATACGTTCCTGTTTAATGTTCGGAATGGGAAGTCCGAGTACAGCACGCAGATGAAGTTCAAATTCGTTCAGATTCTGTGTTCCGGCCAAAGTTACCATACCGGTATCATGCGGACGGGGAGAAAGTTCAGAGAAATAAACTCCGTTTTCATGACTCAGGAAGAATTCTACTCCCCATAATCCAGCTCCTGTCAAAGCACGAGTCACTTTTTCCGCCATTTCTTCGGCTTCTTTCAAATGTGCAGGATCAATGTGTGCAGGTTGGAAGCTTTCACGATAGTCACCGCCTTTCTGTACATGTCCAATAGGGGGACAGAACAAGGTAGGACCGTTCTTTTGAGTAACAGTCAGTAAAGTAATTTCACTATCAAAGTTGATAAACTCTTCAATAATCAATTCGCGGATATCACCACGACTACCACTACATCCGTATTCCCAAGCATGTTCAAGCTCGTCAGCACTCTTTACCAATGATTGTCCTTTGCCAGAAGATGACATCAAGGGCTTAACCACACAAGGAAAACCAACTTTTGTTGCAGCTTCTTTCAGCTCTTCTAATGTTTTAGCATAGAAATATTTAGCTGTTTTCAGTCCGAGTTCTTTGGCAGCCAAGTCACGAATGGCTTTACGGTTCATGGTAAAGTTTACGGCACGAGCACTAGGAACAACCTGAATGCCATCTTTTTCAAAATCATACAGACGTTCTGTGCGAATGGCTTCAATCTCCGGTACAATAATATCGGGCTGATGTTTCTTCACGACACGTTCCAACTCCTCGCCATTCAGCATGTCAAAGACCTCACATTCGTCAGCTACCTGCATAGCAGGTGCTCCGGCATACGAATCACAGGCAATGATGTGTTGCCCTTTACGTTGAGCAGAGATTACAAACTCTTTTCCTAGTTCTCCGGAACCGAGTAACAGTATTTTCTTCATTATTTTGAGTGTTTTATATTAGTGCTACAAAATTAGTATATTTCGATGAGATTATTTCCTTTTACCATTAAAAACAGCATTTACTACTATACAGCCAAATCTCCTTAATGGCGTACTTTGGGATATTTATTATGGAAACGGAAACCCAATCCCAGCATTAGATAATTAGGTGTCTGGAAATCCTGAAGATTATAACCAATATGAAGGAAAGAACTACGGGTAATAGCTATCTTCAAAGCCAATACCTGATATAGTCCTCTCAAGTCTCCTCTGCCAAGAACATTAGTACCCAAACCGATACCAATTGTAAAGTATGGCATTACATATTCAAATCTTCCCGAAACGCCCAAAGCAAGCTGCTGATGAATTCCCGGTTTATAAAATCGACGAGGAGAAGCACTACTTCCATATTCCACGATGACATCTTTTGTATATACATTTGCACTGCCATCATATACTCCGTCTAAAGATACTCCCGTACGGAATTTATAACTAACATTATACATCGGGGCAAAATTAAATCCGGCTACCGGATAAACACCCGGAGAAGCGATTTGCCTATCATCGTCCAGATACACTCCTTTCCGACGCCACGAACCAAACAAAACCAAATCATAACTAATGTGACGCGGGAATCTGGCTATAGATGGCTTCGGCAATGATTGGATAAGGTCAGCTTCTTCTCTGTTAAAGTTATAAACAAGTCCGATTTTAGCTCCTGTCGTATTAATACCGGCATTCGGAAATTTAGTATTACCGTTAGAGAAATGAGTAAAATCTCCTCCAATATTCAGATCGAAATAACGGGAAAGCGTCCAGTTTAGATAGATACCTGCATTAATGTAGGCATTCATCCGGGAACCGACGGCTCCATTATAGAAGTTATAATTATTATCATAAGGTTGCCAGCCGGTAGATAGTCCGAAATTCCATTCATAATTAAGAGAAAGTCTGGGTGTAATATGTGCAATCCGCGCCCCCTGGAACAAGTAGAATGTGATGGGATCTCCAAGTTGTTTCTTATCGCCGAAAGAATAGTAAGCTACTCCCAAACCTTGATAGGCCCCTCCATAGATGCGATCGGCACAAGTATTGGAACGAAACTGGAAAGAGTATTTCAAATGGGCGGCAATAGAACTCTGTATAGGTTTCCAACGTTCATTTTCTCCTTCTAAGAAAGGATTGGTCGGGATAACATACGAAGGACGCGCTTCTATCCCCAAACGATGGATAAAGTTTTTACCTTTCGAATGTTCCCAACATACAAAAGAATGCCCGCTTCCATCATGAGAGGATTCCGAACATACATTAGAAGATTCTGGATGTACAGGAGATTCAGGCAA
This sequence comes from Bacteroides faecichinchillae JCM 17102, assembly GCF_000614145.1. Taxonomy (GTDB): domain Bacteria; phylum Bacteroidota; class Bacteroidia; order Bacteroidales; family Bacteroidaceae; genus Bacteroides; species Bacteroides faecichinchillae. The sequence continues at coordinate 178,284 of NZ_BAKK01000001.1, read as the reverse complement.
ACTATCGTGAAGAACTTCGTTCCCCCACAAAGCAGCCACCGGTAAAAAACAAAGTATAGAACAAAGGGCAATGCCTTTCCAACTTGACATTTTGTGTCTCATCTAGTTTAATCTTGAGAGTTTACAAATCGAGAATCTCAATAAATCTTGCAACATGATAGCCATCCATCAACCATGATGGCATGTAACAGATATTGGCAACATCAGTCTTTCTCCTTGCCGAAAGTACTTTCCGGTGGATATTTTTGGAACACTATCTCCCGAACGCATATTGGTAGGATGCTTCATATCCGTAAAAATAAGCCAAGGAACAGCAGAATAATGAATAGCATTCGGATGAAACGTGCCGCCCTTATTGAGCCCGGTAGTCTGTTGCAATCGCTCCATCTCAGCTTTAGCCTTACGTATAAAGATTTGTTCATCCACATCATACTCAAAAGAAGCGAAAGAAAATGTGTGGTCGGCACGACCTACCGTTGCTTCAGGCACAAGGCTATCATAACACACCACCCGGTCTCCTTCAATACGATAACGAAATTCCTCTACTTTATAGGCAGCCGTTATAATTCGATGTAGAATTAACAAGGAAAATGAAACACCCTTGTTTTTAGCCTCTTGATAAGAACGGGTGCAATCAACATGAACGGTCACTCCGAAAAAGGGATCATCAAAAGCACTGAAGTGCTCAAAATGTTCTCTTCTGTTCCAAGTCGAAATATCAATGATCTTTTCTATTTGATTCATCCTATAATACTCTTTTTAATATGCTGATGTCGTTGAATATAAACTAATTTAAGCTTCATAAGTTGCTCTATATGTCATTCAGCCTGTCGAAGAATCTCTTCTCTTACAAATGATTTCTCTCTGCATTTAAAGAAAAGAGATCCCTTACGGAGTTCAGTACAACAGTTACTTTTGCTAATATACAGTTATATATTACAGTTTATCAATGGCTTATATAACTTGTAAAACTTGAAAAAACAAATTAAGCAGGGGGTACTTACCCTCCTGATTATTCATTTTATTGATGTTGTTCGCGTAACAGATCATTGACTGTTTTTACCGGATTAAAGGTAGAAAGAGGTACTTCTACAAATACGGTATTCCAATCGCTCATCGCACCATTCCACAAACCGGGAAGTTCAAGGGCTTTTAACTCTTTTCCATTCTTTGATTTATAAGAAATAAATCCCGTAGCTTTATCTACATATTTCACCAGATCAAATTTATGTCCTTTATAATCACGAACAGCACATACCAGATCTACCGGATTGAAGTGTGTACCCTTCTCAAACATTTCCTTTTTCTGAGGATCATCCATATCAATTTGAGAACTTTCAAGGATTTGAAGCGAGATTGTACCGTCGCTGTTATATGCAAGGAACGGACCACCACCCGGTTCACCTACGTTCTTCACCATGCCACAGACACGCATCGGACGGTTCAGTTTTTCTTTCAGATAGATAGCCAGTTCTGAATCTTCAAGGTTCTTCACTTCCGGATTCTTGCAGAAGAGTTTCTTTTGCAGGAATTGAAGAATTTCCACTACCTGTTCGTGAGTATATTTACCACTCTCGAGTAATTCGAGATATTCGAAAGTTTGTTTTTGAAGAGTAACCAAAACACCGGCAATCAACTTTTTGTAAGTCACTGTATCGGCTTTTAGTTTATCGGGAACAACGTTGTCGATATTTTTAATGAAAATGATATCTGCCTCCAAATCGTTAAGATTTTCAATCAAAGCACCATGCCCCCCCGGACGGAACAACAGTTTGTCTTTGTCACGAAAAGGTTGGTTTTCCATATCGGCAGCAATAGTATCTGTAGAGGGTTTCTGTTCGGAGAAAGTAATGTAATAATCCACTCCGTAACGTTTCGCAAATTCTTCAGCTTTCTCGTCTACCAACATTTTGAAAAGTTCGCGGTGTTCTGCAGATACGGTGAAGTGCACATTGACCTTACCGCTCTTTCCGGCTGCATACATAGCCCCTTCGGCAAGGTGTTCTTCCAACGGTGTACGTGCACCTTCAGGATATTTATGAAATTTGAGCAGCCCTTTAGGTAATGCACCGTAATTCAATCCGGAAACATCAAGCAAAGCAGTTACAATTGGCTTATACTCTCCAGCTTCCAGTAAAGCGGGGATATCTTTTCCGGCTGTACGCTGACAGGCTACATTCAGATCATCGTAAAAAGCAAAGTTCTTAATATCGTTAAAGAAAGTTTGTTCAAACTTAGTAGTAGGTTCGTTATAGTCAGCAGACAAAAACTCAAAAAGATTTTTGAACATGCGGCTTGCCGCACCCGAAGCTGGAACAAACTTCACAATCATCTTATCTGTATTCTTATATTCGTCCCAGGCTGACAAATATTTCTTCTGCTCTTCTGCGTCGGGAGCCAGTATACCTTTCTCAATGGAAGCTGCTGCATCCAATTTCAAAAACGGGAAACCTTTCTGAAAGCAAGCCAGTTGCTCGGCTATCTGTGCTTCTGTGATACCTTTCTTGACTAGCAACTCTTTGTCCTGTGTCGTTATCATAAATACCTAATTTTATTAATTGATGCCCAAAAATACAAAATGTTATTTACTTCTTACCGATTAACCAATAAAAAAACTAATTTTACGTCGAATTAACAGGATTGAATATGAACGACTTTTTTACACCAGAGGAAAAAAAGGAGCTTTTTTCACTCTATAGACAATTGCTGCAATCTGCCGGAGATAGTATTTTCTGGAGGGATTACCAAAAACTAAAAAAACATCTTATCAAAGCGGCTCAATGTAACGGGTTGCAACGCAATAACTTCGGGATGAATCCCATCATCAGAGATTTACAAACGGCAGTCATTGTAGCCGAAGAGATCGGTATGAAAGGCTCGTGCCTGATTAGTATCATGCTTCACGAAATTGTAAAAAGCAATATTCTGACGTTAGAAGAGATCAATGCGGAATATGGAGAAGATGTGGGAAGTATCATCAAAGGGCTGGTGAAAACAAACGAACTTTATTCCAAAAGCCCGGCTATTGAATCAGAGAATTTCCGTAATCTCCTCCTTTCTTTTGCAGAAGATATGCGCGTGATTCTTATCATGATTGCGGATCGTGTGAATATCATGCGTCAGATTAAAGATTCAAAAAATGAGAATGACCGTATCCAAGTGGCCAATGAAGCAGCATACCTGTACGCTCCCCTAGCCCATAAACTCGGACTGTATAAGCTGAAATCTGAATTGGAGGATTTGTCATTGAAATATACGGAACGGGATACATACTATTTCATCAAGGAAAAACTGAATGAAACGAAGTCTTCACGTGATAGATACATTGCTTCTTTCATCGAACCGATCAAAAAGAAGGTCTCAGCGGCAGGACTGAACTTTGAGATTAAAGGAAGAACGAAATCAATTCATTCTATCTGGCACAAAATTCAAAAGCAGAAGACTCCTTTTGAGGGGATTTATGACTTGTTTGCTATTCGTATTATTCTGGATTCAGAACCGGATCCGGCAAAAGAGAAACAGGAATGTTGGCAAGTTTATTCCATTGTTACGGATATGTATCAACCAAATCCGAAACGTCTGCGTGACTGGCTTTCTATTCCGAAAAGTAATGGCTATGAATCATTGCATATCACCGTTATGGGACCTGAAGGGAAATGGGTAGAAGTACAAATCCGTACCCGCCGAATGGATGAGATTGCAGAACGGGGACTTGCTGCACACTGGAGATACAAAGGTATCAAGGGTGAAACCGGTCTGGATGAATGGCTGACTTCTGTAAGAGAAGCTTTAGAGAATGCCGATAATGACTCTCTGAAAGTTATGGACCAATTCAAAATGGATCTTTACGAGGACGAAGTTTTTGTTTTTACACCCAAAGGTGACTTATTCAAGCTTGCCAAAGGGGCTACAGTACTCGATTTTGCTTTCCATATCCATAGTAAACTGGGATGTAAGTGTATTGGTGCAAAGGTAAACGGCAAAAATGTTCAGTTAAAGCAAAAGTTAAATAGTGGTGATCAAGTAGAGATCATGACTTCAAATACCCAAACGCCCAAACAAGGTTGGCTGACGATTGTAACTACTTCCAAAGCACGCACCAAGATACGTCAGGCACTTAAAGAGATGGTAGCACGCCAGCACGACTTTGCCAAAGAAACATTGGAACGTAAGTTCAAGAATCGAAAAATGGAATATGATGAGGCAACTATGATGCGCCTTATCAAACGGTTAGGTTTCAAAAATGTGACAGAGTTCTATCAACAGATAGCGGATGAGACTCTGGATGTTAATGAGATTCTTGATAAGTACATTGAACAACAGAAAAGGGATAATGATACACATGATGATATTGTTTACCGCAGTGCCGAAGGTTATAACCTACAAACGGCTCAGGAAGAGACGACTTCAAAAGAAGATGTACTTGTCATCGATCAGAATCTGAAAGGGCTTGAATTTAAATTGGCGAAATGCTGTAATCCTATTTACGGAGATGATGTATTCGGATTTGTGACTGTATCGGGAGGTATTAAGATTCACCGTTCAGATTGCCCGAATGCAACGCAAATGCGGGAACGTTTCGGATACAGAATTGTGAAAGCTCGTTGGGCCGGTAAATCGGTAGGAACGCAATATCCTATTACATTACGTATTGTGGGGCATGATGATATTGGTATTGTCACTAACATTACTTCTATCATTTCCAAAGAAAATGGTATCAGTTTACGTTCGATCGGTATTGATTCGAATGACGGACTGTTTTCCGGAACTCTCACAGTTATGGTAAGTGACACCGGACGTCTGGAAACACTTATCAAGAAATTACGGACCGTAAAGGGAGTAAAGCAAGTAAGTAGAAACTAAATCTAAGGAGTTAAATCTGAGAACTTAATATCTATTATTTGTGCCACCTTGTTGGCACAGTTGTGACTCCATATTGGCACAGCAGTGACACTATGGTGGCACAACTGTGACAATAGGATGGCACTACTATATTCGTACCATTTCCTCTATATGCTTAATATCTTGATTCTATCTTACTTTCATCTTTTTGTAATAAGGATAAGTAATTAAAATAAAGAACAATAATGCTATTGCAGCAACAATTTGCCCGATAAAAAGCATCTCATCTGTACTCATATTGCAAGAAACAGCAATGCCTAAGGCAATTCCTATTTCACTTGCCAAGAGATGCGTAGTATTCGCTGTTCCTCGTTGGCAATGGTGAGACAGCTTCACGAATATAACCAAAAACTCCGGCATTACAAAACCTAGTCCTAATCCCATCAGCACTGAAGATATACCAATTGTCTCCTTTATACCTAACAAAGAAAAAGTAAGAGCCTCCAATCCCAATCCAATGATTACCAACCGCAAGGTTTTTTCTTTTAGGAAAAACAGACGAGCAAACAACAGAGATATTATAAACCCTGCTCCCGTACCCGCAAAGAATGGCAAGGAGATTCCAACATTCCTTAATATGGAATCATTTAAAAAAGGATGCGCCAATGAAATCAATAACCCCGGAACAAAAGTTATAAGGATCAGATTGATACCTGGAACCCATCCGCGAAGCAACAAGAATCGATCAAATGAATACAACTTTGTAACAATGGGTGCACGAAATGGTACGTACACTCCTGCTATAACCAAAATTCCTACTATTCCAATAATAACCGATACAGTAAGCAAATTGATAAAGGAATAGTTTTGATTGAGCCAGACTCCTAATGCAATTCCAATAATCGTCCCCAGTCGTGCCATCCATGAAAAGCTGACATTTCCAGCACTGCGGAAAGTGGAACTGGTAATATCAATAGCTAATGTGATTCCAGCAGTGGTAGCCATCCCAAAGGCAACTCCTTGCACCATACTCAGCATAATAAGCTCCGTCATATTTGTGACAAAAGCATATCCTACTGTTGCTGCTACCATTACAGCAAAAGAGAACATACACACGTATTTACGCTTGTAAGCATCTACCAGATAGGCATGGAACGGACCAATCAGAAGCATTCCTAATGTCAAAAAGAGAAAGATAACTCCTGTTTGTGCCAGCGGTACTCCCAGACGTTCTGCCATTTCTATAGAAAGTACAGGAAATAACACGTACATTGACACAAACAATAGCAAATTAGCTATACAGATCCGCATAAAATGAGCTGTCCATAATTTTATTGCCATATATCTTAATATTGTTCCTTCTCATTAGGGAAGTCGCAATTCTTAACGTCAGAAATATAGTGACTGATTGCATCAGTCATCACTGTAAACAAGTCTGCATAACGACGTAAGAAACGAGGGCGGAAACCGTTATTCATTCCCAGCATATCCTGAATAACAAGTACCTGACCGTCTACATCACCACCGGCACCGATGCCAATAATAGGAATAGTCAGTTCAGAAGCAACACGAGCAGCCAAAACAGCGGGTATCTTCTCCAAAACAATGGCAAAGCAACCGGCTTCTTCAAGCAAATGAGCATCACTAATCAGCTTTTCCGCTTCACTATCATCCTTTGCACGTACTGTATAAGTTCCGTATTTATTGATAGATTGAGGCATCAGTCCCAAATGCCCCATCACAGGAATACCAGCACTAATAATACGTTTTACTGTATCAATGATTTCTTCTCCACCTTCCAGTTTCAAAGCATCAGCATGGCTTTCTTTCATGATACGGATAGCAGAAGCCAAACCACCCATCTCATTACCTTGATAAGATCCAAATGGCATATCAACTACTACCATAGCACGTTTCACACCACGTACTACAGACTTCGCATGATAAATCATCTGATCAAGAGTGATAGGTAAAGTGGTTACATTACCAGCCATCACATTAGAAGCTGAATCGCCTACTAGAATTACATCCATTCCTGCTCCATCTACAATCTGTGCCATTGTGTAATCATACGAAGTAAGCATTGAAATCTTTTCACCTCTTTGTTTCATTTCTACCAGGCGATGAGTCGTCACTTTTCTTGTGTCATCTGATATATAACCAGCCATTTTTTCTAATTTTAAAGTTATTAAATAGGATTTACTCTAATAAAAACGCGGCAAAGTTATAACATTTCTTTCATAACAGAGAAAGAAAAGACAATAAATCGTGTATACCAAGATATATGTTAAATATTTATCCTATATTTGCTAAAGTTATAAATACGATATATGAAATACATTATTAATATGCTGATCTGCGTTTTTATCCTGACCAGCAATACAATAGCACAGAGAAATACATTAACTTTGGAAACCTCTGAAATGAAACATTTAATCGGGTGCTGGAATAACTCGGAAAGCAAAGAATGGCGTTATGGATTCTTTGAAAGGTTCGCAATATATGATAATGATTTCTGGGAATACCAATCACTAAAGTTTAAAAAGAGCAAAGCAGAAATTATACTAAAAAAAGGACAAGATATTTTAAAGTTAAATCTTACTTTTGATAGTAAGGCAGATAGTATCTGTACAATTACCTCATCTATGCAAAAGGAAAAAAGGAAATATATACGTTATTCTTCAGCACCTGATTTCACAATAGAAAATCATGATACATTTATTGATAATGGATATCATCAGGATTCTGTCACAGTTATCGGATATATAAGAAATGCATCTGAAAATTCTTCTGTAAAAATTACTATTCCTAATTTCATTAATGAAAATGAGGATATCTATAAGATTAAAATTGATTCTTCCGGACGGTTTCATATCATTATACCCATCATCAATACTAATTCCTTATTTATAAATAACGAGAGTCGCAAATTATCTATACACACCATAGCAGAACCCGGTGATACTATTCTTCTATTCTACAATAATGCCAATAATGATACTCGCATTATGGGACAGAACGGACGTCTCAATCAGGAACTAATTAACTATCAAAGAGATCCTTCTACAAATGAATTATATAAATATACTCTTCGTTATGATGCGAAAATGGACCATAACGTGTATTTGATTGAACAACAAAAAATATATAATAAAAGAATGGAGATAGTGGAAAAATACATATCTCGACATCCACAACTATCAGATAAGTTTAAATTGATTAAACATAACAACGAATTCATGTTACATGCAAGTTCCCTAATGCAGAGACGATTCGTATTACGTCTCAATTTCAATAAAGAGTTTTTCAATTCTGAATATATGGCATATGTAGATCAACTGTATCATCAGCTTCCCCAACCATATACTATATATGGAAATGGATTTCTAACTGATTATTTGGGATATTACAATGATACCATGAATTCCAATTGGTTCTCAGATACAACTATGATCATCAAATATGCTAATAGAAAAGGTGAATATAAACTGACAACCCAGCAAAAAAATGATTTATTTGCATATGAACACGTCATGTCAGAAAAGAATTTGGGAGAATATTTTGGCATAGACTCAATAGAAATAGAAACAGTCACTAAACCATATAAAGAAGCTTTCGAAAGGGGCAAACAACTTTTACAAGAGAAGAATGTTATAGAACTCTGTAAAAAATATGAATCAATGAATGGTGAAATAATGGAATTAATGCAAATACAAGAAGGATTCACCTGTTTTGACACAATTGCTACTTCTCCTATATTAAAAGAACTGATAGTTACCAAGGCATTTTCCGGATATCTGCACTATATAAAAACAGCCTTCAAAGATCCTACTATTGATTATTTCAAAAGTCTCGTAAGTAATGAAAGTCTTCGGGGGATAGTACTAAAACAGCAAGAAGCATATATGCACCTTGCCAAACAAGAGTTGGAAAACGCAGAAAGTCTTAAAAGAAATGATGGTCTAAAAAATATATCGGATGCAAACGAGTTATTAAAACAGATTATTGCTCCATATAAAGGTAAGGTCATTTATATGGATTTTTGGGGTACATGGTGCTCTCCATGCAAGGCAGAGATGAAGTATACCCCCGACATCAAAGAAGCGCTGAAAGACAAAGAGGTGATCTTCATGTATCTAGCTAATCATTCTACGGAAGATTCCTGGAAGAATATTATTAAAGAGTATCATCTGACAGGTACTAATGTAGTCCACTTTAATCTTCCTGACGAACAACAAGAATTACTGGAAAAATCTCTTTCTATTAATTCTTTCCCTACTTTCATATTACTTGATAAAGAAGGAAATATAGTAGATAGACATGCTCCAAGACCTAGTCAGAAACAGGAGTTAATAAACAGAATCAATGAACTGCTGACTAAATAGTCAACAGTTTTTCATAAGTCATTTCAGCAAAATCATCTATTATATATTTTGCCTTTCCGGCAATCGCTTCACGAGAATTAGTAGTGGCCAGACCAATAACAGTAGCACCCGAAGTATTTCCCGCTTGCAATCCATGGAAAGAGTCTTCAAAAACATAAGTATGTTCCGGTGAAATATGAAAGATTTCCATACCTAAAAGAAAACAGTCGGGAGCAGGTTTTGAGCGAGCAAACATCTCTCCGGTCAAAATACGATCAACCATTCCTTTAAATTCAGGATGGGCATTGTAAACGTTTTGCATCTTCTCTTCATTAGAACTAGTCACTACTGCTATTTTTACTCCATGACTACGAAGATCCGCCATAAAAGCTTCTACTCCGGGAATATATTCGTAGGACATATTTTTCTCAAAAACGTTGAGATCTAAATTAATCTGCCGTTGAGCTTCCTGCTTATCGGAGAAATATTTTTCATAGATTTGAAGTAATGTCTGCCCCTTGATATTACGGCCAAAATCTTCTTGTCCTAGATATTTGCGCCCTTGTTCATTCCAGAAAACAGTGTACTGAGTTTCTGTATCCATGATCACTCCATCAAAATCAAAAAGTACTGCTATATTTTTTGTTGCATCCATATCTCCAAACTTTCTTTCTACCTAAAACGTTAAACCTTGTGTATTGAGTGTGCAAAGTTCCGAATAATCATCGAATCAGACAAATTATTCGTAACTTTGCCCCACTTAAAAAAACGTAACCCACGTTTTCATCCAACAAAATTCGTACTTGCACATGAGTAAAAACGACCCACACATATTAGGGAAGGAACATATCGGGAAATTGTTGTTACAATATTCTATTCCAGCTATTATCGGAATGACAATTACCTCTATCTATAACATTATCGACAGTATCTTTATAGGGCATGGTGTAGGTCCAATGGCTATTGCCGGATTAGCAGTCAGTTTCCCTTTGATGAATCTTGTCGTCGCTTTTTGCACGTTAGTTTCTGCTGGTGGTTCTACAATCGCTTCTATCCGGTTGGGACAAAAAGATCTGAAAGGAGCTACGGAAATACTATCTCATACCCTAATGCTTTGCATCACAAATTCTGTTTTCTTCGGTATATTATCGTTCATCTTTCTGGATGATATCTTGGTTTTCTTCGGAGCAAGTAGCGATACATTACCTTATGCTCGCAGCTTTATGCAAGTTATCCTACTAGGAACTCCTATTACCTATACCATGATCGGTTTGAACAATGTGATGCGTGCCACCGGATATCCGAAAAAAGCAATGCTGACCTCCATGGTAACAGTAGTATCTAATATCATCTTTGCTCCTATCTTTATTTTCCAATTCGAATGGGGTATGCGTGGAGCGGCAACAGCAACAGTTATCTCACAGTTTATCGGAATGGTATGGGTGGTAAGTCATTTTATTAATAAAGAGAACACAGTGCATTTCGAAGGTAAAATCTGGAAGATGAAAAAGCGGATTGTAGACAGTATCTTCGCTATCGGCATGTCACCGTTCCTGATGAATGTATGTGCGTGTGCAATTGTTATCATAATCAATAACAGTCTTCAGGAATATGGAGGAGACATGGCTATTGGTGCTTATGGTATTATCAATCGATTATTGACTCTCTATGTGATGATTGTATTAGGACTTACAATGGGGATGCAACCAATTATAGGTTATAACTTCGGAGCACAGAAAATTGATCGCGTAAAACAAACGTTACGACTAGGGATCATTTCCGGCGTAGTTATCACGAGCAGTGGTTTCTTGATTTGCGAATTATTTCCTCATGCCGTATCAGTACTCTTCACCGACAATGACGAATTGATCGATCTTGCCGTAGGAGGATTACGTCTAACTGTATTGATGTTCCCATTTGTTGGAGCACAAATTGTTATTGGTAACTTCTTCCAAAGTATTGGCAAAGCGAAAATCAGTATTTTCCTTTCATTGACTAGACAATTGCTTTATCTATTGCCATGCTTGCTACTATTCCCCAATTGGTGGGGGTTAAAAGGTATCTGGATTAGTATGCCTGTATCAGATGCATTAGCTTTCACAACGGCAGTTATCAGTCTGATGATCTATATAAAAAAAGTATCCAAACAGGTGCAACAATAAGTACCTTCTAAACAGCATTAGCAATTACGCTTCAATTAAACAGAAGCGAACATCTATAAACTAGATTCTAATGAACTATTTATTTTTGTTCCGTTATGTCTTTCTGTTTTTACTTGAATTAATCTTCAACAAAATTGAAGAAGAATCATTTTCGTACCTAGATTAAATAATAGTAAAAACATATATCTACGACAGAAACCTCTTTCGAATCTCTCATTTACTGTTCAAATTCTCTTATTTATTGTTCATTGTGTCCCCTAATTATCATAAGGCATTGCCTTTCCAAATAGAAAACTCTACATTTGCATCAAGTTTTCCAATACAAATATTTATGTTAAGAAGAGGTTTATACACATTGTTATCATGCCTGATACTCGCAGGTTGCGATATGATAGATTACCACCCATACGATGTACGTATCAGTGGTGAAACGGCTGTCAATGCTCATAATATTGAGCAGATAGAAACAAATTGCAAAAGCAAAACTACACTGCGTTTTATCACAATGGGAGATTCACAACGCTGGTACGACGAAACAGAAGATTTCGTTAATGAAATCAACAAACGGGATGATATCGACTTCGTCATTCATGGTGGAGACATAAGTGATTTCGGTCTTACTAAAGAATTTCTCTGGCAGAGGGATATCATGAATAAATTAAAGGTTCCTTATGTTGTATTGATGGGTAATCATGATTGTTTAGGTACAGGGGCAGAGACATATAAAAAAGTATTCGGTCCATCCAATTTCTCTTTTATTGCAGGAAACGTGAAATTTATCTGTCTCAACACAAATGCATTGGAATACGATTATTCCGAACCTATCCCCGATTTCACATTCATGGAAAATGAACTGACAAACCGGAAAGATGAGTTCGAAAAGACTGTAGTAAGTATGCACGCTCCTCCCTTCGCAGATGTTTTTAATGATAATGTAGGGAAGGTATTTGAACATTACATTCTTCAGTATCCGGGCATACAGTTTTGTACTGCTGCCCACGATCATGGTTTTGGAGACAAAGTTTTTTTTGATGATGGAATGCACTACATCATAAGTGACTGTATGAAACATCGCAGCTATATCGTATTTACTATAACCCCGGAAAAATATGAATATGAATTGGTCGAATTCTAAATATATACTTCGTGCAGGAGTACTAAGTATTCTCCTGATTATTCCCTGTCTGGTATCAGCTATTTGCAGGACAGACACTATTATCAAAAATTATAAGCCCGATTCTGTACGGATAGTTATCAAATCCGATTCCGTCATTGCTTACCACACTGGTGATTCTCTATTTACGATTCTTCAGGCTGACTCGGTAATTTCGAACACAAAAGAAAGTATAGTGCATACCCGTTATGACAAACGAGTACACCGTATGCGTAAGAATTGGGAGCGCATCATTCCTACTCATTCAAAGATACAATTTGCGGGAAACATGGGATTGCTATCTTTCGGAACGGGTTGGGACTACGGAAAGCATAATCAATGGGAAACGGATCTGCTACTCGGATTTCTACCAAAATATTCGTCGAAAAAGGCAAAGATTACAATGACGCTGAAACAAAATTACATGCCTTGGAGCTTGGATTTAGGAAAAGGATTCTCTACTGAGCCTTTATCCTGCGGACTCTATTTGAATACGGTATTCGGTGATCAATTCTGGGTACACGAGCCTGATCGTTATCCAAAAGGTTATTACGGATTCTCAAGCAAAGTACGTATCCATATTTATCTAGGACAACGGCTAACTTACGAAATCGATCCTCGACGTCGATTCCTAGCAAAGTCTGTGACTTTCTTTTATGAGCTAAGCACATGTGACCTGTATCTGATTAGTGCTGTCACCAACAACTATCTGCGTCCACGAGATTACCTGAGTTTGTCTTTTGGTTTAAAGTTTCAGTGGTTATAAGATATTATGCGTAAAATTCTGAAAATTTCATGTACATTTAAAGAAGATATTGCAAAATAAAGTGTAATCCAAAACCTAGAGAAATAACTTTAAAAGTTCACTTTAAGATTCCTCCGGTATAATATTTAGGGACAGATAATTCAAATAATCAAGCTCTTCCATTGATAAGCTTTGTGCAATCTGTTCCTAAATATTTCAACTCTTACAATTAAATCATCCTTTTTATATGAATTATCATCAATTATCATGGGGTAAAATCTGATTAAGTAATACCCCCACTAAAGCAGCCAAACCTATACCAGACAACGAAAATTCTCCCCAAGTAAAAACAGCTCCTCCGATTCCAACAGTCAGAGTCAAAGAAACAATGATAATATTCCTAGTACGACTCATGTCGATACAATTATTTATTAAATTAGCAATACCCGCACAAGCTATCGTTCCGAAAAGCAACAACATAATACCTCCCAAAACAGCACTTGGAATCGATTTCAGTAATGCACTGATCTTTCCTATCACGGAGAATATAATAGCGGAAATCGCAGCAATACGGATCACTTGCGGATTGGTAATCTTCATCAGTGACATTGCTCCTGTAACTTCCGAATAAGTGGTCACAGGAGGACCACCCACCAAACCAGCTCCAAGACAAGCCAGACCATCTCCTAATAAAGTCCGGTGTAACCCGGGATCTTTCACAAAATCTCTTCCAGTAACAGTATTAACTACATAGACATCCCCAATATGCTCAATCACAGGTGCAATAGCTACCGGAATCATGAATAAAACAGGTTCCCAAGAAAATTCCGGAAAAACAAATTGCGGTAAGCCAATCCAAGCAGCCTCTCTCACTCCTGACAAGTCTAGATCATAAAAAAGCCAAGCAGCAATATAACCTACTGCAATTCCACAAAAGATAGGAATCAGTTTCAACAACCCTTTTGCCTTCATAGATACAACAACTGCTGTTATTAACGAAAGCAAAGCCAACCCCCAGTTTTCTTTTGCCATATTGACACCCGTTCCAGCCAGTGACAATCCAATCAATATAATGACAGGTCCGATCACTACCGGAGGAAATAACTTCTCTATCACCCTAACTCCCTGCCATTTGACAAGCGCACTCATCAAGAAATAAACCAGAGCCACACCTACCATTCCCGATAAAGTACCAGGTAACCCATAAAGTTCCGTGGCCTTAATGATGGGAGCAATAAATGCAAAGCTACTTCCTAAAAATATAGGAACTTTTCCCTTAGTAACCGCATGAAAAATAAGTGTACCGATACCAGCAGTAAATAAAGCTGTCGAAGGGTCAAGTCCCACCAATAATGGCACAAGTACCGTAGCTCCAAAAGCCACAAATAAGAATTGTACTCCTACCACACCCTTCCGCAAAGGAGTAAGATTGTTAGAATCCATAAGTACGATGTAGATTAATTGGGTACAAAATTAATGCTTTCAAACAATTTAACTACCTTTTCCTCGAAAAATACATCCAAACAGGACTTTTATTTGTTTTAAATAATGTGTAACTTCGCACAGTGAACACTAATTTAAGATTTATATAACTTTTATCAGTATAGTCTATGATTTTTACAGCAGAAAACATCTTACTTGTTGGCTCTATCTTACTTTTCGTCAGTATCGTAGTTGGAAAAACCGGATACCGTTTCGGAGTACCTGCTTTATTACTATTTCTTGTAGTAGGTATGCTATTTGGTAGCGACGGACTCGGACTCCAGTTTCATAATGCGAAGGAAGCACAATTTATTGGTATGGTTGCATTAAGTATCATCCTATTCTCTGGAGGTATGGATACGAAATTCAGAGAAATCAAGCCTATACTAGTTCCCGGTATTGTTCTTTCCACAGTCGGAGTTCTGCTCACAGCTCTATTTACCGGACTATTTATATGGTGGCTTTCCGGTATGAGCTGGACAAACATTTACCTGCCTATCACTACTTCCCTGCTATTAGCTTCCACCATGTCATCAACCGACTCCGCATCAGTATTCGCTATACTACGCTCACAGAAGATGAACTTGAAACATAATCTTCGTCCCATGCTAGAACTTGAAAGTGGTAGTAATGATCCGATGGCATATATGCTGACCATTGTATTGATACAATTTATCCAATCGGCAGGTATGGGAGTAGGCTCCATTATCTTCTCTTTTGCCATCCAATTCATCATAGGTGCAGCTGCAGGATACTTACTTGGCAAACTGGCCATACGTATGCTGAATAAACTCAATATCGATAACCAAGCTTTATATCCTATCCTATTGCTTGCATTCATATTCTTTACTTTTTCTATCACAGATTTACTGAAAGGTAACGGTTATCTTGCCGTATACATTGCCGGTATCATGGTAGGAAACAACAAAATCATGCACCGTAAAGAGATTTACACTTTTATGGACGGGCTCACTTGGTTGTTTCAGATTATCATGTTCCTTTGCTTGGGACTGCTTGTCAATCCACATGAAATGTTGGAAGTAGCTGTTGTAGCATTGTTGATCGGAATCTTCATGATCGTCATCGGCCGCCCTTTAAGTGTATTTTTATGCTTATTACCCTTTAAGAAGATCACAATGAAATCTCGCCTATTCGTTTCATGGGTAGGATTGCGCGGAGCAGTTCCTATTATTTTCGCCACCTATCCGGTAGTTGCAGGTGTAGAAGGTTCAAATATCATTTTCAATATAGTGTTTTTCATCACCATCGTTTCACTGATTATTCAGGGAACAACAGTTTCTTCGGTAGCCCGTTTGTTGCACCTCTCCGAACCACTTCCTAAAACGGGCAATGACTTCGGAGTAGAACTTCCCGAAGAAATAGACTCGGATCTTAGTGATATGACTGTCACAGAAAAAATGCTGGAAGAAGCAGATACTTTAAAGGATATGAACTTACCTAAAGGCACATTGGTAATGATCGTAAAACGTGGAGATGAATTTTTGATTCCGAACGGAACACTGAAATTGCATAAAGGAGATAAGCTGCTACTTATTTCCGAAAAACAAAAAGAAGAAGCTATTACGTCAGAATAACGTATGAAAGAGTATTCCATAAGGTATTAGCAAAAATAGTTTAGCTATTAGCATATATTATTATGCTAATAGCTAATTTTCTTTCACCTGTCCGCAATTAAAGATACCACCAATCTCCCTCGTTAATTAACCGTAAAACTTAGATTTAAAATTCAGTTTATGTTAATGAAATATTATTTTTTGCGCAGTTTAAAACCAAATGTGCAAAAATTCGACATGGAACAAGAACAACAGTTCATTGATTATATTGAACAAGGTATAATCAAGAATTGGGATAGAAACGCCCTGACAGACTACAAAGGAATCACTCTACAATATAAAGATGTAGCACGTAAGATAGCCAAATTTCATATTGTACTCGAAAGTGCGGGTATTCAGCCGGGTGATAAGATAGCCGTCTGCGGACGTAACAGTGCCCATTGGGGTGTTGCTTTTCTTGCAACCATTACATATGGAGCCGTAATCGTTCCTATTCTGCATGAATTTAAGGCAGACAATATTCATAATATTGTCAATCACTCCGAAGCTAAACTGCTTTTTGTTGGCAACCAAGTGTGGGAAAATTTAAATGAAGACCTCATGCCTCTATTAGAGGGTATTGCATCACTTACCGATTTTTCTCCATTGGTATCACGCAACGAAAAACTGAGTTATGCTTTCGAACATCGTAACGCCATTTACGGAGAACGTTATCCAAAATGTTTCCGTCAAGAACATATTTGTTACCGAAAAGATCGACCAGAAGAGCTTGCCGTCATCAACTATACTTCCGGAACCACAGGTTATTCTAAAGGTGTAATGCTACCCTATCGTAGTCTATGGTCTAACGTAACCTACTGTTATGAAATGCTTCCTGTAAAACCCGGTGATCACATTGTATCCACGCTACCTATGGGACATGTATTCGGTATGGTATATGACTTCTTGTATGGGTTCTCAGCAGGTGCCCATATCTACTTCCTAACACGTATGCCGTCTCCAAAGATTATTGCACAATCTTTCGCTGAAATAAAACCAAGGATTATTTCCTGCGTACCATTAATTGTCGAGAAGATTATCAAAAAAGAGATTCTTCCGAAAGTTGATAGTAAAATAGGCAAACTTTTGCTGAGAGTTCCTATTATAAATGATAAAATAAAAGCGGCAGCACGCCAAGCCGCCATGGAAATCTTTGGAGGTAACTTTGATGAAATCATTATCGGTGGTGCACCTTTTAATGCAGAAGTAGAAGCCTTTCTCAAAAAAATAGGATTCCCCTATACCATTGCATACGGTATGACCGAATGTGGTCCGATCATTTGTTCTAGTCGCTGGGATACTTTAAAACTGGCTTCCTGCGGAAAAGCAACCAGTCGAATGGAAATACGTATTGATTCACCGGATCCCAAAACTCACGCAGGAGAAATTGTTTGCAAAGGTATGAACCTTATGTTAGGTTATTATAAGAATCCAGAAGCTACCTCTCAAATAATAGATACTCATGGATGGCTTCATACTGGCGATCTTGCAACAATTGATGAAGATGGATATGTAACAGTTCGTGGACGTAGCAAAAATATGCTACTGACTTCCAGTGGACAAAATATCTATCCGGAAGAAATAGAAAGTAAGCTAAACAATATGCCGTATATATCAGAATCACTGATCGTCTTGCAACATGATAAACTGGTGGCACTTATTTATCCGGATTTCGACGATGCTTTTGCACATGGATTACAGCAAACGGACGTTGAAAAAATGATGGAAACCAATCGTACAGAGTTGAACCAGCAACTTCCTGGTTACTGCCAAATCAGCAAAATTAAAATACACTTTGAAGAGTTTGAAAAAACAGCAAAGAAATCAATCAAACGATTCATGTATCAGGAGGCTAAGGGATAGAAAAACATCTTAATGATTAACAAAAACTTCCCATTGATTGAATTCAATCTATGGGAAGTTTTTTATTTACTGTTTTTATAAAGTAAGAAAGAACAAGCTGCGGCTGTAAACACACTATAATCTAATGGAGCCTTAAAACTCGTAAAGAGTAGCATTGAAAAAGCAAAAGTTAATAATAGGATTCCACTAAAAAGAGCCTACATCTTCACTTCCCCCAATAAGGGTCCATAATCCAATTCGACCTGCAACAGCCGATAAAAACTCAGACCAATAGCTATTCTTGCAAATAAAGAAAAATAATCTATTTTTTTAATCATACCAAATACTGGTTCTATTATGTGAGTTCATATATAATTTATTTTATAATTTGACAAAGAGAAACGATAAAATGTTTTATATGATTATTACATGAGGAAATACCCGTTATGCACACAAACAGATAAATGCGAATAATAAGGCTAAAGTAATAACAACCGCTACAATCATAGAACGGTACAATCGGTACATTTTTCAGAAGCATATCCTAATTCAATGATTCTCTCCTTTCCTCATCAAGACAATTCCCCTGACCAATATCATTCTCTTCCATTCTTTTTACTTGTCCGAAACGAGATAAGGTAGAAAAAGGGTCAAAACCATTCTAAGACTCTCATTCCAAATTAGAATTTTATTAGATAAGTACAGAAAGGAAGTATTGTCACTATAAATAAAAGAAAAATATGAAAATAACAGATTTGACCAAAAAAAGTTTTGTCGAGAGAGTAGCTGATTATCAGGCTTATCCTGATCAGTGGGATTTCAAAAGTAATAAACCTTGTCTCGTAAATTTTCATGCTCCTTGATGTGGATATTGCAGAGTATTATCGAACTATTAACTCTATTTACTTACATTCTGTCCATAACCATAACCCTTTCCATAACCATATTTACCACCATACTTACCGTAGCCGTAATATCCATATTTCCGTTTAGACAAATCTTCCCCATTAATAATTGTGCACAATTCCGGCAACTTTCCACTTTCCGCCAGTTCATTAATTAGCATATATTCCCCTTTACGTGTATACCCAGAACGACACACATACACAGATAAATCAGCAACACGACCTATTACCAATGTATCAGTTACCATACCTATCGGAGCTGTATCAAGAATCACATAATCAAAACGTTCTTTCAACACTTGAATAGCTTTATCCAAAGTATCACGAGCCAGTAATTCCGTAGGATTAGGAGGAATGGTTCCACCTGGAAGAACATACAGATCAGAATTTATTCCTGAAGGTTGTATCAAGTCCACCAACTCTGTAGTAGCCGGATTTGCCAGATATTGAGTGATTCCACTTTTTTGAGGCAAAATGCTGAACACTTTATTCAATCCCGGCTTACGAAGATCAAGTCCAACAATTACCACTCTCTTACCCATTAATGAAAGGCTAATAGCAAGATTGGAAGCAACAAACGATTTCCCTTCATCACTAATGGTCGAAGTTACCATTATCACTTTTCCACCATCATGAATCATAAACTGAAGTTTTGTCCGGATATTACGGAAAGCCTCACTCATCAGGTTGTTTTGATTCTCAAATACAACTATCGAACCTTGCTTTTCCTGTTTCTCATCTGCCAGAGGAATACTTCCAACAATAGGGATTTTAGTCAACTTCTCTACATCAGTCCGATCCTCAATCTTGAATTTAAACAATCTTATCAAGAAAATAGCTGCTGCCGGTACTCCCATTCCTAGTATCAATGCAATTAAGTAAATAATTAGCCGTCTGGGAGAAACAGGAACATCATCCGCAATCGGTTCATCAATTATTTTAGCATTATTGGCAGTAGCAGCCAATGTTATAGCATTTTCTTCCCGTTTTTGCAAAAGCATTAAATAAAGTCCCGCTTTAATCTCTTGTTGACGGGTAATACTCACATATTGACGTTCCTGTCCGGGAGCATCACTAATACGACGCGAAAAGCGTTTAGCTTCACGATCCAAATCAGCTTTTGTTATAAGCAACCCTTGCAGAACTCCATTCATAGTCGCCCGTACATTCGTTTTCATTGCCTGAATACTTGCAGTCAAATTAATAATCGCAGGATTATTTTCTGTAGAAGTATTCAAAAGCCGCTTACGTTCAAGAATCAACTCATTATAACGGTCGATTTGTGTTGAAAGACCACCATCCGATAAACCAATATTCCCTGGAAGCACCTCAAACTCATTAGAAGAGTCATTGATATAGGTAACTAAGTCGTGTATCAAATTAATTTGTGTTCCGTTTGCTACGCGTTTCTTCTCATATTCCGCATTACCTTCCAAAGCTAATTCTGCATCACTACTTATATTTGTCAATCCGGCATTTCGCTTGAACGTTTCCAGCTTTTCTTCAGTATTTCCAAGTTCCTTATTAATAATCTCTATTCGGGTATTGATAAAATCACGCGTTTTCTCTGCAACTTCATTTTTGTCATTATTAGCATTCTGATTATACATCTCCAATAATTTATTGATAAAATCACGTCCACGCCGGGAATTAGTATTTTCCAAAGAAATAATAGCAACAGAAGTTGTTTTGGATGTTGGTTTTATAGTCAAAGCATTAAGATATCCCTTAGCCACTTTCATCGGTTGAGAGATCACTGCACTGACATGAGAGACTTCTTTTCTCTCTCCTGCCTGAAAGGAATCATTTATCATAAAACCAAAAGTTCCGACATCTGTAGGTAATACTGCCGGCAACTGATTAAAATTACAACTATATAAACTATCTCCAACATTCACCTTGACTTCTAAACCGTCCACTGGTGAAAACTTCATATCAATAAGCACACTTTCCGACAGTTTATCAGCCTCTTGTGGAGTCAAACTAACTATAACAGGAGAAGATTTATACAGCTCCTTTGCTGGAAATTCATCCTCATTTTTATAAGTTATATATAGTTCCAAATCATTCACCACTTTTTTAAGTAATGACTTGGAGCACAATACTTCCATCTCATTGTCCATATTTTGCGAAGCTGTAATCATACCGCCCAATCCTAGATTCTCCAACCCGATAGCAGTTCCCACATTCCCTTCCTTTTTTCATCCTTAATAATAATAGAGCCAGAAACACGATAAACCGGAGGAGTGAAGTATAAATACAACCAGGCACCCACAAAACAAAGAAATACAGATGTAATAATCCATGGCCAATAAGACAAATAACTAAAGATTAATTCCCGAAGATCAATTTCTTCTTCATTCACAACGTTTACCTCCCCGTATGAATTCTCTTTCATTATATATCTATTTTAAAATATTAAATAACAAGCTGGCAAGAGAGATTAAAATGGAAGTTGCCGAAAACCATAAACTTGTACTACTCCCAATATCGGCATTCCGCGCCTTAGCTTTATTTGGCGTCACATAGACAATATCATTTTGTTGCAGATAATAATAAGGAGAGAAAATCGTTTCTGCATTATTCAAATCCAAAGATACTATCTCTTGCTTGCCTATAGCATTTTCACGAATTAATTTGATATCATTACGAAGTCCGTACACTGTCATATCTCCTGCCATTGCCAATGCTTCCAAAAGATTCACTTTTTTCATTCGAAATAATAAATGTACCGGGATGTGCCACCTCACCAATTACTGAAATTTTATAGTTCACCATACGTACAGTAACAATAGGAGTTTCCGTTAAATAGGGTTTTAGTTTTTCCACTACCAATTGCTCTGTCTGTTTCTTTGTCAATCCTCCTACGGATAATTCTCCTAGCACAGGAAAATTGATTTTCCCATCGTTATCAACCAGATACTGTTGTAAAACGGGCTGTGTTGTTGTATAATTCAAAGTGACATTACTACCAGTGGCTACAGTCAGATTAAAAGGAGCAGCCAATTCCGGACTTGTACACGACACTACAATTGTCAGCAAGTCTTTTGGCATAATTTTAGCATCATAAAGTTTCTCCTGTTGTGTCCTTTGACATACCTCTTCTGCATCTTTCAGATAAGGCACATTCTTATACGATTGGCAAGACATCAACAATAATGTGACAGAGCACATACATACCCATACTTTCATTAACTCATCATTATTAAACAATTAAACACAGCCCGTTAAGGTTACAAAAGTGCAACCTACTCCCCTATTCTATCAATACCCCACCATTCATTGATTTCTATTCCCTCGAAATCATATTTTTTACCCCATACTTGTCCGTTACTTCTTAGGTAACGGAATACACAAAAGCAAAACCATATCAAATGAAAAAAAGAAAAACATCGACAAATACAATGTTAGAAGAGTATTTATCTTTAGTGAAAGGAATACTTATTAAAAAATAAAGCACATAAATTATAGAGTATGAAGATAAGATAATTTCATGCTCAGACATTTTTTTATCCTAAATCACTGAGATAAAGAAAAAAACAGATAAAAATTTGCTGGTTATTTATATTTTTGTATATCTTTGCGGCAGATTTAATTCCGTTACCTAAGAAGTAACAAACATACTTTAATATTGATTTTCAGGTTTTTAACTTTCACAAATTAGTTTATCACACCTCTCTTAACGTAATATAAATTCAACCGATTTACTTCTGTTCGTTCTTTTAATCCAAAGCCTTTCAAATAGATTTGCGTTGTTTTGATCGATGTATGCCCTAATGATTCGCTGATCATTTCAATAGGCACTCCCCGATACTTTGCAGTAGTCGCCCACGAATGGCGAAGCGTATAAGAAGTAACTAAAGAGCTTAAGTGCAAAGCTCTGGCAAGTCCTTTTAGACGATTATTGAATAGACGAAGAGCCGATTGATATTCACGATATGCACTTTCTTCTTTTCTCTTTTTATTCCCACTCAATACATTAAACAGATAATCAGGGTATCCAGGCAATGGAATATGTTTGCTACGAAGTTGGTTTATAAGTTCTTTTGCTGTATCCAAAACTTCTATACTCATCGGTGTCCGAGTTTTCACACGATTATAGTGCAGCACATTCTGTTGTAAAGCAGACTTCTCCATATAGGCAAAATCTACAAATGGCATCCCACAAAACTGAAACATCAGAGCAGCAATCGCCTGTGTACGCCGTAGTTGCTCTGAACCGGGATCTTCATAAAGTAACTTATGGAGCTCTCCAACAGGCAGAGCTTTTTTCTGACGTACATCCACTCCAGTATACACATCACGAAATAAACGAGGAATATAAGGAGCATTTCCCGCTTCTACTCCTCGATTATAAATACTACGAAGCATCCGCATATACGTAGAAATTGTATTAGGTTTCAATCCACATCCATAAAGATGTTGTCCGTAATGTCGCAGACACTCCCGAGTTATCTGATTAAACGATACATGTATAGTACCGCAAAAACTAGTGAAAGAATAAAGCGCATTCTTGTATACATGCGCTGTTGAATAACGGCCTTCTTTCCGTAAACGTGCAATGTACTGCTCAGCACATTGACTAAATCCATTTCTATTTTTCATTTGCATTACTTTTTATATGATACAATTCATGCCAAAAACAAATTTAATTCGCTTCCGGCTTTTAACACATATTACATAACACAAAAAAATAAGAAATAATAAAGAAGAAAGAAAACAGAAAAAACGAATCTATATAGTAAGAATCAAATAACGCAGTAAATTATTTTTCTAACAATTGCAAGAGGGTTAATATTACTTTTCCCTATATCATAATACCTAAATCAGATTTCTCAAAAAGTTGATATATTATAATGAGAATCATACTCATTAAAAAGCATAGTTGTCAATAAATAAGACTCATTACATAAATAAAAAAGGTTGCCAATAGCAGTAATTGACAACCTAGGACTTATATGAGCGGAAAACGAGACTCGAACTCGCGACCCTAACCTTGGCAAGGTTATGCTCTACCAACTGAGCTATTTCCGCAAACTAAATTTCTTTTTTCTTCTTCAGCGATCTGAATGAGTGGTGCCCAGAACAGGACTCGAACCTGCATGCCTCGCGACACACGCACCTGAAACGTGCGCGTCTACCAATTCCGCCACCTGGGCAAAACTTAGTTACAATATTTCAAAGAAATAAGAGCGGAAAACGAGACTCGAACTCGCGACCCTAACCTTGGCAAGGTTATGCTCTACCAACTGAGCTATTTCCGCAAAACCCTTTAATTACCTGTGAAGAGAAGGAGACTCGAACTCCCACGACATAACTGTCACTACCCCCTCAAAGTAGCGCGTCTACCAATTCCGCCACCTCTCCAGAATTAAAGTTAAAATTCTGTGCCCAGAACAGGACTCGAACCTGCATGCCTCTCGACACACGCACCTGAAACGTGCGCGTCTACCAATTCCGCCACCTGGGCAAAGATTTATTTCCAACACTTCAAAGAAAACATGAGCGGAAAACGAGACTCGAACTCGCGACCCTAACCTTGGCAAGGTTATGCTCTACCAACTGAGCTATTTCCGCATTTTTTCGTTTGCGGTTGCAAAGGTAGACAAATTCCGTAAACCTGCAAACATTCTGCTTACTTTTTTCACAGTAATATATTCCACTCTATACCTACCACAAAACAATCGTTTTGATTATCAACTCATTCTATTACGATAATCTTCGTAAGAAAATTGCTTGTATATTTCAGCCTTCCCTTCTTTCGTCCAAAGAGCTATAGCTGGGTGATGGATACCGTTAAACATATTTGTCTTCACCATCGTATAATGAATCATATCTTCAAACACAATTTGTTCACCAATCTGCAACTCATGATCGAAACTCCAAAGTCCCATATAATCCCCACTCAAACAGGAGTTTCCACCAAGGCGGTAGATATACTTCCCTTCATTTCCCATTTCCGCACCACGAACAGCCGGCTGATATGGCATTTCCAGACAATCGGGCATATGACAAGTAAAACTAACATTTAAGATAGCAGTTTTAATTCCACGACTCTCTACAATATCCACGACTTCAGAAGTCAGTACTCCTGTCTGCCAAGTAAAAGCCGAACCCGGTTCAAGGATAATTTGTAAATGAGGATAACGTGCTTTTAACCCTTGTAACAGTTTTATCAGGTGTGTTGTATCATAATCTTTACGAGTCATTAGATGACCGCCACCTAGGTTTAACCACTTTAATTGGGGAAACCAACGAGCAAATTTTTCTTCCAGGTGTTGCAAGGTACGTTCTAACTCAAAGGAAGAAGATTCACAATGGCAGTGGCAATGAAAGCCTTCAATACCTTTCGGTAAAATCTCAGGTAGTAAATCAGCAGTAATCCCGAAACGAGTACCGGGTGCACAAGGATTATAAAGTTCCGTTTCTACTTCCGAATATTCGGGATTAACACGTATACCACATGAAATGTCATTCTTCTCTGCTACTATCATCGGATAAAAACGTTGAAATTGTGACAAAGAATTAAATGTGATATGACTGCTGCAACGCATTATTTCCGGAAAATCCTGTTCTGTATATGCCGGAGAATAAGTATGTGCCTTGCTCCCAAATTCCTCGAATGCTAAACGAGCTTCATAAACAGAACTTGCCGTAGAATGATCAATATATTCACGAAATATAGGAAAAGAACGCCACATGGCAAATGACTTAAAAGCCAGAATAATCTCCACTCCTGCCCTGTCAGCCACATTTTTGATCAAACTTAAATTCTTTCTGAGTAGTTCTTCTTCCATGATATAACAAGGAGAAGGAAATTGGGTAAAATCTATCATATATAATTCTTATCTAAATAAAAACGTTCAATTCTAACGTGTCTGCAAAAATACAACACTTTTTCATTTTAAGGTTAATACCGATAAAAAAATAAAATATTCAAGTTTCACCTCATTACTTCACATTAAAATCAAAATAGCTCATAATTATTTATAATCAAGAACAAACAAAGAGATAAAAACTTTTATGTTATTTCTTTAAACAATAAATTACCAGTAAAGTCCCTCCCTCTTTCAAATATTTACATTGTTTTCCGACAATACAACATTCTTTGCTCGATCATAAAAGAAATAATTATTCCTAAATATGGTAGCATAATACGGTCTGACAACTGTTAAAACTTTAATAAATGAGATTACTTATTTTTTATTAAGATATAAAATTCTGAAAACTTTTTCTTATTTTTGACCTTATATCTATAAGCAAAATTGTTTTATCCTAAATTCCGAAATGAATATGAATAAAGATTTAAGAAAAGTAGTAATTCTCCTGGCGCATCCAAACTTCAGAGAATCGCAGGCTAATAAAGCATTACTTGATGCAGTTAAAGACATCGAAGGCGTAGCTATATTTAATCTCTACGATATGCAGGAGCCAAGTTTTAATGTAGACGAATGGAGCAAAATTATTTCTGAAGCTTCTGCTGTCATCTACCAGTTTCCATTCTATTGGATGTCTGCTCCCTCTTTGCTGAAAAAATGGCAAGACGAAGTTTTCACTTTCTTATCTAAAACTCCTGCAGTAGCTGGAAAGCCACTGACAGTAGTAACAACAACAGGCTCTGAATACGAAGCATATCGAAGTGGTGGAAGAAACCGCTTCACCACAGATGAACTTTTACGCCCTTATCAAGTGAGTGCTATTCATTCGGGAATGTCATGGCAAACACCTATTGTTATTTACGGAATGGGAACAGTAGATGCAGGCAAGAATATTGCCGAAGGCGCCAATTTATATAAACAACGGATAAAAATACTTATCGGTAGTAGCAATGCCGGAAATAATTGGTAAATTCATAATATGGTTCAAACAAGATTTCATGATCATCTTGCCAATTATAGAAATAGCTCTATTAAAAAGTTACACATAGTTACATATATTGTAAGAAGACTTACATTATACAGTAAAATGAATCAGGAAAAATAAAAAAAGAATATGTATTAAGATAGGAAGTAAAACAAAAAAGTCCAAAGTTAATCCAAGACATTACAAACCTCTATAACTAAAATCAGTTTCACTCTATTGAAACTAATAGTTCCATGCCTTGAAACTAAAAGTTTCCCTGCATGAAACCAACAGTTTCTCCTTATGAAACTGATAAAATAACAGGTTCTTTTTCATTTGACAAATGGAACAAACAGGGATAAAAAGCATCTTTCATATAACATGATTAATATAAACAAAAGCCATCTCGGAGACGCTTACTGTATGGATAATAAATCGGATGATAGGTGATAGATGTGGTGATAGGTTAAAAAATAACCTATCACCACCAAAACACCGATGAATAAAGAGTTATAGAAGATTGGTGATAGGTTGATAGAGAAAATGATATTTTTACTGTGGAGGTGGAATTTAAGACTTAATCAACTATTGCAATGATATTATACCTAAATTCAAATCTGTTGTTTATGATTATAGATTTGATCAATCTATTATATTACAAACAAAATATGCTATTACCAAACAAAATTTATACTATGAGCAAAATAACAAATGGTAATAGCTAAATGATAAAGAACTAGCAAATAGCTCCAGCATTATCGTTCTGCACGTTGAGTAGGCAATGCAAACTCCTGTGCATCACAAATATTTCCATTTTCATCGGACACAGCTACGCGGAAAGTAACTTCACCGTCTTTCAATTTAGGACCGGCATAAATGGTCGCTGTATAACGGAATCCTTCACCAGGCAGAATTTCCTCAACCATTACAGACGGAGAAATACCAATATGTTTCACTTTACCAACAGTCTCCACAATAGGAACAACATCATATACTGGAGTCTTCCCTTCATTCATTACCTCAAAAATAATTTTACTACTCTCTCCTGCGTCAATCACATGATTACGGTTATCATCAATAAAACGAATTTTACGCAACTTCAACTGAGGTGAGGGGCGTTGTATCTGCGGACGAGTGCGGGATTTTGTATAAACCTCTCTCACTTCAGGAACATAGGCATACTCTTCTACCGGTTCTTGTTTGGGAGTCGTCAAAGCATTACCAATTGCAGCACCGGCAATGGTACCTACAATATTTCCAATAGCAGAGCCACGATATCCACCTCTCCAACCATGATTATTATCACCAATCAGTCCACCAATGGAACTACCCAAACCGCCACCGATGGCAGCACCCGCCATAATTGCTCCCGGATTTCCCATACGTCCCGATGCACATCCACTCAAAATTAGAGCGGAAAGCAAAATCACTGTTACTTGTTTCTTCATGACACCTATAATATTTGAGTATTTGAATCTACTATTTTAAAACGTGCAAAACGCAGCAATAGTTGTTTGTCACCTGCATTTTTGAAGTGAATAGTTGCTTTTGCATTATCACCAGTACCTTCCACTTTTACAACTTCTCCCAAACCAAAACGTTCATGTTCAATCATCTGTCCCGCACTGATTCCCTGTATAGGAGACTGACTTGATGAAGTAGCAGAAGTATTATTATTACTTACAGAACTTACTTTCTTCAGATTTCTCGGCACCGTAGGTGCAATAATTTGTTCTTTCGGACGCCGTTCCTGTTCTGAAGAAAAATTGCCCAATGGTGTACGTTTAGATGAAGCAGAACGAGTAAATCCCCCTTCAATCTCTCGTCGGAAACGCCCCGCCCCTTCATCAACTGAGCGACTGACTCCTACTTCATGTGGTAACTGAAGATAATGCATATCAATATCACGCAAGAAGCGGCTCGGACTTCCAAATTCCATCTTTCCATAACGAAAACGAGTTTTGGCAAAAGACAAAAAACAATGCTCTTCCGCGCGAGTAATGGCTACATAAAACAGACGGCGTTCTTCTTCCAATGCACGAGGAGAATCTCCTACCATACCACTAGGAAATAAGTTCTCTTCTAAACCAACTACAAAAACATTCTTAAATTCTAGTCCTTTGGCAGAATGTACGGTCATTAAAGTTATCTTTTCTCCATCATCGGCTTTATCCGAATCCTGATCTGTAAGCAAAGCTATCTCTGAAAGAAAATCTGTTAATGAGATATTAGGATTTCCTTCCTCCTGACGCAAAGCACAGAAATCGTTTATACCATTTACCAACTCCTCTATGTTTTCTTTACGACTGAGATTCTCAGGTGAAGTATCCTGACAAACATCATTGATTATACCCGATTGACGAATGATATCCGTACCTATCTCATATGCATTCTTATCAGATTGGTCTGCAATAAATCCTTCTATCAACTCATGAAATCCTTGCAATTTTGTATGAGTTCCTTTATTAATTGCCAAGCCGTAACTCAATGGCTCACAAAGTACGTTCCAAAGACTTACACTATTATCTGTAGCAGCTGTTATGATTTTCCCCACAGTGGTATCACCAATGCCACGAGCAGGATAATTAATAATACGCTTGAACGCCTCTTCATCATTCGGATTGACCACCAAACGAAAATAAGCAATCACATCTTTTATCTCCTTACGTTGATAAAACGAAAGCCCACCATAGATTTTATAAGGTATGCTCCGCTTTCGAAGAGCCTCTTCAAAAATACGGCTTTGTGCATTCGTACGATATAAAATGGCAAAATCCGCATAACTGTAATCATTAACTCGTCGTAATTCTGCTATTTTATTCGCTACAATATCCCCTTCTTCCACATCACTATAAGCTTGAAATACTCCTATCAGTTCACCCTTCTCTTTCTCCGAAAATACTTCTTTCCGAATCTGACGTTCATTCTTCTTGATCAAACTATTAGCAGCACAAACAATGGTCTGGGTAGACCGATAATTTTGTTCAAGCTTAAATACTTTTGTGTTAGGATATACTTTCGTAAAATATAGAATATTATCAATATCGGCTCCACGAAAAGAATAGATACTCTGTGCATCGTCTCCTACCACGCAAACATGCTGATTCTCTTTAGTCAATTGCAGGACAATACTGTGTTGAGCAAAATTTGTATCTTGATACTCATCTACAAGAACGTAACGAAATTGATCGCGATAACGAGCCAACACTTCCGGAAAATCACGAAATAAAATATAAGTATAGAACAACAAATCATCAAAATCCATTGCTCCTGCCTGACGACATCTGTCCCAATATCGACTATAAATATCACGAATAGCAGGCATTTTAGCTGCCGCATCTCCTTCATAAGCTTCTTTATTTGCTGCATAACCGGCAGGAGAAACCAAGTGGTTTTTAGCATTAGAGATACGTGCTTGTATCGATCCCGGCTTATAGGTTTTCTCATCCAGCCCCATTTCCTTAATAATAGAACGAAGCAGACTTTTACTATCAGCCGAATCGTAAATAGTAAACTGAGAAGTAAATCCTATATGGTGTGCTTCTGCACGAAGAATACGTGAAAATACAGAATGAAAAGTCCCCATCCATAAATAACGTGCCAGTTTCATACCCACTTGACGGCCTATACGCTCTTTCATCTCGCGAGCAGCTTTGTTGGTAAAAGTCAGAGCAAGGATATTCCATGGATTATAACCATTCTCCTTCTCTAACAAATATGCTATTTTATAAGTCAATACACGAGTTTTTCCGGAACCTGCACCGGCTATTACCAATGAAGGTCCGTCATCATAAGTCACTGCATTATATTGACTCTCATTTAATTCCTCTATATAATTGGTATTCATAACAGCATTATAAAAACTATGGGGATTTTTAACAAACCCTTAGCGTCCTAAATTGTTTCAATAGGACAAAAGTATAATAATCATTTGACAATGAAGATATTTTTGTGAATTTTCATCACTAACAATTTTAACCTAATCCCCAAAACAATGAAAAAGAATATATTATTAACAATCATTTGGGGCCTTTGCCTTGCCACGTGTATCCCAGAGGCTATGGCACAAAAACAAGGCCGTATGGAAAAACTTCTAAGGTATCTGAACGATAATGACACTGCGAAGTGGCAGAAAAATCGGGAGAAACTTGACAACGAGACGCAGACATATTATGCTGGTTCTCTGTCATTAATGGATATTCTCGATCAATTATGGAAAAAACAAAGTGAACAGGCTGCTACCAACTATTTCGGACGTTACGAAAGAGCAGCCGAAGCTTACTTTCCTGCAATCTGTGAAGCTGAGAATATAGAATTATCTAATATACGAAACAGAGCCGATAAATCAATTATCGATATCTTAGAGGTATCGAAAAATAAAATACCTTTCAGCCGAGTACTTTTGGACAGTATCCGTACTACTGGTTATCCAATGGACTCTACTATGCTGGAGAAAATAAAAAGTATCCGCGAATTAGCATTGATGGAAAATATGTTGAGTACACCTACTCTTCAAACATATCAAATTTATATCAAAGAATACCCAAACGGGAAATATCTCTCTCAAGTCAATACAGCAGAAAACAAACGGCGTTATCAGCTTGTAAAAAGTACTCCCAATCCGGATAATTTCAAAGCATTTTTTGAAGACACAGCGATGCAAAAGTTTTTCCAAGATAAAGGACCCCGTCCTTATCTCAGTGAAGTTCGCGCACTCTATGATGATTTTCTGTTCCAAAATATCGATACACTTCAAAAGAAAGGAGATGCAACCGCTATCCGGCAAATCATTGATGAATATAAAGATTCACCATATCTGACGTCTTCCGAACGAAGTCATTTAAACGAACTTGAGTTTATTAGTGAGAAGGCAGATTTTGAGCTACTGAAACCGACTTTAACTAGTTCCGAATCACTCAACCTATTAAAAAAGTTCCTTGCAACACATAAATATAAAGAATTTCGCGATCAGGCGAATGCATTGCGTCAAGGATTTATTTTGCAAAAAATCGTCTCTACTCCCAATTGTGTGAAGTATTATAATCAGGGACGCTTGACAAAAGTATGCGAAAGCGATAGTACTGGCATTCGTTCGACAACGTACTCGTACAACGATAAAGGGCAAGTCTTATCAATTGTATCCCTCACAGAGAAAAATGGTCAGATCATTAATCAGATAAAAACCAGTATGCTATACGACCCACTTGGACACTGCATCTTCGAAGTAAAAACGGACCCCAAAACTCAAACAGATTTTTACCGGAGAATACGTCACTTTAGTTCTGATGGAAGTATTGAAAGCGATTCGCTTAAGTATATGGACGGGAAATTAGTTACCAGTAATTATAACAAGCAAGGATTACTAACGGAAGTGAAAGAATATGATAAAAATGGAGAACTACAAACATCTACCATAAATAAATATGATGATAAAGGAAGATTACTGGAATCACAACACCAGAATCTACAATTTACCAACTCTCCTGCTCAGATACTTTCACAAAAAGAAATATATGAGTACGATAAATATGGTTATCTGAACAGGATAGTCTATCAACGGATTTCCAGCAATAACCAAAAGACTGATGGATACCTAACCTGTATATACGATGAATATGGTAACCGTATTGATGGTAACTCCTATTATGAATATGATAATACTGGGCAATGGATATGCCGGACTAATTATGATAACCCCAATGATACGGAACGTATCCAATATATTTATAAGTAAAGAAAAGAGGTAATGAACTTTTTTATCTTAGGAGTTGTTATTACTATATAAAACATCCATTTAAAATTTGGACAATATGAATACTATACTAATGTCTTTAATATTTATGACCATGACTTACGAAATGCCTAAACTTCCATATGCAAACAATGCGTTGGAACCTGTAATCAGTCAGCAAACAATTGATTTCCACTACGGTAAACACTTACAAACGTATGTAAATAACCTCAACAGCCTTGTGCCGGGAACAGAATATGAAGGTAAAACAGTTGAAGAGATTGTTGCAACCGCTCCTGATGGAGCTATCTTCAATAATGCCGGACAGGTATTGAATCATAATTTATACTTCTTGCAATTTGCTCCTAAACCTTCGAAGAAGGAACCAACAGGAAAATTGGCAGAAGCTATCAAACGTGATTTCGGAAGTTTCGATAACTTCAAGAAAGAATTCAATGCCGCTGCGGTTGGCTTATTCGGTTCCGGATGGGCTTGGTTATCAGTAGACAAGAACGGTAAACTCCATATCACCAAAGAAGCTAACGGCAGTAACCCGGTACGTGCCGGATTGAAACCTCTTCTCGGATTTGATGTTTGGGAACACTCCTATTATTTGGATTACCAAAACCGTCGTGCCGATCATGTGAACGAACTGTGGAACATCATTGATTGGGATGTGGTAGAAAAAAGGATGTAGCCAGTCTTTTTTAAATAAAACTAAACTATTAAGAGGTCGCTGTGAAAAATTCTACAGCGATCTCTTTTTACTTATTTTATTACATATTAAATTACAGGGACACAGGTCTTGAATTATCTATCTGTAAACTAACGACACAACGTTTAGAAAATGATATATGGATGGATAAGAATTATAAAAATGGAGCGAGATTAGTATTTTCCCATCACATCACAAAACCGAAATCAATAGAAATATGAAAAAAATCAGTTAATTTGATGTTTTTCTGTTTCTTTTTCACTTACTTTGTCGTCGTAAAGACAAAGGGGTGCCCAAAAGGCTGAGATTATACCCTAATAACCTGATACAGTTAGCACTGGCGTAGGGATTGTGTTTCTTCTTATCACCTTCAATAAAAGCACGCTCTTTGTATTTACTTTCAACTTATTTAGATTAATAGGAAAATGAAAGTACAAGTAAACAACAAAGAGGTGGAAATTGATTCAGCTTCTACCCTTACACAACTGATTACGCAATTGGAACTTCCGTCTCAAGGTATTGCTGTTGCCATTAACAACAAGATGATCCCTCGTACTGAATGGGAGTGTTTTTTGCTCCAAGAGAATGATAATCTGGTAATTATTAAAGCAGCCTGCGGAGGGTAACCAAATGATCAGTTTACAATTTATTACTCACCAGACCGATATATATTCTTATTTTGAATCGGCATGCCTGGCACTCAAAGGAGGATGTAAGTGGATTCAGCTACGTATGAAAGATATTCCTCTTGAAGAAGTTGAAGCCGTGGCACTCCAACTAAAACCACTTTGCAAAGAACACAATGCTATCTTAGTGTTAGACGATCATGTCGAATTAGCTAAAAAGCTAGAAGTAGACGGGGTCCATCTGGGCAAGAAAGACATGCCTATCGACCAAGCCCGACTAATCCTTGGTGAAGCATTCATCATTGGTGGTACTGCTAATACATTTGAAGACGTCTTACAACATTATCGTGCCGGAGCTGATTATCTGGGTATAGGTCCTTTCCGATTCACTACCACTAAAAAGAATTTAAGTCCTGTTCTGGGACTAGAAGGTTATTCTTCTATCATTTCACAAATGAGAGAGGCTAATATAGAATTACCGATAGTTGCAATAGGAGGAATCACCTATGAGGACATTCCTGATATACTCCGAACTGGTGTAAACGGAATTGCCCTTTCAGGTACTATTTTACGAGCAGAAAATCCAGTGGCAGAGACTAAGAGGATTCTGGACTGGCATTAATTTTCTTGTTCACTCCATCATACAAAGAGTAATCCATCATTTAGAAAATTCATCATTCAAAATTACCATAATATGGAAAAGTTAGTAATTGCGGGACGTGAGTTCAATTCCCGCCTTTTCCTGGGAACAGGAAAATTCAACTCCAATGAAGTAATGGAACAGGCCATTCTAGCCTCAAGCACAGAGATGGTAACCGTAGCAATGAAACGTATCGACATGGACAACAAAGAGGATGATATGCTGAAACATATCATTCACCCCCATATCCAGTTGTTGCCTAATACTTCCGGTGTACGCGATGCAGAGGAAGCAGTATTTGCCGCACAACTTGCTCGAGAAGCATTTGGAACAAATTGGCTGAAGCTCGAAATTCACCCTGATCCGCGTTATCTACTCCCCGATTCTATGGAGACTCTGAAAGCAACAGAACAATTAGTGAAACTTGGTTTTATTGTACTTCCTTATTGCCAAGCAGATCCTGTACTATGCAAACGTCTGGAAGAAGCTGGTGCTGCCACCGTAATGCCTCTCGGAGCTCCGATCGGTACCAACAAGGGATTACAAACCAAAGAGTTCCTGCAAATTATTATTGAGCAAGCTGGCATTCCTGTAGTTGTAGATGCGGGTATCGGTGCACCAAGTCATGCAGCAGAAGCAATGGAACTAGGTGCATCTGCCGTTTTGGTAAATACTGCAATAGCGGTAGCCGGAAATCCGATAGAAATGGCAAAAGCATTCAAAGCTGCAACTGAAGCCGGAGGGCAAGCATACGAAGCAGGTTTAGGATTACGAGCAGACAACTTCGTAGCAGAAGCCAGTTCACCATTAACTGCATTCTTGAATAAGTAAAAATGAATACTTCAATTGATATTTATTACTCAACTGAAAAACATTATATATGGAACAAAGAATAAAATTTCCTCGCTCTCATAAAGTATATCTACCCGGTAAACTTTATCCTAATATTCGTGTAGCTATGCGGAAAGTAGAACAAGTTCCCAGCACCTATTTTGAAGGAGAAGAAAAGATTGTAACACCCAATCCGGAAATATATATATACGACACCAGTGGACCGTTCAGCGATCCGAATATGAGTGTTGATCTGAAAAAAGGATTGCCACGTATGCGGGAAGAATGGATCGTCAGACGAGGTGATGTAGAACAGCTTTCTGAAATTACATCAGAATATGGACAGATGAGACGTGATGATTCCAGTCTTGACCATCTACGTTTTGAACATATCACCCTGCCTTATCGTGCAAAGCGAGGAGAAGCAATCACTCAGATGGCATATGCCAAACGGGGAATTATTACTCCTGAAATGGAATACGTAGCTATCCGCGAAAATATGAATTGCGAAGAACTAGGAATTGAGACTCATATAACGCCCGAATTCGTCCGCAAGGAGATATCAGAAGGACGTGCCGTACTGCCAGCCAACATCAATCACCCAGAAGCGGAACCAATGATCATCGGCCGTAACTTTCTGGTGAAAATCAATACAAATATCGGAAACTCCGCAACTACTTCCAGCATTGACGAAGAAGTAGAAAAAGCACTATGGAGCTGCAAATGGGGAGGTGATACATTAATGGACCTCTCTACCGGTGAGAATATTCATGAAACACGTGAATGGATCATCCGTAACTGTCCTGTTCCGGTAGGCACTGTACCTATTTACCAAGCATTGGAGAAAGTAAATGGTGTTGTAGAAGACCTGACTTGGGAAATATACCGAGATACTTTAATAGAACAATGCGAACAAGGGGTAGATTATTTCACTATTCACGCTGGTATCCGTCGTCATAACGTCCATCTTGCTGACAAACGTTTATGTGGCATTGTTAGTCGTGGAGGAAGTATCATGAGTAAATGGTGTTTAGAACACGACTGTGAAAGTTTCTTGTATGAACATTTTGATGATATCTGCGATATTTTGGCACAATATGACGTCGCAGTATCATTGGGAGACGGATTACGTCCGGGTTCTATTCACGACGCTAATGATGAAGCTCAATTTGCAGAATTAGACACTATGGGAGAATTGGTTCTTCGTGCATGGGAAAAGAATGTACAAGCCTTTATCGAAGGCCCCGGTCATGTACCTATGCACAAAATCAAAGAAAACATGGAACGACAGATTGAGAAATGCCACGATGCACCTTTTTATACTCTCGGTCCATTGGTAACCGACATAGCACCGGGATATGACCACATCACTTCAGCTATTGGAGCTGCACAAATTGGCTGGTTAGGTACTGCCATGCTGTGTTATGTCACTCCCAAAGAACATCTTGCCCTACCGGACAAAGAAGATGTTCGCGTAGGTGTAATCACTTACAAAATAGCAGCCCATGCAGCAGATTTAGCAAAAGGTCACCCAGGTGCACAAGTAAGGGACAATGCACTAAGTAAAGCGCGTTACGAATTCCGTTGGAAGGATCAACTCGACTTGTCTCTTGACTCGGAACGTGCACAGGCTTATTTTCGTGCAGGACATCACATAGATGGAGAGTATTGTACGATGTGTGGTCCTAACTTTTGTGCTATGCGATTGTCACGTGATTTAAAGAAGAACAGGAAATAATCCTAATTTCTTCATATTTAAATTTTAATTCTATATTCTATTATGTTCTCAGACGAATTAGAAAAAATATCCTGGGAAGAGACGACAACAGCCATCTATTCCAAAACCGATGTTGATGTACGTCGTGCACTAAGTAAAAAGGAGCATCTGGATGTCAATGACTTTATGGCACTGATTTCTCCTGCTGCTACTCCTTATCTGGAAGTTATGGCACGTCTTAGCCAAAAATATACAATGGAACGGTTTGGTAAAACCATCTCTATGTTTGTACCGCTCTATATTACCAATTCATGCACTAATTCATGCGTTTATTGTGGTTTCCATATCAGTAATCCAATGAAAAGAACCATACTGACCGAAGAAGAAATTGTCAATGAATATAAAGCTATCAAGAAGCTAGCTCCTTTTGAAAACTTATTGCTCGTTACAGGAGAAAATCCAGCCGCAGCGGGAGTTCCATATATTGCTCGTGCATTAGATTTGGCAAAACCTTACTTTAGCAATCTGCAAATTGAAGTAATGCCTCTAAAAGCTGAAGAATACGAGGAACTGACACAACACGGTTTGAATGGTGTAATTTGTTTCCAAGAGACTTATAACAAGGCTAATTATAAGATCTATCACCCAAGAGGTATGAAGTCCAAATTCGAATGGCGTGTCAATGGTTTTGACCGGATGGGTCAGGCAGGTATCCATAAAATTGGTATGGGAGTGTTGATCGGTTTGGAAGAATGGCGGACAGATGTTACTATGATGGCTTATCATCTCCGTTATTTACAAAAACATTATTGGAAAACAAAATACAGTGTTAATTTTCCACGTATGCGTCCATCTGAGAATGGAGGATTTCAGCCTAACGTCGTTGTGAATGACCGGGAACTGGCACAGCTTACTTTTGCCATGCGCATTTTTGACCATGATGTAGATATCTCCTATTCAACCCGTGAAAGTGCAGAATTTCGTAATCATATGGCAACTTTGGGAGTAACAACCATGAGTGCAGAAAGTAAAACCGAACCGGGAGGGTATTACAGCTATCCGCAGACATTGGAACAATTCCACGTAAGTGATGAACGAAAAGCGGTAGAAGTGGAACGTGACTTAAAAACACTCGGACGTGAACCGGTTTGGAAAGACTGGGATCAGAGTTTCGATCAACTCCCAAAAGGGAGAGTTTCTAGAATCTCATAGCCATTACAAATATAAAACATTATTACTTATGCGATACAGCAGACAAGTCATGCTTCCTGAAATTGGAGAAACAGGTCAAGCCAAACTGAAAGAAGCAAGAGTCCTCATTGTAGGCGTGGGAGGGTTAGGCTCTCCCATCGCTCTCTATTTAGCTGGAGCAGGTATTGGCACTATTGGGCTGATAGATGATGATAAAGTAAGTATCAGCAATTTACAACGTCAGATATTGTATACCGAAGCTGATATCGACCGTCCCAAAGCAGTTTGTGCCGCAGAAAAACTTTCTTCTCTCAACAGTGAAATTCGCCTTCATTCTTATCCTACACAACTTAGTATCGATAATGCACTCGAACTTATTAAGAACTATGATATAATAGTAGATGGTTGTGATAATTTTACTACTCGTTATCTCATGAATGATACGTGTATCACATTAGGAAAAACATATGTTTATGGAGCAATATGCGGATTTGAAGGACAAGTTTCTGTTTTTAACGAAGGAGAGAACAGGAAAAACTATCGCGACCTATATCCTAATGAGGAAGAAATGAAACGTATGCCTTCTCCTTTCAAAGGTGTTGTAGGAATTACACCTGCTGTAGTGGGAAGTATTGAAGCAACCGAAGTTTTGAAACTAATCTGTGGCTTTGGTGATACTTTGTCAGGTAAATTATGGACAATTGATCTGCGGACATTACAAACTAACATATTTTCACTATAAACGTTGGTTTCTGAAGTACCTAATCACTAACTTTGCTAAACTTTACAGTTTAACAAAAGAAATGAAATTAATTGTAGTTACTCCCCCCACTTTCTTCGTTGAAGAAGATAAGATTATTACCGCTCTTTTTGAAGAGGGACTGGATATTCTACATCTTAGAAAACCGGAAACTCCGGCTATGTATTCAGAACGCTTATTGACACTTATTCCTGAGAAATATCACCGACGCATCGTTACACATGAACATTTTTATCTTAAAGAAGAATATAATCTAATGGGAATTCACTTAAATGCCCGTAACCCAAATGAACCACACGATTATGCTGGTCACGTCAGTTGCTCGTGTCATTCTGTAGAAGAAGTGAAAAATAAAAAACATTTTTACGATTATGTGTTTATGAGTCCCATTTATGACAGTATTTCCAAAGTGAATTACTATTCCACCTATACGGCAGAAGAACTACGCGAAGCACAGAAAGCAAAAGTAATTGATTCCAAAGTGATAGCACTGGGAGGGATCAACGCTGATAATCTATTAGAAATAAAGGATTTTGGATTTGGTGGTGCTGCTATATTAGGAGATTTATGGAACAGATTCGACGCTTGTTCAGATCAGGATTATCTAGCAGTTATTAGGCATTTCAAAAAGTTGAAAAAGCTAGCTGACTGAGAAATATAAAAATTAGATATAAACTAAAAAGAAGGTATCCATGTCGGACGCCTTCTTTCCTATCTTTATTATTTATAGTTTAGAACTCGTAGTGGAAACCGATGGAAAGATCTTCACTAGTGAGCTGAAGTCCAAAAGCATCTCCGTCAGAACGCATGTTTCTTTGATATCCTAAAAAGCCGTATTTAGCAATAAAAGAAAAATGATCATTCAGTTTAACGGCAATACCCGGTCTTAAACCAATCTGACCGTATTTAGTAGTATCATTGTCCTTCATTTTGTTGAAACCAATTGCAGCGGTTCCATCCAAGAATAAACGTACAATATCGTTCTGGTAGTATGACCAACGAATATAAGGAGCCACAGCAAATGAATTAATGTATGCTCCTTTCAAATAATCGTGTGAATAACCTAACTCAGCTCCCAACGCCCATTTCTCATTAAAGTTGTAACCA
The DNA here is from genome assembly GCF_000614145.1 of Bacteroides faecichinchillae JCM 17102. Classification (GTDB taxonomy): domain Bacteria; phylum Bacteroidota; class Bacteroidia; order Bacteroidales; family Bacteroidaceae; genus Bacteroides; species Bacteroides faecichinchillae. The sequence continues at coordinate 138,016 of NZ_BAKK01000001.1, read as the reverse complement.
ATTTCCGGAGCAATCATGAAGGATGTCGAGTTTTCAGTGCTTGCACGCCAAATACTAAAAGATCCACCAACATAAACTCCCTGTGCTTTTACAGCCAAAGTGGCTAATAATACAACTAATACTAATAATCCTTTTTTCATCTCATTTTTATTTTAGTTAAACAAATAAACCCCATATAAATATGGGGCTGTTTTCGAGCTACAAAAGTATACCTCTTTTTTTAATGAAACAAATTTTTTGTTAGTTTTTTATAATTAGGAGAGTATGAACGTAAATGCAAGTTCGTATAACTACTTTTAAAAGCTCCATCTGTTACATTTAATCCTTAATTGAAATTTTATTCCTATAAATACTCCTTAGTTTTAAAAAAAGGACTTACTCTCAGAGCAAATCCTTTTCCTATTAATATTAAATACTATCAAAGCTAATCATATCATTCTTCAATTGCTGCCTGAGCTGCCGCCAAACGTGCGATAGGCACACGGAATGGAGAACAACTAACATAATTAAGACCCACCCTATGGCAGAACTTCACAGAAGAAGGTTCACCTCCATGCTCGCCACAAATACCACACTTCAAATCCGGACGAATAGCACGACCTTTTTCAGTAGCCATACGTACCAATTGACCTACACCTTTCTGGTCGAGTACTTGGAATGGATCTACCTTCAAAATCTTCTTTTCCAGATATACCGGAAGGAAAGAAGCTATATCATCACGAGAATAACCAAATGTCATCTGTGTCAAGTCATTAGTACCAAATGAGAAGAATTCTGCAGAAGAGGCAATGCGGTCTGCAGTTAATGCAGCACGCGGGATTTCGATCATTGTACCTATTTTAAATTCAATTCTATCTCCCACTTCTGCAAACAGTTTCTCTGCTTCTGAACGAATTACTTTTTCTTGTTCCTGGAATTCATACACGATACCTGTTAATGGAACCATAATCTCAGGATGAGTTTCTATTCCCTCTTTCTTCAATTCCAGAGCAGCACCTAAAATAGCACGTGTCTGCATTTGAGTAATTTCCGGATAAGTATTTCCTAAACGGCAACCACGATGTCCTAACATTGGGTTATGTTCACACAACGATTCTACACGTTGTTGAATATATTGCAGACTTACTCCCATTGTATCCGCCATTTCCTGCTGACCTTTCAAATCATGAGGAACAAACTCATGCAAAGGAGGATCAAGCAAACGTACAGTTACCGGGCAACCAGCCATAGCTTTGAAAATCCCTTTAAAGTCAGCTTGCTGATAAGGAAGAATCTTAGCCAATGCCTTACGACGTCCCTCAGCATTTTCTGCCAAGATCATCTCACGCATAGCTTTAATCTTTTCACCTTCAAAGAACATATGTTCTGTACGACAAAGGCCAATACCTACTGCACCAAAGTTACGCGCAACTTCCGCATCATGAGGAGTATCTGCATTAGTACGAACTTGTAAACGAGTATATTTATCTGCCAATTTCATCAAATCAGCAAAGTCACCGGAAAGTTCAGCAGCTTTTGTCTCAACCTTACCTTGATAAACTACACCTGTACTACCGTTCAAAGATATATAATCACCTTCTTTCAGAAGAACACCATCAATTTCTACAGTACGTGCTTTATAATCAATATTCAATGCACCTGCACCTGAGACACAGCATTTCCCCATACCACGAGCAACTACAGCAGCGTGAGAAGTCATACCACCACGTGCAGTAAGGATTCCTTCAGCAACAGCCATACCAGCTAAGTCTTCCGGAGATGTCTCAATACGAACCATCACAACGCGTTTACCTGCAGCATGCCATTCAGCAGCATCTTCAGCAAAAAATACAATTTGTCCTGTAGCAGCACCTGGAGAAGCAGGAAGACCGCGAGTAAGAACTTTCGCTTTTTTCAATGCTTCTTTATCAAATACCGGATGAAGCAATTCATCCAATTTATTAGGTTCACAACGCATCAAAGCAGTCTTTTCATCAATCATACCTTGACGGAGCAGATCCATAGCAATCTTCACCATAGCAGCTCCTGTACGTTTACCATTACGAGTCTGGAGGAACCAGAGTTTCCCTTCCTGTACAGTAAACTCCATATCCTGCATATCTTTGTAGTGATTTTCCAACTTTGTCTGAAGCATATCCAACTCTTTGAAAATCTCCGGCATAGCCTCTTCCATAGAAGGATAATTAGCTGCACGATCTTCCTCACTCACACCAGCCAATTTAGCCCAGCGTTGAGAGCCGATCTTAGTAATTTGTTGTGGAGTACGGATACCGGCAACAACATCTTCGCCCTGTGCATTAATCAAGTATTCACCATTGAACAAATCTTCACCTGTTGCAGCATCCCGAGAGAAACATACACCAGTAGCTGAAGTATCACCCATATTACCGAATACCATTGCCTGAACGCTAACAGCAGTTCCCCATTCGTCAGGAATTCCTTCCATTTTACGATAAAGAATAGCACGTTCGTTCATCCATGAATTGAACACCGCGCAAATAGCTCCCCAAAGTTGCTCATAAGCACAAGTCGGGAAATCCCTTCCAGTCTGATCCTTAACAGCAACCTTAAAGCGTTTTACCAACTCTTTCAAGTCTTCTACTTCCAATTCATTATCCAGCTTCACGCCTTTTTTATGTTTCACGTCTTCGATGATTGCCTCAAATGGATCTACATCTTCTTTATTGACAGGTTTCATACCCAATACTACATCACCGTACATCTGAACAAAACGACGATAAGAATCCCATGCAAAACGGGCATTGCCAGTCTTACGCGTTAAACCTTCCACTACTTCGTCATTCAAACCCAAGTTCAGGATAGTATCCATCATGCCCGGCATAGAAGCACGTGCACCGGAACGTACAGAAACCAATAAAGGATTTTCTACGTCACCGAACTTTGATTTCATCAATGTTTCTATATTGGCGATTGCTTTTTCTACTTCAGCTTTCAGAAGAGATACAACTTTATCTTTTCCTAATTCATAATATTCTATGCAAACCTCTGTAGTAATTGTAAATCCCGGAGGTACGGGAACACCAATAAGATTCATTTCGGCAAGATTGGCGCCTTTTCCACCTAATAGATTTCTCATGCCAGCCTTTCCTTCTGCCTGACCATTACCAAAGGTATAAACTCTTTTTTTATCCATAATATTGTGATTAAAGTTACATTATGACTTTTTTCTGTTCGCAAATCTAAGTATATTTCCCAAACCAGAAAACTTTTTAAGAAAAAACTTTCTATCAAAATGCAATTTCGACATTACAATCTGGAATATTTTCACTGACACGAAAATTTTCCAAAAAAAATACCTACTTTTGCGTCATAATTATTAGATTGGTGTAAAAGTGGCAAGAAAGAAAAAAGAGCTTCCCCTTTTGGAGAAGGTAACAATTATGGATGTGGCTGCCGAAGGAAAAGCCATTGCAAAAGTAAATGACCTGGTTATTTTTGTTCCGTATGTAGTTCCGGGTGATGTTGTTGACCTACAAATCAAGCGTAAAAAGAACAAATATGCCGAAGCTGAGGTAGTGAAGATTCATGAATACTCACCCAATCGTGCCGTTCCTTTCTGCCAGCACTATGGCGTATGCGGTGGTTGTAAATGGCAAGTACTCCCCTATTCAGAACAAATCAAATATAAGCAAAAACAGGTAGAAGATAATCTGAAACGTATTGGTAAAATCGAATTACCAGAAATTTTGCCAATCTTAGGCTCTGAAAAAACAGAGTTCTACCGGAATAAACTTGAGTTCACTTTTTCTAACAAACGCTGGCTAACTGCCGAAGAGATTCGTTTGGATGTGAAGTATGACCAAATGAATGCAGTAGGTTTTCACATCCCGGGAGCCTTCGACAAAGTATTGGCTATAGAGAAATGCTGGCTCCAAGACGATATATCCAATCGCATACGTAATGCGATACGCGACTATGCTTACGAACACGATTATTCGTTCATCAATCTACGTTCGCAAGAAGGTATGTTGCGGAATATGATTGTCCGCACATCTTCTACTGGAGAATTAATGGTGATTATGATCTGTAAAATTACGGAGGACCACGAAATGGAGTTATTCAAGCAATTACTTCAATTCATTGCTGATTCTTTTCCTGAAATTACTTCGCTCCTATACATTATTAATAATAAGTGCAACGATACGATCAATGATCTCGATGTGCATGTATTCAAAGGAAAAGATCACATCTTTGAAGAGATGGAAGGTTTGCGTTTTAAAGTTGGTCCGAAATCATTCTATCAAACGAATTCAGAACAAGCTTATAATTTATATAAAATAGCACGAAATTTTGCCGGATTAACTGGAAATGAACTTGTGTATGACCTTTATACCGGAACAGGAACCATTGCTAATTTTGTATCTCGCCAGGCACGACAAGTCATTGGCATTGAATATGTACCGGAAGCGATTGAAGACGCTAAGGTTAATGCCGAAATCAATAACATCAAAAATGCTTTATTCTATGCCGGTGACATGAAAGATATGCTGACGCAGGATTTTATCAACCAACATGGGAAGCCTGATGTGATTATTACTGACCCTCCTCGCGCCGGTATGCACCAAGATGTAATTGATGTAATCTTATTTGCTGAACCGAAACGAATAGTATATGTAAGTTGTAATCCAGCTACTCAAGCACGCGATCTGCAATTACTTGATAACAAATATAAAGTAAAAGCTGTACAGCCGGTAGATATGTTCCCACATACTCACCATGTAGAAAATGTTGTATTGCTGGAACTTCGATAATTCATTGAACCGTTCTTAAAAGAAAATATAGAAATGAAAAAAAGACCGAGAAAAACCCCTGCTGAAAAAGCACGTGCCCAATATACTAACTACACCGTTAAAGAACCTGCAGAACTCATGGAATTTCTGGCTGCCAAAATGCCCGATGCAAGTCGTACGAAGCTGAAATCATTGTTAAGTAAGCGGGTGGTGCTAGTGGATAATGTTATTACCACGCAATTTAATTTTCTTTTGCAACCTGGAATGAAGGTACAAATCAGCAAGGAGAAAGGTAAGAAAGAATTCAATAATAAACTGCTGAAGATTGTATATGAAGATGCATATATCATCGTTGTAGAAAAGATGCATGGATTACTTTCCGTAAATACAGAACGTCAGAAGGAACGGACAGCCTATACGATCTTAAATGAATATGTACAGCGCTCAGGGCGTCAATTCCGAGTATATATCGTTCATCGCCTGGATAGAGATACTTCTGGATTAATGATGTTTGCCAAAGATGAAAAGACACAACGAACGTTGCGTGATAATTGGCATGATATCGTAACAGACCGCAGGTATGTTGCTGTAGTAGAAGGTGAGATGGAAAAAAACTATGATACAGTAGTCTCTTGGCTAACAGACAAAACAATATATGTAAGTTCCAGCCAGTTTGATGACGGAGGTTCCAAATCAATCACTCATTATAGGACAATCAAACGTGCCAATGGGTATTCTTTACTGGAGCTTGATCTGGAAACTGGTCGCAAGAACCAAATCCGCGTTCATATGCAGGATTTAGGTCATCCCATTATTGGTGATGGTAGATACGGAGGCGAAGATTCTCCTAATCCGATAGGACGATTAGCCCTTCATGCTTTCAAACTTTGTTTCTATCATCCGATTACAGGAGATTTAATGGAATTTGAAACCCCATATCCGGTAGACTTTAAGAAATTGTTTCTGAAAAGATAATTCTAAAGATAAAAGGAGAAACATAAAAAGCTATCCGCTGAATATAGGAGTATATTTAACGAATAGCTTTTTTATGATAGAAATTTTACATCAATCTGCCATCACCAAAGTAACCGTTCCCTGATCTATATTATTAGAATACAATCGCCCTGTAAGATATCTTCCATCCACATATATAGCTTCTAAAACTAACAAAGGATATCTATTTCCATAATCCAAGTACAAGTCTCCATGGTCAATCCACCAGCGTACATCTAAAATAGCGGCCCTCTGATCCCAATCATAAAACCACTGCTCATCTTGTCCAAAGCCATTACTTTTAAAAGTAATGCCACTTTCTACAGGCTCACCATCTACATAAAATCCCAAATCACCAACCCACGTGCGACCTACAATATGATCAAATATCGTATCATCATCTTCACATGAAGTAAAACCAACGAATAACGTTAGTATCATCAAGATACTTGCATATTTCTTCACTGTTTTCATATTATTCTAGTTTATTGCGTTTATAGTTTACAAAAATAACGTTTTTATTTTACGATACACATCAAGCCACAAGTTTTTTGTACCTTTGCATCATAATATTAAAACTTTCACATGAAACTTCTTTGGCTTGATTTAAATAGTTCGTATGCTCATTCATCATTGGCGCTGCCTGCACTACATGCTCAAATTGCGAATGATAGCACGATTGAATGGTGTATGGTATCAGCAACCATAAACGAAAATATTGGAAATATCGTGCAGCAAATCTATCATTGTAAACCCGACATTATCGCTGCTACCAATTGGCTATTTAACCACGAACAATTACTCCATATCGTTTCACGCGCAAAGTCCTTGCTTCCAAATAGCTCCGTCATCCTTGGTGGTCCGGAATTTCTTGGAGATAATGAAGACTTCTTAAGAAGAAACAAATTTGTCAATGGAGTGTTTCGGGGAGAAGGCGAAGAAGTATTCCCTATTTGGTTAAAAGTTTGGAATCAACCGGTAAAAGAATGGAGTTCCATACCCGGTCTTTGTTATCTGGATCAATCAGGGAAATATCAAGATAACGGCATTGCTCGTGTCATCCGCTTTTCAGAACTTGTTCCTCCCGAAAAAAGTCGTTTCTTCAATTGGAGTAAACCGTTTGTTCAATTAGAAACAACAAGAGGTTGCTTTAATACTTGTGCTTTTTGTGTAAGTGGAGGAGAAAAACCTGTTCGTACGATTCCTATTGAAACTATTAGGGAGCGATTGAATGTTATTCATCAACACGGTATAAAAAATGTACGAGTTTTAGATCGTACTTTCAATTACAATAGCAAACGAGCCAAAGCATTATTGGATCTATTTCGTGAATATCCGGATATATGTTTTCACCTTGAAATCCATCCTGCTTTACTCACAGAAGAATTAAAACAAAAGCTTGCCACCCTGCCTAAGGGTCTATTACATTTAGAAGCCGGCATACAAAGTCTGCGAGAACCGGTACTTGAACAAAGTCGGCGAATAGGTAAACTTGATGATGCTTTAGCAGGACTTAAATATCTCTGTTCTTTAAAAAATATGGAGACTCATGCAGATTTAATTGCAGGTCTTCCACTCTATCACCTTTCGGAAATTTTTGAAGATGTACACACATTGGCTAGTTACGGGGCAGGAGAAATCCAACTGGAATCTCTAAAATTACTGCCTGGAACAGAAATGCGCAAAAAGGCTAAAGAACTAGGAATACAATATTCTCCTTTCCCTCCCTATGAAGTATTACAGACTCAGGAAATCACAGTGGAAGAATTACAAACCGCCCACTATTTATCCAGATTATTAGATGGATTCTACAACACTTCTACATGGAGAGGAATTACTCAAACATTAATTTTGGAAAATCCTCATTTTCTCCATGATCTACTTCATCATCTCATTGAAACTAATGTGATAGATAATCCTTTAAGTCTAGAGAAACGCGGATTGATCCTCTATAATTTCTGTAAAAGCTATTATCCGGATTATCTTACCCAAGTAACAATTGCATGGATAGAAGCTGGTATGTCACTTAAAAAGATTCCTGCAGAAAAAGTCAAAACTAAACGACAGACACCCCCAGAAAACTGGCAAATAATATATGGAACATATCGTGAAAATCTAAGATTATGTTTTCTACCTACTGATGATAAAGGAAACGGTTACTGGTTTGGTTTTGAATCGGAAATTCAAAAAATCGAACCTGTATTTAAAGCAGTAACGTTATAAAATCATTTCCTGAAAATATATCATTAGGATATTCTATTTCTTAACCATAACAGACACTCATCAAGAAGCTTTATTGCATAGTATACAAAATCTAAACCATCGGAGATATCGAGAAATTCCTTCTGAAATAATACCTACCGAATTTGGAAGTAATGTTTTTTTTAAACTAGACAAGCATTGGAAGATAAAGACAGGAATTCAATACCAACATAATTATGATACTAAAAAAATGGGAATGGGTTTCTCTATGCAAGAATACATACAGCTGGTAAGACAAATCAATGTTTAACAATAAACCTAACAATTATTTCACTAACAAATAAATTACCGTACGCCCTGCCCCATATCGGCTTAACCACCCCTCTCCTACAAACTGATTTAGATCATGGATCGCTTTGTTCTTCAATGTATGAGTAATACGACAATAGTCAGTTCGAGTAATACATGGATGAGTTTCCAGATAACTTCTCAAAATATCTTCTTTCTGTTTCAGAGTTATTTCTTTAGAGGTCATGACAGGTTTTTCTACTCGTTCCAAAGGAATTGACCGCATACTTTTCCGCAGACTATTACTAATCCGAAGATTTACATTCTTAAAATGAACAGAACCCGAGCGGATTTCTTTTTTCTCTTTTATCGGACGACTAGTAACAGTAGCCGATAAATATCCCAACTCCCCTAATTGTACAATATATCCATCACGCAGAAATTCAATGACAGCATCTGTTATACAAGTCATTATTGCATCAGCTTGCCCACGACTGAAACCACCGGAAGTTTTCTCTACCCATTTATATAGTTTCTCCTTGCTAATTGTCCCCTCAGGAACAATTCTTGCACGATATTTTTCTTCTTTCTCTTTGTTATCAATGCCATGAACCTTGTATATATCATATTTTGCCATATCACATTAATTATTTAATAATTACTATAAAAATAATCGCATTCACATGTGAACCTTTTCGAATCTACATCTAATCTTTTTCGTATTTACATGTAAATACCTAAAAGATAAAATACGAATACGATTTAGTTTTGCCGTAAAAGTAGGAAAGTTTTAGCTGAGAAGGAAGTATATCTTCCATTTTATTCTCTACCTTTGTAAAAATATTCAGAAAAAACATCCTATTATAATGAAAAAATTTATCAAGGGATTCCGGTTTACCCCATCCAATTATCCGGCTGATGTAGAAGAAAAGATACAGAAACTCAGAAAACAAGGTTATAAACTCCCCCCACGCAAAGTGCTCCGTACTCCTGAACAGTTGGAAGGAATCCGCGAAAGTGCTAAAATCAACACCGCATTACTTGATTATATCTCCGCGAATATTCATGAAGGAATGTCTACAGAAGAAATTGATAACATGGTGTATGATTTCACTACTAGCCACGGAGCTATCCCTGCTCCACTCAACTATGAAGGCTTTCCCAAAAGTGTCTGTACGAGTATCAACGATGTCGTATGCCACGGAATACCCAGTAAATCGGAACTCCTGAGAAGTGGAGATATTATTAATGTTGATGTATCCACTATCTACAAAGGTTATTTTTCCGATGCATCTCGTATGTTTATGATTGGAGAAGTCAGCCCTGAAATGCGCAAATTAGTCCAAGTAACAAAAGAATGTTTAGAAATTGGCATTGCTACCGCCCAACCATGGAAACAATTGGGAGACGTAGGTGCTGCTATCCAAGAACATGCAGAAAAGAACGGATATAGTGTCGTACGCGAGCTTTGTGGACATGGTGTAGGTATGAAATTCCATGAAGAACCAGATGTGGAACATTTTGGACGTCGTGGCACAGGTATGGTGATCGTGCCGGGTATGACTTTTACCATCGAACCAATGATCAACATGGGAACTTTTGAAATATTTATAGACGAAACTGACGGATGGACTGTCTGCACAGATGACGGACTGCCTTCTGCACAATGGGAGAATATGATTCTAATTACTGAAACCGGAAATGAAATCCTGACCTATTGATGGAATTAATACTACTTATTGTTATAGTAGCGCTATTATTAGCTTTACTCATATTATCACTTACTAAAAGTAATAACCAGGCTCAGACAGAACACTTACAAACAGCTTTGCGCCAGCAGATGCAAGAGAACCGGGAAGAGCTAAACCGCAGTATTCGGGAACTCCGCATGGAGATGATGCAAACGCTGAATCAGAATTTGCAACAACTTCAGGATATACTACATAAGAATATGATAACAACCGGAGAATTGCAACGTCAGAAGTTTGACGCGATGGCACACCAACAGGAGACACTAATCCAATCAACCGAAAAGCGGTTGGATGATATGCGTCTGATGGTAGAAGAAAAGCTTCAAAAGACGTTGAACGAACGGATTGGTCAATCTTTTGAGATTGTACGTTCTCAACTTGAAAATGTACAGAAAGGGTTGGGAGAAATGAAATCATTGGCACAAGATGTCGGTGGATTAAAAAAAGTGTTGAATAATGTCAAAATGCGAGGTACTTTCGGTGAGGTACAACTTGCCGCTTTATTAGAGCAAATGATGAGTCCGGAACAGTATGCTGCCAACGTCAAGACAAAAAAAAGCGGAACAGAGTTTGTCGAGTTCGCAATCAAGCTGCCGGGGAAAGACGATGCTAACAGTATAGTTTATCTACCTATTGATGCTAAATTCCCTAAGGATGTCTACGAGCAATATTATGATGCATTTGAGACCGGAGATACTATACTAATAGAATCCTCCGGAAAACAACTGGAAAATACGATCAAAAAGATGGCAAAAGATATTCATGATAAATATGTAGATCCCCCTTTTACTACAGATTTTGCTATTATGTTTTTACCATTTGAAAGTATCTATGCAGAAGTAATCCGACGGACCAATCTTATAGAAACTCTTCAAAAAGAATATAAGATTGTCGTAACAGGACCGACAACTTTAGGCGCTATTTTGAATAGCCTTCAAATGGGATTCCGTACTCTTGCCATTCAGAAACGAACCGGAGAAGTATGGACTGTATTGGGTGCTGTTAAAACAGAATTTAGTAAATTCGGAGGTTTACTTGAAAAAGTACAAAAGAATCTGCAAAATGCCGGTGATCAATTAGAAGAAGTAATGGGTAAACGCACTCGCGCTATTGAACGAAAACTTCGACAAGTAGAACAATTGCCCCATGAAGAAAGCCAAAAGATTCTACCTATTGATGATGGAGAAGATGATTTAATAGATTAATCTTTCCACTAAATTATTCTAATTACTTGATTCCACTTTACATATAGAGAGAAATCCTCATAAATAACTCGTAAAACAAAAACTAAAAATTGACTAATAAAACGCCAGATTAACGCAATTCCCATGTAAAATAAACATTCAAATTGCGATAATCTGCGCTCATCTGTATATTAGAAGTTACATATCAATAATCTATAAAATTATTGCAGTCCTCTACATTTATCTTTGAATCCAATAATTAACCTTTAATACATTACAACTTCTAAGTATTTGTTTTATATCTTCGACAACACCTATAGCACAATCCTTATTTACTTTCAGACCAATTGTTATTTCACTTGAATCTTTTAATGTTGTTTTGAGATCTATTATTTCCTTCTTTAATTCCTCCAAGGTAAAATTTTTCAATTCCGTCTTGGTTCCGCCAGAAGATCCATATAGAGTAAGAGTTGCTTCAGTTATCACTTCAGCAGGTTCCTGTTTTTCTTCTTTTTCAGAATCATATATAATCCCATATTTTTTAGAGACTGCTCCTTGCCTTACAAGAATCGGAAATACAGAGTCTAAATAATCCTTACTATTATTCGAAGATTCTAATGCTATTCTTGCTCGAATATTAACATACGCATTCTTTATGCTTTGAAAAATATTTTTTATTGAACCTTCATTAGCATTCCAATCAAACTGATATAATATAAGTTCTGCATTTTGGGGATTCTTTTTCCAAGAATTATAAAGTTTTTCTTCTAATGCCTTTTGCAAATCCTTTTGTTCTAATATATCCGTATTGAACATAATTCGATTCTTTCTATTTACAAAAAGATAATTAGTATGCAAAGGAGATCCCTTCTTACCTTTCAATTGACTTTGATAAGCACGATCCTCATTACTAAAGAAATTTACCAGTTCCCAATAAGAATCTTCCTGTCCTTGCTGAGTGACTTCTTCCACAATAGGCGCTAAAGTCGCTTTTACTTCCGGCTGTGCAAACGCATAAAGCGTCCCGGCCATTACGGGCACAATAAGTAATAATTTCAACCTTGCCCAACGGTTTGTTCTTTCTTTTAACATCATAGTAATACGTTTTTTAAGTTTAGAGTGATTAAAGCCGTTAGCCATAGAGTAGAGCCTTGTACCAACAGCTTTCTTCACCAATAAAAGTTGATATCTTGTTGCATCGATGCCTGTATTGAGCACTCCATTATCCGCTTCAAATTCATGCACTTCTTGTAGTTCACGTTTCAGCAACCAAATCACCGGATTAAACCAGAAAAACGCCAAAAAGAACTGCATAAGTAATAAATCAAGCGTATGACGATAACGTAAATGCATCGTCTCATGAAGTAATATTTCGTTTACTTGCCGGGAATAATCTAAAGCAGAAACAACAATATATTTTCCCCAGCAAAAAGATGAAACCGATTGTGAAACAACCATTAATTTGTATTTACCACATTGATGCATTTCTCCCGTTCGGATTAACTGAAGCATCCTAAAATGAGAAACCACCAACCAACATAAAGTAAATAAAGCGCCCACAATATAAATAATCCCCAAAATAACAGGACACCAATTCGTGGACTGTTCATTTCCATTTTTATCCAACTGTATATCCCAATTCACCCCATCCAAATACACCATATTTTGTTCATCACCTAAAGCCTCTTGAATAGTCCGCAAAGGAGCAGTGAAAAGAGTTTCCTCCACAGTAGTAAACTCTATCAAAGGTAATAAAGTACATCCTAATATCCCGACTATCAATACCACTCGGTTAAAACGAAAAAATGTAGTCCCACTCATTAATAACTTAAAAAGCAGATAAAAGACGGTCAGGAAACATCCGGATTTCAGTAAATAGAACAAAAACTCTCCCATTGTATCAACTTATTTAAAATTGAATGTCTTCTAAGATATATTAGCCTAAAAAGTAAAAGACTATTTATTAGTACGTCCTCTTTCAATACTATCTATCAATGCTTTCAATTCATCAACAGACATACCTTCTTCTTCGATAAATGAAGACACAACATTAACATAGGAGTTATTATAATACTGTGAAATAACATCTTTCAAAGCAGAACTTTTATACTCCTTCTCTGAAATAAGTGTATAATATTGATAAGTATTTCCATAAGGCTTATATCCTACAAATCCTTTCTCTTCTAAACCTCTCACAAGCGTAGAAACCGTATTATAGTGCGGTTTAGGCTCATCATAATATGCTAATAGTTCACGAACAAACATAGGCCCATTCTCCCAAAACATTCGCATAATCTCTTCCTCTTTTACTGTTAATCGTTTCATTTCTTTTATGCTATTATTTAGTACTACAGTGCAAATATAATACTTATATTTAAACAATCAACTAATAAAAGCAGTTATTCTACTAAAACAAGTAGTTATTTAACTATTGTTATTAGTAGATATTTATCTCACCTTATTATAATAACAAAATTAGGGCAACTTTGTGGTCTGTTATTTATATTCCGTACCTACTTTTTGGGAGATCGTTTTTCTATCCATTGAGCTTTTATTCTGTATCAACGGTTCGCACCTTAATATATCTATGGATTTAAAATAGATAATTTTTAGGAATTAATAAAATTACGTAAGTTTGCAAGTAGAATAACGAAATCCCCCTCAATGAAAAATATCATCGACAAAATCAGACAAGTTTACCCGGTTTCCGACGAAGCACTTCAGGTATTGCAAACGAACATGCAGATAAAGTATTACCCCAAAAACACTTATATAGTACAATCGGGAGTAACAGACCAACTGGTTTATTTCATTGAAGAAGGAGTTACTCGTTCTGTTTTTCATCATAATGGACAAGACACCACTACTTGGTTCAGTCAAGAGGGTGACATTACTTTCGGTATGGATTCATTATATTACAAACAGCCGTCAGTAGAGAGTATTGAAACTCTTTCGGATTGTAAAATCTATGTCATCCATATAGACAAGCTGAATGTTCTTTACGAAACATATATTGATATAGCCAACTGGGGTAGAATACTGCATCAGAACGTAAATAAGGAACTCAGTCACATGTTTGTAGAAAGACTCCAACTTTCACCTAAAGAACGATATGAACAGTTTAATCGGCGCTACCCCGGGCTGGTAAATCGAGTGAAGCTGAAATATGTAGCGGCTTTCTTAGGTATTTCTATTTATACACTCAGCCGGGTACGTGCCCAAAAATAGATTTTATTGGTCTTTTTGCTTTCAAGCAAAAAAACTTCATTTTGGAAGCCGTATCTTTGCCATCTCATCTGAAAATATTAACTAAAATAACAAAAAACAAATGTCAAGCATTTCTTCAGCAGCTTTTACAGACACCAAGCCGCATTATGATCTTCTAGACGGACTTCGTGGTGTAGCCGCACTTATGGTTATATGGTACCATATATTCGAAGGTTACGCTTTTGCCAGTGGTAGTGGTACTATTGAAGGCTTCAATCACGGATATTTAGCAGTGGATTTTTTCTTCATCCTTTCAGGCTTTGTTATCGGTTACGCATATGACGATCGCTGGGGGAAAAATTTTACAATGAAAGATTTTTTTAAACGCCGTTTGATACGTCTTCATCCTATGGTAGTGATGGGGGCTGTTCTAGGGGCTATTACATTCTATATTCAGGGTTGCGTGCAATGGGACGGAACACATATTGACATATCAATGATCATGTTATCTCTCCTTTGTACCATATGTTTCATTCCTGCGATGCCTGGTGTAGGTTATGAAGTCCGTGGCAATGGTGAAATGTTCCCATTAAACGGACCTTGTTGGTCGTTGTTCTTTGAATACATAGGAAATATTCTTTATGCTATATTTATTCGTCGCTTGTCAAACAAGGCACTTACTGCACTGGTAGTATTATTAGGGATAGCATTAGCATTATTCGCGATCCTTGATATCTCAGGTTATGGAAACATAGGAGTAGGTTGGACTTTGGACGGTATAAACTTTGTAGGTGGATTATTGAGAATGCTTTTCCCTTTCTCTATGGGGATGCTCTTATCACGTAAATTCAAGGCTATCAAAATAAGAGGCGCTTTTTGGATATGTACAATTATATTAATTCTTTTATTCGCAGTACCTTATTTGGAAGGTACAGATCCTATTTGTACAAATGGGATTTATGAAGCATTTTGCATTATCATAGCTTTCCCTATTCTTCTCTGGCTGGGAGCGTCGGGCACTACCACAGACAAGAAATCAACTAAGATATGTAAGTTTCTGGGAGACCTATCATATCCAATCTATGTGATACATTATCCATTTATGTATTTATTCTATGCATGGTTGATCAAAAATCAACTTTTCACCCTCGAAGAGACTTGGCAAGTTGCATCGTGTGTTTACACATGGAATATATTATTAGCTTATCTATGCTTGAAACTATATGATGAACCAATAAGAAGATATTTAGCTAAACGCTTCTTAAATAGGAAATTATAAACTAAACGAGACAGAACTCATCTTTTGAAATGCACCTTAAATTTAAATAACAACTTTTGAGGTGCATTTTTGCGGGACAGTCTCGTTTTCTTTTATTCATTTTTATACCTTTTTCTAAAGAATTTTTCGTTATACAAGACTACTCAACAATTGAAAAAGCAATTATTTACAATGACCGTTTTTTTTAATTAGAATAACTCCTTAAAGCAAGTTTCTTCACCCAAAGAACGAATATTCCTGTCAAAATTAAATTGAGTACCAAAGTTAGAACTGAAATAACCAATGCTGGACCACCTAAATTATATCCTAAAGCGATAAATATAATCCCAGCTCCAACTTCACCACGAGTAAACATACCAATAGACAGTGCAAGTCTTTCACTCAATTTACGGCCACGATAGAAGAACATCGGGCAAAGTTTTCCCATATTAGAAAGGAAGGATACGATCACTACATGAAACAAAATCATTCCCCATGACATCATTTCCTGTGAACCAGTAACCGAATAAGTACTAGTATGTGTTTCTGCAAAGTTTACTCCAATAAAATGAGGCATACTCATTCCTACCAAAAACATAAAAAAGAAAGAAACTCCAGAAGATACTTTCCTCTCTACAGAAGTATCATGTTCCCTATGCTTCATAATCATACCCAATACAAACGCCGGTAATAACACCTCAATATGAATGCTTCCTTCTTCACCGTATAGTTGCTTACTACCAAGATAAAGTAACTGTGTAGCCAGAAAAATAAGTATCGAATAAAAGAGAATTGCCTTCCAGTCCTGACGCCAATCATATTTATTCAACTGTCTCCAACCAATTGCCAAAAGCCAAAATACAATCACTACTACAATAATCAACTGCCAACGCAATCCGATCATCATAATCTGAAGCGGAATCATTAAAATAATAGTATCCAAGTCATCAAAAATAGCCAGCACTTGAATTTTCTTATAAATCCAACTTGACTTTAACCCGATAGCGGCCAACATAGTAAACAAAATACCTGCCGATGTAGGTGCAGCAAAACGGCTAAGCAATAGATTTTCTTTCCAAGCCTCCCAACTATTCCAATATTCGGGTGGAAGCAATACGAAAACGTAATAGATTGCAATCATAAACCAAGGCAAAGCAGCAGTAGCCATCGCTATAAAATAATCCTGCGCATAACTTTTCCAATGGGACTTGTCGAGAACAAACTCCCGACCTACATTAATCATTATAAAACTAAGACATACATAGAGTAGCACATTCGCTACTTGCTTGACGGTTCCATAACTATTACCTGCCAACATAGGCAGAAATTGTGAAATGACGAGTCCCAATATCAGGAAACCCGAAAAAGACAGAACTTTTCTCATATTTATAAATATATTTTTAATCTTAGTGATTGCCCGGGAAAGCTCTGTAGACAGAGAGCAATCACCTGGTATATAAAAAACTAACCGCAAAACGATTTGTTCAGAAAAAGACTCTGAAAAATCATCTTGCGGCAGTATCTTAATCCAGCTTCAGTACAGCGAGGAAGGCTTTCTGAGGCACCTCCACGTTACCAATTTGTTTCATTCGTTTCTTTCCTTTTTTCTGCTTTTCAAGCAACTTTCGCTTACGGCTTACGTCACCACCATAACATTTTGCCGTTACGTCCTTACGGACAGCCTTTATCGTCTCACGTGCTATAATCTTAGCACCAATAGCCGCTTGAATTGCTATTTCAAACTGCTGACGAGGAATCAACTCTTTCAATTTCTCACACATCCGGCGACCCATATCATACGCATTATCAAAATGGATCAATGTAGAAAGCGCATCCACTGGCTCACCATTCAGCATGATATCCAGTTTTACAAGTTTTGAAGGACGGAAACCATCCGGATGATAATCAAATGAAGCATATCCTTTTGAAATACTCTTAAGTCGATCATAGAAATCAATAACGATTTCTCCCAAAGGCATATTATAAAATATTTCTACCCGATTGCCCGAAATATATTCTTGTTTGATTAACTCACCACGCTTACCCAAACAAAGCGTCATAATAGGACCGATATAATCTGTAGTCGTTATAATAGAAGCTTTGATATATGGTTCTTCAATATGATCAATTAAAGTCGGATCGGGCATACCTCCGGGATTGTGCACTTCCTTTACTTCTCCCTGCTTATCATAAATCATATAAGAAACGTTCGGAACCGTCGTAATCACATTCATATTGAACTCACGATCGAGACGTTCCTGCACAATCTCCATATGGAGCAATCCCAAGAAACCGCAACGGAAACCAAAACCTAAAGCCAATGACGATTCCGGTTGGAAAGTTAAAGAAGCGTCGTTCAATTGTAATTTCTCTAACGAAGCACGCAAGTCTTCGAACTCTTCGGCTTCAATCGGATATACCCCGGCAAATACCATAGGCTTCACCTCTTCAAAGCCTGCAATAGCTTTGCTGCAAGGACGAGCTACATGTGTAATAGTATCTCCTACTTTCACTTCCTTCGAAGTCTTGATTCCAGAAATGATATATCCCACATCACCTGTACGAAGCTCCTTACGTGGAACCATCTCCATCTTCAGTACCCCTACTTCATCTGCCTCATACTCCTTACCAGTATTGAAAAACTTCACTTTGTCCCCCGCACGTATTACTCCGTTCTCAATTTTAAAATAGGCAATAATCCCACGGAAAGAATTAAATACAGAGTCGAAAATCAATGCTTGTAACGGAGCTTCTTCATCTCCTTCAGGATGAGGAATACGTTCGATTACGGCCGTCAAGATTTCTTCAACTCCCATCCCCGTTTTTCCGGATGCACGAATAATTTCTTCCCGCTTACATCCCAACAGTTCGACAATTTCGTCTTCCACTTCTTCGGGCATGGCACTTGCCATATCGCATTTATTAATAATAGGAATTATTTCAAGATCATGTTCTATAGCCATATACAGATTAGAGATAGTCTGTGCCTGTACACCCTGCGAAGCATCTACAATCAGTAACGCACCTTCACAAGCAGCAATGGAACGAGATACTTCATACGAAAAGTCCACATGTCCTGGAGTGTCAATCAGATTAAGGATATACTTTTCACCTTTATAGGTATATTCCATTTGAATAGCATGACTCTTGATCGTGATACCTCTTTCTTTCTCCAAGTCCATATCATCAAGCATCTGCCCGGTTGTTACCTGAATTGTATTAGTAAATTCTAGCAAGCGGTCTGCTAAAGTCGATTTACCATGGTCTATATGAGCAATAATGCAAAAGTTTCGTATTTTCTTCATACGGAATTCTAATTTATTTTATCTTTTTCGGTGTGCAAAGATACGTAAATGATGGAATATAAAAAATGCGTTGATAACATTATAACAATGTATCAACGCATTTTTTATTGCATAAGTGAGATACTCGCTTAGATCAATTTGATGAAAAGTTCACCTTCAACTTCCTCTACAGAAAGTTTGTCTTCTCTTAATAACCAGCCAAGGCCAAGGAACAAGTCTTTATCAACCAATTTCGTTGCCTTTTTCAACTGTTTGGCAGTCATTCCTTCTGTTCCATTCAGTACATTCCAGATATTACCTGCAATTTCACCTGCTTTTTCTTTCAACATTTGCTTTGAAAATTTTAGTTATACATGCTATTAAATCAACAATTCAAAAGAACTATCAGATTTTATATCGGCAACAAAGATAGTTATTTTTATGTTATATAACACTTTATATACTGTTTTTTTGTTATTTTTGTAATAAAAACAGCTTTACTATCCTTATTTGGGGTGGATTTTAAGGTACTCTACCCAAATTCTAGCAGCTTCTTCTACCATTTTTGCGCATGGACGCTTTGTATAGTATTGAGTAGTGCGTTCTTCAGGAGTAGATACAATAGGTTCTTTCTTCTTCAATCCTAGCAACTCTCCACAAATTAGTGATCCATTACGTTTCTTAAATTCAGCTGCTAACTCCTGTACTACAGCATAATTTGCCGCTTTTCCTTCACGATCTGTTGCTTCCGTAGCACCTGTTTCCAATCCTGCCACCAGAAATAGCCCGCATGCAGCTCCACAGGTTTCCCTCATTCTTCCAATTCCTCCGCCAAAAGAAGCAGCCATACGTAACGCCTGTTCCTGGGTAAAACCATACATATCGGCAAAAGCAGCTACAACAGATTGCGAACAATTATACCCACTTTTAAAAAGCTCCACAGCCTTTTGTATTCTATCTTCCATTTCTATTTTTTTTATTTTTATGCAAAGGTATAAAAAAGTATCTTTGTAACAGTTTTATAAATTAAAGAAATGATGGCTACAACATTCGATATTCAGTTACCTCATTATCCACGCGGATTTCACTTGATTACGAGCGATATAATCGCTCAACTCCCCGCTTTACCAAAAAGCGGTTTACTCGTAGTATTTATCAAGCATACCTCTGCCGGACTAACAGTCAACGAAAATGCAGATCCAGATGTTCGACAAGATCTCCAGACTTTCTTCAACAAACTGGTACCGGATGGCGCTCCCTACTTTATCCACAGCGATGAAGGTCCAGACGATATGAGCGCGCATTTAAAGGCCTCTCTAATTGGAAGTTCCATCACTATACCTATCAAAAATCATCGGCTAAATTTGGGAACGTGGCAAGGAGTCTACCTCTGCGAATTTCGTAATGGAGGAGACAGCCGCAAATTAAGTATTACTATCTTATAATTTCTATTCAACGTTCTATTTCAAGCGTCATTGGGCAATGGTCAGAATGTACTGCTCCATTTAAAATACACGCACTTTTCAACATCGCACCTAACGGCTCACTAACCATGCAATAGTCAATTCTCCAACCTTTATTTTTGGCACGTGAGTTAAAACGGTAACTCCACCAAGTATACTCCTGTTTTTCAGGATAAAGTAAACGAAAAGAGTCTATAAAACCTGTTGAAAGAAAACGTGTCATCCACTCCCGTTCCTCAGGGAGGAAACCGCTATTAGTTGCATTCCGAATTGGATCATGAATATCAATTGGTTCATGACAAATATTATAATCACCACAAAGAACTAGGTTGGAGCGGGATTTCTGTAATTCCAATACATACTTCTGAAAGTCTTCTAGCCAAACCATTTTGAAAGCTTGCCGTTCGTCCCCACTTGTTCCTGAAGGATGATAAACGCTAACTACTGACAAATCTCCAAAATCCGCACGGATAAATCGTCCTTCGTTATCATAAGCCTCGATTCCCATACCATATTCAACATGATCCGGCTCCTGCTTTGTAAGAATAGCTACACCACTATATCCTTTTTTCTGTGCGGAATACAAATAAGATTTATATCCTAATGCATCAAAAATTTCACTCGGATACTGGTCCGGCTGTAGTTTTGTCTCTTGCAGACAAATAACATCTGGATTCTCTTCTGCCAACCATTCCGGTAAACCTTTCGAAACAGCAGCACGAAGCCCGTTCACATTATACGTAATAATCTTCATCATCTTTTATTTATGTCCGTTTTATGAAAATAACAGCATGATATTCAATATTGTAACAATTACCGCAATAGTATAAAGCACAAAAGTACTCCAACGACTATTCACATAGTTGCCCATTACTTTCCGGGAAGATGTCAATCCAACCTGTAAAAATACAGTAAAAGGTAATTGTATACTAAGCACCATTTGCGAAATGATTAATCCTTTGAAGGGATCTCCAATAAAGAAAATCAACAGCAAAGCAATACCTAAAGATAAAAGAACTCCCACTTGTGAATGACTGTCTTTGATATGATAAGATTCACCAAAAATACCAGCAAAAATAGATCCTGCCGCCATTCCACTTGTTATAGTGGATGAAATACCTGCCATCAAAAGAGCTAATGCAAACACAACTGCGGCATTACTACCTAATAATGGTTCAAGTAAAGATTTAGCCTGTTGCAGTTCTTCCACCTGAATGCTACTTTTAAAAAAAGTGGCAGCCGCTAATAAAATCATAGCACTATTAATAGCCCAGCCCACTATCATCGAAAAGAGTGTGTCGAATAGTTCATATTTCAGCACCTTTTTAATAGAAGAATCATCCTGCTTATTATATTCATGACTTTGTATTACTTCCGAATGCAAGAAAAGATTATGAGGCATGACCACAGCTCCCAGCACACTCATGATAATCAACAGACTTCCTTTCGGAAAAGACGGAGTTACCCAACCCTCCACTGCCATCGGCCAGTCTATTTTTACTAAAAACAGCTCATAAATAAACGATAGTCCGATCACAGAAACAAATGCTATAATCGAACGTTCGATCTTTTTATATGAGTTCGTAAAAAGCATAATAGAAACAAACAGATTTGTTAATACTGCTCCCCAAATAATTGGAATATCAAATAGCATTTCGAGGGCGATAGCCCCTCCTAAAATCTCAGCCAAAGAAGTAGATATAGATGCCAGTACCGCAGTACCAAGTATCGGGCGGGATACCCATTTGGGTGTATACTTAGTTGCTGCCTCCGAAAGACAGAGTCCGGTAACAATGCCCAAGTGGGCTACATTATGCTGAAGAATAATCAACATGATAGTAGATAAAGTTACTACCCAAAGCAACGAATAACCAAATTCTGAACCTGCGGCAAAATTAGAAGCCCAGTTACCCGGATCAATAAATCCTACAGTGACCAAAAGTCCGGGACCGATATATTTAAAAAGATCCAATCCACCTAAATATCGTTTATGATCTTTACGTTTTAAGTCTCGAAAGATATTTTTCATTATTGCATAATAGTTTATTGAATACAAATGTACTTATAGATAACGAGTAAGAATCACTTTTGGTTCAAAATACCTACAAATAGGAAATGGACAACAAACAAAAAAGTACGGATTACACAAAGAACACGGTTCTTATATTAATTAAGACCGTAAAATTCTGTGTAATCCGTACCTAAATATTCTTAAACAGGGGGACAAACAGTCAATCAATATCCCATCTCATGCAATGCATGACACAATTGATCGGGACACGAAGTTGTTTTACTTCCACAACGTACCCCTTCCAGTTTCTGAATAACATCCTCAACTTTCATACCTCTTATTAGTCGAGAAATTCCCTGAAGATTACCGTTGCATCCACCCCAAAAGGCTACCTCTTTCACAATACCATCTTCCACATTCAGTTCGATGTTTGTGCTGCATGTACCTTTTGTTTTATATACATATTCCATAACCTGTTTATTCTTCCCCTTCTTCCGGACGCATATTAGTATAAACAGTTTGTACGTCATCAAATTCTTCCAGACGTTCCACCATTTTATCCAAAGTCTCGCGTTGTTCGGGAGTTACATCCTTCAAGTCATTCGGAATATAAGTAAAATCTCCACCGACATCTTCGAAACCACTTTCCTCCAGATGTTTCTGAATAGCAGCATAGCTTTTAGGGTCTCCGTAAATAGTAATTGTTCCTTCTTCTTCATCTTCTTCGTACTCATCTTCCACATCATAATCAATCAGATCAAGAATTAGCTCTTCCATATCTACTCCATCCTTCTTTTTGAAAGTAAACATACATTTATGATCGAACAAAAATGCCAAAGAGCCCATTGTACCCAGATTACCGCCAAACTTATTGAAAACAGAACGAACATCAGCTACCGTACGTGTAGCATTATCGGTCAATGTATCCACAAATACAGCAACTCCATGAGGACCATATCCTTCATAAGTCATACCCTTGTAGTCACTCTGATCTTTACCCATTGCATTCTTAATAGCACGATCGATATTATCTTTCGGCATATTCTCACGTTTTGCATTCGCAATAATTGCACGCAGAGTAGGATTGTTTTCCGGATCTGGACCACTAGCTTTTACAGCAATAGCAATCTGTTTACCTATTTTCGTAAATGTACGAGCCATATGGCCCCATCTTTTCAGCTTAGCGGCTTTTCTATATTCAAATGCTCTTCCCATTGGTTTATATTTTTATTATATGATTTATTTTAGTATTATCTTAATTTTGCATCCAATTTATTTTCCAGATTCTTCACCAGTTTCGACATAATCTTATCGATCATCTTGTCGTTCAAAGTCTGGCTTTCATCTTGAAGTAAGAAGCTGACTGCATACGATTTCTTACCAGCTTCCAGATTCTTACCTTCATATACGTCAAAGAGTTCTACTTCTTTCAACAGCTTCTTCTCTGTCTCATAAGCTATCTTTTCGATTTCAGCAAACTGTATATTCTTGTCAATCAACAATGCCAGATCACGTTTCACAACTGGGAACTTAGAGATCTCTTTATAGCTGACTTTCACCGAACGGATCGCCTTCAATAATTCACTCCAATTCAGATCAGCATAATACACCTCATTGTCAATATCAAATGCTTTCAACAATTTCTTAGTAATGATACCGAAAGAAGCAAGACGTTTTCCCCCTTTGGTATTTACAGAAAGTGCAGTAGCATAAATATCATCTGTCAAATTACCGACTACCAAATTGTGTAAATCTAATCCCAAACGTTTCAGTATATTTTCAACATAAGCTTTCAACTCAAATACAGATGAATTTTCATCTGGATGTACCCATGAATTTGAAACCTTCTTTCCTGTAACCCATAATCCCAAATGATACTCTTCTGAATACGCAGCTAATACTTTTTCCGGATTCCTCTTGTCCGCATCGAAATGATAACAATTACCAAATTCAAAGAATTTCAAATCAGCATTCTTACGATTAGCATTATGAGCAATACTTTCCAATCCACCAAACAATAATGTTTGACGCATACCATTCAGATCTGCACTCAACGGATTCATCAACATGACCAGATGATTGGAAGGATAAGTTTCCAGTCCATCATAATAGGCAGCATGAGTCAACGAGTTATTCAGTATTTCATTAAATCCGCATCCAACTAACTGTTCAGCAATCAGGTTCTGCAATTTATTTGACTTATCATGCTCTCCTTTTGTGGTAAGACTAGACTTCAATGTAGTTGGAATCTCTACATTATTATATCCGTAAATACGAAGAATATCTTCTATCACGTCGCAATCACGTTGTACATCCACACGATAAGGAGGCACAGCCAGAGTTAGTCCTTTAGCAGTTTCATTGGTTATTCTCATTTCCAAGCTAGTCACAATACTTTTGATTGTCTCTACTGGAATCACTTTACCAATCAATGAATGTACTTTTTCATAAGCAAGTTCTACTACAAAGTCCTGAGCAGGAACAGCGCATACATCTTTAATTTCAGAAGAAATTGTACCACCAGCTAACTCTTTTACCATCAAAGCAGCTAACTTCAAACAGTAAATAACACTATTCGGATCAATACCACGTTCAAAACGGAAAGACGCATCTGTATTTAAACCATGACGACGAGCTGTTTTACGTACCCATGTTGGATGGAAATAAGCACTTTCGATAAATACGTCAGTAGTTGTTTCTGTAGAACCAGAATCAAGCCCACCGAAAACACCGGCTATGCACATGGCTTCTTCCTTATTACAGATCATCAAATCACGTTCGTTCAGCTTACGTTCTACTTCGTCCAATGTTACGAATGGAGTAGCTTTAGGCATTGTCTTTACAATGACTTCATTGCCTTTAATCTTTCCGGCGTCAAAACAGTGTAATGGTTGACCAAAAGCATGAACAATATAATTAGTAATATCTACCACATTATTAATAGGACGCAGACCAATAAGGCGGAGTTTATTTTGCAACCATTCCGGACTTTCCTTTACTGTCACACCTTTCACAGTCACTCCTGCATAATGAGGACATGCTTCACTATTCTCTACTTTCACCTCAATATCCAAGTCATGGTTATCCACTTTGAAAGCATCAACCGACGGACGTTGCAGAGTAACTTGTTTACCATTCTGAACAAGAAAAGCATACAAGTCTCGAGCTACACCATAATGTGAACACGCATCAGCACGATTGGGAGTAATATCTACTTCAAGTACATAATCACTTTTAATATTATAATAATCCTTAGCAAGTGTACCCGGAATAGCTTCAGCTGGCAATACAATAATTCCTGCGTGATCGGTTCCAATACCAATCTCATCTTCCGCACAAATCATACCAATAGATTCTACACCGCGAATTTTTGATTTCTTAATCGTAAAACATTCATCACCATCATAAAGCTTTGTACCTAAAGTAGCAACCACAACTTTCTGTCCGGCAGCTACATTGGGAGCACCGCAAACAATCTGAACCGGTTCACCGTCTCCCAGATTGACAGTAGTGACGTGCAAATGGTCTGAATTAGGATGTTCAACACATGTCAACACTTCACCGATCACTAGTCCTTCCAAACCACCTTTAATAGTTTGTACTTCTTCCACCCCACCTGTTTCCAAGCCGATAGAAGTAAGCGCAGCAGCCGTTTCATCAGGCGTCAGGTCGAAATTGACATACTCTTTCAGCCAGTTATAAGAGATATTCATATAATTAAGTTTTTATTGTTTCTCAAAAAGATTCGCAAAGTTAATAAGATTTTTTGGTTGGTAGTGAAGGATTTGAAAGAAAATTGCAAAAGGGAGTTATCCTATGCCATGCTTCTAACACATAACACAACAAAATACTCATATATGCAAAGAAAACCATTTTTTCATAACACATAAATATATACATCAAACAATAACCTAAATTTCAATTTGTCATCAATTAAAGTATATATACCCATTATTACAAACCAATGTATTTAAAACTATTTGAATAAGTTATACCTTCATCTTCTATTTATAATATCTTTCTTTTTTAACGCAAGTACCGGCAACAAGATGAAAACACCAATCATTGACATAATCAATCCTCCGATCGTTCCTGCCGCCAGCGGAAACCAGAATCCCTCTTTTTCAGTCCCTACCATAAAAGGAATAAATCCTAGAATAGTAGAAATAACTGTCAGGAAAATAGGGATAATTTTAATATTCCAAGCCTTCACATAGGCACGAAGTGAAGAAAGATGTGGGAAACGTCGTCGCAGTGCATTATACTCATTCAAAATATAAATACTCGCATTCACCGTAATACCGCAAAGCAACACAAATGAGGCAAAACCTCCCTGGTCAAAATTCAACTTAAACCAATAAAAAGTGAGGAATACCCCAATATAAGAAACCGGAATCACAAAAATAATGGCTAAGGGTTGTTTCAATGAATTAAACAAAATACTGGTAATCATAAAAATAATGGCAACCACAATTAGTAATAAACGGTATTGCTTATTTACCCCACTCGATCCCCAAGACCAATTTGGTCTTTCTGACTTAGCAGAATACCCCATGGGAAGAATTTCTTTAAATTCCTCCAAATCTTTATCTAATATTCTGTATCCTTGCTCAGAAGCACCAATATATTCATATTGCAGGCACAAACGATATTGTTGGTTCTCTTTGGCCACTTCCTGCGGCATCTGCTTTCTCAACCCTTGCCAGGTCAGATAATTTATAATCCCGGCGTCCGGCACGAACCGGAAAATATTGCATCGCCCAAACATCTCGCTCTTCTGACTGACGAGAAGATAATTTGATTTTTTCTACTCCATCTTGTGTCAAGACCGAGCCAATCTCCATATTACGACCATAAAGAGGACGAATAGCTGCAAAAAGAGTCTGAGCGTTTACTCCTTCTTCTGCCATTCTCTTTTTATCCAAGTCAAAATAGAACTCCTTATAGTCGTCTTTCCAATTAGAAAATGCAGAACCAATAGTGACTTCCTTTATACGGCGGTGGGATAATAATTTTTCTTTCATTTTTTCTGCCCAAAAGTAAAGTTCGTCATAATTATAACCATACATTTTTATTCGGAATGAACCGGCATTTTCACGTACATCATTACTAAAGCCCTGATCTTGGAGGCCATACACATTCCAGCTACCACCTCCCAATTGGAGTGCTTTACCGATGATATTCGCTTTTAATGTATAAGGAAAACCACTATGTTGATGTTCCTTCGTAAAATTAACACTGATAGAAGCCCGTCGGGCATTATGTACAGAGGTATGAAACTGCTTAATTTCATTAAAATTACTCAGATAAGCTTCCATACGCTTTATCAATGTATTCATTTGTTCTAATGTACTTCCATTTGGCAAAGTTGCATTAGCATATAGCACCACCTCATCATTGCGGGTAAAGTAACTACCTTCATATACTTTCTGAACAAACAGCCGTAAGCTGCCACCCAATACTTTATCTACTATAGGTTTCACCTTCTCTTTATAAGTGGGTGTTCCTATCGTCCGATTGTAGAAATCAGCCACCTTATCTTCTCCTTTCATGTGTTCGGGAAGCAAAAATACCGGAAATCCGAACGCAAACATAAGCAACAGACAGACTGCAACACGCCAACGGCAAAGAATCCGTATGAGCCACATATAAAAACGAGAGAAATAAACAGGTATCCGTTTCATTATCCGTCTGAGACTTCGTAACCAGTTACGGTTCATTAATCTCTGCCATCTGCCCCCGATCTCTTTTTTTCTACCTTTTCTTTTCAGCCCAATCTTCTCTATTAAAGAAGGAACAAAGAATAAAGCGATTAATAAAGATACCCCCAGATTAATAATAACCACTGCTGCAAAATCCTGTAGATTCAGACGTATTTTTTCATCAAGAAAGAAGATAACAACTAAAGCACCCATAGTAGTCAGAGTAGCAGCCAACACAGACAAGAAAGCTTTTAAATTCCTGTGTCGTAGATAGTGATCGCTCATCACAATCGTATTGTCAATCACCAGATTCAAAGAAATGGTGATACCTGCCAGCGAATAAAGTTGCATCTCCAACCCGAACAGATAATAGAAAATTACAGCGATTGCCATATTAACAGTCAGACTTACAACGATCAGAAACAAATATTTAGGTCGCCAAGTAATCAACAGTACAAAAAAGAGAAGAATAAGCACCGTCATTCCAGTACGCAAATAAATTTTACTCAATTCTTCCTTAATATATTCCGTTGCATTATAACTCATGTGTATCTCATACCCGGCGGAAGAAATTCATGAATCTCTTCCATAACCGCCTCTACCTGTTTACTCAATTCCAACTGGTTAGCCGTCTCTTCAGCCACCAATGATAAATAAATAGAATTCAGTCCGTTAATACGATAGTAACTTTGTGGTTCTTCTTCTTCACGTGTGACTTTTACCAGTTCATTCAAACCAATCATCTTACCATCTCTAATCGCTATCGAAATATCCGCAGGATCAAAGAGTCGGTTACCTTTTTCCGGAACTAATGCCAAACGAATCCATTCTTTTCCTCCACCAACATGTTCAACATCCGAGGTACCCATAAACTCTTTTCGATAATGCAAGCTGACCGCCTGTCGAATATCATCTACCGACACTCCCAAACTACGTAATTGCTCACTATCATACTCCAGCCTCCATTCCATAGGAGTAGCTCCATTAAGATTCACTTTATAGACCCCGGCTATCTGCGATAATCTCGGTTTTATATGCTCATCTGCATACTGCTGGATAAGAATCGGTGTAGAAGGTGCATTAATAGTGAACGAGATAAAAGGTCCCTGGCTCCTCTCTCCCACACCACTCATCTGAATAGTAGGATAGTTTACCTCTTTAGGTAATTCAGGCCAAGTCTGGCGAATAATAGTGGACGCCTCAAAACGCGCCATTTCTACATTAGTATGTTTATCTAGCCCCACATTCACTCTTCCCCACCCGTTTCCAGAAGTAGAAGATATACTTTTTACCCCTCTGACCCGAGCAAGCATCGCTTCTAGTTTACTGGTAGCTTCCATTTCCACTACACGAGAGGAAGCTCCGGACATATTGAACGATACGGAGAAACCGGGTGAAGTTCGTGAAGGGTTCAGCTTCACCGGAAGCAGCGGAATAAGCGTAAGCCCAACCAATGCCACACAAATAAAAGCAACAATCAGTGTAAAAGCAGATACTTTCAGACCATTATGTTTCTCCGGTAACTTCTTCATTCTTAATTCTTCATTGTTCATTTAACTATATTTCCCCCATTAAAATCAAATCGGTCGGAAAGTGAAACCCCGGTAGCAAAATCAAACAAAGTAAGTCGCCGGATCTTATAATAATTCATCCAATACTCCTGCAATGCAGAAATGTAATTACGTTGTGCCTGTTGCTGACGGTTTTGCGAAAGAGTCAGACTATTAATATCCGCCTTTCCAATTATGAAACGTTGGCGAGTCTGATCATATGCCAATACCGCCAAATCTAATGCCTCTTCTGCACTGCCAATCAGTTGTTCCTGAATATTGAAATCATTTACAGTCATGATAACTTCCTCTTCAATACTGATCTCATTCTGACGGGAAGAGATTTTCACAACATTCAGATTATTCTGTGCCATATTAAATTTTCCTTTTCTCACTCCCCAGTCAATCAAAGGAATAGAAACACTTACAGATACCAGATCTTGTTGCATGGCTTATGATATACATCACCAAAAGTTTCCGCTACTTGATTAAAACCGATACTAGCATTGACACTTGCATTAAAACGTGATTCCTTTTTAGTCTTATCCACACTTCGTTCTGCTTCTAAAATATTCTGTTTCAGTTCCAGCAGTTGCGGATTATTACTTCTTCCCCATTGCAACGCTAAATCTACAGGAATCTGCAAATCATTAAGATGAGATGGAAGTTCCAATTTAATTTGCGTATTTTTATCCAGATTCAAAAAAGAAGCTAATGTAAACATGGCACGTTTCAGGTCGATCGCTTTATTTTTCAATGAATTTTCTGCATTCACGCGATCAAGTTTCAAAGTTAGCAAATCAGCCTGAGAGATAGCCGCAATCTTATACCGTTGTTCACCAATGCGATAAAGAGTATCGCTGGAAGCCATATTTTCTTTTGCCAGATCATATTCAGCCTGTGCCATTGCTAAAGAAAAGAAATAAGAGGTAGCTTTCTCAGATACTTTCTCCACATTATAGAGAAACTCTTTTTTCACACGTTCATATTTCAACGGTTCAATCTTACGCTCCCATTTAAAGGCATTATACCCCAGCAAGCTTTGTGAATATCCAATTCGGATAGGAACACTGGTAAATTGGGTCGTCTTACTATCTCCGAAGTTACGCATATACGTCAAGTTCGATTCCAGATAAAAAGTACCGCCCGTCAAATCAAAATTCTGTTTCACAGATAGACCACCGTAAGCATAATAAGATTGTTGAGTACGATATACGTCAAGATTAGATTGCGAATCATAACGTTTCGTTATATCCCGGTTATATTGAGCAGGAGTCAGATTCATTGTCAGACTCGGTAAGCGGTTTGCTTGATAAGTACGGTATTCCCAATAACCAGAAAAATACATATTTTGAGTGCGAAAGGCTTCCAGTGAACTGTCATTTGCCAGTTCAATCGTACGGTTCAGGTCCAACACAACAGATTGTTGTGCATCTACAGTAACAAATGGAGTACAAAAGAAAACTGCAGCTATCAGGTAATTATATATTTTCTTCATGTTCAATTCTGTTTTTTACGATAAATAAACCAATATAGCAAAGGAATAATAAACAGACTCACGACCGTTCCTACAGTCATCGTTCCGATCATGGCGATAGAAAGAGGTTTCTGTAATTCCGAACCCATATCGAAAGAAAAAAGCAAAGGAACCATAGCAAAAATCGTAGTCAGTGAAGTCATAATGATTGGCCGCAAACGTCTGCGCCCTGCCTCATGTATCGCTTCAATCAGAGGTACCCCCGCTTTACGTAGCTCATTGATAGCATCCAGCTTCAGAATGGAGTCATTGATTACAATACCACAGGTCACAATCAATCCGATAGCGGACATCAGATTCAGCGTATGACCGCACAACCACAGTAACAATAGTGCAAAAGCGACATCGATAGGAATCTCAGCCAATACAAGCAATGGTTGCAGGAAACTCTCGAATTGAGCTGCCAGAATAAAATACATTAACAGAAGCGAAATAAATAAGATCACAACCAGTTCATCCAGCATTTTCTGATTAGAAAATATGCCACCGGAAAAACCTATGTCCCACTCGCCACTCTTATCTGCCATTTTCTTAACCTCTTTCATGAAAGTTTTAACGTCTCCCACCTTGTAAAAGTCAAAAGGAACAAACTCTCCGTTACGACCAGAAGTAATCGTTTTTAAATCCTCGGACGGAGTCACGTTCACCAATTCCCACAAAGGAATATAGCTAGAATATCCTTTTGAATCCGGTTGTGTTTGCACCAACGTCTCATGCAAAACCTCGTTTACCGTTTTCTCTTCTCCGGCAATAGTAATCGGCAGATATTGTTGATAAGAATGTAACATATTGACACTATTCTCTCTGAAAGCAGTTTTCAAGACCCGGTAAAGTTCATTATATGACACTTTATAGAGCAATAATTTTTCTTTGCTGATTGTCAAATTCAACTGGTTTTCGAAAGCGATATTAGTAGGCTCCACTCCTGTTTGTTTCGCCAGATTCTTTTCCATCTTGCGCAACGTCCCCGGCTCCGGTGCCTGATTTTTGTTGCGGGCATAAAACTCTGCTACTACATCCGGTTCACCTGTGACAAACAACTTTTCGAAGATAGTTTCAGGAGGTGAAAAGGAGACTACCGCCAACGGATAATCCGATTTTATCTTTTGATACACTTCTTCTTGTAGAGTAGTGATATCTTTTACATTTTTAGCTTTGAAATAGACTTCCGCTTCAGAAGAAGAAAGTTCTCTGTCACGCTTCAGAATAAAATCCTGCTGTCCGATAGAAGCAGTATGCTCAGTAGCTTTTCCCTCCGCTGCACCAAACAAGGCATCTACACGACGCTGATTTTCGTCTACATGGATATTCTCATTCCAGTCGATGCGGGCAATCAGTTCCGTCTGCTCAATTTCAGGCATCCGTTCTTTATCAATAAAGAAAAAAAAGAAAACACAAAGGGGGATGGAAACAATACAAAATATTACACTAAAAGTCTTATGCTCAAATACCCAATTCACACCAGCGTCATAAAAACGGTCTAAAGTATGGTCTTTAATCGGGTTATTAAACTTAAAAGAAAGCCATTTCCATTTTCGGGTAGTGATACTGGTGCGATAAACCAACATATAGAGCACCGGAAGCAACATAATTCCGGTAAAATAAGAGACCATTAAACCAACGGTTACCGAAAAAGCCTGATCGAAAAAGATAGCTCCCGCTATGCCGCTCATGAAGATCAACGGTGCAAATACCGCAATGGTAGTCAGAGAAGAGCTAAGCATCGGAGTTATCACTTCACTGGTTCCAGCTATACAAGCGCGACGCAATGAATACCCTCTTTCACGATATTGTGAAATATTCTCCGTCACAATAATCGAACTGTCAATCATCATACCCAGTGCCAAAATGAGTCCGGCAAGTGATATGATATTAAGAGACATACCACAAAGATAAAAGAATACAAAACTAATGACAATAGATACCACCATACTAATTCCGATAACCAGTGGAGATTTCACATCTCCCAAAAATAGGATAGCGACAATACAAATAAATAAAAAACCTAATGAAAGATTTTGCTGAAGATTGGAAATTGTAAAATCCAGCAATTCCGTCTGGTTACGGCTAATACTGAACTCTATATCCGGATACATTTTTTTAAAACTATTCATTGTTTTGACCAAAGCATCCTTCATCTTGTCCATATTCTCATCCGCTTGTTTGATAACAGCCAATGTCACCGCACGCTTCCCGTCTGACAGAGAAACACCTTTTTCTTTGACAGGAATAATATTAATACGGCAGAAATCTTTCAATTGGATAATTCGATCTCCTTTCTTCAAATAAATATTTTCCACATCTTCCGAAGTACGAAGCAACGTAGAGAATTTTATGTTATATTCATAATAACCATCACGCACCTTCATACTACCTGGCTCCACATTATTGGAAGATAAGGCAGATTCAATATCTTCAATAGAAATATCCATGATAGCAAGTTTATCCCGATCAGGAACAATCTGCACTTGTTGTTCAAGCAATCCGGTCACATCGACCATAGCAACTTCGGGCAACTGTTCTATACGGCGTTTGATAACCGTTTCAGCAAATTCACACATTTGAAGAAACGCCCGTTGGTCGGTTGGGTTATAAGAATTATCATTTTTCAAAGTGAGGTTCAGATAGAAAACAGGAATATCCGTCGCACTGGCTTTTACTACTTTCGGCCGTTCCGCTTCCTTAGGAAGATAATTCATTGCAGCATCGATTTTCTCATTCACCTCAATAAAAGCAAGATCTGTATTAGTCCCATATTCATAAGACAAACGGATGATGCCGGCACCATCTCGAGATTCGCTACGGATATCCTTCAAAGAAGATACCTGAAGTAACTGTTGCCTTAATGGCTTAACCAAAGTGTTTTCCAACTCACGTGCAGAAGTGTTAGATGCTGAAACCTGCACGGTAATTTCCGGTATGGCGATATCCGGCAACAGAGATATAGGTAAAGTAGAATACGTCACACAACCAATAATAAAGCAAGCTGTAAAAGCCATCAATACGGCAATGGGACGATGTATCAGAAATTTTATCATGTTTTCAGTATTTATCGTTCTCGGTTCGTCATCTTACCATATCACAGTCACCGGTGCTTCATGCGCCAGATTCAGATTTCCGGTAACAATGACTGTATCTCCTGCCAGCAACCCGTCCGTCACTCCACTCTGCG
Source organism: Bacteroides faecichinchillae JCM 17102 (assembly GCF_000614145.1). Taxonomy (GTDB): domain Bacteria; phylum Bacteroidota; class Bacteroidia; order Bacteroidales; family Bacteroidaceae; genus Bacteroides; species Bacteroides faecichinchillae. The sequence continues at coordinate 103,663 of NZ_BAKK01000001.1, read as the reverse complement.
ACCGATCGGATACGATACATTCTGTTGCGTTTTCCAGTCCGGTATCCACATAATTCCATTTCGCCTGTCCTGACTCCAGAGTAAAGACGACTTGCCTGCCAGAACGCAACACAACTGCAGTTTTAGGAATTACCAACTGCTCACCTAAAGAACGGCGAACACTTACACGAACATTCATGCCACTGAAAAGTTTGCCTTGACCATTTACACTTGCTTTCACCTTTACCATCCCATTGCTATCCACTAATGGATTGATTTCAGAAACGCTACCTTCGAAAGCGCCACCTCCCGCATACGGAGTAATCACTACCTTGTCTCCTTTTTGAATCAAAGAAAGTTCGCTTTCCAATACCGTAAACTCTACTTCCATTCCTTTAGTATCAATCAGTGTACAAAATGTTTCCGAAGTATTCGCAAGGTTAAAAGGTTTGGCAAATAGATTGGCTATCATTCCATCAAACGGAGCTACCAATGTAGCATGTTCATTTTCTCTTTTAGCCAATGCGTATTGAGATTTAGTCTGGTCATATCCACTCTTTACTTTAGCCAGCTTCATGACATCTGCCGGAACCTTATCCAATTCGTCCACATTATACCCCTGACCAATGAGAACATCTTTCAGCTCAAGTTCCGCTTTCATCAGTGAATTTTCAGCTTGTGATAGCTTATTTTCCAAACGAAATTTGTCCAGTTCCGCCAATTTCTGACCTTTCTGTACCCGATCACCATTCTTGACATAAATATGTGCAATGACTTCATTACTTTCAAAACGTAATTCCGCCTTATCTCGAGAACTTACCTTACCATTACTTACAAGTTCATGATTAAAACCTTGCTTCTGCAGGACTTGTACAGTTACTTCACTTTGGGCATCGGAGAGAATAGTAGAAATACCATCTTCTTTATTATCCTTATTTTCAGACGATTCTTTTTTATCGGAACATGCTGTAATAATGCTTAAGGCAAGACAAAGCAGTACCCACTTACACTTGTGTTTTTCCATCATTATTTATTTTATTATATCATATAAACCAAATTTCGAAAATAAAGGTAAGAAATTTATGAATAAAAACAGGCAAATTTTGCTGACTATTTATGACCAACCTTGTTTTTCTTCTAAAATGGTCCATTTCATCGCTTTTTTATCTTTTCTTTTATTGCTCATGTTATTAAAATCATATATAAAAAAACGGTGGCATCTTTTTCCATCCATTAATAGTCCCAAAATATCACTATCGAAAGTAGAATACGCAAGCCTATTATATTTTCTTCATTATATCCGTTCCCAGCGTATTTAATCTATACTTCTTTGCGATGAATACCCAATAGATCGACTTCACAAAAACAAATTATTTTGGTAACGTTCCCCAATAGTGAAAGTTCAATTGTCTACATGGAATTTAGGATAACATTAAGCCATTTTTTATGTTATTCATTCTTCTATTTATCTTCTTTTATGTAATTCTATAAATTCCTGATAAACTACCACACCTAAAATAGACTTTCAAATTTATAGAAAGAAACTATTTTTGTTTTATCAATTTTGCCTTCACTAAATAGGCCTCTTTCCATCAGAAAATAGCTTTCCAAAGCTGCTCCGTATAATATTTTCCGTTTTCACTACAGCCCATTTCATCAGCAATATATCCACTGTATTTCTATTCCGTATTTATTCACACCCTCCTAATGAATAGCAATCGGAATAAGATGTTGATATTATCAAAATTCTGTTCTAGCACTTACAATCAGTCCACTAGATCGAGTTCACTCCAAATATACAATTAAGACTCTATATCTGCCTTTAGCGTTACTTTATACATTTTCTCGGTAGTATTCATTTTAATTATAGTATGCAACTCTTGTTCTCCAAGCTTATCTTTTGTACTATAAATCAACACAAGTAATGTAGAATCACCCACAGACACAATATCGTCTGACAAAAAGTAATCTGTACACGAACAATCAGGATTAACTCCCTCTATCTTAAGAGGATATTTTCCTACATTATATAATATAAATTTAGCTTTTAATACTGTATCAGCAGGAACAACTCCAAAATTCACAACTTTTCCAGAGAATTTAACTTGAGATATTGAATCAAATGTATGATTAAGTCCTACATCAATAGGTAGTATAGGTTTCTCCTTACTCGGTTTAGTTAATGCAAATAAAATACTAATTATTGAAATAAACATTATTAATAAATAGATAAAATATTCTTTTATTCTTCTCATATTCATAATCTAAAACGATATATAATTAACGAATCATCATTTTCATCTAGTTTTGGCACTATATACGAATAATAATAAGGATCAATATACCCCATCACACGAAGATTTTTAGGAACCTCTACATCTCCAATTAATTTACCTTCATTAAATATTTGAAGTCCATCATTCTCTCCTGTTTTTCGATAAGAGCGAAATAACGTCTGAGTCTCGTCTACAAACTCTAACCAATAATAATGCCCTTTGGTTTGTCTCTCCTTTCTATAATTACTCCGACATGTTTTATAATCATAAATAGATAAATAATCTAGATTCATTTCATTACCTTGAAAACCATAAGTGGCCAACGGATTATAGTCATAATCATAAACATATATTAAAGAATCCACTTCATAACTAACATAAAAATTACCTTGTTTATCAATATCAAAACGTGTTCCAAGAAAAACAACATGCTTATTCAGATCTTTTAAATAACTATCCGGATAGCCACTAGCCAACAATCTCCCATCCATATTTTTTCTAAAATCAATTTCCCAAATATGGCGACAACTCTGTAAATATTGCTAAGTTTCCTCCAAGTAATTAAATTCTGGATGTTCAGAATATACATTCATATAAAAACAATCACCATAGTTACGACAAACCATATCATTATATTGGTTAGTATACGTCATTGATGATTCAACCAAATTAGATCGTTTTTCTCGATTAACTAAAAATACTTTATCCAACATAAAGTTTGGATTAAATAAATGTACGTCCAAATTATACCCCATAAGTAATAATTCTCCCGTCGGTAAAAAACTTTGCGCAGCAATCCTACCAACTTGAGTTTCAGAAGGCCCACCTCCTAATCCTAAATGAGTACTTTTCAGATGGCCACATGTATCAAAAAATGTTACAGTACAAAAGTGTTTATCAATAAAAACAATATCACCCGATGGAGAGATACATGATTCTCCAAAAGAAGATGTATTTATACTATCTAATAATAAAGTCTGTAGAACAAGATTATCATATTTCACATCTTTTACATTAAATACTTTTGCACAACTAAATGCATCTTGTCTTTTTCCACACCCTACTATAAGTAAAAAAGAAAAAAAGAAAAATAATTAACTTCATAATAATATATTTTAAATAACAGGACTAGTATAAAGCTACCACTTTTAAAGTCGCCTCAAATAAACATATGTCAACTAAATATAAAACATTCTACTTATTCAATTACTCTATAAATTAATAATACGAATCAGTAGTGTATTCCACAACTGTATTATAAGTAATACAAACGCCCTTATCGTTTAATTACTAGCTGGATAATAAAACAAATATTCAATATCTACGCCTAAAGTATTACTATATACAATAGAAAAACTTTATCGCACCATCTATTTATTTGTCAACTAGAAATCAAGAACAACTACTAATTCGCATTAATAACTAGTTTAGTTACAGTTTCTATCGTATTCCCAACATTTAATATTTGTTCCTCCTGCACACTTTGAGGAACCATTATTATTTGCTGCACAATTATTATCACTCGCTAAAGCACAATAACAAGTTATATGATCTCCTGTTTCATCATTAGCCAATGCATCTAATTGATTTAAAACAACATCTCTAAAATCATCATTTTTAGATCCTTTCCAAACATTAATGCTAATAGAAACCAGAGCACACAAAACAGTTAAAAGCATTAAAACCTTATTCTTTTTCATATTTCCATTTAAAAATTATTTATTAAACTTTAAATATTCTGCATCTATCCTTTCAACAGAACAGCAAAACATATTTGCTACCATATTCAATATTACTATTTTTTCCGCTATACCTCCTTTTTTACAGGGTTTAGGAGCAGATGATAAGCGGTTCAGCAAAATTAAACAGTCATCACCTTGTTCCTTTTTAACATAATTATAATTCTCTTTCAGCTTATACTAATACCATAATATTAGCTGATCATTAAAAAAATAAGATAGTTTACCTCACATTTGACAAGTAACCGTATTTCTTTTATTGAATATATTGGATTATTAAAAAACAATATTTCCCAATACTAACATTCTTTCAATATAGCTGCTTATTCTCCCTTCCACTTTCTCTGTAAGAGAATAAAAGGAATAACATAATATATATTCATCATTTGTTTCGTCACTGTCCTATATATTTTTATTCTCCTCCTCTTCTTATAGATTCAGATTCTTATGATTTCTGTATCATTTCGTCGATGAAAGTAGGCGATAAATGCGGAATCACAAAGGATTTTGGCTGACCATTTCGGACCAAAGGTGTTTTTTTCTAAAAAGACTACTTTGATGACTATTTATTTTATCAACATAAGACATAATAACATTTAGTCTCTTTATAATCAAACATCTTTATATAGCTCTTCCACCGAATAAGGTTTCTTTATTTTTCTAGTTTATTAAATTATTATCAAAATCCTGTTAGCTTCACTTATCTATTTTATATTATCTAAAATTCCGTTCAACTTATAACGATAAAGTATAGTCCCATCATTCTTCTCTTTTATGCAACATGAGTCCCAACTTTATCAATAGCAATTGAGCTTACATTTTGATCTAACGTAATCTGTTACTTAAAACTACCATCTATATCAAATATACATAAGACATTTCCTTCTTCCGAACCATCATTATATAGATTCAGATTTTTATGATTTATTACGATAAGATCATTCATCTATCTGAATCATCTCGGAAGATAATATTGAGGGAAAAAAACTTAATTACTACCGCTCCCATTACCATTCAGTGAAACTACCAGTGTCTTAACCTCTTCCCGCATCTCCTTCACTGCTGTAGACTGAACTTTAGGCTCCTTCGTCAGCACTATTTCCGCCGTACGTTTCAGTTTTTCCGGTTGCCTGTATCCCGGCTCTGCATAAAGTTTAGCCAACAAATAATAAGGATAAATCCGGTTGGGTAGCCGATGTGTGGAACGTATCAGCCATCCTTCTGCCTTTCCATATTCCCCTTCAGCCTGGTAGTTTTTACCTATTATATTTAGAACCATCGGATCATTACAATGCACAATTGCTTTTTCAAGTATTTTTGTCGAACTTTCGTAATCTTTCAACTTATGCAAACAATGCCCATATTCAAAAAGGAAAGCACCATTACTATTTAACTCCGAATATAATGACTCATAACCCTCTTTTGCAGCCTGATATGCGCCTATTTTATAAAGCATCTTGCAGCTAGACCATCTTTTACAAGCATCATACCAATTATGATTCCAATAAAAAATCCCCCATAACGTAATCATTACAGTAAATAATAGCATATAGAAGCGCGAACGCCCCACAATACAAGCTGCTAACAGAAAATAAAACGCCACTGCAAAACCGGGAATTTGCATAGGGTAAGAAAAACATGCGAATATTAAAACAGAAATCACACCTCCACAAGTACTGAAACGTTTTTCAGTAACACCTTTCCAAAGACTAAAGCCTATTATCGATAACATTGCCAATAAAAAAGGAATACCATGTTCAACGGCACCCTGCAAATACTCATTAAAAGCATATTCCGGACTCCCTGCTACCCACTCTTCAGTTTCCGAGTAATTTGCATTGGCAAAATATTTTTCCTGAGCTATTCCATATGCATGAACAAATCCATCCGAGCCATATCCAGTTAATGGTCTCTCGGTAATAGCCATACTAGTAACCTTCCACATCAATAAGCGTCCACTAGCCGAATCAGCTTTTAAAAAGAAAAGAGCAAAACCGGAGGCTGACACTACTACTAGCCCAATGGCAGCAACCAGAAACACCTTTTTTTTATCTTTTTTTACTACTTTTCTCAAACGAATCCCCCATGAATAATGTACTCCATATACCCATAATCCGGAAACTGCAGTTGCCAACCATGCGGAACGACTCATGCCCGCAGGCAAAACACAGAGAATCAATAAGATTACACCTAAACTTATATAATATTTCCCTTGTTCCATCCTGTCTCGGTTAGCCTTATCTTTCAACAATAGCCATTCACCTATACAAACAGGAAACACCATTGCTAAATAACCGGAATAAGGGCCCGGGTTATAAAAGGACCCTGTCAATGCAAATAATGAATGGTGAGACGCCACTTGCCCATATATCTGCCCCAACCCCCATATAGCCTCAACACCTCCTAATAAAATAAGACTCCAAATAACTGAATGATAAAATCGATCTTCTTTTTTATCATTAATACTGAGAGAAAAAAGAGAACATACCGCAAACACAACAGCCATTCGACTAAGCCACATTTTCTGATATGCCATTTCTCCCGTATCAAAATGATCTGGAGAAATTAAGACTACTCCCAGAAATGAGATCACTCCTACGAATACTATTAGACTAACAATGACTCTCAATTTAATCCAACTAGTATTCACATAATATATTCTCTCTTTCATAATCTATAGCTAAGGTTTATGGTTGTTTTCCTATAATATCATGTAAGCTTACTATTTTATTTAGCGTCACCGCTAATCTTTATCATAAATGGAGCATTCTTCGCATTACAGTGCACCGTAATTGTTTTATTAAAATGTTCCGGATATCCCGCTTGATAGTATACTTTAATTGGTATCGATTTACCAGACAAAACAGGCTGTTTATCATATTCCACTGTTGTACATCCACAAGACGTAACCACTTCATTTATTACTAAGGGATTATCTCCTGTATTTGTGATCAGAATATCCTGTCTTTGTTTCTCTTTCCATGGAAATTCTCCAAGTTTCAATTGAGTCTCAGATAAAGTAGCAGTTGTCTGCGGCTGGTTATCTGACTTATTAGAATATTCCTTACCTAAAATGACACTTAAGTAAAGCTCTTTCACTTTTGAATTATGTATCGGATTACCAACAGCAATCACTTTATTCTCCTTATCTAACAAAAAAGTCTGAAACATTGTTTCCGAAGAAAAATGATTTAATTTATTAATAGAATCCTTTTCATCTATACAAACCGGATATTTAAACTTATCAAATTGCAAAATCCGACAAATCTCTCTTCGTTTTTTGGGATTAAAGTAAAATAAAAACTGTACAGTATTAGGACATAAAGAATCAACATCGGTTATAAATTTCTGCCATTCATCCAATTTTAACTTACAGCTGATACATCCCATTGAATCGACATAAGAGAATATTTTATATTCACCTCCCATCGGATAAGCAACCGTATCTTTTCCTTGTATTGAGAATATCGGATTACAGGGAAACAAAATTTCCTTATGTTCCCATTCCTTCAATATGGATGCTATATTTTTCTTTTTACTATCACTACAAGAGAATAAAAAGAATAACAATAATAGAATACTATATTTCATCATTTGTTTCATTATCATTAAATGCATTTTCAGTTCATTACTATTAATCCCTCTTGTTTATCTCTATTACAAACAACCACATTTCCCAGTTCATTAATAGCAATGATCTCCTAAATACGATCCCATATTAGTTCCATCTCTTTTCAAGATTCAAACCTCAACAATCCCTATATTTTTATCGGTGACGAAAGTAGGCTATTAAAACTGAATTACAAAAAAATTTGGCTGACTATTTCGGACCAAGAATATTTTTATTCGTAAATGCCCTTTTGATCATGGTATTTCTAATTATAATTGGACTGATTTACATTTAGCTCCACTATAATTCAAATGAGTCTTTGATAGAATATCCCCCTTTCGTCTGACAAATTATACTCATGCTTATACCCCCTCTATAAAAAGAAAAGAACTTAGCCTGATATTACTGTTCCATTTATTCAATCTTTATCTAAGGCTACAATCCAAAAGCATTATAACTGCTAATTTACTCATCATAATTCACATTTAGCTAACACATAATCGGGATTTCCACCTATCATATATAATGTATTACTATTACTACCAGCAACTATACGCATAATAGGCATTCCCACATCCACGATTTTCAATAAGTTACCTGTATAATCATATAAAAACACAGTATGAGGAAACTTACTTATATCACGTCTCACTATAGATTCATCCACCGGATCCTTTTCCCGGTCACGTTCTAGAGTTATGATATAATCTTTACTCATACAAACATCACTCGCTCCTTTTATTTTTCTATCAAAAATAATATCATCATCCGTTATAATATAATTTTTCTGATCTGCTTTGCGTTCCCACAGCAAAGTAAAGACTGAATTTTCTCTTTTATATAAAGCTAAATATGGAAATCTAAAAGAAGTAACTACAAACAGCCCTCTCGTCGAATCATAAAATTCATATGTACCTATATGCTTCTTTATCTTAGGGATAGGATAAACACCCCAAAATGACTCATGACCATCTATGACTGATCGAAAATATGTCTCTGAGCCATTTTTTGTAGTTTCGATATACATTCCATGATCCATTTTTTCCATTTTCAATTCCCGTTCAGTATCCGATACTTCGCAAAACGGTTCTTGTCCATTTATTAAGCTATCAATAGATAAAATCCCACTGTTTTCCCATTGGCATCTACAGCAAAAATTTTATTATCTACACAATATCTATTAATCATAGGTGTAACAAATTCCTTAGGTCCTTTCCCTACTTTTCCCATTACTCCCAATTCCTTACCTGTCGAAGCACTATGTACATGCAAGAAATGATTATGAGAAAAGGGATCAGACCAAACTAAATAGTTATCTACTAAGAGTAAATCACCTGGCATTGTAGTCAAAAGCTCATCATTTAACACTTGCGAATACTGATTTATTCTTGGTATTTCTTTATCTTTGGAACAAGAACAGAATAAAAAAAATATAAAACTCACAATAACGACATCATTCTTACACATAGTATTAAACTTTATAACTGAATATTAATCGATAAATCATTATAAAGAAAGCTCTATTTAACTTAGTTATCTCTTCCCAATGAGTAGATAGAAAATTATTAATTTTATCCCTACAAAGATAATCAATTAATATAAAAAAAATAATATACTCGATATTTCGGAGATAACATAGAAAAGTTTCTATAAAAAGAAAAGAGCATAACCAGATACTTCTGTTCCATTTTCCCCCAACAGCGGCAACCGAAAACACCCTTTTCTTATTCTTTCCTTATGTAGACAAATAGTTTACCTAGCTATATCTGTATTTTTTTATTCAATCCTCTTCATTATCCGCTCCCAACGCGTTTTATCTGTATTCTTATTCTTCGAGTACCAAATACGAGTCACTTTTCCGACAATATACTCTTCCGGTAGCATCCCCCAATAACGAGAATCCTTAGAGTTAGCCATCTTATCACCGGATACAAAATAATAGTTCTTCATAAACCGATATTGATGTACTACACTATCACCCAATAAAACGTTCCCATTCTTGAGACGCAACTTTTTCTTCTGTTCCCAGCCAATCAATTGCCTATACAGAAGATAACTAGTATCATTAAGTAATACAGATTGTCCTCTTTTAGGAATGGGCAATGGCCCAAATTCCCGGATATTCCAGTCCAGATGCTTGTCATTAGGGAAAGTCTTTGTCACAATTCCCCATTCCTCGGGATTCTCCAAATCGGCAAGCTCGATTTGAGCCTCTCTATTTCCCAATATCTCATTACAACCACGTATTGCATACAGTCCGTTTCTTATTTCTAGTGTATCTCCGGGAAGTGCAATGCAACGCTTCACAAAAAAACGCATGATGTCCATTCGAATGCAACTCCATTCTTTCCGGTAAGGGAAGTTAAAGACTATCACATCATTACGCTTCAAATCTCCAAAACCCGGAAGCCGGTAAATTGGTACCTCCTCATTTCTCAATGCAGCAGACACATCAAATAACCGTGCTCCATGCACCAACTTATTTACTAGAATATAATCACCATCCAGCAAAGTAGGCTCCATTGAATCCGAAGGAATCTTGAAGGATGCAAAACAAAAAAGTTGAAGCAGAAACAATATAACACAAGAACAAATCCCCCAGAATACAATATTCAGGACAGTATTTAGCCACTTCCTTATGCGATTCATTCCTATATTCATCGTTGCTTTTGTAATTCTATCAGTTCCTGATACGCTTTTAAACCTAAAATAGCCTTAACTTCTTCTTTATGTGCTGCAGGTATCTGTTTCACTGCAGAAGTTTCTTGCTGTTTAACGGAATCTTTCCGTTGCTCAGCCATAAGTTCTTGCTGTTTCTTCACCATTTTTTCCAAATAATTTCCCCATTGATATATATGTCTCCAATGTTTCTCCGCATAATCAAAAGCTCCATCCGTCTTCACTATAGCCAAAGTCATCATCAACATATTGGCTGCCATTTCGATTCCATAATCATTGACACTCTCCTGATGAATAGCAATCGGAAAGAATCCAATATCAAAAGGAGGAAATTGCTTAACCCAATGACCATTCTCACAAAAATCAAAAACAGGTTTCAATGTGCCTTTCATCCAATCCATACGTTCATAAAACATCAGATAAGGAAAACTATCAAAAGCATCTCTTACTCTACCCACTATATTACTATAGCATAACAATTCACCATCCGGAGCTACCGAAAGTCTACGAGTCGCAAGAAAGTTTCGGTAATATGGAAACATCTTCTCAGCCTTTATTTTACCCTTTTCCAGAGATAACTTCTGCGAGTAATACATATCTGTTTCATCACACTTCCTTTGCAATGTCTGATAATTGTCCCCTATATTCCTCAAGACCTCTTTTATATTCGCATTTTTATTTCTCTGCCAATAATAAGGCAAATTCTCACCAAAATATTGTAAAACCTCTCCTTCCTCATATCCCAAAAGCACTACACCACTATCCGCACCTTTACGCATCATATTCTTCTGTGTCAGGATAATACGACCATCCTTACATACAGACTGTACATCTTCCGCTTTTACCGCCACATACAGACTGTCTCCCTGTATTATTCTCCAATCTTTTTCTACAGACTCTTTTATTTTCACTCGATCAAACATCCATTCCATATCCATATCGAACGAAATATCAACATCATGTTGCTGACCATCCGTAGACACTATCCGATAAGAAAGAAATCCCACCGGACATCCCATATACTCCTGATCCTGTAATAAGGAAGGTGCAACAAAACTAAGTTGAAGCTCCACATCCCCACATTGAAAAGAATAATGTGTTTGAGTTGCCTGTATATCTACAGATTTAAAGAATGCAGTATCAACATCTATATACTCCTTATTCTCTATATACAATCCATAATCCAGTAACGCATTACTTGAAATATTATAACAATGAGCAGCAAGCAAATTATCTCCTTCTTTTATTTTATCTACAATCGTATCAGGTAGTTGCCTACACCCAACTGACTTGTTTGTATAGTTGGAATGTACCACTTCATCACCATTGCAGAAAATAGTGACAATATCATCGCATAGAAATCGAATATACAATTTGTGGTTGTCCAACGCCTCTTTATTTAAGGTTACATGCCTACGAAGGTAAATATTTTCAGCACTCCAAATAGTATTCGTAGTATACCAAAGTCCTTCAGTTCCAAAAGCAGCACTCCCTTCCTGCCACTTGCTATCATCATATCCCATCTTATTCCAACCTTCTTCCGGACGCAAAAAGAAATATTTACCTTTCCATCCACAGCTATCTCCTGCCAAAGGAGCTAGAGCCCGGATACGCAATGAGTCTCCTCCCATGAAACGATATCCTTTACCATCCACATACAAAAGACCCATTAATGGAAAATCCTTTCCTTTAAACACATGCAAATATTGATGATACAACGTATCTCCAGCCACTTCAACCGAGAAGGTCGGAGCCAAAGGAACCAATATATGACGAGACGGATGTATATCATTTCTTAATACCTCAATGCGCTCCGACGAATCACAGGCAGTCAGCAAACCAATGATATATACAAATATCATTAGCAATTTGCCATTATAATATGTCATTCTTTTTATTTCCATGCCTGACGACCATTTTCATATACAAAAATTCTTTCCTGAACCCCACGTGTTAGATTACGCAATAACAAAACCGCATTTCGAGGAACATTCCGATAAACAAGAGAATCCGTAGTTGCCTTTATTTTACCAGCCGATTTCCAGTCACCATCACAATAAGATAATTCAAACATATCATCGGGACGAATGTAATTATCCCGATTTGCTGGAGTATAAACAATCCTATCCACTTGCATTGGTTCACCCAGGTCCAAACCAGTCCAACCACCATCTTCTTCCAAATAATCAAAACATGTCCAAGTTTGCCCGTCAAAAGCGTTAGGATATTCATGCTGCCATCTTGTTGATAGCAGCCACTAGTACCTATAGGATTCCCTTTCAACGGAACAGTATCGTTCACGTTATAAAAAGCAATCTCAGCAATCTGGCAATGTGTCTTTTTATATCCGTAATATCTTATATATCTATATTTCTTGTTACTCCAACTATTTACAGATGTATACATCCGATTAGGTTTACTTTGAATCATAAACAAAGTATCTTTTTCTGAAAAATCAGCCTTGTTGCTGCCCTCAAACACACCACCAATTAATCGTTCCCTAAATAAATTCTCCTTTTCAATTGGGAACTTTGCATATAGCACTACATCTTCCGTTTCATCCTCACACGAATAAAAATGTAACTTATTGCTCATCCTATCTATATAGAAAGGATCAGTGATAAAAGATAGTTTCCCTTTTTCATAAGTGCCGACACGCAGGACTGCTCCTTTTCTAATATCTCTAAATTCCAATTTGTTCGCGTCATATTCTGTCCAATCCACCGGCACCCATCTGTCACGATCGGTAATACATAAATAGGCTATTTTTCCTTTTGCTTTATCCTTATCTATTTTAGACGATGGTATTTGTAGTCGCCCCATATAATACCGAGCATAAGAATATGTCACATCTTTAAACTTCGGAAGCTTCCAAAAAGGATATAGATCAAGAGTTAGCTCGGCCATCTCATTGTATAACTCTCTATTTACACTAAACGTAGAACGATAGACTTTTACCGCATCGTCATTATTGTACCAATCATCCTTACAAGTATACACAAAAGAACCCGGAAACTCCGTTTTACAATCTCTCCCATTCTGGTCCCATGCTGTCAGCCAAAAATGCCCTGCATTTGCAAGATCACACCCTAAAATAAAATCTATTGCACAAGGAATACCCAAAGCCCGAAGCAGGTACATTCCAAAATCGGTACGATCCCGACAGGTACCTGTCATATTAGGAACAAATTTCGGCCCTATATGTCCAAAAGGATATGGAGCAACTGTAGAGTTACGCCGAAATTTATCCGGTAACCTACTAATCAAATAGTTTGCAGCAACAATGGGATTCTCCTTATCCAACTTATCTGACATACGCAATGAATCAAGCAATGGATTATATTTCTCATAGTACTCTTCACGCCAATAAGTCAAAGGTTCATCATCAATACGATACGGCAATATATATTCACAGAAAGCATCAAACGTCACATGCTTGTTCCAAGGCTGCTCCTGCCATACTTTAAATGCCCATTCTATATTATTACACAAATAAGCGGAATCAACTTCCATTACATCACATTTTTTTTCCAGCTGTCCAATGGGTCCAAATACCTTTTTCACAGAATCAGCAATCTCCTCCGGTGCCTTTTTGGGATAAGTTTTCAACCAGACATAATACATTTTATAGTTCTCCAGTTGTTCTCCGGTAGAATACTTATAATAAGGTAAATTCTCAATCAAGAAACAAGCTGCCTTATATTTCAGACTATCAGACGGATTTTTTTGGTAATAACGAAGTACTTTCTCCAATTCATATCTATTATCTCCGGCCAACTGCAAAGAAATCTCCAATGGAGATATTGGTTCAACTTTTTCAGCCGTCAATAAATCCACTATTTGCCATCCCAACACGATTAGCAACCCTACAAAGACAATATGAAATCCATACCGTTTTACCATCTTTTTCGTATCAACTTTTATTTTGTGCTGCTAATAAATTCCCTGATTGGAAAGCATCTTTTCACATTAAGTATCTTACACATATTAAATATTTGTTTTTCGGCAGTGAAAGTAAAGGATAAAAACGAAAATGCAAAATAATATTGCTGACCATTTCGGACCAGCCATATTTATATCTTTTCTATCGTCCTTTTTTCGAATATTTTCCGGATTTTATTGCATTTGCCCTCGTAGTCGAACAAGTTTTTGATAGGCCGTCTACCCTAAAACTCTTTTCACATACTCATCGTTCCCATTCAATAATTCATCTGATGAAACAGATTCTTTAATCATTGAATCATTCAAATAAGCAGCCCATTGAGTTAATACCTTCCAATGCAAATCTGCAATCCTGAATTTCCCTGTACCTACAATTGTCGATATTAAATGCAATCTATAGTACTTTCTATCCTCTTTATTTTGTGTTGTATTCCTCACACATTACAAACTGTGGAACTCATCCTCTCAAAACATTTAATATAACAACTGCATTTCTCTCCTATTTATATATTACAGTCAATATGTGGAGCAATTACAAAAGAAAAGGAGCAAACTGAATACTACCATTACTTTCCCAATCAATGGCAACAAACAGCCCTCCTTTTCTTCAAAAAATAAAAAAATATAGAATTTACAATTTTCAATATACCCTCAGAAATTAAATTATACGAATATCATATCTTCTATGAATGCAAATTTAGGGGATAAAATCACGAATACCAAAGAATAAACCTGACCAATTCGGACCAAACACTTTTTATCAAAAAATTCCCCATTTCATCGAAGTAATTCGATGCATTTAATTTTAACTAAGTATTATTTTCTTTGAAATAAGTCATTCTTTTATCGTTCTTATAGCAGATAAATATATTAATATTATCAATTTTATACAGAACAAGGAGCATAAGACATGAAACAGATCCGGCAAAATCTATGATTCATCATTATGCTCCTTCACCCCCCAAGTTAATTATCTATTACTCTTAGCCAAAGCGAAACTTCACTATTGGCTGGTCATTATTTACATCTGTTGCAATTATTGTTTTATTAATCTCATCAACCCAAATACCAGATATATAATGATCAAGTATATATTTACATAATGGTTCCCCTTTAAGAGTAAATACATATATATACTTTCCTCCACTAGGCAAAGCACCACTACTCCTTGCTATTTCTTTAAAAGTAGTACCACTAAATACTGTATAGATAGCACTATCTGTCACTTGTACATCACTAAATCCCATAATTCCTGTAGGTATTCCATACCCACCTGATACTTGAAATTCAGGTTCACCATGTTCACCTATACGAACAATATGAGTAGTATCTTTTAAATTATAGACTTCTACAGCTTCTCCTAATTGAGTAACAGCTGCTAATACGCCATTATTAGGATTATAATCCAAGAAACTTCGCCATGCTTGAGCTAAAGCAGGTCGTGCATCTTGCAATGCCTCTTTATTAGCAGATGGTATTTCACCTGTCTTATTTATAAGTCTTCCATTACGGTGAACCCAACATAAACGTTTTTCACCTAAATAATCTGGAATAATGAAAGTTGTATCATTATATATAGCAAAATCAAGGGATCTTAATAAATCTCCATCCAATGTCACCGCTTCATCTCGAAGAAGTGAATCACAGGATGCAGAAAACCCAAACCTAGTTAATTCGTTTTTATTTGCGTCTAATGTCCAAACCTCATGTTTACCAAAACGAGTATTCTCCATAGATAACATGTCTTTAGGCGAGTCACCACGCTTACCAAAAGAAGATAAATACCGGAAATCAGGATAATGGAATAGATGACCATAATAATCAAGACCATGTAAATCCATAACAATGACCTTATCTCCTTTTACATGTATCCTGAATGGATAACGAAGTAGTACAGAGTCAAGTTCTATAACTTCTCCATTTATTTCTTTTACTTGTGGAAACTTAGAAAAAGGATATACGTCCTCCGCATATTCTTTCGTTTTTGTACCACATGAAATAAAAAAAAGAAGTAATAAGAGATTACTAACGTATTTCAAGACTGTACCCTCCATAAATATACTTAACTTTATCATGAGATACTGGACAGTCAAGCCCACCTGAACCATAACATTTGGTAGGTACATCAGTTTCTTCAGAAGCAATAGCTTCTATATTATCCAAAAGTAGTGGATCGACTTTATCTTGATGAATCTTTTTAGCAACCACAACCGTTACAACACATAAAAATAAAAGGATAATCATTTTCTTCATTATTGTCTCTATTTATAAGATTAATTACGAATGCGAAGGTAGAGAACAAGAAGAAATATACCAAAAAAATGGCTGACCATTTCGGACAAACCATATTTTTACTAAAAATAGTCCATTTCATCGAGGATCCCAAAGTATGTACTTAGAGAAAAATTATTAAAGCAGTAGTTGATAACCTGATGCATTCCTCTTAATATCAATTGATGGTTCAACTTTCTGAATACTAGAACGCAAACGACCTACTGATTTATGGAGTCGATTATTCGTACCAGTATTACCCCAAAGTTCCTTCTCAATATCATTATCAGTCAAAATATAATCATTATCTTTTGCTCTAAAAAACAGTTCTAACAATTGGCATGATTGAGGCTGAAGTTTTTCTTTTGTTCCTCCTAATTTCTCTATTTTCTTTTGCTCCGCATAAAATATAACATCGTCATGCATGATATATGAGCGTATAGGAGTATTAGTCATTTCTTGTACAAATTCTATAACAGGCATTTGCACTACTTCTTTTTGCCGCATTGATTTTATTTTCATCACAACATAAATACTGGTCCTATAAATTATATATACGCTAACAGCGCACAACAATAAATAAATTAAAATCTCCATATACATCATATTCCATATAGAGTAATTGAGGTAGCCTACTATTTCAATCTCACAAGCATATCCTACATAAATAGTGAATACCTGATTAGATATATTACACCAACTATTATGTAAAGTACTCATTGACTTTACTTTCCTATCATATCCAGTTACCGAGACACATAACCCTGATTTAACATAAATATCGTAATCTTGCAAGCATTTTTTCCATATATTATTCAATGAATCTACCATAATAGGATTTTCTCTAAAGGTTGAAGAATGCAAAGAACGAACATTGGCATTATCGGTTACATTCATATAATGCTTTTTAGTATCTAGACGATACCAATGTTTACCAAACTCATCTTCGAAATAAACAGAGTCTGGCATATCAGCAGTTAAAAGTGTTTTTGCATTATAATTAAACGAAAAATACTCTTCTAAATCCCTACTTTTCAGTTCTTGCCCAAATGCTTTAATAAAGGTTTCCTTTGCCTTCTTATTAACATCAGACTTCTTAGACTCATGTGTATATCTACATAAAAGAAAAAATACGATTCCTCCCAAACAGATTGTTACAGATAATAGAATAATATTTATACGTCTCATATTGTTTATATTTACACTTTTATAATGGCGCAAAGATAACACTTTGCTATCGATTTTAGTCAAATCCTATCAAACAAAAAAAATAACATTCCACTGAATGCAATCAATCATATCCAGCAAACGTAGATTAAATACAAAAAGTATTCAATGATTCCACGACATATATTAAAAACTAGCTAATCCCACTCTAGTTTTTTCCTAAAATCATAAAATACTTAAAGTAAACATCTCCGCGTTGCCATCTTTCCTTTACTTTCGTGTTTTCTCACCTTTGGCTCAAAAGCAATGGAAGCTAATCCCTTTACCCCTTAATTATTGAGGAATACAAAGAGCATCTTCGCAATACTGCTATGCCTCACTTAAGTTTTCAATCTTTCTGCTGTCAGTACAAGGTCAGAATAAAAAATGTCCGTCAATAGTGCATCATCAAGGTTTGAATGTTACCAACATACGTTACGATACCCTTTTGTAAGAATGCTCTTTGGTTCTACTAAAAGTATAAAATCATTAAAACTGTGAATATCTGTCGAACAAAGGATTTTTAATGAATCAATTCAAAACTCATCAAACATTCCATATTCTAATTACACTCTATTTATAGAAAAATAAAACGAATTTACTACTAAATAATAGGATTAATATTTTGTATAATTTGGATATAAAGCAAGTTTTGCATTTACAAACGTCATTGCTTCATCTTCATGTTTTTGTATATCTATTTATGCAACAGTCCGATATAATGAAGAATCTTTTTTAATAGTTTGCAAGGGTTGTCCAAAAAGTCGGATAGCTCCTTACTGTTACTTACAGTTTAAAAGTAAAAGAATGAAATTGCCATTATTCCCTGATAAAAAAGGTAATAAATTCAAGTTTATTAAATGATATTTCTATGTTGACTTACATATTGTAAGTTAAAAAAGTTAGGAAGTGACTTTTCGAACACCCTTTTATTCCATCGGAGGTCTATTTCACCTATGAATGTATATAATAAACGTTCCTTCATTTTATTTCACTAATAAATAGATAGATATAGAAAAATATGACATGAAGAAAAAGTGATTTCATTTGTAGAATGAACCGTATTTTTCAGAAAAAGACCACAATGTTTATTCTCAAACATCCTAATGTTTAAAACAAACATTTAAGAGAAAAATAACAATCTTCTAATAGATTAAAATCACCATATCTTTTGTTACAATCAACCACTCATTTTCTATAAAATTATCGATTAATTGCTACGATTTAACCGACTAATTGATACAGATTTACCGTACAACTATACTAAATAAGCCGCTCAATGTCAAGTACTTCTTTCAGTCAAGTCTATTACATCTTTCTCATCACTCTCCTATATGTTTCATACAACTCTTCTACATCTTTCTAAGGACTCTTGTACATCTTTTGAGAGTCTCTTATAGGTGTTTTAAAGAATATATTCTTGAAAAGTTAAATCATATTATTATCGATGAATCCCATAGACAACATAGGCATTAGATATGACTAACATCTATATTACTAATCCTAAATAAGTATTCCAAAAACAATTATTTATTCAATGTACAGATATACTAGAACCTATAATTGCTTTTTATTAATAAAATTAAGTAATGTGGTTTTCAGAATATACATCTCCATTAAAAAACTTTACAAGGACAAAAGTAGAAAATAGAAACTATGATACAAAAAAATCAGTGACCATTTGCGACCATCTATATCTTTTATAAAGGTACAAATAAATCTTAAAACGGCAGAGGTCCCTCAGCAGGTGTTCCAAACGGGTTATCTGTTTGTGGAGCAAAATCCGGTGCCGGCGGTGGAGGTATAGCACCAGCATTCACCTTAGAACCTAACATAGCTCCCGATGATTCTCCAGGCATAGGAATAACCATATCATCCTCCGGATTGGAGAAACGAGTAAATTCTCCTTTGAATCGAAGAAGCACCTCGCCTACCGCACCATTACGATGTTTAGCTATCACAATTTCCGCCATACCACGAAGATCATTACCACGATCATCCTGATAAATTTTATAATATTCCGGACGATGAATGAAACATACCATATCGGCATCCTGCTCGATGGCTCCCGATTCACGAAGATCACTCAACTGAGGACGTTTACCGTCAATACCTTCACGACTTTCTACACCACGATTCAACTGTGACAAAGCTATTATAGGAATATTCAACTCTTTCGCCAATCCTTTCAACGAACGGGATATAGTACTAACCTCTTCTTGACGGCTACCAAAGGCCATACCACTAGCATTCATCAACTGAAGGTAGTCGATAATAATGATTCGTACTCCATGTTCACGAACCAAACGACGCGCTTTAGTACGAAGTTCGAATACTGACAAAGATGGAGTATCATCTACATATAAAGGTGCATCCAGTAAATCTTTTAATTTATAATCGAGCTGCTGCCACTCATAAGTTGCCAACTGTCCACTCTTGATTTTATCACTAGGAATCTCACAAACGTTCGAGATCAAACGATTAACCAACTGAACGTTGCTCATTTCAAGAGAGAACAACGCTACCGGATTACGATAATTTACCGCTATATTTTTTGCCATGGAAAGCACAAAGGCTGTTTTGCCCATAGCAGGACGGGCAGCTATAATAATAAGGTCGGAGTTCTGCCAACCGGCAGTCATCTTATCAAGTTTCGTATATCCACTTTCAAGACCACTTAAACCATCTGTTCGCGCAGCAGCTTTCTGTATCAATTTATAAGCTTCATCAATCACCGGATTGATCTGCGTATAGTCTTTCTTCATATTCTGCTGTGAAATCTCAAATAGCTTACCCTCCGCTTCCTGCATCAAGTCGTCTACGTCGAGTGTTTCATCAAAGGCCTTACTTTGAATATTACTTGTAAAGGTGATCAATTCACGAGCCAAGGATTTCTGAGCTATGATCCGGGCATGATACTCGATATGTGCCGAAGAAGCCACCTTACTACTCAACTGAGTAATATAGAAAGGACCTCCCACTTCTTCCAGCTCTCCACGTTTACTAAGCTGTTCTTTTACCGTCAGGATATCCACCGGCTTCTGGTTTACAGCAAGATCTGTTATCGCAGAATAAATTAATTGATGTCGGTGTTCATAGAAAGATTCCGGACGAAGTATCTCACTTACCAATGAATACGCATCCTTCTCAATCATCAAAGCACCTAAAACAGCTTCTTCCAGCTCGGGTGCCTGAGGTTGAACACGACCATAATCATTGACCGGTTGTACTTTGGTTGATTTAGTATTTCGAGTATTTTTTCTTTGCTCAGCCATGAATTCGTTGTTAATGGGATGACAAAGATAAAACATAATCGCGAAGAATGGATAAGGAAAAATGAAGATTTTAGTAACTTTGCACACACAATGGTAATTTAACGAATCACTAACCTCTTAATGAATCAACAAAATGATCACTTTTCCGAATGCAAAAATAAACCTCGGACTTTCTATCACGGAAAAACGCCCAGACGGATATCACAACCTGGAAACAGTTTTTTATCCTGTAGCTCTCGAAGATGCGTTAGAAATTCATACTTATTCGCAAGAAGATAAAAAGTTCGCTTTATATCAGCATGGACTAGAAATAACCGGTAATCCGGAAGATAATTTAGTAGTCAGAGCTTATTTATTGCTCAACAAAGAGTATCACCTTCCTCCTATCGAAATTCATTTGTACAAACATATTCCTTCTGGAGCAGGATTGGGAGGTGGTTCGGCAGACGCTGCCTTTATGCTAAAATTGCTCAATGAGTATTATCAACTGAAACTGACTGAAAGTCAATTGGAAGTATATGCAGCTACCTTAGGAGCTGACTGTGCCTTCTTTATCAAAAATACGCCAACCTTTGCTGAAGGCATTGGGAACATTTTTTCTCCCATTTCGCTCTCATTAAAAGGATATCAAATTGCCATAATTAAGCCGGATGTATTTGTATCTACCCGTGAAGCATTTTCTAAAATTCATCCTCATCATCCAGAATTTCCAATAAAAGAAGTGATCCGAAGACCAATTGAAGAATGGAAAGAATTACTAATTAATGATTTTGAAACCAGCGTATTCCCACAACATCCGATAATCAAAGAAATAAAGGAGGAGTTATATTGCCAAGGAGCTGTTTATGCTTCCATGAGTGGCTCCGGATCATCTGTATTCGGTTTATTCAGACCTGAATGTTGTATCCCGGACTTAAATTTTAAAGAGGGGACATTCTGCTACATAGGAAAATTATAATAGTATTTTAGCTATATATACAAAAAACGGTACCACGACTCCCGTCGTAGTACCGTCACAACACAAACACAAAATAAAACACGACAAAACTACTATGCAATCACCTGTCTATACCGGGGAGGTATAAGTACTAACTAAGTATATTCACATACACACTAAGAAGCATCAGAGTGGCTTGCAAAGAATTAAACAAACAGTTTCTTTCATTTGTTTAAGGTTACATCAAAAAAAACATTTTATAATATTATTGAATTCCTCTTTCACGAAGTTTCAGCTGCCAGTTCCATGCAGAACGTAATGTGTCCTCCAATGTTTCTACAGCTTTCCAACCCAATTCCTGATTTGCAAAGTCCGGATTTGCCCAAACTTTTTCGATATCCCCGGCACGACGACCAACAATCTCATAATTCAATTTTACGCCTGTAGCCTTTTCAAAGCCATTAATCAATTCCAATACAGAAACTCCACGTCCTGTACCAATGTTGAACACTTCAGCTTTTGATTTCTGTTTCTTTTCAAGGATACGACATATAGCTATCACATGAGCCTTAGCCAGATCCACAACATTGATAAAGTCGCGGATGCAAGAACCATCAGGAGTATTATAATCATCACCAAATACACTCAGTTTTTCACGGATACCCATAGCAGTCTGAGTGAGGTAAGGAATCAAGTTCTGAGGAACACCGTTGGGCAGTTCACCTAACAAAGCTGTAGGATGTGCACCAATCGGATTAAAATAACGTAACATAATAGCATTGATCGGAGCGCCGGATGCAATTGTATCACGAATAATTTCTTCATTAATCTGTTTTGTATTTCCGTAAGGAGATTCTGCTTTCTTAATCGGAGCTTGCTCTGTTACCGGCAGTTCGTCTGGCTGACCATAAACTGTACAGGAAGAAGAGAATACGATGCCTTCTACTCCATGTTTAGGCATTAGTTCGAGTAAGTTTATTAAAGAAACCAAGTTATTACGATAGTAAAGCAACGGCTTTTGTACAGATTCACCAACTGCTTTGCTGGCAGCAAAATGAATAATAGCTTTAATTCCTTTATATTTGGTAAATACAGCGTCTAGACCAGCTAAATCAAGGCAATCTAATTTTTCGAAAGCAGGACGAATGCCAGATACTTTCTCTATATTATCAACAACATCTGCACTTGAATTTGACAAATTATCGATGATGATTACTTCATATCCACTATTTTGTAACTCCACAACAGTATGAGAACCAATATAGCCGGTTCCACCCGTTACTAAAATTCTTTCTTTCATAAATTTTACAAGTATGGTTAGTTCTTTCGGTTTCCGATTTGTTTGAGCTACAAATGTATGGAAATAAAATTTAGAATGCAATAATCAACTATAAATTTATTTTCCTCGGGGGAATAATAAAACAATAATCCGGGAGAAATAACAAAAAAGAAGTTGGAAACACACGATCTGTATACCTACATACAGATGTGGTCTCCAACTCCCCTATTAAAACTATTTATCAAATATTTACACTACTCCGGAAAATCCCATGAACGCCATAGCCAGCAATCCAGCTGTAATCAAGGCGATCGGAGTTCCCTGCATTCCTTTTGGAACTTTCACTAAACTCATTTGCTCACGCAATCCGGCAAATAATACCAGTGCCAATCCAAAGCCTATTGCTGTTGAAAATGCATATACAACTCCTGTCAGCAAATCATAATCTTTCTGGATAACCAAAATAGCTACACCTAATATACAGCAGTTGGTTGTAATCAATGGCAAGAATACACCTAAAGCCTGATATAATGCCGGAGATACTTCTTCAGAATGATTTCCACCATCTGAACCAATGCGGCAATTACCAAGATAAATGTAATTGTCTGCAAGTATGCCAATCCAAAAGCATCCAATACAAATTTTTGAATCAGGAACGTCACAATGGTCGCAATGGTTAGCACAAAAGCTACTGCTGCACTCATTCCCATAGCAGTTTCTACTTTCTTAGATACACCCAAGAACGGACAGATACCCAAGAACTGCGACAACACGATGTTGTTTACAAAGATTGCCGAGATAAATATCAATATATATTCCATTTCTTCAATTATTTATCCTTTTTCATACAATTAATCAAGGCAATAAGGTATCCTAAAGCGATGAAAGCACCCGGTGCTAATACAAATACCAACATACCATATTCTTCGGGTAAAATAGTCTGATCGAATATTTTACCTGTTCCGAGAAATTCACGAACAGCACCCAGCAAAGTCAGGGCTATAGTAAAGCCAAGTCCCATACCGATACCATCAAACATAGAAGCAATCGGGTTGTTTTTAGCTGCAAAAGCCTCTGCACGCCCCAATACAATACAGTTTACTACGATCAACGGAATAAAAAGACCGAGCGTAGCATATAAACCGGGAACATAAGCCTGCATTATCATCTGAAGTAGGGTAACAAACGATGCAATTACCACAATGAATGCCGGAATACGTACCATATCCGGTATCAGTTTCTTTATGGATGAGATTACCACATTCGAGCAAATCAACACGAACATAGTGGCTAGTCCCATTCCCATACCATTGATAGCCGATGAAGTAGTACCCAATGTAGGACACATACCAAGCAGGAGCACAAATGTAGGATTCTCTTTGACAATCCCGTTCATCATTACTTTAAAGTTATTCATAGCTGTCTCCTTTCTTATTTAGCACTGACAGAATCAGTAGTTTCAACTCTAATAGTAGCTCCTGAAGCTGCATCCGTACCGGCAGCTCTCTGAGAAGCTCCTGTTGTTCCATTCACATCACTGCCGTTTCCGGATTTGTAAGCCTGATAAGCAGCATTCACCGCCTTCAAAAAGGCACGCGAAGTAATAGTAGAAGCAGTTATAGCATCTACCTGACCTCCGTCTTTGCTAACAGTCAGCGGAGATTTTCCCGGATTCATTCCCAAGATAGACTTATTGCTCTCGTCATGTGATATTGCTTTTTCACCTTTAGCAGGATCATACGCACCAAACCATTTATCAGCTTTAGAACCCAATCCTGGAGTTTCTGCATGAGCCAGCAAAGAGTAATTATATATTTTGCCTTCTGCATCAAATCCTACCAATACTTTCAATTCTCCACCAAATCCCATTGATTTAGCTTCTACAGCTGTACCAACCTGAGCCTCACCGTTCTTTGCCGGATAAACTATAAAATCCACAATTTTCTTTCCGTCTTTCTCGCTGAAAATCGTATCACTTTCGGCTACCGGATTATTGGTAAATTCAGGAAGAACCTTTTTCAAAGCCTCATTCAGCGTTTTTGCATTCGTTTCAGCAATGGGTCCCATTGTAAGTTCGTTCACATACGCCAGCAATGCAACAGAGACAACAGTGACTCCTGTAAGTACCAGCAACATATTTTTCAAAGATGATTGTAATTTTTTCATTTCTTCTTCGCTACCTCCCCAAAGCGTTTAGGTTTACAATATGTATTAATCAACGGAGTAAACGCATTCATTATCAGGATGGCAAATGACATACCTTCAGGATATGCACCGAACAAACGGATAATTACCGTTAGCAGACCAATACAAACACCGTAAATCAGCATGCCTTTCTTGCTCATCGGAGAAGTCACATAATCAGTTGCCATAAATACAGCTCCCAACATCAGACCTCCTGAAAGCAGTTGCAATACCGGAGATACATACTTCTCCGGATCGGCCAGATGCATGATTCCTGCAAAAACAAGTACAGTGGCCAGAATGGATACGGGAATATGCCAGGTGATAATCTTTTTCCAAAGCATATAAACTAGCCCTAGCAACAATGCCAATGCACTTACCTCTCCGATACACCCTCCATTCTGTCCGATAAACAGACTAAACGCATCCGGAAGCTGGCTCAACGCATGGGTGTCACCATAAATAGCTTGTTTCATTAATGCCAGTGGAGTAGCTCCAGTAGTAGCATCGGCATATGCAGTCAGTTGTCCAACTAGCGGCCAACTTGTCATCTGCACCGGAAAAGAGAGCAACAAGAACACACGTCCTGCCAATGCCGGATTGAAAGGGTTACAACCTAATCCACCGAAAGACATTTTACCAACGCCAATAGCGAACAGTGCTCCCAAAATAATAATCCAAATAGGCAGATTGGAAGGTAAATTGAATGCCAACAACACACCTGTGATTACAGCAGAACCATCAAAAATTGTTGTAGCAGGTTTCTTCATCAAAAATTTAACGATAGCCCATTCAAAGAACAAACAGGCAGCCACGGAAGTAGCTGTGACAATCAGAGCACCCAGCCCGAAGAAATAAAGAGACACCAAAAATGCGGGTATAAGTGCAATCAGCACGCCATACATATTCTTTTGTACGCTGTCTCCACCATGAACATGGGGTGATAATGATACTATTAATTTATTTTCCATAATTCGTTATTTTTTAACCTGACGTGCACGAATCATTGCACCTACCTTACCTTTACCCAAACGGCAATAGTCAAGTAACGGACGGTTTGCAGGACAAGTGAACTGGCAAGATCCGCATTCGATACAATCCATGATTCTTTCTTTTTCCATTCTTTCAAAATCGGCATTCTCAGATAAAGCCCCAAGCAAATATGGCTCCAGCCCCATCGGACAAGCGCTAACACATTTTGCACAACGGATGCAAGTTTGTTCTTCACCGCGTTTTGCTTCCTTCTGATTCATAATTAGAATGCCAGAACTTCCCTTTGCAGTAGGAACATCAATATTCATCAATGCCTTACCCATCATCGGGCCGCCACCAATTACCTTTCCCGTATCTTCCGGTAAACCACCGCAAGCATCAATCAATTGGCTCATCGGTGTACCCACACGTGCCAAAAAGTTGGATGGTTTTGCAACAGACTTTCCTGTCACTGTAATCACCCGTTCGAACAATGGCTTATTTTTCTGTACTGCTTGATAAACAGCAAACGCAGTACCTACATTCTGTACAACCGCTCCTGTAGAAATTGGTAATGCACCGCTGGCAACCTGACGTTTAGTAATTGCATCAATCAGTTGTTTTTCACCTCCTTGCGGATACTTCACTTGCAAAGGAACAACTTCGATACCGGCATAGCTGGAAGCTACTTTTGTCATCAGCTCAATAGCATCCGGCTTATTATTTTCGATTCCGATAAATGCTTTATTTACCTTTACAGCTTTCATCAAGATAGAAACACCTACCATAATTTCTTCCGCATGTTCCAGCATCAGCTGATGATCGGCAGTCAGATAGGGTTCACACTCCACTGCATTGATGATCACGCATTCTGCCTTAAAAGAAGGAGGAGGACAAAGTTTTACCTGAGTAGGGAAACAAGCTCCGCCTAAACCTACGATACCGGCTTCGGCGATCTTCTTCACTATTTCTTCTGCCGAGAGGTCACATTCTTTCACCAAAGTTGTGCTACGATCAATCGATTCTTCCCATTCATCACCTTCCACATCAATATAAATAGCAGGTTTGGCATAACCACTAGCATCGATTACTGTATCAATCTTAGCTACTTTACCACTGACTGAAGAGTGAATTGCAGCCGAAACAAAGCCGGCCGGTTCGGCAATCTTAGTACCGACCTTTACCACATCTCCCTTAGCCACAATCGGTTTGGCAGGTGCACCAATGTGTTGCCCTAACAAAATGACAGCCTTTGCAGGAACTTCCGCTGTGATAATAGGTTGATGTGCCGACAATTTATTTTCGTGTGGATGAACTCCACCAATTGAAAATGTCTTTAACATACAATTCTGTATTTTATTCTGTTATTATTCTGTTACTTTTGAGCTTCATCCACCGTAGTCTTCGGAGTTTCTACAGCCTTTGTAGCTTCTGCTACCGGAACTTCCGTTTCCTTTTTAATAGGAGCTACCTTGGGAGCAGCAGATGCGTCCTCTGATTTCGGCTTGCGTGGAGGGAAATTCAAAGCAATAATGGTTCCCTGCGGACAAACCTCTTCACATTTACGGCATGATTTACATTTGTACGGATCAATATAAGCCAGATTATTTTCTAAAGTAATTGCTTCAAACGGACATACCTTGACACATTTACCGCATCCGATGCAGCTTACAGTACAAGCTTTACGGGCAACAGCTCCCTTGTCTTTATTGACACATTGTACGTATACACGACGGGACTTCTTACCCTGTGGACGAATTTCAATGATAGACTTCGGACAAGCTTTCACACAAGCTCCACAAGCTGTACACTTCGCTTCATCCACTTCAGGAAGTCCTGTTTCCGGGTTCATATGGATGGCATCAAATTGACAAGCAGCCACACAGTCACCACATCCCAGGCAACCATAGCTACAACCAGTCTCTCCACCATATAATGAAGCAGCAATGGCACAACTCTTCGCGCTGTCATACTGATTGATGCGCGGACGGTTAGCACAAGTCCCATTACATCTTACTACCGCTACCATTGGTTCAGCTTCACCAGCCGCCAGTCCGAGAATATCGGCAACTTTCGCCATGACAGGTTGTCCACCCACCGGACAAAATTTACCCTCCAACGAACCAGCCTTGACACAGGCATCAGCAAATCCGCTACAACCGGGATAGCCACAGCCGCCACAATTGGCCTGAGGTAACACCTCACCTACCTGAGCAATTCTCGGATCTTCATACACGGCAAATTTCTTGGAAGCAACATAAAGGATAGCGGCCAGAACAAGCGCTATCGCCCCCAATGAAATTACTGCAATCAGAATCAAATTCATAGTGTTTTAAATATTTATTGGTTTTATAGTAAAAGAAAATTTTTGTTTTAGCCTTGCTTTATTCAGCCACAAAATGAAATAATAAGGTATAAGAATAATCAATGAAGAAAGTGCTGCATGCAACTCATTCTCCATCCATGCCATAAATATAAATAAGGAAGTAACCAAAAGTACGAAAGGTATTACAAAAGCTAACACAACTGCCATCATTCCCATAGAGGTTTCTCCTATTATCATCACCTGCTCTCCTACCTGGTAAGAGGATGCCGCAGTGTCAGTAATATCAATTACCTTATCTTTACTATCCGCCGAGGAACAATGTCCTTTTGCACTACATGCTGCGCAAGCCGACGTCTGTATGATTCTCACCGACAAATGAGAACCTTGTATGTTTTCCACAATACCTTGATGCTTTATTGTATTAGCCATTTTGCAAACTCAACATTACAAATTGCGGCAAATTTAAGCATTATTTATTAACTACGAAGTATTCCTTGTATTTTTTCTGCATATAAAAATGTTATTTTTCGTGTATACGTTATCGTGCACAAAAAAAGAATTCCTACTATCTGATATTTCATAGTAGGAATTCATTTCTAAATATACTCTAAATCAATGATCTATCAGCCTTCCTGTATTTGGTATTGAAAAGCGATCTCAATAAACTCAGACGGTCTTGTTATAGCAACTAATATTCTTATCCGTAAAATTCCTGCTAAAATATCATCCCTAGTCATCGTATTCCCTAACCCGACATGAACTTTGAAAGCTTCGCTTGGAGCAGTTCCTGCCAAACCTCCACATTTCCAAATACCGGTTAAGAAACTCTCAATCATACATCTCACGATCAACCATGTTTGGGCATCATTCGGCTCACAGGCATATGCATGTAATGCATTCTTTATTGATTGTTCCAACATGATCATAGTACGGCACGTATTTATATAACGCCAATCTAACGAGTTACCATCCAATGTACAAGCTCCCCAAACTTTAATCCCCTCTCCCTCAAACCATCGAATTGCATTAATTGCCTTTCCGATTAAAGGAGCATTCAAATCAGTCTGGTCTTCTAAAGAAATATCAACAGCCGGACTAACTACCTGATTAATAACAACATTTGCAGGCGCTTTCCATACCCCGCTTGTATTATCAACCATTGTATATATACCTGCCATTGCTACCGAAGGAGGTAATAAATTTAAGATTTGTCCCATTTCTTTCAATATATCTCTATATATCAAAGAATTTTCCATCAGCATAGTATGAAGCGTACTCCTTTTAGTTGCATTCATCTGTTTATTAACCTTATCAACCAGTTTTTTATTAATCTTTCTTCCTTGGCTATCCAATGAGTTAAGTTCCTCTTCCAACACTATTTTCAACGTTTCAGCATCTATATTTAATAATGAAAGATCACTTTCAGCAACAACCGATGTATTTATCCAAGGATAATAAACCACCCCATAATTAAGATATGAATTTCCTATTTTATTTCTAAATTCATCTATGACATCGCCAGATGGATCTTTTCTATCTCTATAGCCTTCAAATACATCCAAAATAGCTATACGATTACGCATCTGATGACCACAATGATTCAACATTGCTTGCTGTAGGTTGTAATACAAATCTTTGTCAGTCATCTTAACCGCATCCGGGCAAAGTATCATTGTCGGTTCTTCCTCTTTCAACAATGCATCTATACCATCTTTAAACGCATTAATATCTAATTTATCAACAGTGTAGTCACCGATAGAAACAATATAACAAGGACCACCACCATTACCAAAAAACATCAGCATTTGGTAGTATAATATAAAAGGTATACCCGTTTGTTTCACCACAAACTGCCGGTCTCTACATTTCAAAAAAGCCTCTTGTACGTCATTTGTTTCAACTAAAGTAAACATTGGAATCGAGGCACCACCAAAGTAAGCATGAAACTCATCCATCGAATTTATTCTTATTGGTTTATTCAACAAAGATTCATTGCCTTTAGCTACTCTCTCAGTATAGCCAATAAATGCAGGTACTGCTGTAGGAACTACTACAACAGAATTAGGATAGACGTTATCTTCGGCAACATAAACGCCCGTTGTTTTCAATGTTCCCATATATATTTATTTTTGTTTCATTTAAGAAATGATCCGCGTGCAAATTAAAGAATTCATTTCAACAAAAACAAACTTTTAATCAAATATTATCAGTGAACTATTCAGCCTCTTTTTCGATAAAAATGAGGTCATCTCGGTGCTAAATTCGAGATGACCTCATATTAAGATTTATTTATTTTACTGACTACATATTTACAAAGATGCAATTTATATTCCAAGTAATCCAGCTATAGCACTTGTCACTGGAATAATCACTTTCAATATAATACTTCACGCTTTCTTCATACATTCATTGCATCTTTAATTAAACTATTTATTTTACAAAGTTAACTCCGGTGATTCTCCACCATCATCACGTCTATCACCACCTCCTCCATTGCCGCCATCATCCGGCCCTTCCGGAACAACCGTCATATTTATATTTTTCAGGTATCCATTCAAACTAATTCAATCCAGTTTTTCAGATTCACGAGTAGCGGATTTAATTATACGCATTTTTATATTCATCTAGAAGAAAATACGTAATAGTGACATACATCTTTCAAACATGTCTCTTATTTTGTATCTTACAATTCCTTTATTTCTTCTATTGTCAAACCTGTTACTTGCGAAATAGTATCAAATGGAATATTCAAAGACTTCATCTTAGATGCACTCGCCTTTTTCTCTTCTAAACGTCCTTCAGCCTGACCTTCCATACGGCCTTCTATACGGCCTTCCATACGACCTTCCATTCGACCTTCTGCACGTTCGGTGTAAATATTATCACGAAGAATCACGATATTGTCCAGATGACGATAATAAGCATTCAATTCATCCTTAGTCATCCGATCCAATTTCAAACGTTCGCGTGCTTCCGTCAAACCGGGGGCAGTAGCATTATCGGGAATATCTCCCGTATTAAGATAATAAATCCATTCCTCTAATGGACTTTTAGCAATCTGATTAAAATCATTGACCTTCAGGATATAATACTCAGGATAAAGTTGACTAACAGCATCTACTTTAAAAGTCTGCTTCTGAAAAGGAGTCAGTTCCAAAATATCTCCCTGGTGGATACCCCTAAATTCCGTTTTGCCATGATACACCACATCCTTTCCATTTCCTAAAGAGAAATATACGATATTAACGCTATACACTTTACGCACCTTTTCATATCCTTCTCCCCGATTAATGTACTCAGTCACAAGTTTAGAAGTTCCAAACAACATTCGTTGAAAATACGCATATTCATTATTGTTTTGAACCTCTATCAAAATAAGCTCACCTTTTGAATTCTCCGCGAGTATATCCACGCGGTTATATTTATCAAATTCTTCTTCCTGATTACTTTCACTCTCCAATAATTTCTGAATCACAATATTTTCATTCAGAAGCGTTGTCAAAAACCCTTCCAGCACTCCAAAATTGGCCTTATTACGCAATAAGCGTTTCATAGCCCAATCGAAACGAATATAATTACTTGCCATAAGTTCGTCCCCTTCTTTTATATTTTCTTTCATGAGAACAAAGGTATACAGAAAAAAGTTGGAATCCAAGCATATAAATGGAATTGTTTACGTCGCCAAACCTTTACCGCCTGCATTTTCTTCTCCATGCTTCATAAAGATTTTTAGCAACGTATACACAATCCATCCACACCGTTTTAGTTGCTTCTTAGGCTCAAAAAACAGGCGATAAATAAACTCCAGATATATCCTTACCATCCACTTCGGAGCCCGTTTCACATCCATGCCACTATAAAACTTAAAAGCGGCTCCAACAGCAATCATTACCTCCTTTTCAAATATGGCCTCAGGTAGTTCATAAATACTTCCTGCTTAGAAGCCCAAGCCTACCCCAATAATGTCAGCCCCGTCTTCCCCAATCATACGCACAATTCCCAGAAAATCAAAATCATCCTCCCGATAAGGTAACTCGTAAAGGTACTTCTTCTAACGGACGATGTCCATGAGAATCTCACATCTGCAATACTACTCCCGTTCAATGCCGTATATCTAGTGTAGATAAAGCGGCATATAACCACTGTCACAGATCGAAAACATACTTCCGTTCACCATCTCCGATATTCCTATCTCCGGCTAGCAGTATTTAGTATCACTCCAACCATCATGCAGATATAACCAGGAACTGACTGAGTTAAATGTTGAATAATAGAAAAAAATATTCGCTTTTACCTTTTAACACTCAAATTAATAACAGCAAATTATGGGAATAAAAAAAACTCCCCAAAACAAAAAGGAAAGAAGTTATCTAAAAAAGGAGTAATTGATTTTCATGAAATCATGAATGCCGGAGAAGTATATCTAATATCGAGGATTTGTGCCACCTTATTGGCACGACTATGCCATCGTAGTGGCACAGCCGTTTCATCTCTTTGGCACAGTTGTGCCAATAGGGTGGCACAACTTTAGTGTTTATTACCAGTTATAATTGATACCAAAGCTAAGCAACTCTTTCAACTGAAAATAACTTTGATCATCTTTAGGTTTCGAAGTATCATCATAACGAACATGAATGTATAGTTTAGTAGAAAAATAACGATTCAATACAAAGTTGAATGTATTTTCCCATTCAATACGTACCCACTCATAGTTCGTAAGATAATTTAAACGAGACTCGAAAGAAATTGGAGCAATAATTCTCCAATTGAATGTTGGCTGCACTTGAGCACCGAAACTATTTATTGAACACTTACCTTTTTCAATACCAAATGAAGTTTCATTTACCTTTGAGTTACCGACATAACGTAAATTATACGTTAAAGGAGCCATAAAAACAGAAAGATTAAATTTCTTTTTGTTTAACTTATAATCCATACCTATACTGACAGCGAGATCAGCAGGGGCCATAAAAGCAGAAACAAGAGTTTCATTATTAGCTTTATAACCATTGCAAAACTGAGTCTTAAACTCTGAAGAAATTGTATAATACCAATTTTTAATAGCTCTCAAACCCAGCTTATTGTAAAGTCTAAACTGGTCGGTTGTAATCAAATAGTTATGAAATTTATCTGACGGAGTAGAAGTCATACCAAACTTAGCTTCCATCTGATTTTCGAAAAGAATTTTTTCATTATCATTATAGTTTGCTTTCAGAAACAGAGTAGCCAATCCTGAGAAGTTACTTTCTCCCCCTTTATACCAATTCTCTGAAATGTGATTCTGAGTGATTTGCAGAGAACCGTTACCACCAGTTACCCACCAATTAGGTCTGTTGAGTTTCATTTTTGCCTTACCGACATTCGCATTCATTTCTTCTGGTTGGAATAATTCAAGTACCCTTGCTTTAGGTGCTATTTCCGGTTTTGCTTCTTCACGAAATGGGGTCCTGCTCTTTATCTTATCTTCTGTAGTAACAATTAACTCCGGATGATTAAGATAAAGCCCCATCAATGCTTCATTAACCATAACTTTAGTCCGTTCCCCCTTTGTAAAAAGAGAAGTGTCGTAGGGTAACAGTGCTGCAGGTGTCAGATTTTTAGGTAAAGAATCAAATTGCGTGGGCTTCCAATCCATTGTGGAATATTGTTTTATTGGATCATAATAATAAGCTGGCAGAGTGAACAAACGATAATAATCCGGATCACGCTGAATATAACGCGGTGGTACAGACGGATCGTTCAAATAATCCAGCTGACCAATATACTTATTATATAAAAAGGAAACAGTATCCAATTTAGGAGTGTCACCGGACATATTTAAACGCAACATCAAATATTTCTGTAGAAACGTAGAAAGTGTATCTGCCTCCACTACCTTAGCTGTTGCTGCTATGGTAGGTTGCTTCTCTGTCTGCGCCATAAGCGATGCAGTAAAGCTTATCATAAAAGCTGCTAATAAAACAAATTTGCCTCTCATAATATTCGTATATTTGTTGCAAATCTACATTATTTTGTTCAGAAATCATAGGATTCTTTTAAAATTGCATTTTTTAATAAATTTGTTGGGGCGAAAAACGACATACTTCCTCTTTTTTTTATAATTTTGCGGTTTTTAAGTTCGTAAAAGACTACTAAGTAAACAATAATTAAAACAGTTATAGCTGTGGGAGAAACAAAGTATATTTTCGTCACTGGTGGTGTGGCCTCTTCATTAGGAAAAGGTATTATTTCATCGTCCATCGGTAAATTGCTGCAAGCAAGAGGTTACAATGTAACCATCCAAAAGTTTGACCCGTATATCAACATCGACCCGGGAACTCTAAATCCTTATGAGCATGGAGAATGTTATGTGACTGTAGACGGACATGAGGCCGATCTAGACTTGGGACATTATGAACGATTCTTGGGCATCCAGACGACAAAGGCTAACAACATTACTACGGGACGTATCTACAAAAGTGTAATAGACAAAGAACGCCGCGGAGATTACTTAGGTAAAACAATTCAGGTTATTCCTCACATCACAGATGAAATTAAGCGTAATGTGAAATTGCTGGGTAATAAATACAAATTTGATTTTGTAATTACTGAAATAGGTGGCACGGTAGGTGACATCGAATCACTCCCCTATCTCGAAAGTATCCGTCAGTTAAAATGGGAACTTGGTAAAAATGCACTTTGCGTACATCTTACTTATGTCCCTTATCTGGCTGCTGCAGGAGAATTAAAAACCAAACCGACACAGCACTCTGTAAAAGAGTTACAAAGTGTGGGTATACAGCCTGATATATTGGTTTTGCGTACGGAACATCCTTTGAGTGACGGATTGCGCAAAAAAGTTGCTCTGTTCTGTAATGTGGATGAAAAAGCGGTAGTACAGTCAATTGACGCACCTACTATTTATGAAGTACCTATTTTGATGCAAGCGCAAGATTTGGACAAAACGATTCTTCAGAAAATGGGGTTGCCGATTGGAGAAACTCCGGGACTTGGCCCTTGGCGTAAATTCTTGGAACGTCGTCATGCCGCTGAAACCAAAGCACCAGTTAATATTGCATTAGTAGGAAAATATGATTTGCAAGATGCTTACAAATCAATCCGCGAAGCATTATCACAGGCCGGAACTTATAACGATCGCAAAGTAGAAGTACACTTCATTAACAGCGAAAAACTAACAGATGAGAATGTTGGAGAAGCTCTGAAAGGTATGGCTGGCGTTATGATCGGACCGGGATTTGGTCAGCGAGGTATCGATGGTAAGTTTGTTGCCATTAAGTATACCCGTACACATGATATTCCGACTTTCGGTATTTGTCTGGGTATGCAATGTATTGCCATCGAATTTGCACGCAACGTATTAGGATATACGGATGCCAACTCTCGTGAAATGGATGAAAAAACTCCGCACAACGTAATTGACATCATGGAAGAGCAAAAGGCTATTACGAATATGGGGGGCACAATGCGTCTGGGTGCTTACGAATGTGTATTGCAGAAAGGATCAAAAGCATTCGAAGCTTATGGAGAAGAGCATATTCAGGAACGTCATCGTCACCGTTATGAATTCAATAATGATTTCAAAACTCAGTATGAAGATGCCGGTATGAAGTGTGTAGGTATTAATCCAGAATCCGACCTGGTAGAAATTGTAGAAATCCCTGCATTGCAATGGTATGTGGGAACTCAGTTCCATCCGGAATATAGTAGTACGGTACTGAATCCACATCCGTTATTTGTAGCATTTGTTAAAGCTGCGATAAAAAACGAAAAGAAATGATATGTGATAATACACAATATCGTAATTCAAAAATTTATAATTCAAAAATAACAAAGAATGGATAAAAACACCATCACTGGTCTCGTTTTAATAGGTATATTATTGGTAGGATTCAGTTTTTTCAGCAGGCCAAGCAAAGAAGAGATTGCTGCGCAACAGAAGTACTATGATTCTATAACCTTGGTCCAACAGCAAGCAGAAGCATTGAAAGCGAAAACAGAGGCTGCACTAGCTCATGAAAAGACAGCTGTACAAGCGGACTCTTCTTCTTTGTTCTTCAATACAATGCATGGAACCGATTCAAAGGTTATCATCCAGAATAATGTAGCACAAATAACATTCTCTACAAAAGGTGGACGTGTCTACTCTGCAATGTTGAAGGATTATATGTCTCAAGATAAAAAGACTCCGGTCATTTTGTTCGATGGCGATGATGCTTCAATGAATTTCAATTTCTATAATAAACAGGGAGCTATCCAAACTAAAGATTGTTATTTCGAAGCAGTAAACAAGACTGATAGTAGTGTAACAATGCGATTAGCTGCTGATAGTGCCAGCTATATCGATTTTATCTATACATTGGAACCAAACAGTTACCTGATGAACTTTGAAATCAAAGCAACAGGTATGGCGGATAAATTGGCCAATACGAATTATATTGATATCGACTGGACACAACGTGCACGCCAATTGGAAAAGGGATTCACTTATGAAAACCGTCTTGCAGAACTGACTTATAAGGTGAAAGGTGATAATGTAGATAATTTGTCGGCTGCAAAAGATGATGAAAAGAATTTGGAAAGTATTCCAATTGATTGGATAGCTTTCAAAAACCAGTTCTTCTCTTCTGTATTCATTGCTGATCAGGATTTCAACAAGGTTTCCGTTAAATCGAAAATGGAACAACAAGGAAGCGGATATATCAAAGATTATTCTGCGGACATGAGTACTTTCTTCGATCCGGCAGGAAAGCAACCAACAGAAATGTATTTCTATTTCGGGCCGAACCACTACAAAACACTCAAAGCATTGGATAAGGGACGTGATGAGAAATGGGAACTTTCCAGACTGGTATATTTGGGATGGCCATTGATTCGCTGGATCAACCAGTTTATCACAATCAACATATTTGACTGGTTGTCCGGTTGGGGACTGAGCATGGGTATCGTATTGCTAATACTGACAATTATGGTGAAAGTTGTGGTTTATCCGGCTACTTGGAAAACTTATATGTCATCTGCAAAAATGCGTGTGCTGAAACCAAAAATTGATGAAATCAGTAAAAAATATCCGAAACAAGAAGATGCGATGAAGAAACAACAGGAAGTGATGAGCCTGTATAGCCAGTACGGTGTAAGCCCGATGGGCGGTTGTTTGCCAATGTTATTACAGTTCCCTGTTTTAATGGCATTGTTTATGTTCGTACCGAGTGCAATCGAACTTCGCCAGCAGAGCTTTTTGTGGGCAGATGACCTTTCAACCTACGACGCGTTTATTACATTCCCATTCAACATTCCGTTCTTAGGCAACCACCTCAGCTTATTCTGTTTGCTGATGACGATAACCAACGTTCTGAATACAAAATATACGATGTCTATGCAGGATAATGGCGCACAACCGCAAATGGCAGCGATGAAATGGATGATGTATCTGATGCCAATTATGTTCTTGTTCGTGTTGAATGACTACCCTTCCGGATTGAACTATTATTATTTCATATCAACGTTGATTAGTGTAGGAACTGTGATCTTATTGCGCAGAACAACGGATGAAACAAAATTGTTGGCAATCCTAGAAGCCAAGAAGAAAGACCCGAAACAAATGAAAAAGACCGGATTTGCTGCACGCTTGGAAGCTATGCAAAAGCAACAGGAGCAATTACAGCAGCAAAAACAGAATAAAAGATAAGGAATTAATTTCCGAAAACATATTCTGAGGAAGCCGGGCAGCCATGAGGTTTATCCGGCTTTCTTTCTAAAAACACATTTAAATACTTTTTTTATGAAGACAAAATACACATATAAACAAATATGGACTATCTCCTATCCAATCCTGATCAGTTTGATCATGGAACAGTTGATCGGTATGACAGATACTGCTTTTCTAGGACGTGTAGGTGAAATTGAACTAGGAGCATCTGCCATTGCAGGTGTTTATTACCTCGCCATTTTCATGATGGCATTCGGCTTTAGTGTCGGAGCACAAATATTAATCGCGCGACGTAACGGAGAAGGTAACTACAAAGAAATCGGGCCGATTTTTTATCAGGGTATCTATTTCCTTTTAGCCATGGCTGCTATCTTATTTACGATTTCACGAATATTCTCCCCCCATATATTAAAAAGTATCATATCTTCAGAGCATATTTATGAAGCGGCTTCGAGTTATATTAACTGGCGTATTTACGGATTCTTTTTCTCCTTTGTAATGGTAATGTTCCGAGCATACTT
This sequence comes from Bacteroides faecichinchillae JCM 17102, assembly GCF_000614145.1. Classification (GTDB taxonomy): domain Bacteria; phylum Bacteroidota; class Bacteroidia; order Bacteroidales; family Bacteroidaceae; genus Bacteroides; species Bacteroides faecichinchillae. Next base: position 64,761 of record NZ_BAKK01000001.1, on the reverse strand, counting down.
TGTAGGGACGACACAGACCAAAACGTTGACTTTGAATTCGATAGTAATGGTCTTATCAAACGTAGTGTTCAACTATATCCTGATTTTTGGTAAATTTGGTTTCCCACAATTAGGTATAGCAGGTGCAGCTATTGGTTCTTCATTGTCCGAACTTGTCTCTGTCATCTTCTTCATTATCTATACATGGAAGAGAATTGACTGTAAGAAGTATGCACTGAATATCCTGCCTAAGTTCCAGAAACAGACATTAAAACGAATTCTAAATGTATCTGTTTGGACAATGATTCAGAACTTCGTTTCTCTATCTACTTGGTTCATGTTCTTCCTTTTCGTAGAACATTTGGGCGAACGTTCTTTGGCAATTGCAAATATCATTCGTAATGTTTCCGGCATTCCATTTATGATTGCAATGGCTTTTGCCGCGACCTGTGGTTCTTTGGTAAGTAACTTGATCGGTGCAGGAGAACAAGACTGTGTACGTGGAACTATCCGGCAACACATTCGTATCGGATATACTTTTGTTATACCAATATTGATCATTTTCTGCTTATTCCCCAATCTGATTCTGAGTATCTATACAGATATGCCCGATTTAAGAGAAGCCTCCATACCATCCTTGTGGGTGTTATGTTGCGCATATCTGGTTCTGGTACCTGCTAATGTATATTTCCAATCAGTATCAGGAACAGGAAACACTCGAACAGCATTAGCAATGGAGCTCGTAGTATTGGCCATTTACGTTATTTATGCTACCTACTTTATACTCTATCTACGCATGGACGTAGCTTTTTCCTGGACAACGGAAAGTGTGTATGGCATATTTACGCTTTTATTCTGTTATATGTATATGAAAAAAGGGAACTGGCAGAAAAAGAAGATCTAGGGACCATCTCTCTTTTTTATGAACCATTATGAACTTGTTTTCTTTCCAATGAGTATCTATCTTTGTAGCATATAATTAACAAAAGCAAACAAGGATGAAAACACACCATTGGGTTATTGGTTGCCTGTTAATGGCAACAAGTGCATGTTCTTCAGGGGAAGAGGAACATGTAAAAGATCAAGAGAAACCTGCAGATCCGATTCCTATTACATTAAACAGTGGAATTACTGCAAGTTCCCGTGCTACAGATTACAGATATGAAAATCAAGACAAGATCGGATTATACGTAGTGAATTATAAGGGAAATACTCCCGGCACTTTACAAAATACCGGGAACCATGTAGACAATATAGGATTTACCTATAATGGCACATGGGAACCGGATGTAGATATTTATTGGAAAGATGATAAGACTAAAGCAAACTTCTACTGCTATTTTCCTTATGGTACTCCATCCGAACTTACTTCATATTCTTTTTCAATCAAAGAAGATCAATCTACGGAACAAACTTATAAAGATAGTGAATTTCTGTATGGAAAGACATCCGGAGTAACTCCAACTGAAAAAGAAGTACTCATCACAACAAATCATATTTTTAGTTGTGCTGTTATAACAGTTCAACCGGGAAATGGATTTACAACAGAAAGTCTGGCACAAGCCAACGTCAGCGTAAAGATTAACAGAGTATGTACAAAAGCTTCTATTGACCTTACCAAAGGAGTTGCTACTGCAGTTTCCGGATCGGAAAAGAGTATTTACCCTCTCAAAACAGGAGAATCCTATTCTTATAAAGCATTGATTGTACCACAAACAATATCAGCTGATAATTTCATCACGGTCAATGTGGACGGAAGAGATTTTAATCTGAAAAAGGACATAACCTTTGCCGGAGGGAAACGTTACAGTATTCCTGTCACTGTGAGCAAAACAAGTAATGGCATCAATGTAGGCATAGGTGCTTGGGAAAACGACGAAATAGATAATGGCGGCACAGCCGAATAAACTTGAAGCCTTATGAAAAAACAACAGTATCAATATATAGCTGCCTACATCTTGTCGGCGCTAATGTTCATATCATGTCATGATAATGAGATTGTGAAAGATGACTCTCTGAATGGAACTTCAAACATTATCTCATTATCTGGAGAAATCGATCAGGTGGTAGTAACTCGTGTCAATGACAACGGATTTTGTGACGGCGACGTTATGGATGTGTATGTGGTAGATTACAAAGGTAATACTCCGGGAAAACTGGAAAACAGTGGTAACTGGGGAGATAATGTACGGCACACATTTGACGAAACAGCCTATAAATGGAATTCAGCTTATGACATCTATTGGAAAGACGATAAAACTCACATTGATATCTATGGATATTATCCGGTCGGCACACCATCGGAAGTGAACGCATACGAATTTGAAGTACAAAAAGATCAAGCAAAAACAAGTGGGGACGGTGAATTGGGAGGTTACGAAGCAAGTGACTTCCTATGGGGAAAAGCAACGGATGTAGCTCCTACAGAGAAAGTGATCCGATTGCCAATGCGGCATAAAATGAGTAATGCCCGCATTACCTTGGTAGAAGGCGAGGGATTTACTGAAGGAACTTGGACAAAACTGGAGAAACAAGTTCTAGTTCTAAACACCAAGCGTAATTCAGTAATCGACCTTGCCACAGGTAATGTCACAGCTACAAAAGAAGTAGCCAAAACAGGAATCATTCCTTTTTGTAAAGATAATGAGTTTCGTGCCATTGTTGTCCCACAAATTATAGAAGCGGGGAAAATACTATTCAGTATTACAGTAGACGGTGTTCCTTATACTTTCAAGAAGAATGAAGCATTTATTTATGTAGCTGGAAAAATGCATAATTTCACGATCAAGGTGGACAAAAAAGAAGCAAGTGGTAAATATGAATTTATACTTATTGATGAGTCAATTACGGCATGGGAAAACGATCAGGCTTCACATGAAGCTACGGCTAAAGATTACACTGGAAAAACTGAAAACTCACATTATGCTTTACTTGCAGGCGGACTACACCGAATTGCTGGTGACTTCTGTATCTACGAAGAAATTGGTTACGGTGTGCGCACTGTCATTTGGGAAACAAACGAAGGAAATTATTTACGCAACACGAATTATTCTTCAAAAGGTATTGCAGCAGAGTTAGGTGCTATGCTAAGATTACAAAGGTTCGTATTTTCAGCTGGTACCATTACTACAAGAGGAAACTATTAGGAGCTAAACATTGGCATTGGGATTCGTTTATAATAACCTTATTCTATTTATGAAGATTGATATGTGTATACGAAAATAATTTATTTCTTGATCATAGCTTGTTGGTTGCTTCATACGGGATGTAGTGATGAAAATCAACCGGATAATCCCGCACCGGAGATCTTGCTGCGCGAAGCTCAAGACATCACCCGTACTAGTGCCAGACTTACCGGAACGGTGAATGCCTCATCCAATAGCAAAACGGATCGCTATCGTTTTCGTTACGGGACTTCCCTCCAAATGGAACAAATGGACGAACAGTCATTAAAGAATAGTCATGTCAGCACTGAACTACAGGATCTAATTCCAGGAACTACTTACTATTACTGCTTAGAAGCCGGAAATAAGAAATATCTGAAACAAAGCCCGATTTATAGTTTTACGACCATTCCCAATGAGGTCCCTAAAGTCGATAAAATCAATTTCTTAGGACAAGGACCTATCAGTATTATTTTGCAATGCGCTATCACGGATAATGGTGGAGAAACAATTATAGAAAATGGTTTTTGCTATACCAAGACAAATGGAGAAGAATATGAGCTGAGTGCTCCCCTTTCGGATAGCAACCAATGGCAACTCCGTATCGGAGATTTAGAAAAGGATACTCAATATACGGTCAGAGCCTTTGCCGAAAATAAAATAGGAAGAGCATATAGTGAACCTTACCACTTTCAAACTGGAAGTGCTGTAATACTCACAAGTGCGGGAACATTGCCTAAGATCATCGGTGAAGAAGAAAAAAACGAATATAGTACACTCAATATAGTAGGACCTCTAAACGGAACTGATATCCGATTTATCCGTGAGATGTCTGGAAAAGATATTACTGGGAATCCAACACCAGGAATTTTACAACAGTTGGATTTGACGGATGCACTTATTGTATCAGGGGGGATGTCTTATGATGAATCACGACATACAGAGGATCATACTATTGGCTACGGAATGTTTGGTGAACTGGAAGTGCTGAAAGAAATAGAACTTCCGGCAAGCACACTGATCATTGAGCAGAATGCTTTCAAGAATAGTACGGCATTAACGAAGCTTTCAATTCCCAGCAATACGGAAATATTAACTCCTTCTACCGGATGTAAAAATCTCAGCCATATATCCATAGCTTCGGGAAATACCCATTATACCAGTATGGATGGAGTAGTGTATAATAAAAGTGGTGAGATTCTTGTTTGGTTTCCCGAAGGAATAATGGGAGCTAATATTCAGTTCTCACCTACGCTAAAAAGTATCGGAGACTATGCGTTGCAGAAATGCAAAATACGTTCGATCGTGCTTCCCAATTCACTCAGTAGCATAGGAAAACAGGCCTTCTGCGAGTCAGAAATCGAATCAGTCATACTTCCTGACGGATTACGAAGCGTTTCTACTGGATTATTTCAGAATTGCAAGAGTCTTACTTCCGTTACTTTGGGAAGTAAATGCGAGTCCATTTCAGCATACTGTTTTGACAATTGCCCGCTCCAGCATTTATATGTAAAAGCATCTACTCCTCCTGTTTGCCATTCAGAGACTTTCAATGGAGCAGAAAGTATTTTTGCTAATTGCATATTGCATATCCCCCCAGAAAGTCGAACACAATATAGAAATCATAATATCTGGAAACAGTTTTTTCACATTGAAGGAGTTGCTTTTTAATCGAACATCACAAACGTAGCATGCATTTGCTTGTAGAGTATTAATAGGTAAGTTCCGATGTATTAGAGGTAGACATTTTCTTCATGGGAGGTAAACTGAAAATACAGTTTTGTCAGTATCAAAGTACGTGATAAAACTGTCATTCCAATTTCATCACATATAGCTGGATGGTGCAAACCAGTCAGTTTTTGTACGAGTATCTGGAATTTCAATCCGCCAATGCCTTTATGGTATCTCAAATAAAAAGAAGGCCAACGAACTTATTAACGCTGTTGAATAAGAAATCTAATTTGTTGCAATTGCCGGAACGCCTCTTGTTGCAAACTCTCCCACTGATGTTGATAAGTAACAGATTGTCGTAGCTCCGGTAATGGATACTCTTCATCCAACGTTTCTTTCAGTCGTTTGACAAGTATCAGGCTATCAGTCTGCCAACGTTTCTCATCTAACAATGAATCGGCAGAATGAAGCATCCGCAACCGTTCCGAAGCGATCAAACGACGGCAGTTTTCGCTACTGACTTGATTTCCGTAGACAGGATAGAAAATCGGAGGAGCCGAAGAAACATCGCTATTAAAACAAATAGCCAAAAAGGTAATACCAACCAACATGGCAGCAGCTATAACCATATAAAAGCGCCTTTTATGAGTAACACCAACTGCATTTATCACTTCCGTAGCAGATGCATAACGCTTATCACGCTTCTGGTGGGTACATTTACGTGAAACAGTAGCCAAATGTTTGTTTTTAAGCAAAGTAGCCATTTCTCCGATTATCACTCCTAATGAATAGATATCCGCACGCAAGTCTAAAGAAGTACCCGATTGGAGTATCTCGGGAGCAAGATAATACCGGGTGCCGGCAGGAAGTTTCAACACATCGTAATCGTCACAATCGGAAAGACTGAAATCAATCAGCTTGACATTATTGCCATTATAAGTAATCAGAATATTACTTGGTTTTAAATCCCGATGGACAATCTGTTTGCTATGGATATATTGCAAAGCACTGCACAATTCCGTTATTATCTTAATCGCCAACGGTAAAGTCAGTTTTCCCTGCTGCATAAACTCTTTCAAAGTTACCCCATCTACATATTCCAATAGGATACAATGTCCCAACGAAGAGGCCTTTTCCCAACTCAAAGTTCGGCAAATATGAAGATGTTCCAACTGATAACCGATATTAAACTCTTTTTCAAGTGCTTGCTCACAAAAGGCCGTCTTTCGATACATGGGTTGCAGCGCCTTCAGTATATGCAATTTACCATACCGATGACAACGGAATAATTGATTATATCCCGAAGTAGAAGTATATATCCCCTGTATATCCGTAAAAACCGTATCATTAGGATGGATACCTTCCTTTAAGAAACCGGAGGTAAAAGAATCATCATTCATGTTCAATACAGTTCAGTAAAGTAAGGCCTCCGTTTCGTCCTGCTATAAAAGGAGAAGTGCGAACCCCGTCCCGCAAAATATACGGAAGAAATAATGGTTGTCCTTTAAGAAAAGTAGCAGTCTCAAAACAATCACCTTTTTGCAGTTTAGACTGTTTTGCCTCTTGTACCTCAAACACCGCGTTTCCTCTATACTGCAAACGCAAATAGCGATTCGGTGACCATCCAATTTCTACTTCTGCTCCGGGAACAAGTTCTTTCGCCATCACTTGATGAGCCGAGAAGAAAGAGGAATTATAAGCACTACTGTTCTTTAAATAGCTACAGAAAGTGGTAAAGAAATCAAAACCTATATAACGAGATAATAAATCAAGCGTTTGTACACGTGGCTTATGCACATCATTCACGTATCCCCATAAACGTTTTAGAGTAGAAGTTGAAATAACCCCAAATGAATTTTTCTGCAAATAGAAAGAAAATTCATCAAAATCGGTAGTCGTACGCAAAGGTTTACTATATTTTTTTTCAATCAATAATAATAGTTCTACTATTTCCGGTTTATATATTATTCATAGTTCAGTACTGAATGTTTTATACGTCCTAAAGATAAGTAAAATCGTTTTATTATCGTATATTTGCCCGATTAATATTAAATCATTATTTTAAAATATGAGGCAAATAAATCTATTTATGATGTCAGCAGCAATGTTGTTAGCAGCCTGTGGTGAAAATAAAGAAACAGGCAAAACAGATCAGGTGCTTATCGGGAAATCGGATATTAAAATTGAAGGAAAACGCATGACTCCTGAAGTACTTTGGTCAATGGGACGTATCGGTGGGCTTTCCGTATCACCCGACGGCAAGAAAATTGCGTATACGGTAGCTTACTACAGCGTGCCGGAAAACAAAAGTAATCGCGAAGTTTTTGTAATGAACGCAGATGGTAGCGATAACCAGCAAATCACGCACACTCCTTATCAGGAGAATGAAGTTACCTGGATTAAAGGAGGAAGTAAACTTGCATTTCTGAGTAACGACCATGGAAGCAGCCAACTTTATGAAATGAATCCGGATGGTAGTGAACGTAAACAACTAACCAATTACAATGGAGACATCGAGGGATACTCCATTTCTCCGGATGGTAAGAAGATTCTTTTTATCTCTCAAGTAAAAATTAAGGAAAGTACAGCTGAAAAATATCCGGATCTTCCTAAAGCTACGGGAATCATTATCACCGATTTAATGTACAAACATTGGGATGAATGGGTGACAACCGCACCACATCCTTTTATTGCTGACCTTGACAACAAAGGGCTCTCTAATATCGTAGACATTCTGGAAGGCGAACCATACGAAAGTCCGATGAAACCATGGGGCGGCATTGAACAATTGGCATGGAACACAACATCAGATAAAGTAGCATATACGTGTCGAAAAAAGACAGGCCTGGAATATGCAGTCTCTACCAACTCGGACATCTATATCTATGATTTAAAAACAAAGGAAACAAAAAATATCACTGAAGAAAATAAAGGATACGACACAAATCCACAATATTCTCCGGACGGTAAATATATCGCATGGCAAAGCATGGAACGTGACGGTTATGAAGCAGACCTGAACCGTTTGTTCATCATGAATCTGGAAACGGGTGAAAAACGTTTTGTTAGTAAAGCATTTGAATCGAATGTGGATGCTTTTGTATGGAGTGCAGACGCTAAGAGCATTTATTTCACGGGGGTATGGCATGGAGAAACTCAAATCTATGCGCTCAACCTGACAAATGACTCTGTAAAAGCTGTTACTTCGGGAATGTATGATTATGAAGGAGTTGCGCTTTTCGGTGATAAACTAATCGCCAAACGTCATTCTATCAGCATGGGTGATGAAATTTATGCAGTCGCACTAGACGGTGCTACTACCCAACTGACACAAGAAAATAAACAAATCTACGACCAGCTAGAAATGGGTAAAGTGGAAGGTCGATGGATGAAAACAACTGACGGTAAAGACATGCTAACATGGGTCATTTATCCTCCTCAGTTCGACCCTAATAAGAAGTATCCTACCTTATTATTCTGTGAAGGCGGTCCTCAAAGTCCTGTCAGCCAATTCTGGTCTTATCGTTGGAATTTCCAGATTATGGCTGCCAACGACTATATTATTGTTGCTCCAAACCGTCGTGGATTACCGGGATTTGGTGTTGAATGGAACGAACAGATCAGCGGTGACTATGGTGGGCAGTGCATGAAAGATTATTTCACTGCTATTGATGAAATGGCTAAGGAATCGTATGTAGACAAAGACCGTTTGGGATGTGTGGGAGCTAGCTTCGGTGGTTTCTCTGTATATTGGTTAGCCGGACATCATGACAAACGTTTCAAGACATTTATTGCTCACGACGGAATCTTCAATATGGAAATGCAATACCTCGAAACCGAAGAAAAATGGTTTGCAAACTGGGATATGGAGGTGCTTATTGGGAAAAACAAAATCCAATAGCACAACGTACCTTTGCTAATTCTCCACACCAGTTTGTAGACAAATGGGATACTCCTATTCTTTGCATCCATGGAGAGAAAGATTATCGTATTTTAGCTAATCAGGCAATGGCAGCTTTTGATGCTGCTGTAATGCGTGGTGTACCGGCTGAGTTGTTAATTTATCCAGATGAAAATCACTGGGTACTGAAACCGCAGAATGGAATTCTATGGCAACGTACTTTCTTTGAATGGCTGGACAAATGGCTGAAAACGGAAGATAATCAACCAGAATAATAAATAAAAATGTCCTATACATTTGTATAACCTACAATACAACAAAAGACGGAATTTTATTTGAATTCCGTCTTTTATAACATAATTAAACTCCTTTTTATTTTCCAGGTCTGCTTGGAATCTTCTCAAAATAGCTTTTATACGTTTCATATCCAATTTAGGAGTACGATTATAATAATAAACCCCATTCTTTTCTTGTTCTACGTCTGTTAATTGTGTATAACAGAATCCCCAAACATGTTTTGAATCTATTATTGCATCAATCTGTCCCTCAAGGCGTTTGTAGAATTCCTCTTCATTAGCAGGCATTCCGCCATATCCCCATGAATTCTTACGGTCTTTTTCTGCCATCCAAGGAATACCACCAAACTCATCTAACATATAAGGCTGGCCCTCATACACCGCCAGAAAATCTTTATCTCTAGTATTACGGTACGGTTCTTTACCTTCTTCGAACTTCAACTGCTCAGTCAGTTTTGCACGATCTTGCTCGTAATTATGAACACTCCAAATATCTGTCAAAACGTGATTATCACCACTAGCGTCATTTATAGGACGAGTCGGATCAATCCCTTTAGTAATATGATATACATCTTTTACCAGACGCACATAAGCATTTTGTCCACCACCCCATGTTTCGTTAAACGGAGTCCAAGTCACCAATGAAGGATGATTACGATCGCGCAGTACAACCTCAGACCATTCTCCGATAAAGTTACGAGCAGCAAGTTCTTTATTTACATCTAACACCCAACTTGCAGATTCTCCCCAAGTGATATATCCTAGCTTATCTGCCCAATAATAATATCTCTCTTCAAATACTTTCTGATGTAAACGGGCACCGTTGAAACCTGCCTCTTTACCTAATACAATATCATTCTTTAAAGCTTCGTCGCTCGGAGCAGTCCAAATTCCATCAGGATAATAACCTTGGTCTAGTACAAGACGTTGATAATAAGGCTCGTTATTCAAATAGAATATACCATTCGCTGTATGCACTTTACGCATACCAACATATGATTTTACTTCATCAATAACATTCCCCTTAGCATCTTTTACACGATAAACGACATCATAAAGGAAAGGAGTCTCTGGTGTCCAAAGATTCATATTCTTCATCGGAAGAACAACTACTGAACCATTACAACTGCTAACTTCTTTCTTTGCAACAGTTTTCTTACCATCCAATACCGTCACTTCCAATGTTCCGTCATTTGATTCCTGATAAAATTCAGGTAAAATAACCAGTTGTTTCTGATCGATATCAGGACGTGCAAAAACATTCTTCAGTCCGTTAGGAGCTACGGCTTCCATCCATACAGTCTGCCAGATACCTGTCACACGTGTATAGGAACAACCTCCTGAGAAGTAATTTGTACATTGCTTACCACCAGTCTGTTCACCCGAACGCAAATCGTCCTTCACAAAAACTACTAGATTATGAGTTTGACCAGGTTTTACATAACGTGTTAGATCAATAGAGAACGATGAACTACCTCCAAAATGACGAGCGATAAACTTTTTATCAATAAAGATCTCTGCACAATAATCTACAGCACCAAAATTCAAAAAGATCTTCTTTCCATTCCAATTTGCCGGTATCGTCAAAGGACGCTGATACCACATCTGATTAATAAAATCAGTATGTTCAACGCCTGAAAGTTTACTTTCTGGGCAGAAAGGTACAATAATGTTGTTCTTGAATTTATCAGTTTCCTGTAATTTCCTATCTTTCCCCGAATTTCCAAAATCAAATTCATAAGTCCAAATACCATTCAAATTTACCCAATCCGCGCGTTCAAATTGTGGGCGGGGATATTCCGGACGAGGAACGTCTGCTGAAAATACATTCCACACGTTCATCAGAGCCAATAAAGCTACTACAAAAAGTTTTTTCATGTTTTCTTTTTATTATATGGTTTACAAAAATTATTTTAATCTACTTTGCATAAATAAGACTTCATTGATAGTTTTCAATACTGCAAATATTGGAAAAATATAGAAAAACGAAGAGAAATATTTATTCAAATAATGACAGAATCAGACCAAACTGACTACAACAAGCTATTTTGTAGGCAGTTTGCAGATAGATTTATGATATTTAATGTCTCATTCAGATCTTAATTATAGATCAATCCTCACAATTTTAACGAGAATAAATATTCTTAATTTCTATAATATATATCTTATGAAAACCACCATGTACTCCTCCGTACCATTTTTCTAAAGATTCTTTATCTAGAAAACATTCAGGTTTGAGACCATCAGCATATAGTTTTTTACATTCTAATGTCAAACGGGATTGCTCAAAAAGTACATTCCCCTGTTCAGTAAATACAGGCCTTAAACCTGTTTCTTTCACCTTATCAATATTCCGTCCCGACTCAGAACCACAAATAGCATGTATTTTCTTATTTTCTTCACCTAAGAAGGAAAGTGTCAGAAACTCATTCTTTTCTATAAATTCGTAGGTATAGCGTTCAGGACGAATAAAAACAAAAGCAACTGGTTTATTCCATAACCAACCAATACCACCCCAGCTTGCAGTCATTGTATTAAATTTCTCTTCTGTTCCGGCTGTCACCAGCATCCACTCTTTTCCGATAGATTCGAAAAAGTTATCCGATAATTCTTTTATTTCTAATTTCTTCATCTCTTTATATACTATTAGTTCTTACTTGTTCATATTCCAATAATCTATTTCTTTTTATGTAATTTCACAATCTGTCCCAAATATGGAATTTCTATCCGTATCTTCCGCTTCTTAGCTTCAGCTGCAAAAACTTTAGGTGGATCATGAAGCGGTTCATCTGATAAATCAAAAGTACCATAATGCATCGGAATGGTGAGCCCCGCCTGCATTTCTTCAGCAGCCGTCAACGATTCGCAAGGTGAAATATGATTAGGTCGCATAAACCAACGAGGCTTATAAGCACCAATTCCCAATAGTGCATAATCCGGTGCTCCAAAAAGCTCTGGAATTTCCTGAAAATGTTTAGAATATCCGGTATCTCCGCTATAGTAAAGTGAAATGCCATCGCCCTGTAACATGAAAGCTCCCCAGAGACGTTGTCCACCATCTCGTACAGAGCGTTTACTCCAATGTTGTGCAGGAAGAAAAGTTATTTTCAGAGCCTCGTCTTCAAGTTGCTGATACCATGCAGCTTCAATTACTTCCATTTCCGGAAACCATTTTTTTAGCAATTCTCCTGTCCCTAATCCACAAAATAGTTTCATCTGAGGATTATTTTTCAATAACCTCGTTATGCTTTGTTTATCCAAGTGATCGAAATGATCATGACTAACCAACAAATAATCGATTCCTGTAAATATATCAGGGTTGGCAGGAAAATCACTTTTTCTCTTCACAAATGGAATACTCCCAAAAACCGGATCAAACATTACTCTCTTTCCTGCCAATTGAAGAAAAAAGGAATTATGTCCCAGCCATATTAATGAATCTCCTACAACAGCATCCAACGAACGAAGATAACATACCTTCGGATCCCATTTCACTGTTTTCTTCTCTTTCCGTTGAGGATTTGGAGATAAACGCCATTTTAGCACACTTCCCATACCAGGACGGAAACGGTGTTGTCGATTAAAAAAACGCCCACGTACCATCGGATTTCCTCTCCAATAAGGATTAACGGTAGCCAAACGCTCGTTTCTTCTGAAACATATATGTTCACCCATATTTTATTCTCTTGAATATGTTCATTACAAACATAACAAAAAATGTGCCCCGGACACACAAACAGGACACATTTTAAGGCATATTTAATATTGCAAGGTATCTATTCGAATCGTATCTTTATTATTATAAACTGTATCTACCATAGTATCTGATTTTTCATAACGTATATACCGATGTGTTTCTGTCCTCCTGATACTTGGTATAAAAAAGAATATAGGTACCAACAATAAACAGAACAACCAGATGAGCAATAAAGAAACTCTTAACCTTTTAGACATCGCAGTCCAATTGAATATGGAACGGAAGATGGTATGTACCAATGCAAATAGTGGGATACCAAAGAATAAAATCAATACAATCCAAGCAACAAATGTCCAAGGTGAATTCCAGGCGATAGTCAAATCCAATCCTGGTATTACAGCAGGCAATGTACCAAAAAGCATTCCTCCCAATCCAAGCAAAAGAGCAATAATTCCTATTAAAGCAACTACTAAAACGATGGCTGCAATCAACAGGAAAGGGCATATGGCAATTGCCAAAATGACTAATACAAGCTTAAAGAAGAAAGCGACCACAGAAAGAAAAATATCAACTGCTTTCTGTAAAAAGGAACGAGGTGTACCTGAATTTACATAATCGTTTACTCCATTCGATACACGTTCAAAACCGTCAGTTACAGTCTTACCGATATTCTCTACCGTCACCGCTTGTCCACGCATACTCAATTTTTCTGCTGCTGTACGTGCTTCGGGAATAACAATCCAAGCAATCAAATAAAAGATAATTACCGGACAATAGGGAATAAAAACTAATATCACCATTAATATACGTACTAACGTAATATCCCATCCCAAATATGCTGCCAAACCGGCAGCAACTCCACCGAGCATTTTCTCGTCCGGATCTCGATATAATCGACGATGCGCTGTTTCACTTTGATTAGATGCATCACTTCCGGAATTCCCTGTCTGCTGTGAATTCTTTTGAGACTCATTATATTCTGAATTATCTTCAAAATCTTCTGGCTTTCCCATACGCGAAATAACCTCTTCCACATCAGAAATTGTAATTACCTGTTTGCTTAAAGTCACCTTTTCAGAAAACAATTCAGCAATACGATTCTCCATATCGTTCACAATTTCTTCTGCTCCCTGTTGTTTACGGAAGTGCAAACGAATATTATTTAAATAATTGTCCAACAAATTATAGGCATCTTCATCAATATGATAAACGGTTCCACCCAAATTAACAGTTAATGTCTTTTTCATCCTATTTCTTTTTCAATTTATCTATTAGCAATATGATTCACAGTCTCATTCAGTTCCTTCCACGAAAGTTCTAGTTCGCCAAGAAAAGCTTCTCCTTTCTCTGTTAGCTTATAATACTTACGTGGTGGCCCTTGGGTAGACTCCACCCATTCATAACTTAACAAATCATCATTTTTCAGACGAGTAAGCAGTGGATATAGAGTGCCTTCCACTACAATCAACTGTGCTTCTTTCAGTTTCTGAATAATATCCGAAGCATAGGCAGGTTCTTTATGGAGTAACAGCATAATGCAATACTCTAATAGACCTTTTCGCATCTGAGATTTTACATTGTCTACATTCATAACAGATCTTTTTGATGTAACAAATATATGTATTACTTTAGTACTATGTATTACAAAGTACTATAATTTAACAATAATTAATCAATTAAACAGTAATCACCTTATTATAAAAAGAAATAATATCTATATTTGTATCCTGTAAAACTACAAATTAAGTACGATAATATGTTTACCATTCGAAAAGCAACAGTTAGCGATTGCAATTTAATCAATAAGATGGCTCAAAATGTTTTCCCTGCCACCTACAAAGAAATATTATCTTCTGAACAATTAAATTATATGATGGATTGGATGTACAGTCCTGAAAATATACGTAAACAGATAGAAGAAGAAGGGCATGTTTACTTTATTGCTTATGAAGGATGTGAACCATGTGGATATGTTTCGGTACAGCCTCAGGAGAATAATGTATTTCACTTACAAAAAATATATGTTCTGCCTAATTTCCAGAATGCTCATTGCGGTAGCTTCCTATTTAGAGAGGCTATTAAATACATTAAAAAAGTACATCCGAGCCCATGCTTGATGGAACTTAATGTGAACCGTAACAACAAAGCGCTAAAATTCTACGAACATATGGGAATGAAAAAACTACGTGAAGGAGATTTTCCGATCGGAAATGGATACTATATGAACGATTACATCATGGGATTGGAAATATAAAAGAAGCTTCTGTACTTCTCTTTTCTATTAACAGAAACTATTTTCTTAATAGAAAAAATATGCTAATAGATTATTTTTTCTTCTCAATAAAAAAATAAATCTTCTCAATGATTGATATTAAATATAACGGTCATTAAAAAATTCAGTTCGAAGATTATAAATGTATATCCCCGGTACATCTATTGTTGCTTTAATAAATATAGATGCACCGGGGTTTTTATTGAGTGTTATAACCAGAATTTTACTTAGCTACTCGCTCCAGCCATTTCACCATTGAAAGCATTAATATCATTGAAACGCCAGTAGCACCAACAAATACCAACCAACAAGCCCAAATCGGAACTGTTGTATATAGTATACCACCGATAAATACCAATAAATTACCTACTGCAGTTGCAGCCAACCAACATCCCTGCATCAATCCTTGCAAATGAGGAGGTGAAACTTTAGATACAAATGATAACCCTAATGGAGAAATACATAATTCAGCGACTGTAAGGATGAAATATAAACCAACCATAACCCATGGAGTAACACGAATTGCCTCTATTTCATTGGCACTCATAGTACCTAATACTTCTTTTGAAGGTAATGTGAACGAGAATACCATTAGGAATATATATGCCAATGAAGCAATCCCCATACCAATAGCAATTTTCATAGGAGTAGATGGTTCCTTATTTATTTTTTTCAAGGCTCCAAATAGCCACATGATAAATGGAGTAAGGAATACAACAAAGAAAGGATTAACACTTTGGAATATTTCAGCTCCCTTTATTTGGGTAAAGCCCAAATCGATATTAATAACGCTTAAATCAACATAATCACGAGCAAAATATGTCAAGGAATAACCGTTCTGATGGAAAGACATCCAGAAAAAGATCACAACGCCAAAAACTGCAAACAAAGCATATATACGTTGTTTGATTTCGGTTGCACTCATTGCTATTTCTTCTTTACTAACCGTTACATTACCACCCTTATTGACTACTACTTTCTTTGCAGGATCCGGAAAACGATTCTTATTCACTATATAAATTACTAATGAAATAATCATTGCAGCGATGGCAGCCATAAAAGCATATTGGAAACCACGATTAAACACATCAAGATAGTTATGTACAAATACATTCATATCTGTAACAGGAGTAGCATCTAAAACAGCTTTATTTGCCAATGTAGTTAAATTTTCCATAGCTTGTGGAGCCATTTCACTTCCTTTTTCCAGATATTGATGACACAACTCAGGCAAACTAGCATCGTAATCCAGATTATTCATCTGCAACCACCAGTTACGTACACCAATGGCAATAAATGGAGCAAAAACAGCACCTATATTAATAAACATATAAAATATCTGAAAACCAGAGTCGCGCAAGCTAGAATATTTTGGATCATCATACATCTGACCTACCAATGCTTGAAGATTGCCTTTAAACAAACCATTACCAAAAGCAATTACAAAAAGTCCCAGACAAGTTAATCCTAAATAAAGAGCCATATCAGGTACAGGTGTGGGAGTAGGAATAGCAATTATCAAATAGCCGACAGCCATTAATATCAGACCTATCAGAATAGTTCTTTTGAAGTTTCTCGTTTTATCGGCAATAATACCTCCTACCAAAGCTAAAATATAGATTAAAGCATAAAATACGGAATAAATGTATCCGGTAGTAATTTCGGACAACCCAAATTTTGCAGAGATAAACAGTGTTAAGATTGCCATCATGATATAGAAGCCAAAACGCTCTCCCATATTTGCCAATGCCGCACCAATCAAACCCTTAGGGTGTTTCTTGAACATAGATATAAGTTTTTTAATTAATAAATTGATTTTGTTTTTTATATTTTTTGCAAATATATACTTTTTCCGGAATTTACTCGATATACAACAGACAAACTTCTGCTTGTACCTCACGAATTAAATCATTCGGAGCTATTTTTATCTGCAATCCACGTATTCCTGCACTTACATAAATATACGAAAAGTCCCGGCAAGTTTCATGAATATAAGTCGGAAAGTGTTTCTTCATCCCAATAGGAGAACATCCTCCACGAATATATCCTGTCAATGGCAAAAGCTCTTTCACAGGAATTAGATCACACTTTTTATTTCCGGAAGCTTTCGCAGCTAATTTCAAATCAACCTCATGTTCTCCCGGAATAACACAAACAAAATAACCACTTTTATCTCCATGCAAAATTAGTGTTTTAAACACCTGTTCTATATTTTCTCCCAGGCTGGTAGCTACATGAATAGCACTTAGATCATTTTCGTCTACCTCATAAGGGATGAGTTCATAAGATATTTTAGCCTTATCCAGCAAACGGGCAGCATTGGTCTTATTAATTTTCATTCTTGTTCCTTTTCTTATTTTTTATTCGCAAAAATAATAAAGTTCGAACAATAAATTAGAAAAGAATGTATTAAATAAAAAATGAATGCACCGTTTCTTATTTATCAGCATATTCATTTTTTATTTATATATTATTTTTTAAGAAAGAAATATCATTAGGGCTTGTTCATATTGAAAAGTATGCCCTAGCTCATTCATATTCTCACTATCTGAATAGTCTTTCCCACTTATCATTTTTCATTTCTACTCCTTTATAATCATAAGGAAAGTTCCTCGCGAAGAAACTTTGGAGTATATCCTTTCTGACTTTTTGCAACTTCTTCAGGGGTTCCATAACTCAGGAGCTTCCCTCCTCCTTTACCACCTTCGGGGCCCATATCTATAATATAATCCGCCATTTTAATAACATCCAGATTATGTTCAATAACAATAACTGTATTTCCTTTATCAACTAACTTATTCAAGACCCCCATTAGAACACGAATATCTTCAAAATGCAATCCGGTTGTAGGTTCGTCCAATATGTATAATGTTTTACCAGTATCACGTTTAGACAGCTCAGTTGCCAACTTTACACGCTGACTTTCTCCACCAGACAGTGTAGTGGACGACTGCCCTAACTTAATATATCCCAATCCGACATCCTGCAACACTTTAATCTTATTCAGAATTTGTGGAACATTCTCAAAAAACTCCACTGCACGATTAATAGTCATATCCAGCACATCAGCAATAGATTTCCCTTTGAAACGTACTTCTAACGTTTCACGATTATAACGTTTACCATGACAAACCTCACAAGGCACATACACATCCGGCAAGAAGTTCATTTCAATCGTTTTATAACCATTTCCCGAGCAAGCTTCACAACGTCCGCCTACCACATTAAAAGAGAAACGCCCCGGTTTATACCCACGAATCTTTGCTTCTGGTAACCCGACAAACAAATTACGAATATCTGAAAATACACCTGTATAAGTAGCCGGATTAGAACGTGGAGTCCGCCCTAACGGAGATTGATCAACGTTTACAACTTTATCAATATTTTCTAATCCTTCAATAGAATCATATTCCAAAGGATCCTGCAAAGAACGATAGAATTTCTGCGAAAGAATAGGTTGCAAGGTCTCATTGATCAGCGTAGACTTGCCGCTTCCCGAAACTCCCGTTACACAAATTAATTTTCCCAAAGGAAATTCCACATCTACATTCTTTAGATTATTTCCTTTAGCCCCTTTCAACCACAGAGATTTTCCATTACCCTTCCTTCTCTTGACAGGAACTTCTATCTTCATCCTCCCATTCAAATATTGGGAAGTCATCGTATCAGTTTTCACCATCTCTTGCGGAGTTCCGGCAAATACGACTTCTCCACCCAAACGCCCAGCCTTTGGCCCCATATCAATGACATAGTCAGCTGCCAACATCATATCTTTGTCATGTTCCACCACAATGACAGAATTCCCCATATCACGAAGTTCTTTCAAAGAATTAATCAGACGCAAGTTGTCGCGCTGGTGCAAACCGATACTCGGCTCATCCAATATATAAAGTACATTAACTAACTGCGAACCAATTTGTGTAGCCAAACGGATACGCTGGCTTTCACCTCCCGAAAGACTTACCGAACTACGATTCAGAGCCAGATAATCCAATCCAACATCTAACAGGAATTTCAAACGGGTACGAATTTCTTTTAGAATTTCAGCTGCTATCTTTTTTTGTTTATCAGACAGAGACTCATCCACATTCATTAGCCAGTCATACAACTCGTTGATATCCATGTTAGCTAATTCATTAATATTCTTATTATGAATACGAAAATGAAGTGCCTCCTTATTCAGACGAGCACCTTTACATTCAGGACAAACAGTCGTCTTGGCAAACTGCTCCGCCCACTTCTGTGCTGTAGCCGAAGCATCTTTCTCCTGTAACATCTGAATGTACTTCACTACACCTTCATAGGTCACAAAATAATCAGAAGAAGTTCCAATCAGTGAACTCTTTATCTTAATCCGTTCATCAGAACCATATAAGATCTCATCAATCGCATCATCCGGCAATTCTTTCACAGGAGTTTTCAAATTTGATTCATATTTCTCCATTAGAGCTCCTATTTGCCAAAAAATCATCGCATTTTTATATTTACCCAATGGAGCAATCGCGCCTTCGTAAATAGACAAGTCCCGATCAGGAATCACCTTATCTATATCAATCTGACTAACGACACCCAATCCTTTACATTTCGGACATGCCCCCTGAGGAGAATTGAATGAGAAATTGTGAGGAGCCGGTTCACGATAAGACAGTCCTGTGACAGGACACATCAACCGTTTGCTATAGTGCCGAACACTTTCGGTCTGAGCATCCAGTATCATCAACAAACCATCTCCTTGCCGCATAGCAGTCGCCACACTTTGTTTCAACCGCTTATCATCTTTAACCGCAACTATCAGCTTATCTATCACAACCTCGATATCGTGATTTTTATAACGATCAAGTTTCATGCCATGTGTCACTTCACGCACTTCCCCATCTACACGTACATACAAGTACCCTTTCTTACGGACTTGTTCAAAAAGTTCCTTATAATGTCCTTTACGTGAACGAACTAATGGAGCAAGCAAATATATTTTCTTGCCTTTATAATCTTTCAGAATAAGATCCAATATCTGCTCTTCCGTATATTTCACCATCTTTTCCCCTGACAGATATGAATAGGCTATACCTGCACGGGCATAGAGTAAACGAAGATAATCATATATCTCCGTTGTAGTCCCCACCGTAGAACGTGGATTCTTATTCGTCGTTTTCTGTTCAATAGAAATTACAGGACTTAATCCTGTAATCTTATCTACATCCGGACGTTCCAAATTTCCCAGGAAATTACGTGCATACGCGGAAAAAGTCTCAATATAACGACGTTGTCCCTCTGCAAAAATTGTATCGAACGCGAGGGAAGACTTCCCACTTCCACTCAATCCGGTAATCACTGTCAAACTATTACGAGGAATCTCAGCATCAATATCTTTCAGGTTGTGTACCCGTGCACCATACACATTAATATATTCTGTTTCTTGCATATTCATCTTCTTCATAAATGTTGCAAAATTAATGTTTCCGCCTGAAATATGCTCCTAAAAAAGCACAATATTATTTTCTTAACTCAAATCTTATAAAGATATAGGTCATAATTCGTACCTTTGTTCCTTGATTTCAAGAACTAATAGTAATTAATTGATGAAACCGATAAGTCGAATATTTATACTTTTGCTTTTAGCAAGCGCTTCATACGTAACAAGTTATGCGCAAGAGAACCAATCTTATATTTTGCACACCATTGAAAAAGGGCAGAATTTATACTCTATTTCCAAAATGTATAATGTCACCACAACAGACATTATTCGATTGAATCCTGGATGTGAAGAGAAAATTTATGCTGGACAAACTATTAAAATTCCACAAGGACAAGCTAGCCAGAAAGGGGAAACATTTCACACCATTCAAGCTGGAGAAACTCTTTATAAGCTTACTACTTTATATAAAGTGTCTGCCAAAGCAATTTGTGATGCCAATCCCGGACTTAGTGCCGAAAATTTCCGCATAGGTCAAGTAATCCGAATTCCTTTAGAAGAAGAAAAGACTACTGCTTCCACTATTCAACCTCCTGTTGAACAAACTGCCATTCAAGGACCTGTACAGTCTAGATGTAAAGATATGCACAAGGTAAAACGTAAAGAAACGATCTTTAGTGTAAGTCGTGAATATGGAATCAGTGAACAGGAACTGATAGCCGCTAATCCTGAACTAAAAGAAGGTATGAAAAAAGGGCAATTCCTTTGCATTCCCTATCCAAATGCGGTTACTTTGGAGCCTACTCAAAAAGAAGATTTGAATGTGATTCCACCAAGTAACAGTGAATTATTCAACAAAATAAAAGAGGCTCCAGAAGAAATCTCAACTATAAAAGCAGCTTTAATTCTACCTTTCCATGAGGAAAAACGTATGGTAGAATATTACGAAGGATTTCTGATGGCAATTGATAGCTTAAAACGTACTGGTACTTCCATTGATCTGTATGTATATGAATCAGGTAAAGATGCTTCTGCCATAAACAATATACTGTCAAAGAAGGAAATGCAAAAAATGAATATTATTTTTGGTCCAATGCACCAACAACATATCAAGCCATTGTCTGATTTTGCCCAAAAGAACGATATTCGTTTAGTAATTCCTTTCTCTCAAAACAGTGAAGAAGTATTCAACAATCCTTCCATTTACCAGATAAACACTCCTCAATCTTATTTATATTCGAAAGTATATGAACATTTCACTCGCCAGTTTCCCAATGCCCATGTTATCTTCATTGAACCTACCAGTCCAGACAAAGATAAAGCAGAGTTCATTAAAGGATTGAAACAAGAACTAAAGAGCAAAGGCATTTCCATGAACAGTGTCAGTGAAAATGATACCAAAGAAACTCTAAAAGCAGCACTACGTAGTGACAAAGAAAATATATTCATTCCGACATCCGGCAGTAATGTGTTATTAATTAAAACCCTACCCCAACTTACTATGCTAGTTAGGGAAGCTCCGGATCAGAGAGTCCACCTATTCGGCTACCCAGAATGGCAAACATATACTCTTGATCATTTAGAAAAATTCTTTGAATTGGATGTATATTTCTATTCATCGTTCTATATGAACACCTTATTCCCTGCTGCTATACAATTTACTAATGCCTATCACAAATGGTATAGTAAAGATCTTACCAGTAAGTATCCCAATTATGCAATGTTAGGCTTCGATACCGGATTTTTCTTTTTAAAAGGATTATCGCGTTTCGGCTCCGAGCTAGAAAATAATCTACCTAAAATGAATCTGACTCCAATACAAACAGGGTTCTTATTCGAACGAGTTAATAATTGGGGAGGATTTATCAATAAGAAAGTATTCTTCATCCATTTCACCAAGAATTTTGAATTAGAAAAACTTGATTTTGAATAGTATATGATAAAGATAAAATCATGTCTGATTACTGCTTCATTACTTGTAGGACTAATCTTTCCTGCAAGTGCACAAATAGGTGAAGCTCGTCACAACTTCTCTGTCGGATTTAATGGAGGGGTGAATTTAAATAGTGCATCTTTTACTCCTACTATCAAACAAAATAGTTTGATGGGAATTACCGGAGGATTAACAGCACGCTATATTTCCGAAAAGTATTTTGCAATGATATGCGGTGCACAAGTAGAATTAAACTTTTCACAAAGAGGTTGGGATGAATTATTTGAGATAGCCGGAGAAAACGGAGAACCCGTCAAAGATACCAGCAGAGCATATACTCGAAAATTGAATTATATCGATATCCCTTTTCTAGCCCATTTAGCATTTGGAAATGAAAAAGGATTGCAGTTCTTTCTAAATTTAGGTCCACAAATCGGTTTCTTGATAGGAGAATCAGAAAAAACAACAAATATAGATATGAACTCTCTGACAAATACTCAGAAAGCGGTCTATGGTGGCAAGCTTGATAATAAATTCGATTACGGTATTGCCGGTGGCGGTGGAATAGAACTAAGAACTAAAAAAGCAGGTAGCTTTCTGGTTGAAGGAAGATATTATTTCGCTTTATCCGACTTTTATAGCACGTCAAAGAAAGACTATTTCTCACGTGCAGCACATGGTACTATCACAGTGAAACTTACCTACTTGTTTGATTTGAAAAAATAAAAGACTTTATTAATACAATGAAATAAAAATGTGACCACTAACTTTTCGATGGGTTAATGGTCACATTTTTTTATTTGAAATTTATTCTTAATCTAAGATTTTTTCTTTAATCGATTGCTTGAAAGAACACAAGAAACTATCTCAATCGATCTGCAGCTTTTACCATCACCTCATCACGTCCAATGGCACGTATAGCTAATATATTAAGAATAATAGAAATAAGTGGTAAGCACAAAGCCCAACCAATCCGGAAAGAATTTACATCATTCTTTAAAGCAAAATAGAATGCAGCAAAAGCAATATAATATCCTACTAATAACAAGCTGTTAAAAATAGACATACGAATCTGCAGCATACGATTCTTATAGAGAAATATAGTTGCAAAAGCTACTATTGTGCTAAGCATTAGGATACCGAACAATCCCCAAGTAGAGTGAAAAGCTCCATTCACACCCACCCCCAAAGCTTTAAAAGCACATTCTCCCGTTGCCCCGGTAACATCAACAAAATATCCCATAGGTAAGCACATTGCTGTAATCAGCACCCCTGTAACAATTAACAAATAAACAGTTTGAATCCGTTGAATCATAAATATTCTATAGTAGTTAAATTAAACAATAATAGCCAAGCAATAAGAAATAAGGAAACAATTCCCGCTTACTACTTGACTATCAATCTCTTTTCAGGAAATATATTACTGAAGTTTTTCCTTCTCCTTGGATGGATTTCTATAATAAATTTTTCCCTCGATGTATTCTTGCGTAGCAATCAACGTCGGTTTAGGCAATTTCTCGTAATAACGTGAAATCTCAATTTGTTCTCTATTTTCAAACACTTCTTCCATATTATCAGAATAAGAAGCAAACTCTGCCAATTTCTTAGAAAGATCATTCTTAATTTCCACACTAATCTGATTAGAGCGTTTACCAATAATGGCAACAGTTTCATAAACATTCCCTGTATCAGAACAGAGTTCCATCATATCACGGGTTACCGTCGTAGCAGGAGCATTTGTCTTTTTGTAGTCCATAAATCTATTTAAATTTGGTCTTTAATTACTTTTTGTGATTCATTGAATATTTTCTCAGCTTCTTTCAGATATTTACTTTCCGGGAATTCATTCTTAAAGCCATAATATTCATCAACCGTTTCACGATAACGATCCATCTTCTTATCTTCCACACTATATATAGCCATTTCGTGTAAAGCACGCAAAATCAGTATGGAGAGTTCTTCGCGATAATCAGTATAAGGGTAATCCTTCAATGCATTCCGAGCTGTGATAACACATGACTCATAGTTATTGCCCATATAATTACCCAAATTATAATATAATTTTGCCGAGTACAGTTCTTTTAAAACCAACTTATCCTGCAAAGCAAAAATCATATCCTGAGCTTCCTGCTTCTTTGTGCTTTCTGGAAAATATTCCATGAACATCTGTAACTGCTGAATAGCTTGATAAGTACTCGTCTGATCCAAACGTGGCTCAGGAGTATCAAGGTATAATGCTTTACCAGCATGAAAACGTGCCAATTCGGTAAAAGTACCACGTGGATATGATGTAAAATAAGTGATAAATGTTTGGGCAGCTGTCTGATAATCTTTTTGATTAAAATAGCTCATTCCCAACATATAAAGAGATTCCTCTGCTTTATCTGTACCTTTTAGGATTGTGATTAACTCATTCAACAAAGTAGCCGAACGATTATACTGTCCTTTCGCAAAATAATTTTTAGCAGCTTCGTACTTATAATCGTTGTCAGTACTTTTCAATAATTTATTGTACTCTCCACAAGAAGTTAGAGCAGCTGCCGCAAGTAAAGTTATAATGATATTTTTCTTCATCCTATTTCAAATAATGCGCAAAGTTACGTATTCGCAGGGAATTAACCAATTAATCTATGTTTTTTAATACAAAAAAGGCGTTAAACATCGACGAAAAGAACAAAAAGAACGTCAAACTATAAACGAAAAACAGCGAACAGGCTACGCTACGTTTTTACCCGATAGCATAGTCCACTCGCTACTTATTGTCTACTTTCTGATTTATAGTTTATACAAATCACTTGCTGCTAACAGATCGACCTTCTTTTCTTTTAAAACTTCGATGCATTTATCCAGATTGCTGGGACGAATCACGACATTCGCAATATTATTGTTGGCAAATGAATACATATATTCAATAAACACTCCTTCTGCAGACAAATAACCTAACACTGTTGCTAAAGCTCCCGGAACATTAGGACAACTGATTCCGACCACATCTGTTATATTAACAGCAAAATGATTATCCTTCAATGCTTTATATGCTCTATCAGGATCAGATACAATTCCGCGTAAAATACCAAAATCAGCATTTTCAGCGATACACAATGCAGAAAGATTGATATTTTCTCTCGCTAGTACTTCAGTCACCTCCGTTAAACGGCCGGACTTGTTCTCCAAAAAGATAGAAAGTTGTTTTGCTACCATAGTTGTTGAATTATTAAAGTTTTCTGTTATCAATTACTCGTTTTGCTTTACCCACACTACGTTCAATGCTACGTGGCTCTACCAACTTCACATTGACGCCAAGCCCAAGAACACTTTGCAAACGAGCTGCCAGTTTCTTCCTCAAAGCTAACATCTTATTGATTTCGTCAGAATAGAAATCCGAACGTACTTCTACCTGCAGTTCCATGGTATCAGTATTATTCTCCCTACCAATTACTAACAAATAATGTGGCTCAAATTCCACCATTTCAAGAATGACAGATTCAATCTGAGTCGGGAATACATTCACACCACGAATGATCAACATATCATCACTACGTCCCAGAATACGATCCATACGAACTAATGTACGTCCGCAAGAACATTTATCATAGTGCAGGGCGGTTAAATCACGCGTACGGTAGCGCAATAATGGCATACCTTCTTTAGTCAGATGAGTAAATACCAATTCACCTGTTTGACCAGGTTCTACCGATTGCAATGTATTCGGATCAATTATTTCGGGGAAATAATGATCCTCATTCAAGTGTGTGCCACGCTGACATTCACACTCATAACCAACTCCCGGTCCCGCAATCTCACTTAAGCCATAAATATCATAAGCCTTAATACCCAACTTTTCTTCGATTTCATGACGCATATGTTCCGTCCACGGCTCTGCACCGAAAGCACCTATCTTCAAATTAAACTCTCCACGTGGTAAACCAGAGTCTTTTATTGCATCTGCCAGATAAAGTGCATACGACGGAGTACAACATAAGACAGTTGAACCAAAATCATGCATCAACGTAATCTGCTTTTCCGTATTGCCACTAGACATCGGAATCACTGATGCACCAATATTTTCCGCTCCGGCATGAGCACCTAGTCCTCCTGTGAAAAGTCCATATCCATAAGAAACTTGGAATATATCCGAACGACCTGCCCCATAAGCAGTAAAAGCACGCGAAATGCATTCTGCCCATGAAGAAAGATCTTTTCGAGTATATCCTACCACAGTTGGTTTTCCCGTTGTACCGGAAGAAGCATGAATACGTACAATTTGACTCATCGGCACTGCACAAAGTCCGAAAGGATAATTATCTCTTAAATCATGTTTTGTAGTAAACGGAAGTTTCACAATATCATCAATACTTTTGATATCATCAGGGGTAATCCCCAATTCCTGCATTTTCTTCCGATAAAAAGGAGTGTTGTGATAAACGTAGTCTACAATTTTCTTGAGTCGTATGCTTTGAATCTTTCGAAGACTCTCGCGGTCCATACACTCAATGTTCTCATTCCAAATCATGTTCTTCCGGTATTTACTAGTTGTATGAATCTGTTTTTTGATATTAATATGTTGCAAAGTAAAGGATTTATTTGGAAAAATGATTTGATATCTCGATTATTTTCCCGAATATTGCTTCACTTTTTAGGATTTAACTATGAATTTTGAATTAACATCTGCCTACAAGCCTACCGGGGACCAACCGGAAGCAATCGCTCAACTGACTGATGGGGTACTTCAAGGAGTTCCTGCACAGACTTTATTAGGTGTTACCGGCTCTGGAAAAACATTTACTATTGCCAATGTTATCGCTCAGATCAATAAACCAACATTGATTTTGAGTCATAACAAAACATTAGCTGCCCAATTATACAGCGAGTTTAAAGGGTTCTTTCCTAAGAATGCTGTAGAATATTATGTTTCCTATTATGATTATTATCAACCAGAAGCCTATTTACCAAATTCAGATACATATATAGAAAAAGATCTGGCTATTAATGACGAAATAGATAAACTTCGTTTGGCTGCTACCTCCGCTCTACTCTCGGGACGGAAAGATGTGGTAGTCGTATCCTCTGTCTCTTGTATTTATGGTATGGGAAATCCGTCGGATTTTTATAAAAATGTAATTGAGATAGAACGGGGACGAATGCTTGACCGCAATGTCTTTCTTCGCCGTCTGGTAGATAGTCTCTACGTACGTAATGATATCGACCTAAGCCGTGGAAATTTTCGTGTTAAAGGAGACACAGTCGATATTTATCTTGCCTATACAGATAATCTTCTTCGTGTTACTTTCTGGGGTGACGAAATTGATGGCATAGAGGAGGTAGATCACATTACAGGAGTTACTATTGCTCCGTTTGAAGCCTATAAAATATATCCAGCCAACTTGTTCATGACTACCAAAGAAGCAACTCTTCAAGCTATTCACCAAATTGAAGATGACCTGACCAAGCAAGTAGCCTACTTTGAATCCATTGGTAAAGAATATGAAGCCAAACGTTTGTATGAACGGGTCACCTATGATATGGAAATGATTCGGGAGTTAGGCCATTGCTCCGGTATTGAAAATTATTCGCGCTATTTCGACGGTCGTGCCGCTGGTACTCGTCCTTACTGTTTGCTCGATTTCTTCCCAGATGATTTTTTAATTGTTATAGACGAAAGTCATGTAAGTGTTCCTCAAATTCGTGCAATGTATGGCGGAGATCGTGCACGAAAAATCAACCTGGTAGAATATGGCTTCCGATTACCAGCTGCTATGGATAACCGGCCACTGAAATTTGAAGAGTTCGAAACAATGGCTAAACAAGTAATATACGTCAGTGCAACTCCTGCCGAATATGAACTTATTCAATCTGAAGGTATCGTTGTAGAACAGGTTATCCGTCCGACCGGATTACTCGACCCGATTATAGAAGTCCGTCCCAGTTTAAATCAGATCGATGATTTGATGGAGGAAATTCAATTACGCATCGAAAAAGAGGAACGGGTACTTGTCACTACACTCACCAAACGTATGGCAGAGGAATTAACAGAGTATCTACTTAATAATAATGTAAGGTGTAATTATATACATAGTGACGTAGATACATTAGAACGTGTGAAAATCATGGATGATCTTCGCCAAGGTGTGTATGACGTGCTGATTGGGGTCAATCTGCTTCGGGAAGGACTCGACCTCCCTGAAGTATCTCTTGTAGCAATTCTCGATGCAGACAAAGAAGGATTTCTCCGTTCTCATCGTTCACTTACACAAACAGCGGGACGTGCAGCCCGTAATGTGAACGGTAAAGTCATTATGTATGCCGATAAGATTACAGACAGTATGCGGCTTACTATTGACGAAACCAATCGTAGACGAGAAAAACAGTTAGCCTATAACGAAGCAAACGGAATTACTCCACAGCAAATCAAGAAAGCGCGAAATCTGTCTGTATTTGGCAATGCAACTACCGAATCAGCTACTCTCCTCAAAGAAAGTAAGGCTTATATTGAACCTAGCAGCCCTAACATTGCAGCAGATCCGGTAGTTCAATATATGAGCAAGGCACAGATGGAAAAGAGTATCGAACGTACTCGTAAACTAATGCAAGAGGCAGCCAAAAAACTCGAATTTATTGAAGCCGCTCAATATCGTGACGAATTACTGAAACTAGAAGACTTAATGAAAGAAAAATGGGAATAAGTTTTTTCTATTGTTATTTTTAGAACCCTAAAAGCTATCACTAAAATAGCATCATAATCCAACTCGGATGGTGTCACCATGTCTATAACATACTGTCACTATCTTAACCGGATAATGACAGTATGATAAACAACTTTATTTTAATATTTTCTTAATAAACATAGAATAGAAAGTGTTTCTTTTTAATTAGTGTTATAAAATCATCCGTTAGGTTTGATATTATTTGCTAATCTCAAAAAAGTCCGTACATTTGCAATGTGTTTTTCATAGTATTAGATTTAAGGTTAACAAAGGTTGGAGTACAGCGGTACTCCTTTTTTATATCCGTTCGTTTGTCACCCTAAAAAAGAATGGTATTTTTGTGAATCATATTTTAAAAACTAAATGCCATAAAAAGAATAACCACTGTCCTCATCATAGGAATCATCATCAGCCTACATTCTTATTGTTTTGAAATGAATGGTACATTTCTCACCCGGCAAAAACACGCCATGTTTATTTCGGCTATTCCTTTACTCCCGATTATCAAGGAAATATGTATGATATGTTGATTTCAAGATACTAATCAGCGAAAACAAATATGAAGAGGCTTGCAATGCAGAAACAGAACTTCTGAGAAAATCCAGTATCTTTGCAATATTAAACCATATTAAACCATCTAATTAATCTTATATGGAAACAAATATAGAAATAAATAAGCCAAGTCCCAAGTTTCAGGATGTGTCAATTGCACCTATGCACACAGTCGAGCATATATTAAATGCCACAATGGTAAGAACCTTCGGATGTCCCCGTTCACGCAACGCACACATCGAACGTAAAAAGAGTAAATGCGACTATCAGCTTCCTGTTTGCCCAATGCAAGAAGAAATTCAAGCTATAGAAAATAAAGTAAATGAAGTAATCAGTCAAAATCTGCTGGTAACCGCAGAGTTCATGACACAGGAACAAGCTAAAGACGTTGTAGACCTCAGCAAACTTCCGGTTGATGCCAGTGAAACATTACGTATTGTTCACATCGGAGATTATGACGCATGCGCTTGTATTGGTGCACATGTTTCTAATACTTCTGAAATAGGAACATTCAAAATTATCAGTTATGATTATGATGAAAACGGAAAAACACTGCGCCTAAGGTTCAAACTGATTGAGAAGAGATAATTTATCAAATTAATATCTATCTTATATAAAATAAACAAATTTAAGATACATTTTGTCACCAATCAGGTAAAATTGGCATTATAATTATGACAAATAGACAATTCTAAAATCAAAAGTCTATTGGCATCAAGTTTGCAATAAATTAAGTGAACGACGATTCAAGAAACGGACGAAAGGAATCACAATAAAAGATCCACCGACGAAAGTGAAAGATCCGAAGTTCAGAATAAATAGAATGTATAACTTAAAAGATAGGAGACTTAATTATGATGCCTGTTAGAAGAACTCAGAATTGGTTACCAAGTATTTTTAACGATTTCTTTGATAACGATTGGATGGTAAAAGCAAATGCTACTGCACCAGCTATCAATGTATTTGAAACAGAAAAAGAATACAAAGTAGAACTGGCAGCTCCTGGCATGACGAAAGAGGACTTCAATGTTCGTATTGATGAAGACAACAACCTCGTCATCACTATGGAGAAGAAGACAGAGAACAAAGAAGAGAAGAAAGAAGGCCGTTATCTGCGTCGCGAATTCTCTTATTCCAAGTTCCAGCAAACCATGATTCTACCGGACAACGTAGATAAAGAAAAGATTTCTGCTGCTGTAGAAAATGGTGTATTGAATGTGCAATTACCAAAACTTTCCGCAGAAGAAGTCAAGAAAGCTGAAAAACAAATCGAAGTTAAATAAGACTGTAATCCATCAATCACCGGAAACGGTGACAGTAATAAAAAACGGCTCTATCCTGCCAACAGGAAAGAGCGTTTTATATATTCTCATCACTAATAAATTTCAGTTATAAGTTCCTACTATCGATTCTTCCGGTAACTCAACACCGCCCAAGTATTGAAAACAACAGCAAAAAGTAACAATACACCCAGTTGCGGCAACAATTCTACCAAACTACTTCCTTTCAGATAAACCATTCGCATAGCAACCATAAAATATTTCAAAGGATTAAAGATAGTTATCATCTGAGCCCACTCCGGCATACTGCTGATCGGTGTAAAAAGACCACTCATCAGCATCAATACCAATAAGAAAAAAAACATCACAAACATAGACTGCTGCATTGTAGCAGAATAATTGGAAATGACAAGCCCAAAGCCGGACATTACTAAGACAAAAAGAATAGCAGAACAATAAATCACCATAAAGTACCCCACAGGGACAACCCCATACAGTAACCAAGCCAATATAAAACACAAAGTTAATACCACAAATCCTACGATCCAATATGGCAATAGTTTAGCCAAGATAAACATGAACTTCGGCACTGGAGTAACATTGATCTGTTCAATCGTTCCAACCTCCTTCTCGCTAACTATATTCAAAGCCGGCAGAAAACCACAAAGCAACGTTAATAACATCGCCATTAATGCCGGAATCATATAAAGCTTATAATTCAAATTCGGATTAAACAGTCCCAAAGTATCAATACGAATGGTCGGAACAGCACCGGAAACAAATGCAGCATCCGGATATTCCGAACGCAACTCTGTTGAATAGTCACTGATAATAGAAGCCAGATAAGAACTTCCCAAGCCACCCTTCATGCCATTCACCGAGTTGGCAGCAATCAGAATATGAGCTTCTTCTCCATTCATCCAATCCCGTTCCAGATTTTGCGGAATCTCCAT
Source organism: Bacteroides faecichinchillae JCM 17102 (assembly GCF_000614145.1). Taxonomy (GTDB): domain Bacteria; phylum Bacteroidota; class Bacteroidia; order Bacteroidales; family Bacteroidaceae; genus Bacteroides; species Bacteroides faecichinchillae. Next base: position 32,946 of record NZ_BAKK01000001.1, on the reverse strand, counting down.
CACAATATCAGCTTCACCGGACTCAATGTTTGTCAATCCCTCCTGATACGAAGCCGGAACCTCTTTCAAGCGGAAATAAGTCGAAGCAGCAATCTTATTCACCAATCGTTGCGAGATAACCGAATGATCATTATCAACGATATTCAACTGAATATTCTTAATCTCCAAACTGACAGCCCAAGGCATCAGCAGCATAATCATGCAGGGAAAGATAAGAATCAATTTCGGTAAAAAAGAATTGCGAAGCAATTGTTTAAACTCTTTTTCCAATAGAAACTTGATCATAACACTCTATTCCAATCTATATTTAAACTTCTTAAAACTAACTGTTATCAGCACCACCGCCATCAGCAAAAGAATACCGATTTCCTTATAAACCAGCATTATCGGCACTCCCTCAATCATCAGCTTCCTCACAGCCTGAATATACCAGTGTGCAGGGATCAGATCCGATATGATTTGAAGAACCAACGGCATACTTTCAACCGGAAAAATCATCCCTGACAATACCATTGTCGGCATCATCAATATCAATCCGGAAGCAAGCATAGCAGCCACTTGTGTACGTGTTACGGACGAAATCAGTAATCCCAATGACAGAGACACAAAGATAAACAACAAAGAGACGATTACCAGCCAAAACAAACTTCCTACTACCGGGACATCCAATACAAACACCGACAACAGTAAAATAGTAATCAAATTGACAAACGAAAGCACAAAATAGGCACTGCCTTTGCCAGAATGACAAACAGCGGTTTTACAGGAGAAACTAATAATATTTCCATCGTTCCTGTCTCCTTCTCGCGAACGATGGAAATGGAAGTCATCATCGCACATATTAACATCAAAATTAATCCCATCACTCCCGGTACAAAGTTATAAGCACTCTTCATCTGCGGATTATACAATAGTTTGATATCCGGTGTCAAACGTCCCATCGAAATATTCGGCGGCAACATCTCCTGTCCCGCCGCAGCAATAATTCCAGCCGCATAATTCATTTGAGTTGTAGACATATTCGGATCAGTTGCATCCACTACAAGCTGCACACGGGCATCCCCCGAATACAATCCATCAGTAAAATGTTCCCCAAAAACAAGTGCCATATCCACCACATTCTTCCGAAAAGCAAGATCCATCTCTTGAGGTGAGTGAAAACGGCGGGTAACAGTAAAATATTCGCTGGCATCCAATTTATCTATAATCTTTCGCGTCATGACATCATTAGAAGGATCGAGCACTGCCAATCGTACATTTTTCACTTCCGTAGTAATAGCAAATCCAAACAAAATGATCTGAATAACCGGCATCCCAAGCAGAATCAACATCGTTCGTCGATCACGAAAAATATGATAAAACTCTTTTCTGACAAAAGCAATAAACTGTTTCATAACTTAATCTGCATTACGCACCGCATGACGGGCCAATTGTTGGAAAACATCATCCATTGTTTCCGCATTAAACTGCTTTTTCAAGTTAGCAGGCGTATCGAGAGCTTTTATTTGCCCGTCCACCATTATGGAAATCCGGTTACAATACTCCGCTTCATCCATATAATGCGTAGTCACAAATACCGTAATTCCTCGGTCGGCTGCCTGATAAATTAATTCCCAGAACTGCCTCCGGGTAGCAGGATCTACACCTCCCGTCGGTTCATCCAAAAAGACGATCTTCGGCTCATGGAAAATCGACACAGAAAAAGCCAGCTTCTGTTTCCACCCTAAAGGCAAACTTTTCACCAGCGTATTTCGTTCAGCAGAAAATCCGAGACGTTCCAACAGTTCATTTGTCTTCTGTTCAATCTCCTGATCCTTCATTCCATATATACCTGCAAAAAGTCGAATATTCTCCCACACTTTTAAATCTTCATACAAAGAAAACTTTTGGCTCATATATCCAATGTGCTTCTTCACCATCTCCGCTTCCCTGAAAATATCAAAGCCCCCTACCTTTCCAACTCCTGACGTAGGCTTACTCAACCCACAAAGCATACGCATTGCCGTAGTCTTTCCTGCCCCATTTGCTCCCAAAAAACCAAATATTTCTCCCCGATTCACCTGAAAAGAGATATGATCGACAGCAGTAAAACGACCAAAACTCTTTGTCAGTTGATCGACTTCGATTACAGGAGTCCCTTTCTCCCGAAGTTCATCACGCTCAAGAGGAGGCGGACAAAGAATAGCGGCAAACTGCTGGAGAATCTTTTCAGGGGTATCAATACCATGAATCTGTCCATGATTAATAAAAGCGATCCGATCACACTGTCGGGCTTCATCCATTATAGGTGTCGATGCAATAATCGTAATCCCCAAATCGCACAAGTGTCGCAACATCTGCCAAAACTCTTTACGAGACACCGGATCAACTCCTGTAGTTGGCTCATCCAGAAATAAAATATCAGGTTTATGAATGAGTGCGCAGCTCAATGCCAACTTCTGCTTCATTCCACCCGACAAAGCACCTGCCTACGTTTTTTGAACGGTTCAATCTGTTGATAGATGTCTTTAACCAAATCATAGTTCTCCTGAATCGTCGTATGAAATACAGTTGCAAAGAATTTTAGATTTTCTTCCACCGAAAGATCCTGATAAAGCGAAAAACGACCGGGCATATATCCCACTTTCGTTCGAATCTCTTTATAATCCGTCACAATATCCAATCCATCCACAACTGCCTTTCCCCGATCAGCCAGCAAAAGAGTAGTCAGAATACGAAACAACGTACTCTTTCCCGCACCGTCAGGACCGATCAGCCCGAAGATTTCTCCCGGCTTCACAGAAAAAGAAACATCCTTCAACGCCTCTACCTTTCCGTAGTTTTTACTGACATGCTCTACTGTTACTATGAATTTATCAGCACCCACCGAATCTACTTTATCTTTACGCATTACCAATAATCCATTACTTAAAAGTTATTCCCCCGTACATACCGATTTTCAATAATCCGTCATTCTTCACAGCAATCTTAACAGCATATACCAGATTGGCGCGTTCATTTTGGGTAAGAATAGTCTTCGGAGTAAATTCCGAACGGTCGGAGATCCAAGTCACCACACCAGAATACTCCTTCCTCTCCGAATTTCCATAATCAGCATACACCCTCACTTCATCACCCAACTTTACAGATGATAATTGTTCCGAAGTGATGTAAGCTCGTAAATACATTCGATCTAACTCTCCAACTTTAAATAAAGGTTTCCCCACAGTCGCCAATTCACCGGCTTCCGCATATTTAGCCAACACAGTCCCATCAATCGGTGACAGAATATGACATTTATTCAATTGGTCATCAACTTGAGCTATTTGTATAGCAACAGAGTTACCCTGTTCCGTTAAACTATTCGTGCTATTCCGCAACGATGATTCCTGAGCGACCAGTTGCCGTTCAAGTAAAGCTACCTGAGCCTCCCAATCATCCAACTGTTTCTGATTTGCAGCTCCTGCCGCCAATAAGCTTTCCACTCGTCTCTTTTCCCGTTGTGCCGTAGCTATCTGCTGTTTGGTAGCTGCTATTTGTTTGGCTAAATCCGGACGTTGGCTTTCTACCGATTTCATACTAGCTTCCAACTGTAACTTTTTCAAATACAATTGCACCGTATCTACCAAACCGACTTCTTCTCCCACTTTCAACCTTGTTCCCTCTTCCACTTTCAACTGAAGTATCTTGCCCGATGCTTCAGCAGAAACAATCACCTCCGTAGCTTCAAATGTACCAGTTGCGTCATAATCCGGCAAACGGTTTCCACATGCTGACACTAGCAATAACGCCACTCCCCATACACCTATTTTTACCATTCGTTTCATATCCGAAAGTTTTAATTATTGATTCGTTATATATTTCATTTGATAGATACCTTGCAAACGTTGAATCTCATGCATCACCTTTGCTTGCCTTGCCAGACTTTCATTCGTCAGCTCCCTCAGCATTTCGGTAACTGTCAATGTACCATTCGCTACCTTTGCCTCAGCAGAACGACGAATATTAGTACGAAGACGAATAATCTCATCATCATCCCGCATTTGCTTTTCCACCGAACGGACAGCCTGATCTTGCTGCGTTACCTGCAAACGGGTATTAAAAAGGAATACATCACGATTACTTCCCAATTGCTGCCGTTTATTCTCAATCACCCGACGATCATTCTTTAAAGTATAAAGACTCCCGAAATTCCACGAAAGCCGGACCCCCGCTATATAATAGGGTGAAAATTCATTTTTCAACATATTCAGCCCCGGATTGCCATAAGCCCCCTGCACAAATAATCCGAATCGCGGAAGATGTCGGACGTTCAATGCTTTTTCCTGCACATTCAATCCGGTTGTCTGAGCATCGAACAATGATAATTCGGGTCGGTGAATCTCACTGGCCGCATTTACCATCTTTTCAGGTACAGGTTTCTCCAAAGTCGTTTCCGGAGAAAGTTCCTCACCCGTCAGTAAAGAAAGCATCTTGAGATATGCCTCCCTGGAGAAAGACAATTCTATTCTCTTCTGTCTGGTATTCAATTGTTCCACTTTCACAGCATCCAAATCAGCCTGATTAGCAATTCCATTTTCAAAATAAGAACTGATTTGCCGAAAATTCCTTTCCAGTTCATCTTGCAATAAAGCATTCTGTTTCAATTGCTCATCCAGTAAAAGAATCCCGAAATAAAGATCGTTCACGCGGTTATTCAACGCATACATATCTACCCTCAGTTTTTCTTTCTCTACATCTGCTTCGGCAGTCGCTTGCTTCTTTTGCATCTTGATTCCACCACCATCCCAGATATTTTGCTGTAATTCCACCATTACCTGATACTGGTCTTTAGGCATTCCTTTTATATCCACTCCTGGAATCTTTATCGGCAGTTCGGTCACATCACTCTGATAAGACGCTTTTGCCGAAAGAGCAAACTGCGGCAAATAACCCTTAGCTGCATTCTCCAGATTATATTCCTGTGTTTTCTCAATCAAATCATATTGACGTACCAACGGATAGTTGTCCTGTGTTTTTCGCTGACATTCCTCCAGCGTCACCTGCCCATACATTCCCGATACGCAAACAAATAAAGAGAGAGTAAAAATAATTTTTTTCATACGCATATTTTCTATGAATTCTTCTAAAGACAAAGATAGGTGTTTCAAGCATTGCTTCACATTCCAAGAGTTGGGAAATATGTTCTAATAGTTCGATAAACCAGAATTAAAAAGAAAAATATAGCCCAATTTATTATCTTTGCAGGAAAACGACAAAATTAAAATGGAAAAAAAAGAACCCGTAGAATTAGGACTAAAATTATTAGGAGAACTAAAAATTGTCCGTCACAACGAATTTCGCTTCATTACTTCTGATTTTGGTTTTGTCAATAGCTTCATCAAAATGGAATCTCAACTTTTCACCTTCGAACAGCCTTACCGTTTGAAAGAAGGACGAATAGCATTTATCAAACAAGGATATTTACAAGTACGTATCAACCTGATAGAATATACACTGGAACCCGGCACTATATCTCTTATTACTCCCAATACCATCATAGAAGCCATCAAAATATCTCCAGATCTCGATATGAAAATGATGGCTATTGATAATAACTTTCTCCCTATCATCAGTAAAGATGATTTTTTCATACATCTCCCCCAGTATCCTAATAATATTCTATTTACATTACCCCCGCAAGAGCAAACTCGCATTGAAAGTTATTTCACATTAATATGGAATATATTACAGGAAACGATTTTTCGTCGTGAAGTCATACAGCATCTTGTAGCAAGTCTCTTATATAATATAAAATGTATAGCAAGTAATACCCAAAACACAGCTAAACACCTAACACACCAAGAAGAGATTTTCCAACGCTTTATCTCTCTCGTCAATACATACAGTAAAAAGGAAAGGAATGTCAGCTTTTATGCAGACAAATTATGCCTTACTCCCCGCTATCTGAACACTGTTATTCGACAAACCAGCCAACAAACAATAATGGATTGGATCAATCAATCCATTATACAGGAAGCCAAGATTTTACTCAAACATAGCGATCTTCTTGTATACCAAATCTCAGATGAATTAAATTTTCCTAATCCATCCTTTTTCTGCAAATTCTTTAAAAGAATGACGGGGATGACACCACAAGAATATCAGAAAAAACAATAAGTATCACAACAGTAATTTCAGACTTCACATCAATGTTTTCACTTAACCTTTTTTCATCTAAAAAATTTCTCTATATTTGTGCCACCGTTTAAACGATTCAACAATGAAGACCTTTGTTCAATCCAAGTAAATTATTTCTATTATATGAAAAATCTATATCTAATTGTTATTTTGCTTATTTCAGCACAAATGGGCATAGCCCAAAAACATCAACTCCCACCTGTATGGAAAGACACATCTATACAACAAGATTCACGTACACGAAGCTATATATCCCCCACTCGTATTGTTTGGAAAACCAACCATACAACTGCACAAGTCAGCGATGAGCAGAATCTAATGCGTCCTGGCATCAGACAATCCATTTTAGGCAGCGAAAATGTCTGCCGTATGCGCAGTACAAATACCGATACAGCCTCTATCTTGCTTGATTTCGGACGAGAATTGCAAGGAGGAATTCAGATCGTTACAGGACAATCTCCCAATAACAAGCCTATTCGCGTACGAATTCGTTTTGGCGAATCGGTAAGCGAAGCCATGTGTGATATTGATGGTAAAAATGGTGCAAGCAACGATCATGCTATGCGCGATTTTGAGCTCAAACTTCCTTGGCTAGGTGTATTGGAGGTTGGTAATTCAGGATTCCGCTTTGTACGTATCGATTTACTTGACACTGATGTTGAGCTGCAATTAAAAGAGGTACTCGCCATTTTTAATTATCGTGATATCCCTTATTTAGGTTCATTCCGTTGCAATGACGAACGATTAAACAAAATTTGGATGACCGGAGCATATACAGTGCATCTCAATATGCAAGAATACCTGTGGGATGCCATCAAGCGAGATCGCCTGGTATGGGTGGGTGACTTACATCCGGAAATAATGACTGTCAATACCGTATTCGGTTACAATGAGGTTGTTCCTAAGAGCCTTGACCTGATTCGCGATGCTACCCCTGTTCCTGCATGGATGAACGGTATCAGCTCGTATTCTTTGTGGTGGATCATTATTCATCGCGACTGGTATTTTTATCAAGGTAATTTAGATTACTTGAAAGAACAAAAAACTTACCTGACACAACTTATAAACCATCTATTGACCAAAATAGATGCAAACGGAAAAGAAACATTAGACGGAATGCGATTTTTGGATTGGCCATCCAGCGAAAATCAAAAAGGAGTCGATGCAGGATTACAAGCATTAATGGTACAGACAATGGATTGTGGCAAAGAACTATTTTCGATACTCAAAGACAACGAAATGGCGAAGAAATGCGAAGATGCAGCTGCTCGATTACGTACCTATCGTCCAGATCCTAATCATTCAAAACAGGCAGCCGCTTTGATGACTTTATCGGGATTAATGGATCCGAAAACAGCCAACAACGAAGTTTTATCAATAGGTGGTTCTAAGAATTTTTCCACTTTCTACGGTTATTATATGCTGAAAGCAATGGCTGCCGCAGGCGATTATACCAATGCATTAGATCGTATCCGCGAGTTCTGGGGAGCAATGCTCGATTTAGGAGCGACTTCATTTTGGGAAGACTTCAACATTGAATGGATAAAAAATGCCGCCCGCATTGACGAAATAGTCCCTGAAGGTAAGGTAGATGTACATAAAAGTTATGGCAACTACTGCTACAAAGGGTATCGCCACAGCTTCTGTCATGGCTGGGCTTCGGGACCCACTTCTTATCTGAGCGAATATGTGTTGGGAGTCAAAGTGATAGAACCAGGATGTAAAGTGGTAAAAATAGAACCTCATCTGGGTGATCTGCAATGGGCAGAAGGTACATTCCCTACTCCTACGGGATCATCAAGATACGCCATGAGCAAAGAAACGACGGTTCTGTCAAATCAACGATAAAAGCTCCTAAAGGGGTAAAAATTATCAAATAAATAAGCCTGTCACCATTATTTTACAGACAGAAGGATATGGTATAAAATTTATAGCACAAAAAAGGAATAACTATCGGATACGGGAAGAAGTCAAGAATATTCTATGGTTTACAAAACCTCAAGTAACTGATTCGAAAGAACGGGACAGCTAATACTGTCCCGTATGTAACCATTTCCTATCAATCACCATATCTTGCAAACAAATCAAGCAACTGATGTTTTTTCACAGGCTTTGTAAGGAACGCATTGCATCCGGCCTCCATAGCACTCACTCTATCTGAATCAAATGCGTTGGCGGTAAGCGCAATAATAGGTATTCCAGAATTGAATTCACGAATTTTACGCGTCGCTTCCAATCCTCCATAATCGGCATCTTCATATCCATAATGACAAAATCATATTTTCCGTCGAGAACATTTCGTACAGCATCTATTCCATTACATACCCGATTGAGATGATAATCTTTAAGAATACTTTTTACCAACATATAATTGCTGTCATTGTCTTCAGCAAGCAATATATTCAAGTCTTTTTCATTTTCAAATTTATCCCTGAAAACAAATTGTAATGAAGAACTGGAATCGCCTTCATCACCACTATCTACCATCTCTATTTCACAAGGTATCCATGCCCAGAAAGTAGACCCCACCCCCGGTTCTGAATTAAAGCCTATTTCTCCTTTTGCCCCCTCTACAATAGCTTTGGAAATAGCTAGCCCCAGCCCAGTTCCCTGAGCAAAATCATTGAGTTTTTGGAACCGACCAAATATTCTGTCTTGTAATTCATATGGAATACCCACTCCCGAATCTTCCACATAAATACGTATTCCCCCTTTTTCAATAGAATATCCCATCCTGATATATCCTGCCCTGGTACACTTCACAGCATTAGTCAAAAAGTTCATCCACACCTGCTTAAGTCGGTTAGGATCCAGAAATACTTGACAATCCGGACCTGAGGCCGCCCGAAATTCTACATCCGGATTAGTGATCTTTTGCTGAATTGTAATACATAATTCACCACAAACTCTACGCAAATTGAACTTTTCCCTTTTACGTTCAAGAATCCCCGATTCAATCTTCGAAAGATCCAGAATATCATTAATCAAGCGAAGCAATAATTCATTATTAAATTCAATGATATCCATATACTCTTTTTTATCGTTCGGATCATCACAGTCCACCAGCAATTCAGAGAATCCGACTATAGCATTCAAAGGAGTACGTATTTCATGGCTCATATTAGCTAAGAATGCAGACTTTATTCGATCTGAGAGTTCGGCTTTTTCTTTTAAAACTTTCAATTCATTAGCCATGTTTTCCCATTTCGTATTATTATATGAAATACCGATATATCGGGTGACTTCTCCTTTTTTATTCTTTTCCGCCGGAATTCCGGTTACAATATAAGTCTGCCACTCCTGATCCCATTTAGTCCTAGAACGGTACTGAAAGCTAAATTCCTTGTTAATTCCCCGAATCATCCCATCAATATTCTCACTAACAACGTCTACATCATTAGGAAATGTAACAAGCAAATAATCTTCCGGTGAAATTTCTTTTTCCGAATTATAATCACTAACAGGATCATTGAACGCACGAAACTTCCTAGTATCCAAATCGAAAACCCAATAAGACATACCGACTGTTTTGAATGTCAGCTCCATTCTATAGCTACGCTCTCTGAGCTCCTCATCCAATTGATGCTGCTTGGAAATATTCTGCCTAAGCCCCGTAAAACGAATCACATTTCCATTATCATCCTTTTCAAATGGAACGCCAATTATATTACAATATTGCCAAGAGTCATCATATTTGGTTTGCATACGACATATAAAATCAATATTGACCTCCTTGCCCATCACCATAGATTGAAGAGCATCCCAAGCAATAGACTGGTCCTCAGGATGAATAACATTCATATACTCTTCCAAAACTATATGTCTGTCCGATACGTAATCATTCACCGGATCATTGAAAGACTCAAAAGTATGAGATGATACATCAAAATCCCAATGAACTATACTACTAACTTTCATAGCTAATTCGCGCTTAGTAATCAGTTCTTGTGTCTTTTTCGCCATTTCTATTTTTTCTGTCACATCAAGCTGTGTTCCGATAATCAATAATTTACCTAAATGTTCAGATGATAATCGCATTCGACTTTCATAATAACGATACGGCCCATCTTGTCCACTGATAGCTCGTAAAGTAATTTGACCTTGTTCTATTTTTCTTTCAATCAACTGATCAAATAGTTTCGTCAATGTAACGTAATCTTGTATATGAAGTATCCCTTTCAAATCTTCCAACTTCATACCTTCTTTAACAATCGTATCTCCAGACAATGAGCCAAACACATTATTCTGTAAGTCATATACCCAAGAAGACATATTTGCAGCCTGCATAGCCATTTCTAAGTTCTTCTTGCTTTCTTCTGTACGAAACTCAGCTTCTTTTGTAGCAGTCACATCATTAGTAAGCAACATATGCCCCAAAATAACTTCATGTTTATTACGAATCGGAACAACCTTCACCTCATAAATAATAGTATTTTGATGACGGGAAAAATAATACTCTCTGTTTATCCGGTCAAAATCATACTCAAACTCCAAAGTTATTTCCTCCCCGGATTTTATACTCGCTCTAAGTTTATCATCAACGTATGGACTATTGAAAAGATTAACCGTTCCCACCACCGAAGAAGCATCATCCACCCCATATATCTCCAATGCACGATGATTGATACCACGCAGAAGACCTTCCTTATCATATATTTCAATTCCTATTGGTAAGCGAACATAAACACTTTCCGGAAATAAGATTTGATCCGCCAACAATTCTGACATTTTTTCCTCAAAACACTCTTTATCACTCTCGTGAAGGAATTCTTTGTTTTGTTCCATGTTACATGATATTTTTATTTAAATACAATATAATCACTCAGTATTCAATATTAAAGCTATAATGGTAATTTCACCGTATAGCATGAATTCTACGACGGTATTCCGAAGGAGACATTCCAGTCTGCTGACGAAAAAAACGACTTAACGACGATTGACTGGCAAAATTAGTCTGTTGTGTTACATTTTTTAAATCAATAAGTGGATTTCGCAGTAATTTTTTTATCTCAATAATCACATAATCAGCAATTAGCTCATGTGGAGACTGACCATTCATTTCTTGAATTACTTTAGTCAGATAAGCAGGTGATATACATAATTCTGCAGCATAAAAAGAAATCTCACGATGATTACGATAATGTTCAGCAACCAGCATAGCAAACTTAATAGCAATATTTTCTTTGTTAGAATTTGTAAAGGAGTTGTTATCGTTATTATTTGCTTTTAAAAAAGAAACGTAAAAATCCCAGAAATAAATGCGTAATAAGTGCAATATAGTTTCATCGCGAAAGGCAGGATCATCACTACTATTCCGGAATCTAATAATATCACAAAAGCTAAGAAACCTCTGAGCTTCACCATTAGTTAAGTGATACCGAAAATTTTTCCGCATATAGAAAAAGAAATCTGGGGTTATTTTCCCCAGACTACTCATAATATCAATAAACAAAACCTTATCAAACTTAAAAAAAATCATAGAAAAATCATCACTTATCTCACGTATCGATGCCAATTGCAACGGTAAAACAGTAACTATATCGTTTGGGGATATCCGGTGGCTGACCGAAAAAATCTCTATAACAGCAGTCCCACTTGTACATAATCCTCCGAAACCTTCTTTTAGATATGTTTCATGTTTATTTAGAGGAAGATGTGATATGTCAGTATATATCATCAAAATTTAATGTTTGTCTTAGTTGGTATAAATCAATATTTGATTCACAAATTTAAAATATTCTTATTAAAACAGACTATTTACGATTGTAATTGAACGCAAATAGCAAATTTGGGTATTAAGGCTATATTTGACTAAAAAAAGTAAAATAAAAGAAATGTTCTCCCATGCAAGAAACACCTGGTAAATATATAAAAAACGAAAAACTCTGCCGAAACGAAGGTTAATTCGTCGTTTCAGCAGAGCAATATAGAAAGTAATAAATTATTATTCTTTATAAATCAAACAGACTTTAAAAAAAACATCAAAAATAATTTATTTAGAAAATTCCTTAATTCTCTGTTCTTCTTCTAATTTGCAAATCAATAACGTATTATCTCTTTCAGCAACAATATACCCATCCAATCCTTGTACTACTACCCGCTTTTCCTCACTTGCGTGCACTATACAGTTTTTACTGCCATACAAACGAATGTCAGATCCTACCATAGCATTTCCTAAATTATCCTGAGGTAACAATCCTCGTAAAGCTCCCCACGTACCCAAATCTGACCAACCAAAAGAAGCCGGAAGTACATAAATTTCCTGTGCTTTCTCCATTACAGCATAGTCTATAGAGATACTTTCACAAGTCGGGAAAAACTTCCGCACAGATTCGTTTTCTTTTTCAGTATAGAAATCCGGGAAAATACGGTCGAAAATTTGTGCAATACCCGGAGCATAAACTCGCATTACTGAAGTTATAGTACGGACATTCCAAACAAAAATTCCTGCATTCCAGAAATAATTCCCCTCTGCCAAATAAACCTCAGCAGTATCTTTATCCGGTTTCTCTTTAAAAGCATCAACTGTAAAAATCTCCTTATCAGTCTGAAGCATATTTCCGGCAGCAATATACCCATACCCAGTTTCCGCCCGGGTAGGCTTAATTCCCAACGTCACAATTGCACTACTTTTATCTGTAAACCGAAGTGCTTTCTCTACCACCCTACGAAATTCTGTCGTATCAATTACCAATGCATCCGAAGGAGTCACCACCATATTGGCATTCGGATGATTCTTTTTTATTTTCCAACAAGCATAAGCAATGCAAGGTGCAGTGTTGCGCGCGCAAGGTTCTGCCAAAATGTTACTTTCAGGAATTTCCGGCAATTGTTCCCGGACAATATCAATATATTTTTCGGAAGTCACTACCCACATATTTTCTTGTGGACAGATACCACTAAAGCGATCTACTGTCAGTTGAATCAACGTTCTTCCACACCCCATCACGTCTATAAATTGTTTCGGACATTCTGGTGTGCTCATCGGCCAAAAGCGGCTACCAATACCGCCTGCCATAATAACAACATGGTTATCCATATCCATTTTTCTCCTTAATATAATATTTATGCAAGATACGGCAAATAATGCAATTACACAACTTATAGATCAAAATTCTTTTTATCACGTATTTTCTCCCAACCCTGAATCTCCACCCAATCCATTCGGAATACAATTTCCATGTACGTGGTGAAGCACTGTTCCAATCACGAAATCTCGATTTTCTGACAGTACCTTTCTTAGTAGTTTAAGTAGTATATCTTCAAACCAATTATTTCCATCACAAAATTGATATACAACAAATAAATGCATCGTCCAATCCTAAACTCATTTCATAATACTAATATAGGTTCTGGAAATATGAAGTTCCTCAGTTACAGATACGTTTTCTTGTTTTACAGTGGATTCTACAAATTCCGAAAAAACATTCGGGAATATTGTTCCTGATAAAACTAAAGTATCCCAAAAAGAAATCAGAAAAACCTTATTATACCATATTTTCTTAATTATATTAATAAAAGAAAGCAACATTTCAATCTATTCAAACTCGCATGTGAAGCATGTAGAAGAGGGTATCTGCATGAAAGCATATTACGCGAGATTAAAACCTTTATTGAACAGATTCATTTCCATGCAAAAGAATTAAAACACACATTATCTTCTGTATATCACAAAGTTACCTTTTTCACATCCAGGCAAAATCAAAAACCTGTCACCTCTCTGCAAACTGACAAAGTGACAAAAATGCCATATAGTACTTTTTATAAAAAAGATGAAGTAGATGAAGCTTACCAGCAAGGAGAAAAGTTTAGAAAAAAAAGCTTGTTTTGAAAGCTGTTTGTAACAAAATATTCCTTTAACAATATATTCAGAAAAGCATTCGAACATGAAAATATTGATTCTTCTTTCACTACCAATAAAATAAAGCCTAGATGTATTCATCCCCCTAAACCAGTTAAACTCATTGGAAAAAGCATGATCCAAACACATATCAAACAATTTGAAGAGAATAACTTATCACAGAAAATTTATCGTAGAGATGAAGACTTTGAACGTTCCATGAAAATAATCCTATATTGCTACGAGTATAGCAGGTTACTATTATCATCCATAGATTTCCCACCACTCATATATTAAAATATTACAACACTAATCAAAATTTAATTAAAGAATTACCAGATACTTTCAGTACGGAAGAGACTATCAGGATCAGCGAAAAACATGGGCTTAATCATCGTAATATATACAGACTACCCAAATCCATCAACAATATGAAAATCAATAAAGTACCTCACATTTCATATACTAAGCTCTCTGAGCAATAGTACCATATGGCACTTTTGTCACTTTGTCAGTTTAAAAACCTTGAAAAATCATTGAGAAGTTTTTTTAAAACTTCTCAATGATTGGAATCAAACATCAAGAAGATTCAACACAAACTTCCCAATGTTTTTACTCTTCAGCAGCACATCTTTAACAATTCTCCCCCATATACATCCGTTACTTTTCAGGTAACAACCCGAATAACAGAATCATGTTTCTTTTTCTCATACTAATGTATTTCTATCGTTTTGCAAGTGCAAATTAATAAGTATTGAAATACATATGTATGACGAGATGATTACTTCTAATACAGAGAAAAGGCCGTCTCCGAAAAAGCGAAAACGACCTTCACAACTTAAGAACAACAAATTATCATTTCCTATTTATACTCGTCCCAACTCTTAATAGCAATGTCATCAATACTCATTGTACAGAAAGCTTGAATAAATGCACTTGCCAAACGCGCATTAGTAATCAACGGAATATTCAAGTCGATGGCTGCGCGACGGATTTTATATCCGTTATCAAGTTCTCCGGCAGTCAGGTTCTTCGGAATATTGACTACCATATCTATTTCTTTGTTATGAAGCATTTCCAAAGCTTGCGGATAGCCATCTTCACTTGGCCAATAAACAAGCGTATTCTCAATACCATTTTCAATAAGTGTCTTATGAGTACCACCCGTTGCAAAAAGCTTATATCCTTTGTTCACCAACATACGGGCAGCATCCATCATATCGGCTTTCTGCTTCATAGTTCCGGTTGATAACAGAATATTCTTCTCCGGAATACGATACCCGACAGAAAGCATAGCTTTAAGAACAGCACAAGAAGTATCGCTTCCGATACAACCAACTTCTCCTGTAGATGCCATATCTACTCCTAACACAGGATCGGCTTTCTGCAAACGATTAAATGAGAATTGGGAAGCTTTAATTCCTACATAATCCAATTCAAATAGATTCTTGTTTGGTTTTTCTACAGGCAGACCAAGCATAACTTTCGTTGCCAATTCGATGAAGTTAATCTTCAATACTTTGCTGACAAACGGGAAAGAACGGCTGGCACGAAGATTACATTCAATCACTTTAATATCGTTATCTTTTGCCAGATACTGAATATTAAACGGACCGGATATATTGAGTGCTTTTGCAATCTCGCGACTAATACGTTTGATGCGTCGTACCGTCTCTACATATAATTTCTGCGGAGGAAACTGTATAGTTGCATCACCGGAATGCACTCCTGCAAACTCAATATGTTCACTGATTGCATACGCCACGATTTCTCCATTTTGTGCCACAGCATCCATCTCGACTTCTTTGGCGTGTTCTATAAACTGACTTACCACTACCGGATGCTTCTTTGATACATTTGCTGCCAATTGTAGGAAACGCTCTAACTCTTCCTGATTAGAACAAACATTCATCGCAGCACCGGAAAGTACATAAGAAGGACGAACCAACACAGGAAAACCAACTTCGTCTACAAATTCATTGATGTCATCCATAGATGTCAATTCACGCCAGCGCGGTTGATCTACCCCAATACGGTCGAGCATAGCAGAGAACTTCTCACGGTCTTC
Organism: Bacteroides faecichinchillae JCM 17102; assembly: GCF_000614145.1. Lineage (GTDB taxonomy): Bacteria > Bacteroidota > Bacteroidia > Bacteroidales > Bacteroidaceae > Bacteroides > Bacteroides faecichinchillae. The sequence goes on along the minus strand of NZ_BAKK01000001.1, from coordinate 16,879 downwards.
AGCATTATCAATACTCTTGGCACTTGTTCCAAGGATATTAATATTCTGTGCATCCAGACGTAGAGCAAGGTTATTAGGAATCTGACCACCAGTAGAAACAATTACACCATGAGGATTCTCTAATTCGAGAATATCCATCACACGTTCAAATGTCAGTTCGTCAAAGTAAAGACGGTCACACATATCGTAATCCGTAGAAACAGTTTCCGGATTGTAGTTGATCATGACACTACGCCAGCCTTCTTTGCGGATAGTATTCAGAGCTTGAACACCACACCAGTCGAACTCTACGGAAGAACCGATGCGGTAAGCACCAGAACCGAGAACGACGATAGATTTATGATCACCCAGATAATGGACATCATTTGTTACACCGCTATAAGTAAGGTACAAATAATTGGTCTGTGCCGGATATTCGGCTGCCAATGTATCGATCTGCTTAACTACCGGAAGAATCCCCACACTCTTACGATGATTACGAACATAGAGAATACCATCTTCCATATCGCCTTCAAAACCAATAGCACGAGCTATCTGGAAATCAGAGAAACCTTGTACTTTCGCTTTTTTCAGCAATTCATCAGAAAGCTCGGCAATCTGCTTATGATCCTTGCCCCAGCTATGCAGTTCTTCAGAAGTCTTCATTATATTCATCAACTTCTGTAGGAACCACTTGTCAATCTTTGTCAAATCATGAACCTGATCAATCGTATATCCAGCACGGAAAGCTTTAGATATAACAAAGATACGTTTATCAGTCGGTTCATGAAGAGCTTTATCTATATCAGAAATGACAAGTTCTTTGTTCTCTACAAATCCATGCATTCCCTGACCGATCATACGAAGTCCCTTCTGGATTGCCTCTTCAAAGGTACGACCGATAGCCATCACTTCGCCAACCGACTTCATGGAAGATCCTAACTCTTTGTCCACACCATGGAATTTACCTAAATCCCATCGAGGTATTTTACATACCACATAGTCTAAAGCAGGCTCAAAGAACGCAGAAGTCGTCTTTGTTACCGAGTTCTTTAAATCGAAAAGCCCATAACCGAGTCCTAGTTTAGCTGCAACAAAAGCCAACGGATATCCTGTAGCTTTAGATGCTAATGCAGACGAACGGGAAAGACGGGCATTCACTTCGATGACACGATAATCTTCCGATTCCGGATCAAAAGCATACTGAACATTACATTCACCAACAATACCGATATGACGGATGATGCGGATAGCAAGTTCACGAAGTTTGTGATATTCTTTATTGGTCAATGTTTGCGAAGGAGCAATTACAATGGATTCACCGGTATGAATACCCAGCGGGTCAAAGTTTTCCATATTACAAACGGTGATACAATTGTCGAAACGGTCACGTACTACCTCATATTCCACTTCTTTCCATCCTCTAAGAGATTTCTCGACCAATACTTGTGGAGAGAAAGAGAAGGCTTTTTCTACCAACACATTCAATTGCTTTTCATTGTCACAAAAGCCGGATCCCAACCCTCCCAACGCATAAGCAGCACGAACAATCACAGGATAACCCAATTCTTTAGCAGCACGACGGGCATCTTGCACATTCTCAACAGCTTCGCTCTTAATCGTTTTTACGTCTATTTCATTTAGCTTTTGCACAAAAAGTTCACGATCTTCCGTATCAATAATTGCCTGTACAGGAGTACCGAGTACTTTCACATTATATTTTTCAAGTATCCCTTCCTTATACAATGCCACACCACAGTTCAAAGCCGTCTGACCGCCAAACGCCAACATAATACCCTCCGGCCTTTCCTTCTGAATGACTTTTTCAACAAAATACGGAGTCACAGGAAGGAAATAGATCTGATCTGCCACTCCTTCGGAAGTCTGTACTGTAGCAATATTCGGATTGATAAGGATAGTTTCAATCCCTTCTTCTTTCAAAGCCTTAAGTGCCTGCGAACCGGAATAGTCAAACTCACCGGCTTCACCAATTTTCAGGGCGCCGGAACCTAACAGTAATACTTTCTTTATATTTTCTTTCATTGATTCTATTTTCTGGATCACCACAGATTAACACAGATCAAAACGACCAATAGACTGTGCAACGAGGTGGTGAAAGTCTATTTATAATAATTTTACGAATTCATCAAACAAGAATTCCGTATCCGTAGGACCACTAGCGGCTTCAGGATGAAACTGCGCCGAAAACCATGGATTCTTTTTATGTTTGATTCCTTCGTTCGACCCATCGTTCATATTGATAAACAGTGGTTCCCAGTCTGCGCTTAATGTATTGTTATCGACTGCATAACCATGATTCTGAGAAGTTATAAAGCAACGTTCAGTACCCACCATGCGTACAGGTTGATTGTGGCTACGATGTCCATATTTCAATTTATAGATTTTAGCTCCTCCGGCTTTTGACAACAACTGATTACCCATACAGATTCCGAAGATAGGAAGTTTTTCATTCGCCATCGCTTTACGAATATTCTGTACTGCAACATCACAAGTATCCGGATCACCGGGACCATTGGAGATAAATAATCCGTCAAATTCAAGTCCGTTATAATCATAATCCCAAGGAACACGAATCACTTCTACATTCCGTTTCAACAAACAACGAATGATATTAGTCTTCACCCCACAATCCACTAAAACAACTTTTTTTAATGAAGAATGAGGAATGAGGAATGAAGAATCGGCTGTGCTACAATTACTGGTTCCATCAGGGAAATAATGAATAATTTCTTTGCAGGATACTCGATCAACATAATTTATATCAGCATAAGACGGAAATTCTTCATTCTTCATTATTAATTCTTCATCTGACTCGTCAAACACGATTTTCCCCATCATTACACCATGTTCACGAAGAACTTTAGTCAATTCGCGGGTATCGATACCAGTAATACCGGGTATCTTCTCACGCTTCAACCAATCAGCGAGGCTTTCTACTGCATTCCAATGGCTGTACTCGTAAGAATAGTCACTTACAATAATTGCTTCAGCATGAATCTTCTCACTTTCCATAAAAGTAGCGAGTCCATTCGGTTCAATTGTAAAAGGAGGAACTCCATAATTACCTACCAATGGAAAAGTAAGAGTCATCAACTGTCCAGCATACGAAGGATCAGTCAGGCTCTCCGGATATCCCGTCATGGCGGTGTTAAACACTACTTCGCCCGCCACCGGCTTCTCGTAGCCAAACGACTTACCACTGAAGCGGCTCCCGTCGTCAAGGATTAATGTCACATTTCTCATTCTTATTATTGAATCGTTGTATGGTTGTTTAGAATTGATACATTTGCTCGATATAGTTAATAAATGCCTGATTTACCATCTTTACGCCACCCGGAGTCGGATAATCACCACTAAAATACCAGTCTCCCGTATGGTTCGGACAGGCTTCATGTAGTCCCTTTAATGGTTGGTAGACAATTTCGACTCTTGCTTTCGTCCCTTTCGGAATCAACAGTTCCACCATTTTAGCAGAAATCTCTTCATCGGTAAACGGAGCATAGATCTCTTTTACATAATTCACCATTTGTTCTTTGGGCAAATCGGCCTGATCTTTAGATTTTCGATACGCAGCAGCAATCACATCTTTCATATCACGTTCTTTCAATAGTTCAATAGCCGCTTTAAAAGCAATAAACTCACTCATCTTTGCCATGTCGATACCGTAATAGTCGGGATAACGAACTTGAGGAGAAGAAGAAACAATGACAATCTTCTTTGGTCCGAGACGGTCGAGAATACCAATAATACTTTGCTTCAATGTCGTGCCACGCACAATACTATCGTCAATAATCACTAGATTATCGACACCAGAAACAAGACTACCATAGGTTATATCATACACATGGGCAGCAAGGTCATTACGACTATTGCCCTCTGCAATAAAAGTGCGAAGCTTAATATCTTTAATGGCTACCTTCTCACTGCGAATCCGACGAGAAAGAATAACCTCCAGTTCTTGTAAATTCGGATTATGGCCTAATGCTGTTATCTGTTGTACTTTCTCTTCATTCAGGTAATTATCCAATCCCTGCAACATTCCGTAATAAGCAACTTCCGCAGTGTTAGGAATGAAAGAAAAAACTGTATGATCAATATCATTGTCGATAGCTTTCAATATTTTCGGTACAAGCTTCTCACCTAACCGTTTCCGTTCCTTATATATATCAACATCACTCCCCCGCGAGAAATAGATTCGTTCAAATGAACAGGCACGCTTTTCACGCGGTTTGTTGATTTGTGAGGTACGCAATTTGCCTTTTTTGCTAATAAACAATGCCTGTCCCGGTTGTAATTCATGTATTTCTTCTACTGGAACATTCAAAGCTGTCTGAATAACCGGACGTTCAGAAGCCAACACAGCAATTTCATCATCTTTATACCAGAATGCCGAGCGAATTCCCCAAGGATCACGAATAGAAAAAGCTTCACCGCTTCCAGTCAGCCCACAGATAACATATCCTCCGTCCCATTCTTTACTGGAAGTACGCAAAACATTACCTAAATCAATTTGTTCTTCAATATAACGCGTAACTTCCATTCCTGTCAGTCCTTCAGCTTCAGCAAGATTGAAAAGGCGCTCCACTTCGCGGTCCAAACGGTGGCCTACTTGTTCCAACATAATATAAGTATCAGCATATTTTCGCGGATGTTGTCCGATGGCAGTAATACGTGCAAATATCTCATCAACATTCGTCATATTGAAGTTACCACAGAGAGCCAAGTTCTTGACACGCCAATTGTTTCTTCTTAAAAACGGATGAACATACGAAATACCGGACTTACCAGTCGTAGAGTAACGTAAATGTCCCATATAAACTTCACCGGCAAAAGGTAAAGTACGTTTAGCAAAATCTGCATCATGCAATTGTTCGAGAGTGAGATCTTTAAAATTACTTTGAATGTTTTCAAAAATCTCTGTAATAGCACCGGAACCTAAAGCACGTTCACGAAACATATATTCTTCACCCGGATTCGCTCCCAATTTCACACATGCCAATCCCGCACCTTCCTGTCCGCGATTATGTTGTTTCTCCATCAGCAGATAGAGTTTATTGAGACCGTACATCCATGTTCCGTACCTCTTCTCATAATACTCTAACGGTTTGAGTAAGCGTATCATAGCCACGCCACATTCATGTTTCAATTGTTCCATTAATAGACTTGCAATTTATAAATTACCAGATTCTTATTCTACTGTTACCGACTTGGCCAAATTTCGTGGCTGATCTACATCCATTCCCTTACATACCGCAATGTGGTATGCAAGTAATTGAAGAGGCACCGTAGTTATTAACGGGTCAAGACACTCGATTGTTTCAGGAAGCTCGATACTACAATCTGCTATTTTACTAATTACCGTATCTCCCTTAGTCACAAATGCAATTACCTTCCCTTTACGCGCTTTAATTTCCTGAATATTACTCAACACTTTCTCATAAAGTCCATTTTGAGTAGCGATCACCACTACCGGCATTTCTGCATCAATCAGAGCAATAGGGCCATGCTTCATTTCCGCAGCCGGATACCTTCGGCATGAATATACGAAATTTCCTTCAATTTCAATGCACCTTCAAGAGCTACCGGATAACTATATCCACGTCCCAAATAAATAAAATTATGAGCATAGGTGAAGGTCTTCGATAATTCAGCCAATGTATCATTCAGTTTCAAGACTTCTTTCATTTTCTCAGGAATATGATTCAATTCCTTTACGATAGTCAAATACTGCTCTTCACCAATCGTACCTTTCTCTTTAGCAAGTGTCAAAGCCAACATAACCAATACCGTAACCTGACCGGTAAATGCTTTGGTGGAAGCTACCCCAATTTCTGGACCGACATGGATATATGAACCTGTATAGGTAGCACGAGGTATGGAAGAACCGATAGCATTACATATACCATATATAAATGCTCCGCGACTTTTGGCCAAATCAACGGCTGCAAGTGTATCCGCCGTTTCACCACTTTGAGAAAGAGCAATCACCACATCGTGTTCATCAATCACCGGATCTCGATAACGAAATTCGGAAGCATATTCTACTTCTACCGGAATGCGGCAGAAACTCTCAATCAAATGCTTGCCGATCAATCCCGCATGCCAAGAAGTACCACATGCAACAATTATAAATCGCTTTGCATTTAGCAAACGTTCTTTATAATCGATAATTGCTGATAGAACAACATTATTCGCTTCCACATTGATACGCCCACGCATACAGTCACGAATACAATCCGGCTGCTCGAAAATCTCTTTCAGCATAAAGTGCGGATATCCTCCTTTCTCCAACTGTCCAAGGTTTAGCTCTACCTTTGTTATTTCAGGAGTTGTTTCCACATTATTCAAATCAACGACTTTCAGTTCTTTTCCCCGATGAATGACAGCAATTTCTCCGTCTTCCAGATAAACAACCTTATCCGTATATTCGACTATCGGCGTAGCGTCTGAAGCCAGAAAAAACTCATCCTCACCAATTCCAACTACTAGTGGACTACTCTTACGAGCAGCTATGATCTCGTCGGGATGTTCTTTATCTAGAACAGCAATCGCATACGCTCCGATCACTTCACCCAATGCCAACTGAACAGCTGCAAGCAGACTAACTTTATTGGTAACTTTAATATATTCGATTAATTGAACGAGTACCTCTGTGTCAGTACTACTTTTGAAAGTATAGCCTTTGGCTTGAAGTTTTTCTTTGAGAACAGCGTAATTTTCAATAATGCCGTTATGAATGAGAGCGAGTTTTTCGGAAGAAGAGTAATGAGGATGAGCGTTAGCGGAACAAGGTTCTCCATGAGTAGCCCAACGGGTATGGGCGATTCCGATTATACCGGAAATATCTTTCTGAGTGACGAAATTTTCAAGATCTGAGACTTTACCTTTCGTCTTATAGACATTCAACTGTTGGTTATCACTGATCAATGCTACCCCAGCGCTATCATATCCTCGATACTCTAATCGCTTCAGTCCCTTTATAAGGATGGGGTAGGCTTTTCTTTTACCAATATAGCCTACGATTCCACACATATATTATGATATTTTTATTTCGTGTGCAAAGATACATATTTTAAATAACATAAAGACAACTATTTCTATATTTATTTGACATAAGCACATAAAAAAGTTGCAAACACATCAAAAAGTTAAATAATATATTATTTTTATCTCAAAAAGAAACAAATTACAATCACATTCAAATAACTATTCGGTTACTATCAATTTAAAACTAAACCAAAGTATTCTAATTACAAATTAAAAGAATAAAAGCAAGCTTCCTTATTTAGTGTCACACAAAAGTCATAAAACAATATCATTATGAAATTAAATCATTAATTTCGCCAAACATTTTGATACAACAAACAGGTATTATCATACAATAAAGCTAGAAAAGATGAAGAAAAAAGAGCTTTTTAACAACGAAACAAAAGGATTCATTTATCAACGACAGCTTCAACAGGCGAGTCTTTATGACTCAGCATACGAACATGACGCTTGTGGTGTCGGTATGTTGGTAAATATTCATGGAGAAAAGTCACACGACATTATTGAGTCGGCTTTAAAAGTATTAGAGAACATGCGTCATCGTGGTGCTGAAGGTGCGGATAACAAAACAGGGGACGGTGCAGGTATTATGCTGCAAATTCCACATGAATTTATATTATTACAAGGTATTCCTGTACCCGAGAAAGGACGTTACGGTACGGGATTACTCTTTCTGCCTAAAAATGAGAAAGATCAGGCCTGTATTTTAAGTATCATTATCGAAGAGATCGAAAAAGAAGGACTTACATTGATGCATCTGCGTAATGTACCTACTTGCCCGGAAATTCTAGGTGAATCGGCTCTTGCAAATGAACCGGACATCAAACAAGTATTTATTACCGGATTTACAGAAACCGAGACCGCAGACCGCAAACTATATTTAATCCGAAAAAGGATTGAAAATAAAATCAGATTGTCAGCAATTCTTGGAAAAGATAACTTTTATGTCGTTTCACTTTCAACTAAAAGCATTATATATAAAGGAATGCTTTCGTCATTACAACTACGCAATTACTTTCCCGATCTGACAAACACTTATTTTACCAGTGGCCTAGCATTAGTGCATTCACGCTTTAGCACCAATACCTTCCCAACCTGGGGATTGGCGCAACCTTTTCGTCTACTCGCTCACAATGGGGAAATCAATACTATTCGCGGTAATCGTGGATGGATGGAAGCACGTGAAAGTGTACTTTCTACTCCGACATTAGGAGACATTAAAGAGATAAAACCCATCATCCAACCAGGAATGAGTGATAGTGCTTCTCTGGATAATGTACTTGAGTTTCTGGTAATGTCCGGATTAAGCCTACCTCATGCTATGGCAATGTTGGTTCCGGAGTCTTTCAATGAAAAGAATCCGATCAGCGAAGATCTAAAAGCGTTTTACGAGTATCATTCCATCCTCATGGAGCCTTGGGACGGACCGGCTGCTTTATTGTTCAGTGACGGGCGGTTTGTCGGTGGCATGCTCGACCGTAACGGTTTACGACCGGCACGTTACCTAATCACCAAGAATAACATAATGGTAGTAGCTTCTGAAGTAGGAGTTATGGATTTCGAACCGGAAGATATCAAAGAAAAAGGTCGTCTTCAGCCTGGGAAAATATTACTGGTAGACACAGAAAAGGGAGAAATCTACTACGATGGCGAGTTGAAAAGACAACTAGCAGAAGCCAGACCTTATCGAACGTGGCTAGCAAACAACCGCATTGAGTTGGATGAGCTGAAAAGTGGACGTAAAGTACCTCACCATATAGAAAACTATAACCAAATGCTTCGTACCTTCGGATACTCTAAAGAAGATATCGAACGATTAATCATACCAATGGCCAGTACAGGAGCAGAGCCTGTGAACTCTATGGGTAATGATACGCCTTTAGCGATACTTTCCGACAAACCACAACTTTTTTATAACTATTTCCGACAACAGTTCGCCCAAGTAACCAATCCTCCGATTGATCCGATTCGTGAAGAGTTAGTAATGTCACTTACAGAATATATCGGAGCTGTCGGAATGAACATTCTCACTCCCAGCGAAAGCCACTGCAAAATGGTACGCCTGAACCATCCGATTTTAAGTAATACACAATTAGATATTCTTTGCAACATTCGCTACAAAGGTTTCAAAACAGTGAAATTACCTATGTTGTTTGAAGTAGCCAAAGGAAAAGTTGGGTTACAGGAGTCTCTGAATGAACTTTGCAAAATGGCGGAAGCATCCGTTACGGAAGGAGTTAATTATATTGTCTTGACAGATCGTGAAGTAGACATTACACATGCCGCTATTCCCTCCCTACTTGCAGTAAGTGCTGTTCATCATCATCTTATTTCTGTAGGAAAACGGGTACAAACCGCACTGATTGTAGAAAGCGGAGAAATTCGCGAAGTCATGCACGCGGCTTTGCTATTAGGTTTTGGAGCCAGTGCTTTGAATCCATACATGGCGTTTGCAATCTTAGATCAATTGGTAAAAGATAAAGATATCCAGCTGAATTACGCCACTGCGGAGAAAAACTATATAAAGTCTATCTGCAAAGGCTTATTCAAGATCATGAGTAAAATGGGAATATCCACTATCCGTTCTTATCGGGGAGCCAAAATTTTTGAAGCCGTCGGATTAAGTGAAGAATTAAGTAAAGCTTATTTCGGAGGAATCAGTTCTCCTATCAGCGGTATCCGGCTAGAAGAAATTGCAAAGGATGCAATAACCTTCCATGATGAAGGCTTTTTGGCAAAAGAAGAAATCACCGGTTTATTACCGAACAAAGGGTTGTATTCTTTCCGTAAAGACGGAGAAAAACATGCTTGGAATCCGGAAACGATCAGTACTCTGCAACTTGCTACCCGCTTGGGAAGTTACAAAAAGTTTAAAGAATACACTTATTTAGTCGATGACAAGACAACTCCCATCTTCCTACGCGATTTCCTTGATTTTCGTCGCAACCCTATTTCTATTGACTTGGTAGAACCAGTAGAAAATATACTACATCGTTTCGTTACCGGAGCAATGTCATTTGGAGCGATTAGTAAAGAAGCACACGAAGCAATGGCTATTGCCATGAACAAGATTCATGGACGGAGTAATACCGGTGAAGGCGGAGAAGATTCTTCCCGTTTTCAGCCTATGTCGGACGGGAGCTCTCTGAGAAGTTCCATTAAACAAGTAGCATCCGGTCGTTTCGGGGTAACAACTGAATATCTGGTCAATGCAGATGAAATACAAATAAAGATAGCTCAAGGAGCCAAACCCGGTGAAGGCGGACAGCTTCCTGGATTTAAGGTAGATGATGTGATAGCTAAAACCCGTCATTCCATACCGGGTATTTCACTGATCTCTCCTCCTCCTCATCACGACATTTATTCTATCGAAGATCTGGCACAATTGATCTTCGACTTGAAAAACGTAAATCCAAAGGCCAAGATCAGTGTGAAATTAGTAGCGGAAAGTGGCGTAGGAACCATCGCAGCAGGAGTAGCAAAAGCAAAAGCCGACTTAATCGTAGTCTCAGGTGCAGAAGGCGGTACGGGAGCTTCTCCGGCATCATCTATCAGGTATGCAGGAATATCTCCTGAATTGGGATTAAGTGAAACCCAACAAACATTAGTTCTGAACGGATTGCGCGGACAGGTCATTCTACAGGCTGACGGACAATTGAAAACCGGACGTGACATTATCCTTATGGCACTGATGGGAGCTGAAGAATATGGGTTCGCTACTTCCGCACTGATCGTATTGGGATGTGTCATGATGCGTAAATGCCATCAGAATACCTGCCCGGTAGGAGTTGCCACTCAGAACCCGGAATTACGCCAACGCTTTCATGGACGCAGTGAATACCTTATCAATTTCTTCACCTTTCTGGCACAAGAAGTACGTGAATATCTGGCAGAAATGGGCTTTACTCGCTTAGACGACATCATCGGACGTACAGATTTAATTCAACGTAAATCAATGAAAGACGACTCAAACCCAAAACACGAGTTAATCGATTTTACAAAGATGTTGGCACGTATAGACAACAGTGCAGCTATCCGTCATGTCATTGATCAGGAGCACGGAGTTTCTTCTGTTAAAGACATCACTATCATAGATGCGGTACAAGAAGCTATCGAACATGAAAAAGAAGTTTCTCTGGAATATACGATTGCCAATACAGACCGGGCCATAGGTGCCATGCTTTCCGGAGTTATTGCTGGAAAATATGGAGAAAGAGGATTATCGGAACATATCCTGAATATCAAGTTCAAAGGTGCAGCCGGTCAGTCGTTCGGTGCCTTCCTTGTTAGAGGAGTCTATTTCAAGTTAGAAGGGGAAGCCAATGATTATTTGGGTAAAGGTCTGAGTGGTGGTCGTATAGCTGTACTTCCTCCGATCCGCAGTAACTTTGAAGCTGCAAGAAACACCATTGCAGGCAACACACTACTTTATGGTGCAACAAGCGGAGAAGTATATATTAACGGTCGGGTAGGTGAACGTTTCGCAGTCCGAAACTCTGGAGCAATTGCTGTAGTAGAGGGTGTAGGCGACCATTGTTGTGAATATATGACAGGAGGACGTGTTGTAGTACTCGGTCAGACAGGACGTAATTTCGCAGCCGGAATGAGTGGAGGTGTTGCTTATGTATGGAATAAGGATGGCAATTTCGATTATTTCTGTAACATGGAAATGGTGGAACTGTCATTAATCGAGGAAGCCAGTTACCGGAAAGAACTCCATGAGCTGATTCGTCAGCACTATTTGTATACAGGTTCCAAACTGGCACGTAAAATGCTGGATGACTGGAATCATTATGCAGATGAATTTATCCAAGTAGTACCAATCGAATACAAAAAGGTATTACAGGAAGAACAGATGAAAAAGTTACAGCAAAAAATAGCAGATATGCAAAGAGACTATTAACCAACATTAGTAACTATTGATAATTTAATAAAAAGTCATATGGGAGATCCAAAAGCATTTTTAAATATACCTCGCCAAGAAGCAGGATACCGTCCTGTAAGCGAGCGAATCACAGATTTCAGTCAAGTAGAACAAACATTGAATACGAACAGCCGCAAACTGCAAGCCTCACGCTGCATGGATTGTGGTGTGCCTTTCTGCCATTGGGCATGCCCGTTAGGCAATAAGCAGCCTGAATGGCAAGATGCACTCTATAAAGGAAAATGGAAAGAGGCTTATGAAGTATTATCCTCCACTTGTGATTTTCCCGAATTTACAGGGCGTATCTGTCCAGCGCTCTGTGAAAAGTCATGTGTACTAAAACTATCATGCAATCAGCCGGTTACTATTCGTGAGAATGAAGCGGCAATTGTAGAAGCAGCTTTCCGGGAAGGGTACATACAAGTAAAGTCACCTAAAAGAAATGGCAAGAAGGTTGCGGTGATCGGTGCCGGTCCTGCCGGTTTGGTTGTTGCCAATCAGCTAAATCTGAAAGGGTATGCAATTACTTTATTTGATAAGGACGAAGCTGCCGGAGGATTGTTACGTTTTGGCATTCCAAATTTCAAACTGGACAAAAACGTAATAGATCGTCGAATAAGGATTTTGACAGCAGAAGGTATTCAGTTTAAATTCGGCATAGAGATCGATGTCAATCATTTACCCGAAGGGTTTGACGCATATTGTATCTGTACCGGAACTCCGACAGCACGTGACCTGAATATTCCGGGCAGAGAATTGAAAGGTATTTATTTCGCGCTCGAAATGCTCTCACAACAGAATCGTATACTGGCCGGTCAAAATTTTCCTAAAGATAAAAAAGTCAATGCAAAAGGGAAAAAAGTTCTGGTCATCGGTGGCGGAGATACGGGGTCCGACTGCATCGGAACCAGTATTCGTCAGGGAGCGACAAATGTCACACAGATCGAGATCATGCCTCAACCGCCTGTCGGATACAATCCTTCTACTCCATGGCCACAATGGCCTATCGTTCTTAAAACGACATCCAGTCATGACGAAGGCTGTATCCGACGTTGGTGTCTGGCTTCCCAGCAATTTATCGGAAAAAACGGCAAAGTGACCGGAGTAGAAATCGAAGAGGTAGAATGGATACCCTCACCGAACGGTGACAAACCCACCATGAAACTGACTGGTAAAAAAGAAATCATCGAGGCCGATATGGTTTTGCTTGCTATGGGATTCCTGAAACCTGAACATCCTCAACCTGCAAAAAACGTATTTTTTGCAGGAGATGTAGCCACAGGTGCCAGTCTGGTAGTACGTGCCATGGCAGAAGGGCGGAAAACCGCTACAAAAATCGATGCCTATTTGAGTAAATAAATTTTATCTCAATATAATAATCAAAGTTTTTCATCAACCTTCAAAAGTAAAAGTTATGTGTGGAATAGCTGGTATACTCAACATAAAATATCAATCTAGAGAACTAAGAAATAAAGTACTGAAAATGGCTCAGAAAATTCGTCATCGCGGACCGGATTGGAGTGGCATTTATGTAGGTGGAAGTGCCATTTTGGCTCATGAACGGCTCTCGATCGTAGATCCGGAAAGCGGAAGACAGCCTTTGTTCTCACCCGATCGGAAACAAGTGCTCGCTGTCAATGGTGAGATCTACAATCATCGTGAGATCCGTACCCGATATGCAGGTCAATATCATTTCCAGACTGGTAGTGACTGCGAAGTGATCCTTGCTCTCTACAAAGAGAAAGGGATTCATTTTCTGGAAGAGCTGAACGGTATTTTCGCATTTGTCCTTTATGACGAGGAAAAAGATGAATTTCTCATTGCCCGAGATCCTATTGGTGTCATTCCTCTTTATATAGGTAAGGATAAAGAAGGAAGAATATATTTGGGAAGTGAACTCAAGGCGTTAGAAGGATTTTGTGATAAATATGAACCTTTTCTTCCCGGACACTACTTTTATAGTAAAGAGGGAAAAATGAATCGCTGGTATACCCGTAACTGGGTGGAATACAATGCAGTAAAAGATAATGATGCAAAAGTAAATGATGTAAAAAAGGCACTGGAAGAAGCTGTACAACGACAGTTAATGAGTGATGTGCCGTATGGTGTACTACTTTCCGGTGGTTTAGACAGTTCCGTTATTTCTGCCATTGCCAAGAAATATGCAGCCAAACGTATAGAAACGGATGGTGCCAGCGATGCTTGGTGGCCTCAGCTCCACTCCTTTGCCGTCGGATTAAAAGGTGCGCCCGACTTGATCAAGGCCCGCGAAGTGGCAGAATATATTGGAACCGTACATCACGAAATCAATTATACTATTCAGGAAGGACTGGATGCTATTCGTGATGTTATTTATTTTATCGAGACCTATGATGTAACCACCGTCCGAGCTTCCACACCGATGTATTTATTAGCACGTGTTATCAAATCGATGGGAATCAAAATGGTATTGAGCGGTGAAGGCGCCGATGAGGTATTCGGCGGATATCTTTATTTTCACAAGGCTCCTACCCCACAAGCATTTCATGAAGAAACCGTTCGTAAATTAAACAAACTTCATTTGTATGATTGCCTACGCGCGAATAAAAGTCTGGCAGCATGGGGAGTGGAAGGGCGCGTTCCTTTTCTGGACAAAGAATTTCTGGACATAGCCATGAGATTGAATCCTAAAGCCAAGATGTGTTCGGAAAAAGAAATCGAAAAACGAATAGTACGCGAAGCTTTTGAAGATATGTTACCGCCCAGTGTGGCATGGCGCCAAAAAGAACAATTCAGTGACGGTGTAGGTTATTCATGGATTGATACGCTGAAGGAGGTAACAGCTGCTGCCGTCAGTGACGAACAAATGGAACATGTTGCTGAACGCTTTCCCATCAACACTCCGATGAATAAAGAAGAATACTATTACCGTAGTATTTTCGAAGAACATTTCCCAAGTGAAAGCGCTGTACGAAGTGTGCCTAGTGTTCCCAGTGTGGCATGTTCCACAGCGGAAGCATTAGCTTGGGATGTTGCCTTTCAACACCTGAATGATCCGAGCGGAAGGGCAGTAAAGGGAGTACACGAAGAAGCATATACTGACTAAACACTGCTTATACAATTTATATTCAATTTGCTCTCACACTCTCACTTTCTCTATACACTCCCCTATTCATCGTTGTTTCAGCTATTAGAGATCCAGTGGCAGCAAGGTGAGAGCAAATGTTTACCCTCACTTTCTGTCATTCCGACACTCTCACTATAAAGGAATTCATGTATTATTCTTCTGAAATACAATGAATTTAGCTGAAAAGTATATGTATCTTATATACATATTTCCCTATTGTTCTTTCGTTTTTTTATCAATAGTTATAAAGAGCCCCCTATTGTGAACAAATATATTCACAACAATAAACTAAGGAAAAAGATCTTTAGTTTATAGAAGAAGCACAAAGCATTTACCTATTTCGAGCTAAATAGACACCATAACTTTCATACAGATAAATAAGATATCCTATAATAAGAACAAAATTCAGCGTATGAAATGAATACTCTGTATCGATTAACGCAGATTAGCACTCCTATTAACTAATTGGTGCTTTCTTTTTTGTAAATTTGAAACCAAAGATAAATTCAGAACATAAAACTTTTAAAAATTAGAAGAAAATGAAGTTAATGAAAATATTGATATTCTCCGCTTTAATGGTTTCTGCTTGCTATGTGCAAGCTCAAACACAAGTTATTGCGCACCGAGGTTTTTGGAAAACTCCGGGCTCAGCACAGAATAGTATCACTTCTCTCCAAAAAGCAGATTCGATAGGATGTTACGGTTCAGAATTTGATGTATGGATGACTAAAGACAATAAATTAGTAGTCAATCATGATCCCATATATAAGATGAAAACAATGGAATATTCTAAAGGAGATGTATTGACTAGTCTGAAGCTCTCTAACGGTGAAAAACTGCCTTCGCTGGAACAATATCTGAAAGCGGCTCAAAAAGGAACGACACGTCTCATTTTGGAATTAAAAAAGCACAATAATAAAAAACGTGAAACAAAAGCTGTGGAAGAAATTATAGCTCTGGTCAAACAGTTGGGTTTGGAGAAACGCATGGAATATATCTCTTTTTCTCTGCATGCTACCAAAGAATTTATTCGGCTGGCACCCACAGGAACTCCCGTATTTTATTTAAACGGAGATTTATCGCCTCAAGAACTGAAAGCTCTTGGATGCGCAGGACCTGATTATCATCTCGGAATGTTCAAGAAGCATCCGGAATGGATCAAAGAATGTCATGATCTGGGGATGAAAGTCAATTCATGGACCATTGATAAAGAAGAAGATATGAAATGGCTCATAGACCAAAAAGCAGATTTCATCACAACAAATGAACCCGTTGTTCTGCAAGCTCATCAAATAATGACATTCCCACTAAGTACAAGCCTTCATTCCGAAATTTGTAATTTGGAAATGAAGGCTTTACAATCTTTTCACCCTTTTCGATTTATCTGAAATCATCCAATACCTCTTTCAACTCATCTACAGTCAACTCATCTACCTATCTCCAAAGCTCATGTCCCCCATGTAACAGAATAAAAGCCGGAACTGTCTCTACATTATGTAAGTCAGCTATATCTTGATTCTCCTCCGTATTCACCTTTATTAAATCGACCGCTCTTTTTCATACGTTCGCAGTATCGGACCAATCCATTCATAATGAGGAGTCCAATCTGCATAAAAAACGACTAAAACCAAATGATCACCTTTTGCTTCTATTTCTAATTGCTTCTTTATGTCCATCTCTATTATTTATTAATTATAAGTAATGATTAAAACAACAGATCAATAGAAAAAGTTCTTCAAAAACTGAGTGGATTTTGCTCTATACATTCTTCATATTTAATGAAAAGATATGCAATATTCTTC
>NZ_BAKK01000002.1 GCF_000614145.1 Bacteroides faecichinchillae JCM 17102 | reverse complement strand
TCATTAGGTTATACTATAGGCACTTCAATAAATAAGTGGCATAATCTTTCTGCATATTTTTTCATATTTCTTTCAGAAAAGGATATATTTGTACTTAAGTTAAATAAAACCTGTATACGATATGATAACAACCCAGTTACTGTGTCCTGAAAGCATTGTTGTAGTAGGGGCTTCGAATAATGTACATAAGCCGGGTGGCGCTATATTGAAGAATCTGATTAATGGAGGATATCGTGGAGAACTTAGAGCTGTGAATCCAAAAGAAAAAGAGGTACAAGGAATTCCTGCTTTTGCTGATGTAAAAGATATACCTGATACAGATCTGGCTGTATTGGCTATCCCGGCAGCTTTATGCCCGGATGTAGTCGATTTGTTGGCAAAAGAAAAAAAAACGAGGGCTTTTATTATTCTTTCTGCCGGATTTGGGGAGGAAACCTATGAGGGAGCCTTGCTTGAACAGCAGATCTTAGAAACGGTCAATCAATATGGTGCATCTTTGATCGGTCCCAATTGCATTGGATTAATGAATACTTGTCATCATAGTGTTTTCAGTCAGCCTATTCCTAATTTAAATTCAAGGGGAGTTGATTTAATTTCCAGTTCTGGAGCTACAGCTGTATTTATTTTAGAGAGTGCCGTAACGAAAGGATTACAGTTTAATTCCGTCTGGTCGGTAGGTAATGCGAAACAAATAGGGGTAGAAGATGTGCTTCAGTTTATGGATGAGCATTTTGATCCGGAAAGAGATTCTCATCTTAAATTACTTTATATTGAGAGTATTAAAAAACCGGATAGGCTGTTATTCCATGCTTCTTCTTTAATTAGGAAAGGTTGCAAGATAGCAGCTATAAAGGCAGGAAGTTCGGAAAGTGGAAGTCGTGCAGCTTCTTCGCATACAGGGGCAATTGCTAGTTCAGATTCAGCGGTTGAAGCTTTGTTTCGTAAAGCAGGTATTGTTCGTTGCTTTTCACGTGAAGAACTCACTACTGTAGGTTGTATCTTTACTTTACCGGAATTGAAGGGGAAGAATTTTGCTATCATAACCCATGCGGGTGGTCCCGGAGTCATGCTGACTGATGCTTTAAGCAAAGGTGGATTGAATGTTCCCAAACTGGAAGGAGAACAAGTGGAAGAGTTGAAAACGCAGCTTTTTCCCGGTGCTTCTGTTGGTAACCCAATTGATATTCTTGCTACCGGAACTCCAGAACATTTGCGTACATGTATTGATTATTGTGAGGAGAAGTTTGAGAATATAGATGCAATGATGGCTATCTTTGGTACACCAGGATTAGTGACGATGTTTGAGATGTATGATGTACTTCATGAGAAAATGCAGGCTTGTCGCAAACCTATTTTCCCTATTTTACCATCCATAAATACTGCTGGCGCAGAAGTGGCGGCATTTCTGGCAAAAGGTCATGTGAATTTTGCAGATGAAGTAACATTAGGAACAGCTCTTTCCCGTATTGTGAATGCTCCTAAACCTGCAGCGCCCGAGATTGAATTGTTCGGAGTAGATGTGCCGAGAATTCGTCGTATCATTGATTCTATTCCGAACGATGGCTACATCGAACCACATTATGTTCAAGCCTTGCTTCATGCCGCGGGAATCTCGATTGTGGATGAATTTGTTTCTGATAAGAAAGAAGAAATTCTTGCTTTTGCCCATCGTTGCGGGTTTCCGGTTGTTGCTAAAGTAGTAGGTCCGGTACATAAGTCAGATGTTGGAGGAGTTTCCCTAAATATTAAAGGAGAGCAATATCTTGCATTAGAATTTGACCGGATGATGAGAATACCCGAAGCTCGTGCAGTGATGGTACAACCCATGTTGAGGGGAACCGAACTATTTATCGGTGCAAAATATGAAGAGAGATTCGGTCATGTAGTACTTTGTGGATTGGGAGGGATTTTTGTGGAAGTTCTGAAAGATGTATCTTCCGGTTTGGCTCCACTTTCTTATGAGGAGGCATATTCTATGATTCATTCTTTGCGGGCTTATAAGATTATACAAGGAACACGTGGTCAAAAAGGGGTGAATGAAGATAAGTTTGCAGAGATTATTGTCCGTTTATCCACACTTCTCCGATTTGCAACAGAAATTAAAGAGATGGATATAAATCCGCTTCTAGCTACAGATAAGTCTGTTATAGCCGTTGATGCACGTATTAGGATTGAGAAAGGGGATATGTAATGAGGTTTTATATCTTTGTCAATACTTTAGTATATGAGTTAAAGAAATGATTGCTGTATTATATTGACTAAGATAAATTGAATAAAATAGAGATATGAGTTGGTATTTATACACTAATTGGTTGAATCGATTTTTCTAGGTTTTGACTCAAATGTTGCATTTGCTTAAAAAATAACGGGTTAGTTTTGCAAAGATTAATCGGGACTCCTTTAAATAACTATATGTAGACTGAAAATGTAATGAGAAACACACTTTTACATCTTAAACGATTTACTTTGGCATTTATTCTGATTATTGGGTTTACTTTCAGTCTTTCTGCCAAACAAATTGAAACTTTTAAAATCTCTCATGGCCCTTATTTGCAAGAGGTTACTACCGATGGTGTAAGTTTCATTTTTACTACCTCACTTCCTGCTTTTTCATGTATCGAATTACGAAAGCAGGGAGAAACACAAACTAAAATGTATCACCATACAGAATATGGATTGCATGATGCATATAATACTTTTCATTTCATTCGAGGAAAAGGTTTAGAGCCAAAGACTACTTATGAATATCGTATTCTCACCAAAGAAATACATGAGTTCAACCCTTATAAGATTGTTTATGGGGATAGTATCACTTCTCAATGGTACTCTTTTCAAACTACCGATCCCAAAGGTAAGGGTGGTTCACTGTTTATTGTAAGTGATACACATAACGATGCTAAGAAATTGGAAACATTACTGAATTTGTGCGACTATAGGACTTGTGATGTTTTTCTTTATGCCGGTGATCTTATGAATTTTATGGAAAATGATGAGACTCCATTTAAAGCTTTCATTGATACCAGTGTACGTCTTTTTGCTACATCTATTCCTTTTGAAATGGTCAGAGGCAATCATGAAACACGAGGAAAATTAGCACGTACCTATCCGAAACTATTTCCGAAGACAACTAACAAAATATATGGTAGTCGTTTGGTAGGAGATATTATGATAGTAATGTTAGATTGTGGGGAAGATAAACCTGACACTGCTCCTGTCTATGCAGGTTTGAATGATTTCGACAACTATCGTACCGAACAAACGGAATGGCTGAAAGAACTGGTAAAAAGCAAAGAATTTAAGAAAGCCAAATACCGTATAGTCATATCGCATTTCCCAATGATTACTTCCCTCGACAAAGGTCGGGATACTGATCATGGAATAAGCGATTTAGCAGCTAAAATGTTACCTGTGTTAAATAAAGCAAACATTGATCTTATGATTTCCGGCCATACGCATCGTTATGCTTTCTTTGAAGCAGGTAGTGGAGGTAATCTTTTTCCAGTTATTGTAGGAAGTAATCACAGTGCTACTCGTTTGGATATTCAAGATGGAAAGATTAAAGCCAAAGTAGTTGATAAAGATGGAAAGATACTGTTGGATACGCAGTTTTAAGAAGATGATAATTTTTCTCGTTGATTAAATAAATATTATACCTATATAAAAATGATAAAAATGAAGAAGCTAGTACTAATGATTGCTTGTGGGATGCTAGTGCTTTCCGCTCAGGCACAAAAGGTGTTTAAACTTAATTCTCCGAATGGTAATTTATGTGTCAAGATTGCTGCTGGTAAGCAGTTAGTATATGACATCACTTGTAATGACAAACAGATACTGGCTCCTTCTCCGATTTCTATGACATTGGATAACGGACACGTTTGGGGAGTAAATGCCGGATTGGCGGGTAGTAAACAGAAAAAAGTTGATCAGGTAGTTCCTTCTCCTTTTTATCGTGCAAAGGAGATAAAAGATTGCTATAATGAATTAGTACTTCGTTTTAAAGGAAATTATTCCGTTGAATTCCGTGCATATGATGATGGAGTGGCTTACCGCTTTGTCAGTCAGGTAAAAAGACCTTTCAATGTAGTGAATGAGCAGGCTGATTTTTGTTTCCCTTCTGATTTGTCGGCAACTGTTCCTTATGTGAAGAGAGGAAAAGATGGCGATTTTGGAACTCAATTTTTTAATTCGTTTGAGAATGAATATACTACAGATAAACTATCGAAGTTAAATAAAGAACGCTTGATGTTTCTTCCGTTAGTGGTAGAAGTAGATGAAGAAACTAAAGTGTGTATTACTGAAACTCATTTAGAGAATTATCCGGGACTTTATCTTTCGACAGCGAAAGGGGAAAATAGTTTGAGTGGTGTATTTGCTCCTTATCCTAAGAAAATGGTTCAAGGTGGCCATAATAATCTTCAAATGTTGGTAGAGGAACGTGAAAATTATATTGCCAAAGTAGATAAAGAAAGGAGTTTCCCATGGCGTATTGCTATTGTGACCACTTCGGACAAAGATCTGGCTGCTAGTAATCTGAGTTATCTACTGGCTGCTCCATCCCGATTGAAAGATATTTCTTGGATTAAACCGGGAAAAGTTGCTTGGGATTGGTGGAATGCTTGGAATCTGGAAGGTGTTGATTTTGCTACTGGAGTAAACAATGCTACTTATAAGGCGTACATTGATTTTGCTTCTGCAAAAGGTATTGAATATGTGATTCTTGATGAAGGTTGGGCTGTGAATAAGAAGGCAGACTTAATGCAAGTAGTGGATGATATTAATCTGAAAGAGTTGGTAGGTTATGCTGCGGCTCAGAATGTAGGAATTATATTGTGGGCTGGTTACCATGCGTTTGATCGTGATATGGAAAATGTTTGCCGTCATTATTCGGAGATGGGTGTAAAAGGTTTCAAGGTGGATTTTATGGACCGTGACGACCAATTGATGACAGACTTTAATTATCGTGCGGCAGCAATGTGTGCCAAATATAAATTGATTCTCGACTTACATGGTACTTCCAAACCTGCGGGCTTGAACCGCACTTATCCAAATGTGTTAAACTTTGAAGGTGTGAACGGATTAGAGCAGTTGAAATGGAGCCCGGCTACTCTTGATCAGGTAAAATATGATGTGATGATTCCTTTTATTCGTCAAGTATCCGGACCGATGGACTACACGCAAGGTGCAATGCATAATGCAGTTAAAGGAAACTATTATCCATGCAATACAGAACCGATGAGCAAGGTACACGTTGTCGTCAGTTGGCTTTATATGTAATATTTGAGTCACCGTTTAATATGCTGTGCGATTCTCCTAGTAATTATATGCGTGAGCCGGAATCCACTAGTTTTATAGCCGGTATACCTACTGTATGGGATGAGAGTAAGGTATTAGACGGTAAGATGGGTGAATATATTGTGACTGCACGTCGGGATGGTGATGTGTGGTATGTTGGAGGAATCACTGACTGGAATACGAGAGAAATGACGATCGATCTATCTTTCTTACCGGATGGCGACTATCAGGTAGAGGAGTTTCGTGATGGAGTGAATGCTCATCGTAAAGGTACGGATTATCGTCGGGAAGAGAAAGGTTTACCAGCGGATAAGAAATTGAAAGTTAAGATGTATCCGGGCGGAGGATATGTAGCTAAAATTCAGGTAAAGTAATCTGCTAATATTTGAAAGATAATGGTGAAAAAGATAAGCTTGTGGGTAGTTCTCTTATTTTTCTTAAATGCTACTAGTAATGCGCAGCAGTTCTGGAAGATAGACAGTTTGGGAAATAGTATCACATGGCAGGTGAGAAAAGGAGAAGCCCATTCGGATCATATTGAAATGGCCGGTAAACGGCTAGCCATGGTGCTTCGGTATGGAGTGAATAAAGAAGGCGCTTTTAAACTGAGCAAGAGTTTAGTCTGGCCGATGCTTCGTACGATACCTAATAATACCCATGGCAATGTGATTCGCAGTTTCGACTGGAATCCACTGGATGCGGTGACAGTGAATGGAAACAGTATTCGTGAACAAGTGAAGACTGTGACATTGAATGGTACAATGGAGGTGGTTAGCCAGATATCCTTAGGAAATAATTCATCATTATCTTTAAGACGGATTTATTTCCCGTCTGTGGATTCCCCTTCTTTAGTGGAGGTTTATGAGTTTACCAATACAGGGAAAGAAAAAGTGAATCTTGAGATTCCGGAGATTCATTCAGTGCTTACGACAGATCCGAGTCGCGGAGTTGAAGGTAGTTATACTATACATTTACAGACCTGGAAATCGGGATATGTGGTTTTAAGTCCGGGGAAATCATATTCGTTCCCAGCATCGGTTTCAGCTTATAAGTCTTCGGAAAAGGTACAAGTGATAGATGGCATTGTAGAAATGAATAAGCGTAAGGAATTGGTAGCGGGATGGATGAATAATTTGGTGTTGGAAACTCCAGAACCTGTACTCAATGAAATGTTCGCTTTCTCCAAGATACGTGCATGCGAAAGTATTTATGAAACCAAGTCCGGTCCGATGCACGGTCCGGGTGGTGAAGCTTATTATGCTGCGATCTGGGCTAATGATCAGGCTGAGTATGTTAATCCTTATTTTCCATTTGTAGGTTATTCTTATGGAAATGCCTCTGCTTTAAATTCATTCAGATTGTTCTCAAAATATATAAATGATGAGGGTAAGCCAATGCCTAGTTCGATCATTGCTGAAGGACTCGATCATTTTGGGGTGGCGGGTGACCGTGGTGATGGCGCTATGGTTGCTTACGGAGCTGCTCGTTATGCTTTGGCAAGGGGAAGTAAGGCTGAAGCAGAAGAGTTATGGCCATTGATTGAATGGTGTCTGGAGTTTTGTCGTCAAAAACTTAACGATAAAGGAGTCGTGACCTCTGACTCGGATGAGTTGGAAAACCGTTTCCCTTCCGGAAAAGCAAATCTTTGTACTTCTTCTTTGTATTATGATGCTTTACTTTCGGCTGCCTATTTGGCAGAAGATTTAGGGAAAGGGAGTGCTGTAGTGAAGAAATATCGTGAGCAAGCTGCTCAGATGGAAAAGAACATAGACAGTTATTTTGCTTCTACAGTGGAAGGTTTTGATACGTATGCTTACTATGAGGGAAATGATATTTTGCGTTCATGGATCTGTATCCCTTTAGTGATGGGGATCGACAAGCGTGCACCGGGGACAATTGATGCACTTTTTTCCCCCAGGCTATGGACAGAAAACGGTTTGCTGACGCAAGCTGGTACAAGTACTTTTTGGGATCGCTCTACATTGTATGCGCTGCGTGGAGTGTTTACAGTGGGTGAGATAGAGAAGGCAATGACATTTTTGAGACGTTATTCTGTGACGCGTTTGTTGGGAAGTCATGTCCCTTATGCGGTAGAGGCTTGGCCGGAAGGGAACCAGCGTCATCTTTCTGCAGAGAGTGGATTGTATGGTCGTATTTTTACAGAAGGGATGTTTGGTATTCGTCCTACCGGGCTTCATTCGTTTTCATTGACGCCACGTTTGCCGGAAGAGTGGGATCGTATGGCATTCCGAAAAATGAAAGCTTTTGGAGCGGATTTTGATATTATAGTGGAACGTGTGAAAGGAGAGATGATTCGTATTAAAATAGAAAAAGCTGGAAAGATTGTACTGAATAAGAGGATAAAGAGTGGTACAACAGTCTTGTGTAATATCTAAATACTCTATCTTGTCCTAAATGTTTTTCTGGGGACTCAGAAGTGAATTGTTTTATTTATTGAGTATTACTAGTTGAGGCGTAGGCTATTAAAGACTGATCTCTCAACTATTAATGGTTTATTTTTAATTATTAGTGCTTTAATGGATAGTTAATCCGTTGGTATAAGAACTTGATGTATTTGTACAATAGTTGATAAATATAAATAATAATATTAATATGCGTTTGAATAGAATACATAAAAAAGTAGATATAATAAAGATTGGAGTTTGTCTAATTATTGTAATGTTGAATAGTTATGCTCTTCTGGCACAACAGGATTCTCAGCCGGTAACAGAGAAGGCGGGTTATAACATTTCTGCCGGAGATATGCATATGCGTGATCCTTTTGTTACTGTAGATCGTAAAAATCATTGTTATTATATTATTACTTCCCGGTGGAAAGATGGTCGGGGGGGACTTTTTGCTTATAAGAGTGAGGATTTGAAAAACTGGAAAGAAATAGGTTTTGTATTTCAGGCGGCTCCTGATTATTTAGGTAAAGATGATTTCTGGGCTCCTGACACATATGAATATAAAGGTAACTATTATTCTTTTCTGACTTTAAGTAACAAGGAAAAAGGGATCTTGCGGGGAACTACTATTTTGAAATCGACTACAGGTGCTTTAGGTACTTACAAGCCTGTGTTGCCGGCACGACAGTTGAATATAACTCCGGAATCTATGCAATGCCTGGATGGATCATTGTTTGTAGAAGACAATGGTACACCTTGGATCATTTTCAGTGTGGAGTGGTGCGGTCCGAATGTTCAAAATAAAATTGGAGAAATATGGGCACAGAAATTGAAGCGTAACTTGACAGGAACTGTTGGTAAACCACACCGATTGTTTAGAGCTTCTGATGCAAAATGGCCGACAAAAATAGGAGATGGAGTATTAGTTACTGATGCTCCTTTCATTTGGAAAGATAAAGTAAGTGGAAACTTGATATTGACTTGGTCCAGCTTCTCTCCGCTTTATTCTATTGGTCAGGCTATTTCCAAAAGTGGTAAAGTATTAGGTCCTTGGGAGCACGAAGAGAAACCTGTTTTTTCTAATAATGGTGGACATCAGATGATTTTTGAAGATTTACAAGGAAATTTGAAGATATCCTTTCATTCTCCTAATGAATCAAAAGGAGCGAAACGCGAGACATTGACAATTATGGATATTAAGATTAAGGATGGCAAGTTTGAAGTCCTCGATAAAAATCTGGTGTCTGAGAAAAATGTTTTCGACCCGTTGGTAGTAGACGGAGAGAATAAAGTGTGCTGCAAACCGGAGAAAAAATATGCTAATCCTGTGAAAACAACGGAAAATAAAGATTTGTCTATAGGAGATCCGTTTGTCTATCAGTATAATGGTATCTATTATCTGACAGGGACGACAAATGATTCCGGTTTCGATTATTATACTTCTAAAGATCTTATCACGTGGGAAAATAAAGGGGCTCTTTACCGCAAATCTGCTAATCATATTGGAACTAGTGCTTTTTGGGCGCCCGAAGTGAGATATTACAAAGGCAAGTTTTATATGACTTACTGCTGTTACGTTCCGGGAAAAGATATGTTGCAAACGTGTCTGGCCGTAAGCGAAAATCCTGATGGCCCTTTTACTGATCTCTATACCCCTTGGTTTGATTTGGGGTACTCTGTTATTGATGCTGATATATTTGTGGATGATGATGGTACTCCTTATGTTTATTATAGTAAAAACGGCATGCCGAATGGTGTTGCAACGGGAGAACTTTATACCGCGAAATTGAAAGAAGATCTTTCCGGACTTGACGGAGAGCCTGTGTTTGTGTCCGGAGCATCTCAGGAATGGGAGAAAGTGCGTTGGGATGTAAATCGTTGTAACGAAGGTCCTTTTGTTTTTAAGAAGAACGATACCTATTATATGACTTATTCTGCTAACGATACGGGGGAAGGTTTCTACGGTGTTGGAGTCTCATTAGCACAGCATCCGTTAGGTCCATGGAGGAAATGTGCTGATAACCCTCTGATGACAACTGATCTTTCGAATAACATTTCTTCTCCCGGACATAATTCAATTATTGAAGCACCGGATGGAAATTTATATATAGTCTATCATCGTCATGCAGATGCACATTGTAAGAAACCGAATTGGGATCGTGTAGTTTGCATAGATAGGCTTTATTTTGATGAAAGGGGGAGGTTGAAAGTGGATGGCCCGACTAATACTCCTCAATCGGTTTCCTGGTAATTAACCTTTGTCCCTCGTATTTATTCTCAGGCCATACTGTAATATACCAGACTATTAAGTCTGTTAAATTAATAAAGAAAATGAAAACACATCGGTTATCTTTCACTTTGTTAGTAGCGCTTTTCATATCCCTACAGTTGTTCGGACAGACTCAGGAAATACGCCTGTTCTCGCACCGTGGCGGACGGATGGAAAACGATGAGAATACGCTAAAAGCTTTTAAAGCCAGTTATGATGCTGGTTATCGTGGTTTTGAGACTGATATACGAATGACTAAGGACGGAGAACTAGTAATTACGCATGATAGTTCATTGGAACGAACCACTAATGGTAAAGGTGTTGTTGAAGATCATACAAAAACGGAGATCATGCAATTGCAGACAAAACAAGGGAACAAAATGATGTTCCTTGATGAATTACTTGTGTTTTTGCAAGATAAAAAGGGGCTGTATGTGGAATTTGAGATGAAAACGAGTCCTGTATCTCTTTATCCTGAAGATCGTTTGAAAGAATATTGTGATAAGTTATATAAAAAAGTGATGGAAAAACGACCCTCGGATGCTCTTTATGTATTTACTTCAAGTGATTATCGGGCTTTGCGCTATCTTCAGTCACATTATCCAGGTGTTGATTTGTTATTGATAACTTCAAAACCTTGTAATGCCGAAACGATAGCTTTATGCAGAACCGTTGGAATAAACCGTTTAGGAGCAACTATGAATGGAACAAGTCGCGAGAGTGTTCAAAAAGCTCATAAAGAGGGAATTATTGTAAGCTTATGGCCAGGAAAATCTGTTGAAGATTTTATGTTAGGAGCGTATTTAGGCTGCGATTATATGTGTACTGATATCCCAATACAACTCAAAAAGTGGATTGCAGCGAAAGCTCCTTGGATCAATGTGAAATATTAGGCTGCATATTCTTTCCAATATACAATAGAAATTGTGCAATAAGTTTTAATTATTCATATTTCTAATCACTCTATATTCCTAAGGACGCTTATTTTAAAAGTCTTTAGGTAAAGTGCCGAATTGCTTTTGGAAACATTTAGCAAAATAAGATGGAGTATTGAACCCTACCATATAGCAAACTTCATTGATCCTATACTCTCCTTTTTTTAAAAGTAGAGCAGCTTTCTTTAGTCGTTCCAATCGGATATAATCATTAGGAGTCATGTTTAAAATCCCTTTTATTTTGCGGTTCATGCTTGATCGGCTCATATTCATCAATACAGCCATTTTATCCAAGTCGAATTCCGGATCTTGCATATTTGTCTCTACAGTTTGTGACAATGTTTGTAGGAATTTCTGATCTGCTTCTGTCATTGCTACCGAATTCGTTGGAAGAAAAGGTGAATTTGCAAATGCTGCATACAATCGTTCACGACTTTCCAGCAAGTTATCTATGGATGTTCTTAAAAGCTCCATAGAGAAAGGTTTCTCTATGTACGCATCAGCGCCGGATTTTAAACCGTCTATTTTAGCTTGCAGTGAGACTTTTGCTGTTAATAGAATGATAGGTATGTGACTATAGTTTACATCTTTCTTTAATTGGTTACATAGTGCTAATCCATCCATCTCAGGCATCATTACATCACTGATCACTAATTTGATTTCCTCTTGTTTGAGCATTTCTAATGCCTCAACACCATTTCTGGCTGTCACTACTTTATACCAAGGAGATAGTTGACGTACTATAAAAGCCTGCATATCCTTATTATCCTCTATGACCAATATAGAAGGCAATTCTTTGTTTTCTATATCAGTTTCAGGTATTTTTATGGTAGCAGAAGCTTCATTTTTCTCAAGTATTATATCTTTCTCTTCACTTAAATCTTTCACTTCTGACTGATGATGGGTAATCGGAATTGAGAGGATAAACCGATTATAATCCATGGTTTGGTCGATGACTAAAGTACCATGATGTAACTCTGCTAAAGAACGGGCCAAAGCTAAACCAATACCTGTACCTGATGTCAGCTGATTTTGTTCATTCTTATATTGAATGAAAGGCTTGAAAATTTCTTCTCTCATATCCTCTGGGATTGGCTTTCCATCGTTACATATAGATAATAGAAAACAGTTATTTTCTATCCATAATCTGACATGTATATAAGTTTCAGAATATTTAATAGCATTTGTCAGTAAGTTGCTAATGATCTTAATTAGTGCTTCCCGATCGACTGATGCATTTACCTGATCGGCTCCTTCAATGATGTATTCCAACTTCCTTTGTAATGCTAATGACGTGAAACCTTTATAAGTTTGTTGCAGTAACTCTGTAATGTTGCATTCTTCAAACTTTAGTTGGAAACCTTGGATCTCTGCTTTCCGGAAATCAAGAAGCTGATTGACCAAATCCAATAATCGGTTGGCATTCATATTCATAATTTCCAGGTCCTCACGTATCTCATTAGGGAGTTTATTATAAGAGAGAACGTTCTCCAAAGGCCTTTGATCAAGTTAGCGGGGTACGTATCTCATGAGTTACGTCTGTAAAGAAGTCTATTTTTGCTGTATATAGATCACGTTCTTTTTCTTGTTTAATTTTCTCTATTAGTTTCAGTTGATTCTCCTTGTTCCTTTTCTGAAAATAAGAGAGCAATAGAAAAGTTGATAACAAACTAAACAGAGCATAAATAAAATATGCCCATTTTGACAGATAGAACGGAGGAAGAACTTCAATCTCTAAGGTACGTTCCATATTTGTTCCGGAAAGGTTCTTGTTTTTTGCTAATTTTAACCGGAGCGTATAGGTACCATAAGGTAGATTTGAATAATTGATAATGAAGTTATTCTCTACCGGAGCCCACTTTTCGCTGAATCCATCTAATTTGTAGATTAATTGCTGCGTTGAAGGTGATTGATAATTCAAAGCAGCAACATGTAATGAGAACGAATTTAGTTTTGGTAGCAACTGGATTTTATCTGAGAATAGGATACTTTTTGTTAGTAGAGAATTCTCATCAGCCACAATTACCCGATTATTGAATATGGAAAAGTCGGTTATTACAATGGGAGGTTAAAAGGATTTTCCATAAGCATGTCAGGTTCAAAAGCAATAAAACCATTGATACATCCGAAATAGATACGGTCTTTTTTATCTTTGAAACTAGACTGATAGTTAAATTGATTACACAACAATCCATCATCAGTGGTATAAATACGTTTCTCATTCGTTTCCGGATTGAAACAAACTAGTCCGTTATTGGTAGTTAGCCATAGTTGATGCATATTATCTTCTTCCATCCGGTAAATAGTATTACTCGGGAATCCATGTGGCATACCATAACGGAGAAAATTATCATTTTCCGGGATGTAACGGCAGAAACCTCCTCCTTGAGTCATTATCCATAGCCTTTTTTGACTATCTTCATAACAATTGGTTACTTTATTGTAAGGTAGAGAATTCGGATCATTTGCCTGATAATGAAAGTTTTTCCATTTCTTTAGTTTGATATCATAACGGAATATTCCACTAGCATAAGTAGATACCCAGACGTTGCCATGCGAATCTTCAAGAATATGATAAATGTTTTTGTTAGAGAGTTCCGGAATAGGCGTGAAATTATTAGATTCGGGATTATAACGTATCAGTCCTCGGACAGTACCCAACCATAGATCACCTGTAGTTGATTTACATATTGACATTATATCGCTGATATCCACAGCATTGGAGGTTGTCCCTTTCTGAAAATGTTTCACTTGCATTGTTCGTAGGTCTATACGGTTTAATCCACCCAAATAGTTGCCTACCCATAAGTAATTTCCATCCAGGCACAGGCCATGTACATTGTGAGAAATATCAGGATGTCGGAAAGGTTTTATCTCCCCGCTGACTGGGTTAAAGTTGAATAGTCCGCAATCTTCCGTACCGATCCATATCGTACCATCATTGCTTTCGCAAAATTCTCGTACTCTTTTCCCAAAGTCTCCGATTCTTCCGGAATAGAATTTCTCAAAGTAAGTATAGGGATACGGGTGGTAGTTAATTCCCCCAAAAAAAGAGCCAATCCACATTCCAGCCTCTCTGTCCTGATAAATAGAATAGATAGCATTATCTGCCAATGAATATGGATCATTACCGTCTGAATCTGTAAGGTGTTCGGTTGTACCGTCATTTAAGTGGCAAATGTATAATCCGTTTTCAGTACCTACCCATAATTCATTATCAGAGCATAATTCCAGATCGCGAACATAATGTTCAAGTAGCCGTCTGGTTTTTTGGGTTGTCAGATTGATCTCTGTCAGTCCATTTGAAGAACCGATATACCAGCAGTTATGTGCTCCAACGAGTCTTGCAGTGATTATCTCGTTTTTGAATGTTTCTTTTCCCTCACTGTCCTTAAAAGGTTGTAGGGTTTTGAAGTCATCATTTGTATAATAGAGATTGTCAGCATACAATCCTAGCCAACAGGCTTGATCTTCAAACCAGAAATGACTGATATTTGCCAATGACTTTCCGGGCTTCTTAAGAGACAAATAATTGGATAATGTCTGTTGGTTCATGTCGTATTTAAACAGACCTTGGTAATCTACAGAAATCCAGATATCATTATTCCTATCACTTCCGATTTTGGTTACGGCTTGAGTGATTACTTCTCCTGTATCGCTGGTTATATTAAAGGCGGTAAACTTTTCTTCTCTCGGGTCATATATGTATACTCCAGCATCTGTTCCTATCCAGATTTTTCCTTTTCTATCTTCAAATAAAGCTGTAATGAAATCATTTCCCAGGCCGGATTCTTCTTTCTTAAAGATACGGAAACTCTGTCCGTCATAGCGGTTCAATCCTTCTTTTGTACCAAACCACATAAAGCCTTGTCGGTCTTGCAGGATTGCAAATATGGTATTCTGTGACAGTCCGTTTTTGATATCCAATGTTTTGAAATAGTGTTGGATATTATCTTGCGCAAACAACGGAAAGCCATAGAGAAAGACAATACAGAGGATAAACAACAGAGCTTTTATCTTTTTCATAATGCAAATAATGACACAATTGAGAATTGGCTAGCTTTTTATATTAAGGCTATGCAAACTTATATAAAAATTCCGAGATTATTGTATATGTGTCTCAAAAACGAGATTATTACTATTGTTTTTATATGAATTCATTCCCTTTAGTATCCAAAATATCTATATGATAGGGGAATATAGTTCGTTTGGAACAATTTTTTTATTTATTGACCAATTTGTTATGTTATGAGCAGATTATGTTCGCTAACTTTGCCTACGTCACATAATCATGTGATGACGAAACATGAAATGAACAACCGAATTTAGTGCTAACAGAATCAGGAAATATGGCTGATTCGAATAATTTAATTTATATGAATTTGAAATACTTATTTTTGGGTATAGCTATTGTAACATTTACAGTGACTGCTAAAGCTATTGACTATGTCCCGCAAAACACTTCTGCATCTATTTCTTTGAAGGTGCCTGGAAACATTGCAAAACAATATCCCTTGAACATGCAAAAGTTGCACAATGATGGTTCTGCTTATTTATTGGAAGCTTCTGAAAGTATTCCTTTGACCATTTCTCAAAGAGTGGAGAATATCGATGGCAAAGTAAATATCAAAGTGTGCATTACTGCATTAGAAGATGTCTATTTTAACTATAATCAGCAAGTATCTACAGGTTTTCGCCATGATGATTGTCAATTTTACATGCCTGGTTTCTGGTATCGCCGTAATCTTCGTTCACCGAAGGAGGCACCGTCATTCCATACATCGGATAGCTGGTTGGTTCGTGAAGATAGATTGAGTGCACCGCTTACTGGTATTTATTGTGAGAAGGAAAAAAGTTATATGACAGTAAATCGTCTGGACGCGTTTACGGATGATGCCCTGACTACCCATCGGGAAGGGGAGGTTATTCTTTCTGGCAAAACTTCCATCGGTTTTACAGGCTTTGAGAACAAGAACGGAACAGCTACTCTTTCTTTTGGCTTTCCTTATCGTGAGGCTCCCAGAACCTATATTCGCAAGCTTACATTAGCACCGGAAGTAGAGGCTTTCCAATTCCTGAAGAAAGGGGAAACTGTATTATTAACATGGGTGCTTGCGGAAAATAAAGCAGAAGACTTTTCTGAGTTTATTCAACATGCGTGGGAATATTGCTATGACACATACTCTCCGAAACCAGTTGAAACTCCTTATTCTGTAGCAGATATGAAGGAAACAATGAGTGCTTTCTTTGTAAACAGTCTGGTGGAAAAATATCCATTAGTATTTAATTCCGGAATACATCTTAGAACTGATGAATGCCATAAAAATGGGCAGGCTGAAGTTGGTTTTATCGGACGGGTACTTTTGAATGCTTTCAATGCATTAGAATATGGCTGGGAGAACAACCGCGAAGACCTGAAAAACAACAGTACCAAAATATTTGAAAGCTATCTGAAGAATGGCTTTACACCGGCAGGTTTCTTTAAAGAATCAGTGAATTTTGATCGTAACACTGAAGATCCGGTTCATAGTATTCGTCGTCAGTCGGAAGGAATCTACGCAATGCTTCATTATCTGGCTTATGAAAAAGAAAATGGTCGCCGTCACCCGGAATGGGAACAACGCATGAAGACAATGCTGGATATGCTGTTACGGTTGCAAAATGCTGATGGTAGCTTTCCGCGTAAGTTCAATGATGACTTTACGATTGTAGATAAGAGTGGCGGTAGTACTCCTTCTGCAACCTTACCTCTTGTGATGGGATACAAATATTTTAAGGATAAACGTTATCTGGAGAGTGCTAAACGTACGGCAACCTATCTGGAAAATGAGTTGATTTCGAAATCCGACTATTTCTCTTCTACACTCGATGCAAACTGTGAAGATAAAGAGGCTTCTCTTTATGCAGCTACAGCTACTTATTATCTTTCATTGATTACCAAGGGAGAAGAACGTCGTCATTATGCTGATTTGACAAAGAAGGCTGCTTATTTTGCTTTGTCATGGTATTATTTATGGGATGTTCCTTTTGCTCAGGGACAAATGTTGGGTGATATCGGTTTGAAAACTCGTGGCTGGGGTAATGTATCCGTAGAAAATAATCATATCGATGTGTTTGTATTTGAATTTGCCTCTGTATTGCAATGGCTATCGAAAGAGTACAATGAACCTCGCTTCTCTGACTTTGCGGAAGTTATCTCAACTTCTATGAGACAGTTGTTACCTCATGAAGGACATTTGTGTGGAATTTCCTTGACTGGTTATTATCCGGAAGTGGTACAGCACACGAATTGGATTATGGAAAGAATGGAAAAGGATATTATAATGATATTTTTGCTCCAGGATGGACGGTTGCATCTCTTTGGGAATTGTTTACTCCGGGACGTGCAGAGGAACTATTGACAAAGTAATCCTTATGATGGATGAAAAGATAAAGTAATTATACTATGATTTTGTATAAAAGACAAATCGTATGATTAAACTTCCCTTGATCCTAACAGCCGCAATTGCGGCTGTTAGTGTTTCTGTGCTAGCCCAGACTCGCAATACAAGGAAACCTAATATCATTGTAATCTTGGCAGATGATATGGGATACTCCGATATCGGGTGTTATGGTGGAGAGGTAGAAACTCCTAATTTAGATCGATTGGCTAAAAACGGGCTTCGTTACCGGCAATTTTATAATGGTGCGAGAAGTTGTCCTACTCGTGCTAGCCTTTTAACGGGATTGTATGCTCACCAGGCAGGAATGGGATGGATGGCTGCTGCTGATATGCAGTGCCCATCTTATCAAGGATGCTTGAACAAAGAATGTATGACGATAGCGGAAGTGTTGAAAGGTTCCGGATATAGCACTTATATGAGTGGTAAATGGCATGTAAGTAGTGACCGCCAGAATGAGGGAGGTATTAAAGATAATTGGCCCAATCAGCGAGGATTTGATCGTTTTTATGGTATTGTAGGGGGAGCAGCCAATTACTTTAATACCACTTATAACTATAATAATGATCAATTCCAATCCCCTAAAGATGGAAGTTTCTACTTTACTCATGCTATCAGTGACAGTGCTACGGTTTTTATTCATCGTCATGATTACGAAAGATCTCCTTTGTTTTTATATCTTGCCTATACAGCTCCACACTGGCCTTTGCATGCTTTGCAAAAAGATATAGATAAATATGTGGAAGTATATAAAGCTGGCTGGGACCGTTTACGTGAAGAACGTTTCCGTAAGCAAAAAGCGATGGGGTTGTTTTCGAAAGATGTAAAGATGTCACCTCGTGATTCAAAAGTTCCTGCATGGGATAGTCTTTCAGAAACAGAGCAGAATGAGTTTGCTATGCGTATGGCGATCTATGCCGCTCAGATAGATGCGATGGATCAAGGCATAGGCAGAGTGATTGATGAACTCGAGAAAAGGGGGCAATTAGAGAATACAGTGATTATGTTTCTGAGCGATAATGGAGCATGTGCCGAATTTATCAGTGGAGGTAAGAGGAAAGCGGTTGATGGAAAGGAAGATACTTATGAGAGTTACCGCATTAATTGGGCAAACCTGAGTGACACCCCTTATAAAGAGTATAAACATCACACGAATGAAGGAGGAATTGCTACGCCGTTGATAGTACACTATCCTGAAGGTATCAAGAAGAAAATGCGTAATTCGTTTATCGACCAGTATGGACATATCACAGACATTATGGCTACTTGTGTTGATCTAGGAAAGGCCGACTATCCACAATTGTATAAAGGGCATAAAATTATTCCTATGCAGGGAGTTAGCCTGACTCCGGATTGGCAAGGGAAGAAAGCGGAAAGAGGTAAAACATTTTGGGAACATGAAGCCAACATTGCTGTAAGAGACGGCAAGTGGAAGATTGTCACCAAAGTGATGGAAGGAGAAACCTTTAGTGAAGACTCAATCAAATTGTATGATATAAAAAAGGATCCGACAGAGATGAATGATATCTCCTCGAAATATCCCGAAAAAAAGTTAGAACTTTATGCTGCATGGAAACAATGGGCGGCAGAGGTTGGAGTTCTTCCTATGGATACTCGTTTTTATGGCGAACGTCAGCGTGACTACAAACGCGAATGTATAAATGGAGAATTTAGAGATAATTTCGGAGGTTGGGTATGCTCATACGGTGAAAAAGCAAAAATTAAATTTTCTATTGATACTATGCAAGTTATTTCGGGAAAGAAAACTGCTAAGATTGAGATACTTAAATCGGGAGATATGCCTAGAATGGGATTCTTGAAATGGGAATTCAATGCGAATAAAGGTGAGAAGGTATCTGTTCGTTTTAAAGCGAAGTCATTGCAAAAATCAGATATGATTGTCAGGCTGGAAACAATGAGGAATTTGTCCGTTAAGTATATAGATAAGGTAGTTCCACTTACAGATGGCGTTCAGACTTTTGAATTTGAATCACTGGAGTTACCTTCGAAGGGAAGTTACCAGTTGGTATTTTACGTCGGAAAATCGGAAGAAGGTACGATTTGGCTTGAGATATTGAGATGACATTTGGAAGAGATTGATACAGAAATATATAATACTTTAAAAGCTAGTTTATGAGTTGTAATTTGAGAAGACTATTCTCTTTGTTGCTATTTTGCAGTTGTGTGTCGTTTGTTTGTTATGGTACAAATAATGATGGAGTACCTCGAATAGATGAATCCTGTGATAAGGTGTCATCTAATTTGCCTATTGCTGATCCTTATATATTGAATTATGATGGTACATATTATGCCTATGGTACACATGGGAATGGTTTTGAGGTGTATATATCAGATGATTTAAAACATTGGAAACAAGGAGAAAAATTAGCTCTTTCTCCAAAAGATTCTTGGGGAACAAGATGGTACTGGGCTCCTGAAGTATACTATGTAAAGTCGAAAAATAAGTTTTATATGTTTTATTCTGTAGACGAACATATTTGTGTCGCTACTTCAGATAGTCCCGAAGGTCCGTTTGTACAGGATAAGAAGGAACCTATCTGGGACGAAAAAAGTATTGATACCAGTCTGTTCATCGATGATGACGGTACTCCTTATCTCTATTTTGTACGTTTTACGGGTGGTAACGTGATCTGGGTGGCTGAAATGAAATCTGACTTGAAAAGCGTTAAGAAGAAAACTTTGAAACAATGCATTAGTGCTGAAGATGGGTGGGAGACGATTCGTGATAAAGTGGCAGAAGGTCCTTCTATACTTAAAAGGAACGGTACATATTATTTAATTTATTCAGCCAACCATTATCAAAGTCAGGATTATGCCGTAGGATATGCAACAGCAACTTCACCACTAGGTCCTTGGAAGAAATATACCGGAAATCCTATTTTACGGAGAGATCAAAAAGTAGCTTCGGGATTGTTTGGTACGGGACATGGGGCGCCATTTGTTTGCAATGACGGGAGTTATAAATATATCTTTCATGCTCATTGGAACGAGAGTAAAGTAGCTCCACGTACTTCGTTCATTGCTGATTTTACATTTTCGGATGATGGAGTAATTTCTATTGATGGAGAACTGATTAGACCTGAAGTGGTGAAGTAGTATAGAGTATCTCTTTAAAAAGATAGATAGAAAGAAGCAAAACAATCTTTTTGTTTCAGTTGAATAGATTTGATGTGTAAAATTGCGTTATCCCCTTTATATAAAAGGAATTAAGCCGTTTGTTTAGTTGTTTTGAGGTTTCAATTAATGGCTTTTTGAGATAGTAAATATCGTTTTACGTACTTGGTCCCATGGCTTCACGTACGTGGTCCTTTGGGTTCACGTACCTCATCCGAATGGTTCATGTACGTGAAACGAGGATATGTACTTTGCAAAAAACAGTAATCGAGCCTTGTTTGTATGTTAATGTTAGCAGTATTTGTTCTACTGCATACCGTATTATTGATTGAGTAACAATTCTACTAATTAATAAAAAACAAGTAATGAAATGGTTGCATAGTATGGATTTATGAGAGAATCCGATGAAAATGGAGTGGAAAACTCTAGACTTAACATCTTTAAATTGTATCTTACTACTCGCGAGATTATTATTTGTTATGTAATTAGTCGCTGATTATTAGAGAAATAAGTAATTAGAATAGTAAGGTGGAAGTGACAATAGATATGTCTTTAACTTTTATTGTCACTCTATTTTCACCGACTATTGTCACCAATCTATTATTGATTATCAGAGGTTTGGTTCTCAAAAGTGACGAATGACAATAAATATCTATTTTTTTTCTCCAAGACATAAATGGATTATCCATGAACCAGATGTATTTAACTGTTATGCAAGAGGTAATATGTTAGTGTCTTTTATAGTATTATGCGGATGTTTTTATATTATTGTTTTTTGTATCTTACTGAATTTCTGTACATTTGTCGTGTAGAATATAAGTTGTGATTTCTGTTTTGGGATTATAAAATTAAAACAAACTTATAATATGAAGAGATTATTTGTTTTTTTATTGTTTTTTTTATTGTCTTATAGTGACGTGTGGTGCCGAAAATCGGAATGGCTCATATTTGAGTAATAAACCTGATGATATTATAGAAGATCGTTTACCTATCGCTGACCCCTATGTATTGTTTTATAATGATAAATACTATGCCTATGGTACAAATGTCGAAGGTTTTGAGGTTTATATTTCAGATGATTTGAAACACTGGAGGCGGGAAAATAAACTGGCATTATCACCGAAAGATTCCTGGGGAACTACATGGTATTGGGCTCCTGAAGTATACTATATAAAGTCCCAAAAGAAATTTTATATGTTTTATTCCGTAAATGAGCATATTTGCGTAGCTACTTCTAATAGTCCTACAGGGCCTTTTGTACAGGATAAAAAAGAACCTATCTGGAAGGAGAAGAGTATTGATACCAATCTATTTATTGATGATGACGGTACTCCTTATCTCTACTTTGTGCGTGTTACCAATGGAAATGTTATTTGGGTGGCTGAAATGAATGCAGATTTGAAAAGTATTAAAGAAGAAACTCTGGTAGAGTGTGTGAGAGCAGAGACTCCATGGGAGCGTGTACAAGCTAATGTAACAGAAGGACCTTCCGTTTTGAAAAAGAATGGCTTGTACTATCTAATTTATTCTGCCAATGATTATAAAAGTAAGGATTATGCGGTGGGTTATGCTACTGCCTCTTCTCCATTCGGACCTTGGAAAAAGTATGATGGAAATCCAATATTGCACAAAGATAAAGACCGTACTATGAAATTAGTTGGTACGGGACATGGTGCTCCTTTTATGTGTAAAGATGGGAGTTACAAATACATTTTCCATGCTCATTGGAGCCAAGAAAAAATACAACCACGTACCTCTTACTTTAAGGATCTTACTTTCTCCGATGATGGTGTGATAACTATTGATGGTGATGTAATTAGCCCCGTAGTGGTGAAATAAGAGAATTGTTTTGAAAGATATATTGAGTTGAAACATATCATAAGATAGTGAAGAGAACAGGTACTTTAAGCATACTTAAAAAACTATGTTCTCTTTATTGTTTCATGGGAATATTGGCAATGGTAATTTTCTAAGAAGTCAATACGAAGAATAATAGATTAATTAGCTGTTAATACACATATACAGTCTTTGTCACAAGACCTTCCAACAAAGTTTGAATATTAATAATAATCGGATTGTCATCCATTTCGTAATCTGTGACTAATTGCTGCATCTGTGGGAAAGTAGCCCATACACTTTCTTTTATATCTTTCCATACAGATATTTTTAGAGGTAGTTTGATAGAAATACTTGAATACTCAATCATCAGATTCGTTACTTTAGGGGAACCGAAGACTATTATTTGATTAGGGAGAAGTTTTTAGCCCGACTTCCTCAGTGTTTTTACCATGATCAAATTTAGCAAATATCGGAACTCCCTTTGTTCTAAAGATATTCTCTATTCCTTCCATGGTTTTGGCAACACTAAACTGGCCTTGTGTTGTTTTCTTTATGCTATTCTTATCCTGCCCAAGTTTCTCTGTCCAGATTGCGATAACCGATTGCTTCTGCCAAGTGATTAGGAAGTATCTGTTCGCAACTTTCCAGGTCGGCAATGGTACGTGCTACTTTCAATATACGGTCGTAAGCTCTGGCTGATAAATTGAGCCGGGTCATAGCAGTTCTTAATAATTGAAGTCCCTTCTCATCAGGATGCGCATAAATGTCTAATAATTGGCTATTCATTTGTGCATTACAATGTAGCCCGGGAAAATCCTTATAACGTTTTTCTTGTATTTGTCGTGCTTTCATTACCCGCTCTCGGATTATAGCACTTGTTTCTCCCCGTCGCTGGTCGGAAATCTTGTCGAAAGGAACAGGCACTATTTCTATCTGAATATCAATTCGATCAAGTAGTGGACCGGATATTTTATTTAAGTATTTCTGTACTTGTCCCGGACTGCAAACACAGGGCTTTGTTGGATGATTGTAATATCCGCAAGGGCAAGGATTCATGGATGCGATCAACATTAGGCTAGCCGGATAATTTATACTGCTTCTGACGCGAGAAATGGTAATGCATCTGTCTTCTAACGGCTGGCGTAATACTTCCAATACATTTCTTGAAAATTCAGGAAGTTCGTCTAGAAATAAAACCCCATTGTGGCTAAACTGATTTCTCCGGGTTGTGGAAAACTACCTCCTCCTACCATTGCTACTTGAGAGATTGTGTGATGTGGTGCGCGGAATGGACGTTGTGTAATCAGCGAGGAGTTACGGCCCAATTTGCCTGCCACAGAGTGTATTTTTGTTGTTTCTAAACTTTCGCCTAGAGATAGTGGAGGCAAGATAGAGGGTAAGCGTTTAGCCATCATTGATTTACCACTCCCAGGAGCACCTACCATTATTAGGTTGTGTCCTCCAGAAGCAGCTACTTCTAAAGCTCGTTTTACATTCTCTTGACCTTTGACGTCCGCAAAATCAAATTCAAAGTTACTTTGTTGGGCATAAAATTCTTCCCGTGTATTGACAATTGTCGGCACTAGTTCCCGTTCATTATTGAAAAACTCGATAACTTCCTTAATATTACTTACTCCATAAACTTTTAGTTGATTAACAACAGCTGCTTCTCTCGCATTTTGTTGTGGAATAATTAGCCCCTCGAATCCATCCTCACGTGCTTTGATCGCAATAGGTAAAGCTCCTTTGATGGGTTGAATACTACCATCCAGACTAAGTTCACCCATTAATAAATAGCGTGAAAACTTTTCAGAGGATATCGTCTCACTAGCACCTAAAAGACCGATTGCAAGTGGCAAATCATAAGCAGAACCTTCTTTACGAATGTCAGCAGGGGCCATGTTGACTACTAAATTACTGGTAGGCATTTTATAGCCATTAACTTGCAGTGCAGAGATAATGCGTTGATGACTTTCCTTTACCGCAGAATCCGGAAGGCCGACGAGATAAAACATGCAGCCCCGAGAGCTGTTTACTTCAATTGTGATGAGTGTTGCATCAATTCCTTGAACAGCCGCTCCGAAAACTTTGATTAACACGATGGCTAGTGATTATTTTTTCTTTTTACTATTCTTTTCTTTTTCTTCTGCTTTGGTAACTACCTCTTCCAATTTCTTTTTCAACTCTTGTCCATGCAGATTCTTAGCAACAATTTTTCCTTCTGGTGAGAGTAATACATTTGAGGGTAAATGTTTGATAGAATATTGTTTGGCAATATCTGAATTCATTCCGTTGAAGTCACATACTTGTTCCCAACTTAAACTATCTCGTTTGATACCATTTTTCCATTGTTGCTTGTCAATATCGAGAGAAATGCCAAGAATATTTAGGTATTTACTCTTCTTATATGTTTGATAGAGTGCTTTTAGCTCTTTATTGTTTTGTTGGTTAGAAATACTATCTCCCCATGAAGCCCAAAAGTTGATTAATATATTCTTGTCTTTGAATCCTTCAGATGAACGGGAAATTTTTTCCCCTTTCTCATTAGGCAGGGTGAAGAATGGAGCATATTTACCTATTTCTGTCTTTTCAGCCTGAGCCATTGTTTCATTCAGACGTTCGATATATGACTTATCCTGCAATACTCCCGTCATAACTTCAATTAATTTTTTAATCTTGTTGAAATCAGGTGTATTCTTTTGAACAAAGTATTTATCCAATAGATAGAGACTTACGTATGAGGAGTGATGCTGCTGTATAAACTCTTCGGCTTTCTGTTCCACAACTTCCGTAGTAGGGTTTTCATATTCTCCTAATTCCTTTTGAAATTTAGAGAATTCTTCATTATATATATTGCCGTCAATAAAAAGAATATCCGGATTAGCTATATCTCCTTTGATAGTGATTTTATTACCTTTATTAAAGAAAATAGGATATTCTATCCGATTGTTGAATAATAAATAAGCAGAAATAACTGTATCTACTTTTGTTGTAAAAGAGAATTTATTATCATTGGCATAAATCGTGTCTATCCGGTCATACGATTCGTCCATGCCATATAAGTAAATTGTATCTGTTCCCAGTCCCTTGATCTCTCCAGTGATACTGACTTTATCCGAAGTCTTTTTGCAACTGACTAAACAGATGATTATGAGGATTAAAATACTGCTCTTTTTCATTACTTTGATTACTTTTCTGCGAAAGTACGGTTTTTTACAGATAAAAAAAAGAATTGCCCGTCATTTGTCGTGACAGGCAATTCTTAATATTTAAAATAAGTGATAAATCTCTTATTTAGCAATGCTCATGAAATCTGCGTTAGTGAAGAACTTAGCAAATTCTAAGTCAGTTGCAGCTTTCTTAGCCAATGCAGGTTCTTTAGCAACAGCGCTCTTCAGACTGCTAATTACCATAGAAGCATTATTAGTTCTAGCACCCAGAACAGCCATTAAGTAGTCTGTGTAAGCATCCGGTCTTTGAACATTAGCCAAAGTGTTTTTAGCTTTGTTGTAGTCTTTAGCCAAAATCTGAGCTAAAGCAGCACTATTGGTCTTAGAATCACCAAATGAGTTTACTGCTCTTTCGTATTGACCTTGAGCGATGTAGAGGTTACCCATTGATTCGCCAAGTTCTTTAGTACCAGCAGCTTTACCGAAGTATGTTTCAGCAGCACCCTTGTCACCCTTCATCAAAGAGATCAAACCTAAGTTCATATTAACCTCAGGAGATGCATTTACGCTAGCAGCTTTCTTGAAGAAAGTTTCAGCTTTGTCAATGTTACCTGCCTGATAAGCCAATTTACCAAGGTTATTGAATGCACGGTAATCGCTTGGGAATTGTTTAGTTGCCTGAGTGTAGATCGCTTCTTGTTGAGAAGGATTGTTAGTCAATGTAGCAGCATACAGCAATTCTTCAACATTCAGTTCAGAAGGTTTAGAAGATGCCAATTTAGTGATTTCTTCGTCAGATTTACCAATGATCTCATAGTTCAATGTCAAACGAGAACGACGCAATTGAGGCAAAATAGTGTTAGCCAATTCTTTGTATACAGCAGAAATGTTCTTGATTTCGCTTTCTCTTTGAGCTGGGTCCTGATACATAGAGATTACACGAAGGATCAATTCTTTGTCTTGGATGTTAGATTTAGAAACTAGTTCTTGGAAGCCTT
Organism: Bacteroides faecichinchillae JCM 17102; assembly: GCF_000614145.1. GTDB lineage: Bacteria > Bacteroidota > Bacteroidia > Bacteroidales > Bacteroidaceae > Bacteroides > Bacteroides faecichinchillae. The sequence continues at coordinate 184,340 of NZ_BAKK01000002.1, read as the reverse complement.
CCCAGTCCTGAGCAGTATATTTAGCGTCCATAGGAACATCGATTTTGTCTTTCTTCAAATCTTTGTTCAACAACTTAGTTGTATTTTCTTCACGGTTTTCAGCAAGAGTAGTATTCAAACTTACACCACCATCAGGAGAAGCATATGCAGAAACTTCAATGTTACTGATTTTTTTGTTTTCAGCAGCGTTTACGTTAGCAACTTCTTTGTTGAATTCTTTAGCTTTTTTCAACTCGCTTGAACGGATGTTAGCTTGTTGGATAAGGAACATGATGTTAGATTCATGTTTTTCTTTGATGATACGTTGGAAAGCGTCTTCACCCAAAGCCGGGTTAGCGTTAGCCAAAGTATTGTTTACCAATTCAGAAGTCGAAATCACACCATCAGCGATTTTAACAGCGGGAATAGTAACCACTTTTTTGCCGATAGTAGCCTTGAATTCAAGGTACAATTCGGACTTAGCCATTGCAGGAACATAGTCAAAAGAAGTTTTCATTGTGTAGCTACCACCCATCTTGTAAGAGATAGTCTGGTCGTTACCTTCTACTTTTTCACCCTGGAATGTAGCAGGCTGACCTTTAGCTTCGCCACCATTCCACCTCAAAACCGGAGTAACTTCTACTACCGCTTTCTTGTTGAAATACTTTTCAGGGAATTTACCATTAATGGTTGCAGGAACTTTGCCACCAATAGCCTCCAGCACTTGCGGAGTTACAGTGAAGTAATCTGCTGACAATTCACCCATTTTTTTGCTGCAAGAAGAGAATAATGCAACAACCATTGCCATGAGTAAAGGCAAGTACAACTTCTTAGTCATTTTAGGTATAAAATTAAATGTTTGTAATTGAAATTTCGCCTATTTAATCACTTTTTCTGCCTAAGGTAGAATAAAGTAGGGCAAAGATATTAATTCTTAATATAATTATATAGATAAGGCCTGATTTTATCATAATTTAATAAAAACCTCCTCCTTTTTCTTGCCGATACTTAATATTTCGGGGATGATGCTCAATTATCTCGCTATGAAGCATATTACGGTCGATATGTGTATAGATTTCTGTGGTTGCTATGGATTCGTGTCCGAGCATGCATTGAATAGCTCGTAAATTGGCGCCGCCTTCCAGCAAATGAGTAGCAAAAGAGTGGCGAAAAGTATGTGGACTAATGTTTTTGGTAATACCTGCTTCTTGTGATAATTCTTTTATCATATGAAAAACCATAATTCTCGAAAGAGATTTGCCTCTGCGTTGGCTGACGAAGACGAAATCTTCGTAGTCTTGTTTAACTTCTATTTGGTTGCGGTCTATAAAATAAAGTTTTATTTCGTTAATTGCTCGTGGGGAGATGGGAACAAGGCGTTGTTTGCTGCCTTTTCCTTCTACTTTAATAAAACCTTCGTCAAAATAAAGGTCTGAAAGCTTGAGATTAACAAGTTCAGATACTCGCAGTCCGCAACTGTATAAAGTTTCCAGAATAGCTCTGTTACGTTGTCCTTCCGTTTTGCTACGATCTACTGCGGAAATAATGGCGTCAATTTCTTCGACGGTCAGTACCTCGGGAATTTTAAAGCCGATCTTGGGACCTTCCAATAGTTCGCTAGGGTCAGCTTCCAGATAATCAGACAGAATCAGGAAGCGGAAAAAAGATTTGATACCTGATAGAATACGTGCTTGAGAACGGGGATGAATACCGATATCGTGCAGTCCGGCAGTAAAACGTTGTAGATCTGCCAGGCATACGTCTAACACATCGATACTTTCAAGGGTCAGGAAACTCATGAGTTTATCTAAGTCGGTAAGATAGGCATCCAACGTGTTGGGAGATAAAGACTTTTCCAGCTTCAAGTATTGTTGATACTTTCTGATTATCAGTGCTTGTTGTTCCTTCTTTTGCATTTTTTCGTTGATTTCCATTTCTTTTTTCTACCTTTGCTCCGCGAAAATAGGCTGCCACTCAGCAGAATACAAATAAATTTGTTTCTGCATTCGGTTTGCACTATCTTTGCACCTTGAAATATTGTTCTTTGGATGCAAAGGTATTAAAAAAACAGGATTACGTGATGAGGATACAAATTATTAACGGCCCGAACATTAATCTGTTGGGTAAACGTGAACCTTCCATATACGGAAGTGTTACATTTGAAGACTATCTGGTTGAACTTCGTAAAAAGTATGCTGACGTGAAGATCGACTATTTTCAATCGAACATTGAGGGAGAAATGATTGACTGCATTCAGCAAGTCGGATTTGATGTTGATGGAATTATCCTGAACGCAGGTGCATATACACATACGTCCATTGCATTGCAGGATGCCATTCGTTCTGTGACTTCTCCTGTGGTAGAAGTGCATATTTCTAATGTGCATAGCCGCGAATCCTTTCGGCATGTATCCATGATAGCCTGTGCCTGCAAAGGAGTAATCTGTGGTTTTGGGCTGAATTCTTATCATTTGGCTTTGGAAGCTTTGTTAGAGAATAAATAAGATAATAATATAAATAGGTAAAAAGACTATGTTACTGAAACAGACTAAAATTGTTGCTTCTATTTCGGACAGGCGTTGTGATGTAGATTTTATCAAACAATTGTTTGATGCAGGGATGAATGTAGTACGTATGAATACGGCTCATGCCAGTCGTGAAGGTTTTGAAGCTTTAATTGCAAATGTGCGAGCGGTATCTAACCGTATTGCGATATTGATGGATACCAAAGGTCCTGAAGTGCGTACAACTGCCAATGCTGAGCCGATTCTATATAAAATAGGTGAGAAAGTTAAAATTGTAGGTAATCCGGATTTGGAGACTACCCGCGAGTGTATTGCCGTTTCATATCCGAATTTTGTGCATGATTTGAATATTGGTGGTACCATTTTGATTGATGACGGTGATTTGGAATTGGAAGTTATTGATAAAACGGCCGATTATCTCCTTTGTGAAGTGAAAAACGAAGCAACTCTTGGAAGTCGTAAGAGTGTAAATGTACCGGGTGTTCGTATCAACCTTCCTTCATTGACGGAAAAAGATCGTAATAATATCTTGTATGCTATTGAAAAGGATATTGACTTTATAGCGCATTCTTTTGTTCGTAATCGTCAGGATGTGCTTGACATTCGCGCAATATTGGATGCTCATAACAGTGATATCAAGATCATTGCCAAGATTGAGAATCAGGAGGGTGTGGATAATATTGACGAAATTCTTGAAGTGGCTGATGGGGTGATGGTTGCTCGTGGAGACTTAGGTATCGAAGTTCCGCAAGAACGTATCCCGGGAATTCAACGTGTATTGATCCGCAAATGTATATTGGCAAAGAAGCTGTAATCGTTGCTACTCAGATGTTGCATACAATGATTAATAATCCACGTCCGACTCGTGCTGAAGTGACTGATATCGCCAATGCTATTTATTACCGTACAGATGCTTTAATGCTAAGTGGCGAAACGGCTTATGGTAAATATCCTGTTGAGGCGGTGAAGACTATGACCAAGATTGCTGCTCAAGCAGAAAAAGATAAATTGGAAGAAAATGATATCCGTATTCCATTGGACGAGAACAGCAATGATGTTACTGCATTCCTCGCTAAACAGGCTGTGAAGGCTACTTCTAAGTTGAAGATTCGTGCCATTATTACAGATAGTTATAGTGGACGTACTGCCCGTAACTTAGCTGCTTTTCGTGGTAAGTATCCTGTATTGGCAATCTGCTATAAAGAAAAGACAATGCGTCATCTGGCTCTTTCTTATGGTGTGGAAGCTATCTATATGCCGGAACTTGCCAATGGACAAGAATATTATTTTGCTGCTTTACGCCGTTTGCTGAAGGAAGGGCGTTTACAACCTGCCGACATGGTAGGCTATCTAAGCAGTGGAAAAGAAGGTACGCAGACTTCCTTCCTCGAAATTAATGTTGTGGAAGATGCGTTGAAGCATGCAGAAGATACTGTGTTACCTAACAATAACCGTTATTTGTAAGGAACATCTTATGCAGGAGACCGAATCTATTGACGAATATATTTTGCAGCATATCGATGTGGAAAGCGATTATCTGAAAGCGCTTTATCGGGATACGCATGTGAAACTACTTCGTCCCCGTATGGCTTCCGGACATTTACAGGGAAGGATGTTGAAAATGTTTGTTGAGATGATTCGGCCTCGGCAGATTTTGGAGATCGGAACGTATAGTGGGTATTCTGCTCTTTGTCTGGCAGAAGGTTTGCAGGCGGGTGCGATGTTGCATACGTTCGAAATCAATGATGAGCAAGAAGACTTTACTCGTCCGTGGTTGGAAAATTCTCCGTTTACAGATAAAATCCGTTTCTACATAGGTGACGCTTTGGAACTTGTTCCCGATTTGGGTATCACGTTTGATCTGGCTTTTATCGATGGAGATAAGCGCAAATATATAGAATATTATGAGATGACATTGGCACATCTTTCCGACGGCGGATATATCATTGCTGATAATACATTATGGGACGGTCATGTACTTGAACAACCCCGTAAAACAGATGCGCAGACTATTGGCATAAAAGCATTCAATGATCTGCTTGCCGGTGATGAACGGGTGGAGAAAGTCATTTTACCTTTGCGTGACGGATTGACAATTATAAGAAAAAAGTAAAATAAGGAGTAGATTTATGGAAACAACCAGACAGAATAAGATTTCTCGCCTGTTGCAAAAAGAATTGAGCGAGATATTCCTGTTGCAAACCAAGGCAATGCATGGAACATTGGTATCTGTAAGTACAGTACGGATCAGTCCAGATATGAGCATTGCTCGTGTTTACCTCAGTATATTTCCTTCTGAGAAAGCAGAAGAAATGGTGAAAAATATTAATGAAAATATGAGGTCCATTCGTTATGAACTTGGGACTCGGGTACGTCATCAATTGCGTATCATCCAGAACTAAAGTTCTTTGTGGATGATTCTCTGGATTATATCGAAAAGATTGATTCATTGCTGAAGTGAATTTTCCTTTCTACATAGCCAAGCGTTATCTTCTCTCTAAAAAGAAACATAATGCTATTAATATCATTTCCGGCATTTCTGTGTGCGGAGTAGCTCTTGCTACGCTGGCTTTAGTCTGTACTCTTTCTGTTTTCAACGGATTTCAAGATATGGTAGCTAGCTTTTTCACAGCATTCGATCCGGAACTAAAGATTATTGTGCGTGAAGGTAAAGTGTTTGATGGACAGGATGAACGGATTCGCGCGATTTCTGCATTGCCTGAAATAGATGTCTTTTCAGAATCACTTGAAGAGAATGCAATGGTGCAGTATAAAGATCGTCAGGCTATGGTAGTTCTCAAAGGAGTGGAAGATAACTTTAACCAGCTGACTGAAATTGATAGCCTTCTTTATGGAGCTGGAGAATTTTTACTCCATGATTCTATTGTGGATTATGGGATTATGGGAGTGGAGTTAGTGGCAACACTGGTACAGGATTGCAATTTGTTGATCCTTTGCAGGTATATCTTCCTAAAAGGAATGTGAAAGTAAATATGGCGAATCCGGGAGCTTCTTTCAATCATGATTATCTTTATTCTCCAGGCATTGTTTTCTCTGTAAATCAGCAGCAATATGATGCTAAATATATTCTTACTTCTCTTGATTTCTTGCGTCATCTGTTGGATTATACAACAGAAGTTTCTGCCATTGAATTGAAATTGAAGCCAAACGTGAATCTCGCTTCTGTTCAAGCTAATATAGAAAAAATACTGGGAAGTGATTTTGTAGTGCAAAACCGTTATCAACAACAAGAAGATGTATTTCGTATTATGGAGATTGAGAAATTAGTCTCCTATCTGCTTATAACATTTATTTTAATGATCGCTTGTTTTAATGTGATAGGTTCACTTTCTATGTTGATATTGGATAAGAAAGATGATGTTGTTACATTGCGTAGTCTTGGGGCAAGTGATAAAATGATTTCTCGAATATTCTTGTTTGAAGGACGGCTTATCTCTCTTTTCGGTGCTTTTTCCGGTATTATTATGGGATTGATTTTGTGTTTCATCCAAGATAAGTTTGGTATCATTACTCTTGGTGGTGGAAATGGTACTTTTGTGGTAGATGCTTATCCTGTGAGTGTTCATGTCTGGGATATCGTACTTGTTTTTGTGACAGTGTTGACGGTTGGATTCCTTTCTGTATGGTATCCTGTACGTTATTTAAGTAAGCGCCTTTTATGATATTTTTCTTTTCTCTTGTCTTTAAATAGCAAAGTTCGTATTTGATTTTCTGATACTTGCATCAGATATTTAATAAAAGTCATTTGTATTAAAGATTATTTTTTTATTTTTGAAACTGAGTAGTGTCATATAATGGCTAATAAGTAGTATATCATAATTAATTAATACTATTGAAGATCATCCACATATAGCAAACTAATTTAGAAGGAGTACTTATTATATTAGGCATTATAATGTTTCCTATTTAGAATCTTGGAAATATTTAGGTACAAGTTAATATAAAAATACTTTTATGGATCAATCTGCAATGAAAAGAAAAACAATATGGCAGATATATCTCTTGTTTTTGTTTATTTCCGTATCCGGACAAACGTCTGCTCAAATAAATGATTCCATATACACATTCAAGGCAGGACGGTTGGAACGCACTTACTACCTTCACAAGCCTATTGGTTTGGCAGAAGACGCACCGCTCGTTTTTGTACTGCATGGATATGGCGGTAATGCGCGATTTCGTGAACATGCTATTCTAGATTCCTTAGCCGATCAGAAAGGGTTTGCTGTTTGTTATCCGCAGGGGGTAAAAGACGGCAGAGGAAAGACTTGTTGGAATGTTGGCTATCCGTTCCAAGAAAATATGACTGTCGATGATGTAGATTTTTTATGTAAGCTGGCACGACATTTACAGAAAAAGTATCAGCTGAGCAAAGTAAATACGTTTTGTACCGGACTTTCGAACGGTGGAGAGATGTGTTATTTGTTGGCGTATGAAAAACCTGATGTCTTTTCTGCTGTTGCTCCCATAGCGGGATTAACTCTGGTCTGGATGAATAAAATACTCAAATGTCGAAAACCGATTTCATTGTTTGAAGTACATGGGACAGAAGACAGGACTTCAGAATGGTGTGGTGATCCAACTAATAAAGGTGGTTGGGGGGCTTATATGGCTGTACCTTTAGCGGTGGGTTACTGGGCTGCACAAAATCATTGTACCTATGAAGTCACAGATACGCTTCTGGTCAAAAAAAACAAAAATGATCACTATGTTATTACCCATAAATATATGGGAGGTGACAATGAAAATGAGGTTTGGTTGTATGAGGTCGTGAATGGTAAACATGGATGGGCCTTGCAAGATTTAAATACATTTGAAGAGATCTGGAGCTTTTTTGAGAGATGTATAAAGTAGTCTAAGTTTGATATTGAAAGAATATTTTGATAGTATGATATTAGAGTTTAATTGATTTAATAATAAAGGCGTAGTTAAGATTTTATTCTCTAATCTACGCCTTCTAATTTTATATCATAGATGGGAATTATTTTACTTCCCAAGTATCATTGGTCATCAACAGTTCCTGGAAATTGTGGTATTTCTTTTTACTTTTTACTTCCTCGATTTGTTCATCAATTGCATCGTTGTATGTTGGTGCTTCAATGTCACGAATCACACCCAATGCAATCGGAAAGTCAGGACCTTCCATCAATGCGAGCTTTAATTGTAATGTGTTATCTTGGCAATGAGCGTCATGCACCAAAATATCTTTTTCTGTTACACCATTCTCACCAAGCTTTACAACTTTCAGACCGAAACCTTCCTGCATCAATCCGAACTCTTTGTTTTCACCAAACAACATCGGTTTGCCATGTTCCAGGTAAATAGCATTCTTGGCACGTCCTTCTTTCGTTGCTACGGAAGCATGTGTGCCATCGTTGAAAATAACACAGTTCTGAAGAACTTCAACTACTGAAGCACCTTTATGATGAGCTGCTTTTTTTAACACTTCTACAGTTGCCGCAGCATCTACAGCTACACAGCGTGCAAAGAAACGTCCACGAGCCCCAAATGTGAGTTCTGCCGGACGGAACGGATCTTCTACAGTGCCATAAGGAGAAGACTTGCTGACAAATCCACGAGCTGAAGTCGGTGAGTATTGTCCTTTGGTTAGACCATAAATACGATTGTTCAACATAATCATATTTAAATCGATGTTACGACGAATAGCGTGAATAAAGTGGTTTCCACCAATTGCCAGACCGTCACCATCTCCGGAAATCTGCCAGATAGTCAATTCCGGATTGGCAACTTTTGCGCCAGTTGCAATGGCTGCAGCACGTCCGTGAATAGTATGGAACCCATAGGTATTCACATAGTAAGGTAGACGGGAAGAACAACCGATACCGGAGATCACGGCAATGTTGTGCGGAGCTACTCCCAGTTCGGCCATAGCCTTATGCAGTGAGTTCAGGAAAGCGTGGTCACCACATCCCGGACACCAGCGAGGTTGGCCTGATTTATAATCTTGCATGGTATATACTGTTTCGCTCATCTCTTATTCCTCCAATAATTTAGTGAATGCATCTATCAATTCTCTTGTAACGAAAGGTTGTCCTTTCACTTGATTGAACTGGCTGATGTTTAATCCAGGTATCTTCATACGCAGATAACCGGCAAACTGTCCCAAGTTCTGTTCTGCTACGATGATTTTTTTGTATTTACGTAGTACGTCAGCTGTATTCTTTGGTAACGGATTGATGTATTGGAAGTGAGCAAAAGCCACTTTCTTTCCATGATCACGCATAAAGTCCATAGCCAGACGGAGATGTCCGTAAGTTCCTCCCCAACCAACGATCAACAAATCTGCATCCTCGTCACCTAACACTTTCAATTCAGGGATAGAATCTGCAATCTTATCTACTTTCGCTTGGCGAAGGTGTACCATCTTGTCATGGTTTTCCGGTTCAGTGGAGATCGCACCAGTTTCGTTGCTTTTCTCAAGGCCACCGATACGGTGCATAAAGCCTTCTGTTCCCGGAACAGCCCAATAACGTACTCCTGTTTTTTCGTTACGTTGGTATGGAGTCCATTTGCCAGCCATATCTGGAGTAACGTATGGAGGATTGATGGATGGATATTCATCCAAATTTGGAAGCTTCCAAGCAGCAGAACCGTTAGCGATGAAAGCGTCAGTCAGCAATACCACCGGAGTCATGTGTTCCAATGCTATTTTGGCAGCCATATATGCGGATTCGAAACAGTTAGTTGGAGAAGTAGCGGCGATGACAGGCATTGGACTTTCACCGTTACGTCCGTAAAGTGCTTGCAACAAGTCAGTTTGTTCCGATTTCGTAGGCAATCCGGTAGAAGGGCCACCACGTTGTACATTGACAATAACCAATGGAAGTTCTCCGATTACAGCAAGGTTCATTGCTTCACTTTTTAAACATACACCCGGGCCGGAAGTCGTTGTAACAGCGAGTGCGCCGGCAAAAGCAGCACCTACAGCCGAAGCACAACCAGCAATTTCATCCTCGCATTGTACGGTTTTTATTCCAAGGGATTTATGTTTGGATAATTCGTGTAGAATATCAGTTGCCGGGGTGATAGGATAGGAACCTAGATAAAGTTCCAGACCGGCTTTCTCGGCAGCAGCAATCAGTCCGTAGGAGGTTGCTTTATTGCCGTTGATATCTGTATAAAGACCTTTTGCTTTTGGAGCTTTGCTTTCAATTTTATAAGTAGAGGTAGAAGCATGAGTATTAGCTCCGTAGTTGTAACCATCGTTTAGAATCTTAATATTAGCTTCCGCAATCTCAGGTTTCTTGGCAAATTTCTCACGCAACATCTTTTCTGCTGCTGACAGGTTACGGTTGAATAACCAGCAAACCAATCCGAGTGCGAACATATTTTTACAACGGAGGATTGTTTTGTTGTCTAGTCCGGAATCTTTCAAACTCTCTTTACACATGGAAGAGATAGGAACTTCCAGTATTTCTTGTTTGATGCCTAATTCTTCAAAAGGGTTGTTAGTCGTGAATTTGGCTTTTTCTAGATCTCTGGCTTCGAATGAGTCGGAGTCCGTAATGATCAGTCCTTGCGGTTTACAGAATTTGATTTGAGTTTTCAGTGCTGACGGATTCATTGCTACTAATACGTGACAACGGTCTCCTGGAGTATATACTTGTCCGGCACCTACATGGATTTGGAAACCGGAGACACCGGTCAGCGAACCTTGCGGGGCACGGATGTCTGCCGGATAGTCGGGGAATGTACAGATGTCATTACCTACTGTTGCCGACACGTTCGAGAAGATGTTACCGGCTAGCTGCATACCGTCGCCGGAGTCGCCGGAGAAACGTACTACTACTTCCTCCAATTCTTTAACCATCATTTCGTCTGCCATAACTTTAATTACTATATTTAATTTTAAAATTGATTTTGCTTTCAATTTGTGAGTGCAAAGGTCGGAAAGTTAATCGAATTATCAAAATAAATCGAGCTTTATTGTCCTATTGACGCTAAAGATTTGAAATAACTGAAAGGAACCTGTATTTTTATTCTTGTTAAATCAATAGAAACCTTTATCTTTGCAACCAAAATAGAAACGGCCTTGTAGTTCAACGGATAGAATAGAAGTTTCCTAAACTTTAGATAGGGGTTCGATTCCCCTCGAGGCTACCACTTTGTCCATGTCTATGTGATTTGCTTGATGTGCTGTCACATCTTCTCTTTAATTTAAGTATTTCTCTGTTGTCCATGTTTCTTTAAGGTCTAATATACTACTTACAACTATTTTGTGAACATCTTATTCGCTGTAAAGATACTCTTTTCGATTTTAATTTGCGAATAGAATCCTTTTTATTCTTTAAATATATAGCGTAAATGTTAATCAACTTATTTTGTTGTAAAATGATTTTATATTCTCTCTTTGGCTTAAATTTGGGGTTAATAAATATAATCTAATTAGGTGAAGAAATTAATTCTATGTTGTTAAACTGTTGAAGACCTTTTTATTATACATTTTTATTTCTTTATTTTCAATAATTGTTTAGTTAAATAATGAATTTATAGTATTCATATTGTAAAAACTTAGATGAAAAAAGTGTTTATTTTATTTATGGTATTGTTAATGATATCAGATATTGCTGGGCAAACAAGGATTAAAAAAGATGAGTGTTCAGCTTTAAAGACTTTACTTTTTCCATCACTAAATGAGATGGAAAAGTAAGTGGGTATTTGAAGGTGGGCAATGTAATTAGATGTTTTATAAAGATAATAATGTTTTAGGTATTACTTTAGCGGTAGAATGTCTCGATTTTTTAGGAAAAGATCCTCAGTGTTCTTGTTCCTATATAATTCTTCCTATGTTTGAGACTGATGGTGGTAAATATTGTATATTGGGATATTCGCCTTTACATTGTCTACAATTTCTGATGTGGCATTCATTACAGCTGTTGCTCGTAGGGAGCCGTTCGAACCAGACTGACCGAGTGATTAACTAAAAAATAAAGTTTATGAATGAATAATTGTTATCGTGCTAGTTATATTCGCTTATGGGTTGATTAGTTATTAATTTAGCGAAAAATCTTCATCTAAAGCTGAAATACAAAATGAAGGTAATAAATCTATCTGCAAAGAAATATGTAGAGGATAATACCTATATTGATCTTAACGTAAATTCATTACAGGCAACAAATGCTACGAATACTACGCGAAATGTTAAGGAGATGATTTGGCTCGAATGGAGGCCGCTTTATATCGTTTTTACAGTCAAGTGAAATTGGAAGAAGGTGGATATGTTTGTAACTTTGTCCTCTGCTAATGAGATAAATGTCTCTTCCACCGTATATACAACTCTATTGAATAACATAAATGATATGAATATCTCTTATAATAAGTCTAGGTCAGAAGGCAAAAAATGTTGTATTTCCTATTAATAAAGCATATTTAGTTTTTTTATTAGAATAGGTTTTGAAGTTCTCTATCATAGAAAGTTATTCTAATGGAATGATATTCTTTATCTTTTTATGTAAAAATCCCCTTATTTTAATCCTATTTCTCAAATGAAGGAGGACAAAATAAGGGAATTTTTTAAAGATGCATCAATGAGTATTCCATTGATGCTCTTTTTGCTATGTATGATTATTAATCTTCAGTAGCTTTTTTACCTTTCATCATATTGTATGCGATCGGAGAAGCAATAAACAATGAAGATAATGTACCGATTACTACACCGAGGATCATTGCAAATGCAAAGCTGCGGATTGAGTCACCACCAAGGATGAAGATACACAACAATACGATCAATGTACTCAATGAAGTATTAATAGTACGCGCCAGCGTAGTATTCAAAGAATCATTGAATAACTGACGTTTATCACGTTTCGGATACAAACCGAAGAACTCACGTACACGGTCGAAAATTACCACCTTGTCATTGATAGAGTAACCGATAGCCGTCAAGATAGCACCGATGAATGTTTGGTCGATCTCCAATGAGAACGGCACGAAACCCCACAACAGTGAGTAAGCACCAATAATCATAATGGTATCACAAGTCAATGCAACAATAGAACCTATACTATAAGCAATGTTGCGGAAACGAATCAGGATGTAAAGGCCGATAGCGAACAATGCCAGAACAACTGACCAGATAGCACCTGTCTTAATGTCATCAGCGATACTTGGACCTACTTTCTGGGAGCTAACGATACTACCACCTGTATGATTATCACGGTCGATGAAAGTAGCTAAGTCAATATTCTGAGTCAGCAACGGTTTCAGTGTTTCATACAAGAAACTTTCGATTTCAGAATCGACGTTATTACCTTCATCATTAATACGGTAGTTGGTACTGATACGTACTGTCTTTTTATCTGTACCGATAGCAATAACACTTACGTTAGCTTCACCGAACTTACTTGAGATCAGTTCGCGAACTTGTTCCGGTTCTATAGGTTTTTCGAACTGTACCTTAAAATTACGTCCACCGGTAAAGTCAATGCTTTGACTTAAACCACGGTATGCGAATGAAGTAATACAAGCAAGGATGATTATACTTACAATGATCAACGCTTTCTTGTTGGTTCCCATGAAGTCGAAGTGAGTATTTACCAGCAAGTTTTTAGAAATCTTAGAAGTAAATGTCAAATTCAACCACTTATCTTTACTCATGAAGTGTTCGTATACCAAACGAGTTATGAACACAGCTGTAAAGAAGGAAATCAAAATACCGATAATCAAAGTTGTAGCAAAACCACGGATAGGACCTGTACCGAAGTTGAACAGGATGATACCCGTAATAATAGATGTCAGGTTAGAGTCAAAGATTGCAGAGAAGGCGTTAGAGTAACCGTCAGCAAGTGCTTTCTTCACTCCTTTACCAGCTCGTAACTCTTCTTTTGTACGTTCGTAGATAAGTACGTTTGCATCCACTGCCATACCCAAAGCCAATACCATACCGGCAATACCTGACATTGTCAATGCCGCTTGGAAGGAAGAAAGGATACCCAGTGTGAAGAAAAAGTTGAGGATTAATGCTCCATTAGCAACCATACCTGGGATAAAGCCATACATAGAACACATATAAATCATCAACAGGATTAGAGCCACAACAAATGAGAAAATACCTGCATTGATAGATTCTTGACCCAATGACGGTCCAACAATATCTTCCTGTACGATGTGAGCCGGAGCAGGCATCTTACCAGATTTCAATACGTTTGCCAAGTCTTTTGTTTGTTCTGGGGTAAAACTTCCGGAGATTTCAGAACGTCCACCTGTAATTTCCTTATCTACACCCGGTGCAGAATATACATAGTTATCAAGTACGATAGCGATGTGTCCTTTTTCGGTAGGATTTGCTACTTTTTTAGTTAGCTGTGCCCAACGGCGAGCACCATCGTTATTCATTGCCATGGTAACAATTGGCTTACCATACTGGCTGAATTCGTCTTTTGCATCAACGATAACGTCACCTTCTAACGGAGCTTTACCGTTACGTTCGGTTAATCTGATGCCATATAATTCAAATGTCTGCTTTTTCTTGTCAAAATCAGCGGCAGCTACACCCCATTTCAGGCTAAGGTCTTTCGGGAGTTGTGCTTTTACTTCTGGCATAGCCAGATATTTATTGATTTCAGCAGTGTCCTTATAGTTTGCATAGCCAATTACAGGACCTTGGCCGCTGGTGTTCAATTGAAGAATAGCCAACAATGGATATTGCTTTTTAGCTTCTTCTATATTTACAGCAGTAGTATTTTCATTCTTATCTCCTTTCAGTGCAGCTGCAAGGCTGTCCGCAGCGCTGACCGCTTTATTGCTCGGAGTGGCTACTGTAAGTTCGGCAGCAGGGATTGTATCAGCAGTGTTTGCAGTAATAGAGTCCGTTGTATTTTCCTGAGTCAGAATAGTACGCAATTTAGCATCGGCAGCTTGCATAGCCGGAAGTAAATCCTTTGCTATATAAGTTTCCCAGAATTCCAGATTGGCAGAACCTTGAAGAAGTTTCCTCACACGTTCAGGTTCTTTGATACCTGGAAGTTCCACCATGATACGTCCCATCTTGTCTTCCAAACTTTGGATATTTGGCTGAACAACGCCGAAACGGTCGATACGAGTACGAAGTACGTTGTATGAGTTTTCAACGGCAGCTTTAACTTCTTCTCTCAATACTTTTTCAACTTCTGCATTTGAAGATTTCTGATTGATTTTGTCTTTCAGCTGTTGAGTTGCGAATAGTTCGGATAATTTTGCATCCGGAGCGGCTTTATGGTATTCTTTGACGAATAGAGTGATGATATCGTCTTGGCTATTGATAGCTTGTTTAGCGGCTTCAGCCAATGCTTTGTTGAAAACTTCATCCGGCTTATTGTCAGCTAATGCTCTGATAACATCCGGTACAGAAACTTCAAGGATAACGTTCATACCACCTTTTAGGTCCAAACCTAAACCAATCTCCATCTCACGACATTGTTTCAGCGTCCAGTTACCCAGCCATACCTTCTCATTTGCGAGAGAATCGAGGTAGTCTTGTTCTACTTGAGCGTCACCTTTCGCAATTTCTTTCGCCTTATTTGTATAATGGCGAGTCACGAAGGAGAAGGAGAGGTAGAACACGCATACCAGCGTGAGTAATACCGCAAAAACCTTTACAAATCCTTTGTTTTGCATTTTACTTTTAATTTATGATGATTACTTTTTTAATTTAATTTTTCGTTAATTCTGTCGTATACAAGTCCATTTTGTCGTATACAAGGCTGCAAATATAGTTTTTTTTTCACATTCATGTGTTATAAGCCCTCAAATATTTGATGTTTAAGGGTTTTTTTGCCGAATTATTTCATTCCTCTGTTTTTTAATAATGGCTCTAGACTGGGCTCTGTCCCACGGAAACTTTTGTAAAGTACCATTGGGTCTTCACTATCTCCTTTTTCCAATACGTTGTAGCGGAACAGATCTGCGGTGCTTTTATCAAAAATACCATGTTCTTTGAAAGCTTCAAAGGCATCATTATCTAATACATTAGCCCAGAGATAGCTATAATATCCGGCTGCATATCCACCAATGATATGGTTGAAGTAAGTCGTGCGGTAACGTGGTGCGATTTCGGGGATTAAACCGAGCTTATCCATCGCTTCTTTTTCATATGAAAGTATATCCATATTATTTACATCTGTCAGAGTGTGTAAGTTCATGTCGAGGATGGCGGCTGCAAGTAATTCAGTAGTCATGAATCCCTGATTGAATGTTTTTTGTTTTTGAATTTTTTCGATGATTTCGTCGGGGATTATTTTACCGGTCTGATAATGTTTTGCATACATTTTCAATACTTCTGGTTCGGTTGCCCAATGTTCGTTAATTTGCGAAGGAAGTTCTACGAAATCACGTACGACATTAGTGCCTGAAGTACCTTTATATTCGCATTTAGTCAGTAAACCGTGCAATCCATGTCCGAATTCGTGGAACAGTGTTTCCACTTCATCCATCGTTAGTAAAGATGGAGTATTACCTATGGGTTTTGTAAAACTAGCTACATTACATACTAATGGACGGGTTGATCCTTGCTGTTCGCGGTAATTACTCATCCATGCACCGCCGCTTTTTCCCGGACGAGGAAAATAATCTACATAGAAAATACCAAGCTGAGATCCATCTGTATCTTTTACTTCGAAGACTTCTACGTCCGAATGATAAGTTGGAATACCTTCCAATTTATTTAGTGTAATCCCATAGAGCTTGTTTGCTACTGTGAAAGCACCTTCTCTTACGTTTTCCAGTCTAAAATAGGGTTTAGTTTCCTCTTCGGATAAATCGTATTTTTCTTTTCGCAGTTTCTCTGTATAATACCACCAATCCCATGCTTCCAATTTTTCTCCTTTTCCTTCTTTGTCCATTATTTTTTGGAGATCGATGGCTTCAGCTTTTGCTTTTGGTAGTGCGTAACTCCAAAGATTGTTCAAAAGATTCATGACGTTATCGGCATTCTTCGCCATTGTTTCATCCAAAACAAAATTGGCGTAGCAGTCAAATCCTAATAGATTTGCTTTCTCCAGACGAAGAGAAACAATTTTCCGGATTATTTCTTTGTTGTCATAAGAATCGTTATTGTTTCCCCTATTAATGTAGGCCTTATATATTTTCTCCCGGAGAGGGCGATTCTCTGAATATTGCAAGAAAGGCAGACGACTGGCGTTGTGCAATGTGAATAGCCATTTATTAGCTTGTCCGGCAGCTTTAGCTTCTTCAGCGGCACTCTGGCGCAACCAATCAGGTAGTCCGGCTAAATCTTCTTCTTTATCCACAAAGAGTTGGAAGGCATTATTTTCATTCAGTATATTGTTGCTGAAAGTGATACCGAGTGTAGAAAGTTCTTTGTTGATGTCACGAAGTCGGGCTTGTTTATCAGTGCTGAGGTTGGCTCCGGAACGTATAAATCCTTTATAAGTTTTTTCTAACAAACGTTTCTGTTCGGACGTGAGGTTACAGGAATCTTTTTGCTGATACACAGCGTTTACACGATTAAATAAGTCTTTGTTTAATGAAATATTGTCTTCGTGTTCGGAGAGTACTGGAGCTAATTTGATTGAAAGTTCAGTTAGTTGATCGGTCGTTTCTGCATCTGTCATGTTAAAAAAGATAGCACTGACACGATTGAGTATAGGAGCACTATTATCTAATGCTACTATAGTATTTTCGAAATTGGGTATTTCTGTATTTTCGATGATCGCCTCGATACGATGATTTTGTTCTTCAATACCTTTGAGAAAAGCAGGTTCATAATGTTCTAATTTTATTTTATCGAATGGAGGAACTCCATTTTCTGTTTGAAACTCTGTGAAAAAGGGGTTGTTTTCTGTTTTTGTAGAACAAGAGTAGATCATACAACTTATTGCTAAAATGGTTAGTGTTTTTTTTATCATAATAGGGGATATATTAAAAAATCAGTATTTATCGTTTGGTTATATGGCACCAGATAGGATAATGGTCTGAATCTTTGATAGAACGGTCTACTGTACAGTTATAGGTTTTCAGATTCGGACTAATAAGGATATTGTCTATCCGGAAATAAAATTTATTTTGGTTGTAGGAGATACCTAATCCTTTGCCGGATTGCGTAAAGGCATCATTCAAATGTTGTGTCAGTATCCGGTGTGTGTAAGAGATGGAGACATCGTTGAAATCGCCACAAGCAATAATAGTAGGATATTTACTTTCTGTGATAGCGTTGGCAACAGAATCAACTTGTGCGGAGCGAATAGAGGAAGCTTCTGCTAGTTTCTTGACGAGTTGGCGGAGTCCGGTTTTTACCTTTTTAGCATTTGGGTCATTAATCATGTCTTCATATATTCCTCTGTCTTCCTTGGTGAGTTTGTTTGATTCCAAGTGATTATTGATTAGAGTGATGGTGTCTTCATTTACTTTTAATGTGTATTGCATAGAGCCATTGTAGGAACTTTCATAGTTGATAGGACTTACTGCGAGTATAGGGAATTTTGAAAAACAAGCAAGTTGAGAATCACCCGTTCCAGGTCGGCGAATAGAATAATAGGGGTAGGCTTTTAAGGCTCTTTTTATATCTTTTTCTGTCACATACTTTTGATTTTCGGATGCGTTGTATTCCTGTAAGCAAATAATATCTGCACCACTCTCAGACAGGTAGGACAGTATTGGGCTTTGTCCGTCCTTCTTTTCCATATTGTTAAATCTCATTACATTATAGGAGAGAAGTTTAATGCTATTCTCTGGTATGGATTTGTCGGTAAAGTTAATAGGTATATAAGTTTGTATCTGCGAATGGCAGATCAGAAAACCGATAATTGTCAGGATAGTGTAACGGTAATTAATGATTAACCAAAAAATAACAAAGCCGATATTTATGACTAAAAAAATAGGAAATGTTAGTCCTAGACATGAAGCAAGTGGATGTATTTTCGGATGAAGATACGGACTATAAGCAGTCAAGATTAACATTCCTACAAAGAATGCGTTGATTGCTAAAATTAAATATGAGACAATTTTGCCAAAATGTTTCATGCTTCTATCTTTTGCTTGCATCAAACAAGCTTTTCTTTTCTTCTGTTGTCAGACTTTCGTAACCGGATTTTTTTAGTTTTTCCAGTATGCGGTCTACTTCTTCTGATTGTGCTTTTTTGCGTGCATTGTAATCGTAATCCTTATCACGAGAAGTCTGGCCGCCATAATGCACTTTCATTTTTGGTTTGCGCTTCCATGTCTTTTTTTTGAATAAAGACATGAAACTGTCCAGCAATCCATTGATCCATCTGGTTATATCTTTTCCTTTGCTTAGACACGCGGCGAACCAAAGTCCGGCAAGAGCACCTCCCAAATGGGCAATATGTCCTCCTGCATTACTTGAAGTAACAAATAACAAGTCAGTTCCTATCACAATTAATGCCAGGTATTTCAGACGTAATGCACCAAAAAGGAAAAGTTGTACTTTGTAATTGGGTTCCCTGTAAGCGGTAGCTGCTACGATGGCCAATACAGATGCGGAAGCACCTACTAAAGTGGAGCTTGAAACAGCGTGGCTGAAATAAGGGAATATATTGTAAGCAGCCATATAAAGTAAACCACCACAAACCCCTCCTAGGATATATAACCCACGTAAATGTTTTGCAGAAAAGAAATAGAGGAATAAGCTTCCAAACCAGTATAGCCAAAGCATATTGAACAGAATATGCATAAAACCGGCGTGCATAAACATATAAGTGAAAAGTGACCATGGTTGAAGAATGAACCGGGGAAAAGAAGCCGGTAAAGCAAATAGATCAAATATTCCTGTGGCACTTTGGTTGAACAACTGCAAGGATACACTTATTAATGTGCCAATAACAAAAATGGCTACATTGATAAAAATTAGTTGGATGAAGATATTTCCTCTTCTGAATGTTTCTTTTAAATCAGCTATAATATGTCCCATTACCTCTACTTTTTTTTCTCCAATATAAAATTAAGATAAGTCCGAATAACATTCCCCCCAGATGGGCGAAATGGGCGACATTATCTCCTGCGCTATTGGATAGTCCTGACCATAATTCAATTGCAGCATATCCGATAACAAAAAACTTTGCTTTGATAGGAAAGGGCAACGGGAAAATAAACAATCGATTATTGGGATACAACATACCGAATGCAAGCAAGATGGCATATACGGCTCCCGAAGCACCTACAGTAGTCCAATTGTTGAGGTAACTCTGTACAGTCATATTGGTAATACCTCCTACTAGATTTCTTACAGGAATCATGTCTGATAACTGTAACTGTGAAAGATCGCTGGTTGCATAAGTAGCAAATTGAACACCTTCCTGAATAAGCCCTGCACCAATACCACAAGCAATATAGTAAAACAAAAAACGTTTAGGTCCCCAAGTTTGTTCGAGAATCGGGCCGAACATAAATAAGGCGAACATATTAAAAAAGATGTGGAGGAATCCAGCATGCATAAACATATAAGTTATAAGTTGTGCTGGATTAAAATCGCTTGCGAGGAAAAAATGTAATCCTAGATAATTAGTTAAGTCTATGCCGTAACGTTGGGCAACAATCGTTCCAAAAAATATAAGTATATTGATAATTATCAGGTTTTTAGTTACAGTTGGCATCATTTTGATTTCTGATTATTTATAGTTTAAATGCAAAAGTACGAATAAATTCTGTTTTAAAGCATGAAAATGACATCCTATTAGCTCTTTTTCAATAAATTGCTGCGTTTTTTTGATGTTTTTATTTGATATGTTGTTTTGTTCGTCTATATTTGTAAGGTTCTTGTGAGAAATCTTTTGTGTAACATATATATTAATTAATCATTTTACGTATCATGAATAAGTCTGAACTTATTAGTGCAATGGCTACCGAAGCTCAAATGAGTAAAGCCGATGCAAAGAGAGCTCTTGAGGCTTTCATCACTTCAGTTACTAATGCTATGAAAGCTGGTGACAAAGTATCTTTGGTTGGTTTTGGAACTTTCGCTGTTAGTGAAAGAGCTGCAAGAACCGGTATTAATCCTTCTACAAAGGCAAGTATTACTATTCCTGCTAAGAAAGTAGCTAAATTTAAACCGGGTGCTGAACTGTCTGCAGCTGTTGAATGAAATATATGGTTGAAAGAAATTAAAAAGAGGAGGCGCGTTGCGTCTCCTTTTTTTGTATCTTTGCGCGCAAGAAACAACTTGATTATGAAGATAGAAGATAAACTTGTAGAGTCCGTTATCAACGGACTGAAAGCACTTTACGGTCAGGAAGTGCCTGTGAAGATGGTGCAATTGCAGAAGACCAAGAAAGAATTTGAGGGACATCTGACATTAGTCGTATTTCCATTCTTGAAAATGTCAAGAAAAGGACCGGAGCAGACAGCTCTGGAAATAGGTGAATACTTAAAGGCAAATGAACCGGCTGTGGCAGCTTTTAATGTGATAAAAGGTTTTCTGAACCTGACTATTGCTTCAGCTACTTGGATTGAATTGCTTAATGGTATTCAAGCTGATGAACAATATGGTTTGGTAAAGGCTACAGAAAAGTCTCCGCTAGTTATGATTGAGTATTCTTCTCCGAACACGAACAAACCACTACACTTAGGCCATGTACGCAATAATCTTTTAGGAAATGCATTGGCCAATATTGTTGCTGCTAATGGTAATAAAGTTGTCAAAACAAATATTGTAAATGATCGTGGAATCCATATTTGTAAATCTATGTTGGCGTGGAAAAAATATGGTAATGGAGAGACTCCTGAGAATTCGGGCAAAAAAGGTGATCATCTAGTAGGTGATTATTATGTTTCTTTTGATAAACACTATAAAGCGGAAATTGCGGGACTAATGGCAAAAGGCATGACGAAAGAAGAGGCGGAAGCTGCTTCTCCGTTAATGCAAGAAGCTCGTGAGATGCTTGTTAAGTGGGAGGCTGGCGATCCGGAAGTTCGTGCTTTATGGACTATGATGAATAATTGGGTATATGCCGGATTTGATGAAACCTACAAAAAAATGGGCGTTAGCTTTGATAAAATATATTATGAATCCGATACATATCTTGAAGGGAAAGAGAAAGTAATGGAAGGCCTAGAGAAAGGTTTTTTCTTTAAAAAAGAAGATGGTTCTGTGTGGGCTGACTTGACTGCGGAAGGATTGGATCATAAACTTCTTCTTCGTGGTGACGGGACATCTGTATATATGACTCAGGATATTGGTACTGCTAAACTTCGTTTTGCGGATTATTCGATTGATAAAATGATTTATGTAGTAGGTAATGAACAGAATTATCATTTTCAG
Source organism: Bacteroides faecichinchillae JCM 17102 (assembly GCF_000614145.1). Lineage (GTDB taxonomy): Bacteria > Bacteroidota > Bacteroidia > Bacteroidales > Bacteroidaceae > Bacteroides > Bacteroides faecichinchillae. Next base: position 162,588 of record NZ_BAKK01000002.1, on the reverse strand, counting down.
GTACTTTCTATCTTGCTTGATAAATTAGGTTTTGAATGGGGAAAGGGGTTGGTACACTTTTCTTATGGGATGGTAGAATTACCAGAAGGTAAGATGAAATCTCGTGAAGGAACTGTAGTGGATGCAGACGATTTAATGGAAGAAATGATTGCTACAGCAAAAGAAACATCGGAAGAACTTGGTAAATTAGATGGGCTGACCAAAGAAGAAGCAGACGATATTGCTCGTATCGTAGGTTTGGGAGCTTTGAAATATTTTATTCTTAAGGTAGATGCTCGCAAGAATATGACTTTCAATCCGAAAGAATCAATTGACTTTAATGGTAATACCGGGCCTTTCATTCAATATACTTATGCTCGTATTCAATCTGTACTTCGTAAAGCGAAAGAGTCGGGGATTGTGATTCCGAAAGAAATTCCTGCAGGTATTCAATTGAGCGAAAAGGAAGAAGGATTGATTCAAATGGTTGCAGATTTTGCTGCTACTGTGAAACAAGCTGGTGAAGATTATAGTCCTTCTATCATTGCAAATTATACATATGACTTGGTAAAAGAGTATAATCAGTTCTATCATGATTTTAGTATTTTGCGTGAAGAGAATGAAGCGTTGAAAATCTTCCGGATTGCTCTTTCTGCAAATGTTGCTAAGGTTGTTCGTTTAGGAATGGGTTTGTTGGGAATTGAGGTTCCCTCTAGAATGTAGGTTGTTTCTCTGAATAAAAGATACTTTTACGGGATTTCTTTACTATTATTTATTAAAGGAATCCCGTATGTTTTATTCTTTCTATCTTTTACTTCGGAATAGAAAAGCAGAAACAGCTTCAGTTTCTTATTCCGAATTGTTGTTTGATTTATGTGTTTTCTGTTACACACTTTATCATTATTTATCACACTATTTGATTTGGATTGGCTCGTTGATGACACCTGCTATTTCATGTGCTTTTACTTATCGAGGACTTATTTTTGCTATTTGTTATGTCTTGATACAAGTAGGGCTAACATTTTACGTTAACTATGTATTGGGTAAGCATCATTTTACGGCAAACTTTAAACGAATTATGGGGTGGTTTTGTATATCATCTTTCTTTGTTGTTGATAAATATAATAATAACGTCAGTATTTATCTTTGTGATTGTTTATGATATGCTATTTCCTGATGCAGGTTATAAGATGAAAGGATAGGTAAGAAAAAACGATATAAAAAATAAACTGTCTCAAGATAGAAATTACTTTTCCGGTGTTCTCAAATTTTGAGACAGTCTATTTATATTAAGAATATAACTTCTATTCTGTAATAACCTTTGACATATCAGGACTATGCCACCAAGTTCCATTGTTTTTTCCGAAACTGGATGCCCAACTCTCAAACTTTGAGTATGCTTCTTTGATACTTGTTTTTTCAACTGGGATCAGGAAGTCCGTTCCTTTTATTGTTCCTACGCTGGCACCACTTATTTGAAGTCCTGTAGGCAAATTCTCATCATTTACGTAATATAGTCCTTCATTTGGATTAGATTTATCAAATTTATCGTTGAAATATGAACTATCCATTTTTTGAGTCGGGGGAAATTTTACAATGTGAGCTTCCCTGCCACGCTCTGAGTTACTGGAAATAATAATGAAAGGATTCATATTAAATTTGCTATAATTCTTTTCCCAATAGGCATTATTGAAGAAAGGTGTAAAAGCTTGTTCCGAGAATTTCTCTTTTACAATGTCTATTGTGACTGTAAAGGTCTTATTCAAAGCCATTTTTATGTCGTCAAATAGGATGATGGTCGGGTAATTTTGTCCGGATTCCAATGTTTGTCCTTCCATGAATTTAGAGGTAATTCCCTCGGACTCGATGCTAACTTTTACTATATCGTTATTGGAAATACCACTGAGCTGATAACCAAATCCATTTTGTGTTGTTGCACCATTATGTTTGGGAACGAATGTATCTACGATCTTTTGTACTTTATCAGTCAATGCACTTTTATAAATGTCACGTTTGTATTCTATAACCATATCATTCATGTCGTAATCTCCTTTGGCTGGCCAATAATCTTCGAATGATAATACACCTTTGAACGAAGTGTAAAAATCGTTGAATGGCGTATCAGGAAGTTCTTCTACGCCACCTGTTTCAATAGACTCTCCATCGGAGAAATCAAGATAGAATACTGCATCACCGAAATTCCCTTGTTTAGTATTGTCAATAGGCTTGAAGTTGGTGGCATCTTCCATTCCAAATGCAACTACTTGCCCTGTCTTGTCTTTTAGAGCTATAGTACGGTGCTCGCCACTATTGTTTAATTTCCGGATAGAGTAAAATGTGCGTTTATTATTTCGTATTCCGGAGTTAGTCTGATTGAAGGAAGATTCCATCATGAACCACGCAATACTTACTCCAGCAGGAAATTCATCTACTAATTCTGTTCCATTCCAATATTTTAATTCTACTCGATCGCCAGTATACATACTGCCTGCTGTGGTAGTAGAGTTACATATAGCAGTTGATATGCGTGGATAAGCGATGATTGGAGTAATATTTGAAACGTTAGTCGGCTTTTGGTGAGTAGGATAAGTAAAGTATCCTACAGTATTCTGCTTTGTAGCTGTGCTAGTAAGCATGACCAAACCAATTTTAGTAGGTTTGACTATATTGATTTCTATGTTTACCCCATCATCTACATATTGTGGAAATTTTTCTCCCATTTTTGCATTCCCCCCTGGTTTGATAAATACTTCGCGAATGTTGTACATAAGCTGGTCATTTATTTCTGTTGTTACAGGAGAAAGGTAAGCTGGGCATCCTATTTGATTCCAGTCACCCAAAATTTTGTAATTATCTGGATATCCATAATTGTTTGGTGTAAAGCTTCTAATCTTGCTTTTGGTATTATTCAGATTCTGTTTAAATGTGTTTTGGTCAAAAGTAATTTTACCATTTACAATTGGAAGTTTGATTGGACTAATTGTTCCGAGAAAATCTGAATATAGATATAATTCCGTCAGATAAGATGGAATAGATATATCACCATTAAAAGCACCATATTTATCAGTACTCCCGCGGTAAACAGGTTCTTCTTCTGTCTTAATGAGATTACCGTTCCCGTCTTCTGAAAGTGGATTTTTAGCATATAACTCAAAAACTACTTGATAGCTTTTAAAATCATAAGATAAATCTACATTGCAATTAGAGGATGTTGTGTATCCAAAGTATGTATCAGCTGGTTTAGCTTCCGGTGTTTGATACAAATCTTTTTCGATACAACTGGATAATGGAGCTAAGCATATAATTCCGTAAATTACTGCTGTGATTTTTTTTGTTAGCATAATCGTTTGTTTGTTTGTAAAACTTGTATTTTAATGTTCCCACTTCTTAGGTTACAAATATAAGTACAATAATGTAGATAAACAAAATATATTAAATGTAAAATGCTAAAATCTAGTAATATAGATCGATAAAAAGAAAAAGCCGGTAAACTGGACATCTCCGAGCTTACCGGCTTTTTTATAAACATATTACTTCAAGATTTTATATCTTTTTGGTGGTGGTAGTTTTAGTCTTCATTTTAGACTTTGGTTTTGCCTTTGTTTTAGGTTCATCTTTGGGCTCCTCTTTCTTTACATTAGGTTTTGCCTTTGGATTAGCAGGTGCCTCAGCTTCTTTCTCTTCTTGTATTTTAATAAGCCCCATACAACTTTCTAGATTCAGATCTTGTGGAACAATATCTTTAGGGATCTTATAGTTTTTGCCTTTATAAGTAATGTAAGGCCCATAACGCCCGTTTAGAATCTCAAGCTCAGGTTCTTCTTCAAACTTCTTGATATGGCGTTTAGCTTCTTTAGTACGTTTTTCTAAGATCAGTTGCTCTGCCTCCTCGAGTGTAATTTTCATTGGATCAAGTGTTTTCGGAAGTGATACATATACCTTATTATGTTGTATATAAGGGCCAAAACGACCAGCGCCTACAGAAACTGTTACCCCTTCGTATTCACCAATAGTACGTGGCAATTTAAATAAATCCAACGCCTCCTCCAATGTGATCGTCTCTAAGGATTGTCCCTTCTTCATTGAAGCGAAACGTGGTTTTTCTTCGTCATCCACTGTTCCTATCTGTACTACAGGTCCGAAACGGCCTATTTTTACAGAAACAGTTTTTCCCGTTCCCGGTTCTTCTCCCAAAATACGTTCTCCTACTTTGTGCTCTGTTTTAATAGACAACGTTTTTTCTACAGATGGATGAAATTGTTCATAGAAGTTTTTCATAATAGAGGTCCACTGTACATCTCCTTCTGCTATTTCGTCGAACTCTTTTTCTACGTTTGCAGTAAAGTTGTAATCTAGGATATCCGGGAAATATTCAGTAAGGAAATCGTTTACTACTGTTCCCGTATCTGTTGGGAAAAGCTTGGCTTTTTCTGTACCGGTAATTTCAGAGTTGGTCTCATCGTTGATTTGATTGTCTTTTAAGGTCAGTACATTGAAGGTACGTTTTTCACCTTCTTTATTACCTTTTTCTACATATTCGCGTTGTTGAATGGTAGAAATGGTAGGGGCATAAGTAGAAGGACGTCCGATACCTAACTCTTCCAACTTACGTACGAGACTTGCTTCCGTATAACGGGGTGGACGCTGAGTGAAACGTTCCGTTGCCATGATGGGACCTTGTTCTAATTTCTGGCCTTTAGTTAAAGGAGGCAATAAATGGCTTTCGTCTTCTTGTTCATTATCATCATCGTAAGATTCGCGATAAACACGCAAAAAACCGTCGAATTTGATTATCTCACCAGTTGCAGTAAAAATGTCACTGCTATTAGTGATTGAAATATTAGCAGTGGTTTTTTCAAGTTCAGCATCGGCCATTTGTGAAGCAATAGTACGCTTCCAGATTAAGCTATATAGTTTTTTCTCCTGTGAACTACCTTCAATAGATTGGTGTTCCATATAGGTAGGACGAATTGCTTCGTGTGCCTCCTGAGCTCCTTTGGTCTTTGTTTCAAAATGGCGGGAGTGTACATAACGTTCGCCCATCATTTGAATAATAGCTTCCTTGCTACTTGTAGTTGCATATTCCGATAGATTCACAGAGTCGGTACGCATATAAGTGATAAGTCCAGATTCATATAAGCGTTGTGCGATCATCATTGTTTGCGCTACAGTATAACCTAACTTGCGTGCAGCTTCCTGTTGCAGTGTAGAAGTAGTGAATGGAGCAGGAGGTGTTTTCTTTATTGGGCGTGTGCTGATATCATCAATGGTGAAAGTAGCCCCCTGACAAGCGTCGAGAAATGCCTTTGCTTCTTTTTTAGTTTTGATGCGACGGGCTAACTCAGCTTTCATCTCAACCAGCTTTCCGTCCGTATCCGGAACCAAGAAAATGGCAGTGACACGATAAGATGCTTCTGTTTTGAATGCATGAATTTCTCGTTCGCGTTCTACAATCAGGCGGACAGCTACAGATTGTACACGCCCAGCGGATAGAGCAGGTTTTACTTTTTTCCAAAGCACAGGAGATAATTCAAAACCAACAATTCGGTCTAGAATCCTTCGTGCCTGTTGGGCATTTACAAGATTGAGGTCAATATCGCGTGGTTGTTCAATTGCTTTTAAAATAGCCGTCTTCGTAATTTCGTGGAAGACGATTCGTTTGGTGTTTTCCGGTTTTAAATTTAAGACTTCATACAGATGCCATGCAATAGCTTCTCCCTCGCGGTCCTCATCGGATGCGAGCCATACTGTTGTTGCATTTGCTGCCTCTGCTTTCAGCGTATTAACCAGAGTCTTTTTGTCTGCCGGAATTTCGTAATGAGGATTGAAGTTCTTTTCTATGTCAATACTGAACTCTTTCTTTTTCAGATCGCGTATATGTCCGTAACTTGAAAGGACTTTGAAATCTTTCCCAAGAAACTTCTCAATGGTTTTAGCTTTTGCCGGAGACTCGACAATGACAAGGTTTTTTTGCATAATTATTTCTTTTATAATGGCCTGTACCATAATATTCGGGGCAAAAGTAAAAAAAAAAGATTTGCCTTACCTTATATTATAAAGAGAAACTATTATTTTTTTAGAAAAAAGGAGGAAGTAATAAGAAATATTGTTGATTAGTGAAAGAGAAATAAGAAATTTCGACGATTTGAGAATAGATTTTAATATAATACATTTTTATTTAAAGAGAATTCTTTATATTTACATCTCAAATATGATATTATTCACTTATGATGAAGATACTATTTAAAATATACGTTTGTTTTTTATTACTTGTTAGTTGTATTCAAATTATTGAAGCTCAGACTACTTCCTATTATTATAAACAGTTGGGTATAAAAGAAGGGCTTTCTCAATCAAGAGTACAATGTATCTTGAATGATTACAGGGGGTATTTATGGATTGGTACAGAATCGGGATTGAATTGTTATGATCGTGATCATTTAAAACAGTATTTACATCAATCGGGCGATGATAAGACGCTAGTTTCTAGTAATATTATTTTTATAGCCGAAGATTCCATTTGTAACCTTTGGGTGGGTACTACTGATGGTATTTGTCTGTATAACAGAGAAAATGATAATTTTACGACTTTGATGAAAGATGGCAATCCCATATATGTTGCTTCTTATCTGTTGGTTGAGGGAGGGATCATATTCGGAGGATCAGGAGCTATTTATAAATATGTATATGAGACCAAACAGTTAGAACCACTGTACTATGCCCAAGATCCCGCTTTATATAATCCTTTTTGGGAGATGGTACGTTATGATGAAGATAATATCCTGCTAAATTCTCGTTGGCATGGAATTTATTCATTCAACATGGTAACTCGCGAGTTTAATAAAGTCACAGCATTTAATGAGAAGAATTATACCAGCATTTACTTAGATTCTCATAAACGCTTATGGCTTAGTGCATATGGCAATGGTTTATATTGTTATCAAAATAAAAAATTACTTAAACATTTTACGACACTCAATTCTCCTTTGACGTATGATGTAATTCATGATATCACAGAAAGAGATGACCAGCTTTGGGTGGCGACTGATGGTGGGGGAATCAATATGATTAATTTGAATGATTTTTCGTTCTCTAACATACAACAAACTGAGGGGGATATTCACTCATTTCCTGCTAATACAATTTATCGTTTGTATGTAGATCCAGCAGACAATATGTGGGCAGGAAGTATACGAAATGGTTTGATTGGTATTAAGAATGTATATGCCCGATCTTATGAATATGTACCATTCGGTAATTTGCATGGCTTAAGTAATCAGACAATAAATTGTTTTTTTCAGGATAGCGATGGGATTATTTGGATAGGAACAGATGGTGGTGGTATCAATCGTTTTGATGCAGTAACTTCTACCTTTAAACATTACCCTTTCACTAAGTATGAAAAAATTGTTTCCATTGTCGAATATAGTCCAAACGAGTTGTTGTTTTCCTCCTTTAATAAAGGACTTTATCTCTTTAATAAACATACAGGAGAGCTACATCCTTTTGTACTTATGAATCAGGAAATGAATGCTCAATCCTGTATTAATGGCTTTTCAGTCTACATCCAGCGAATATCGGAAAATAAGATTCTTTTTAGTGCACAACATGTATTTGTATATGATATCCCTACTCGGAAATTTACGATTGTAGCAACTATGGGAAAGGAATATGAGCGTACTTCTCCGGGAATAATTACTACGGTAGGAAATAAAACATATCTTACAGATTTGAAAAATATTTGTGTATATGATGCTTCTAAAGAAACTTTTAAAACACTTTATCAAGGAGAGTATGTAATAAATGATGCTTGTATGGACCAGAATGGTACTTTTTGGTTAGCTACTGCCGGTGGGGTACTGCACTATGATCCTCGAACGGGAAAAAGTGGCTTTGTAGAAACCGGTTTATTCCAGGAAGCCACTTCCGTTGTATCGGATAATCAAGGACGTATTTGGATTGGTACGCGGCGCCATCTATATGTATATTCCTCATTGACTCAGAATTTTGTAATTTTGGATGAGGTAGATGGTGTTTTACCCAATGAATATCTTTTTAATGCTGCCCTTCTCGCCAAAAATGGAGATATATTGATGGGAGGAACTGAAGGAATGACTTTGATAGATCCTGCAATTCATTTTGAAGCGAACGTCAATTCTACTATAGAGTTGTTGGATGTGTTATTAAACGGTTTACCTGTTTCGTTGGAAGAAAAACATGATGTTGCTACTGAATCAATTAAAGTTCCATGGAATTTTTCTTCTCTTCAATTGAAAGTATTACTAAATGAAAATGATGTATTTCGTAAAAATAGGTTTCGTTTTCATATTGAAGGGTATGAACAAGAATTGACGCAGTCAAATTCTAATTCTTTGATTATAAATTATCTTCCTATTGGGGAATATACAATAACAGCCTCTTATTATACCCGTAAAGGAGAGTGGGGACCTAAACAGCAGATTCTTCATCTTATTGTTACCCCACCTTGGTGGAAAACAGATTGGTTTTACATGGGTTTAATCATATTGATTTGTTTGTTAACTTATGGAGTTATGTATTCTCTTTATCGTAAAAAGAAAATCAAACAAAAACGTGAAATCATGCGATTGAAAAACAAGATGTATGAAGAAAAGATTAATTTTCTGACCAATATCAGCCACGAGCTTCGTACCCCATTGACACTGATTTGTGCACCATTGAAACGTATACTTAATCATGAAACTGAAGAAGGTGATGTAAATAGGTTGTTGGTTTCGATTTATAAACAAGCACATCAGATGAAAGGTATAATTGATATGGTGTTAGATGTGAGAAAGTTGGAGGAAGGGAAAGAAATGTTACATATTCTACCACATTCTTTGAATGAGTGGGTACGTTCTGTGGGAGATAAATTTACCTTTGAGTTTGAGTCTAAAGGAATTAAAATAGAATATAAGTTGGATGAAAAGATTAAGGAAGTTCCTTTTGACAAGAGTAAATGTGAATTTGTCCTTTCTAATTTCTTGATGAATGCATTGAAGTTCAGTGAATCAGGGACTACTACCACTATTATTACTAGTCTTTCACCAGAAAAAGATTGGATCAGAGTGTCTGTACAAGATGAAGGCATGGGACTGACGTTAGTAGATATGAATTCTCTATTTTCTAATTTTTATCAAGGAGCTCACGAAAAAGGTGGAAGTGGAATTGGTTTATCCTATGCAAAAAGTCTGATTAATCATCATAAAGGGAAAGTAGGGGCATCTAATGCGTCAGGACATGGAGCAGTCTTTTATTTTGAGCTTCCGCTTTTTACTAATGCACATGGCCAGTTAACTCCTATTTCTGCGGAAGTTCCAGGAGATGTTGAGGTTAAGGAGGCAGATAGTATTGATTATACATTCTTGCAGAAATATTCAGTGATAGTAGTGGAAGATACTGCTGATTTACGAAATTATTTAAAGGAGACACTAGGTAATTATTTTGCTCGGGTGTATGTAGCTAAAGATGGGAAAGATGGACTGGAATTGATCAAACAACGTTTGCCAGACATAATTATAAGTGATGTGATGATGCCTCGCATGAACGGATTTGAACTTTGTAGAGAAGTAAAAACTAATCTGGATATCAGTCATATTCCTTTTATTTTGTTGACTGCTTATCATAATTCGCAGAATATGTATACCGGATATAAAACGGGAGCGGATATCTTTTTGCCTAAGCCTTTTGAGATAGATAGCTTATTGGCATTGGCATATAATCAACTGAGACTTCGTGAACAAATACGGAAGAGATATATAAATGATAAACTATTATCTCATAAAGAAATTAGTTTTAGCAATGCGGATGAGGCTTTCCTTTTAAAATTGAATGCGATTATTGAAGAGAATATGAGCAATCCGGAGTTAGGTGTGGCATTCTTGGCTACAAATATGTGTATAAGTCGTTCTTTATTATTTAATAAGATAAAAGCGATTACTGGAATGGGAATTATCGATTATGTGAATAAACTGCGTATTGATAAATCTGTTGTCTTGTTGATACTACTTCTATGAATATTACTGAAATCTCGGAGGTTGTAGGCTTTTCTTCTTTGCGTTATTTTAGTAAAGTGTTCAAAGCCATAAAAGGAGAGATACCTTCTGCATATAGAAAGCAGGATAAGTAAATTACAGATATAATCTATCTCTTATTTCTTGTTTATAACCAGTATGCTTTCTCATATTAATGAGTATATTTTCTCATAGTAATGAACATTTATTCTCAATATGGTGAGCATTTTTCTCATCATATTGAGAATAAATTGAGAAAAATAAGAAGAATATCTTATGGTATTAAATCCATTTAATCCACTTATTTTTTAAGATTAGCAGCTATGTATCGTGTTTAGTGCGAAAGTATAATTGTTTCGCTTACCGCTTTTATTAATTTTAAATCTTGATTATTGTTGTGAGCGTCTTGAAACAGCTGCCAGATCATTACACCTGCATATCCGTTTTCTTTTACGAATTTACATTTTTTGCGTATAGTCGGTCGCCCGTTATAGTAAGTTTTATCTATCACATCAAGTTCTGCCGCTTTGGTACCGAGATGTTCTAGAATTGTGTGATAACGTATTCCTCGGACATCATCCACTATATCTTTCAGACTTTCATCCCAAGAATATCCATAGAAGGGTAATCCGCCGACAATTTTATCTTTTGGTGCCATGCATACTGTATTCCAGTATTCCAAGTCTTTCACAAAGTCATCATAAGAGGCATGTTGAATGGGGGTCTCTGTGAATGCTCTACGATCGTAACTCATAAGATTTATATAATCGAAATACTGCTGCCACTCAGTCCCAAATTTTAGCCAGCGGCTATTTACAGCACAAGTCATGAGCATCTCTTTGTCTTTTGCATCATATAAACTTTTGGCGAAGACCAAAAGTGAAGGAAAATAGACGTCCCACTTATCGTACTCTTCATAATCAATGTCAAATCCATCCAATTCATACTCTTTGGTGAATGCTATGATTTGTTTTACTAACTCTTTTCTTGCTTTCGGATCATTAATAGCAGCTGTGAATTCACCTTTGCCGTTCTTGGCAAGTGAAATCAAGACTTTGACATTATGTTTACGGGCTGTTTCACGTACCTCTTGGATTCTGTCACGAATTGACTCGATATTAAGTGTGCCATCAGCCTTTACTCTGGCAAAGCTCATATTGATATGTGTCAGGTACTTCCATTCTATGGAAGAGAATTGAGCCTTAAATTCCCAATCGTCTAGTGGCAGATAACCAATGACTACTTGCTGTATTTTTTCCGGTTGAGTCTCTGGAATCTCAGGAATTGGTAAAATGTTGCTACCAGAAGTGGTAGATGTACAACTCATAATAAGAATATAGATTACGATTGATAATGTTTGTAATAAACGTGTCATAATAAATGTGAGTTAAGTTAATATTTATTCTATTTGATTCTTTATAACCAGATAACTTTTCATTTCACCTCTATAATTACCAAAAGCATCATTATTAATAACTTTACAAATGGAATCGTTATAAGTTTCAACTTCACTTTTTTCCTCATGGGTGTGCTTTTTTGATTGAACCATAATATTCAATGTGAATGTTATTAGAAATAAGAATCCAATTAATTGTTCTCATATCTTTATTTTTAAAATTAATTATTGTGCTCTTTTTAAAGCCTCATTTGATGCTATTGCCTCATAATTCATTTTTGAATTATATTCATAACCTTTGTTTAGATTATAGGCAAGATTAACTCTACCATATAATTGGACATATTTTCTAAGGTCCTCTGTTGAATTATTTGTGTGGTATTATTTTTCCATCATTTGTTACTTTAGAAAGCCACTTATGGCAATTATCTGCCTCTGCATCGGAATAACTAACTCCTGTATACACCCAACCATCTACTTTTAATCCAAATTTATCATAATCCTCCCAATTTCCTTTTAGCGTTTCAACGAAAAATATAATATCTGTATAAAGGTTTCTTTCCTCAGGGTTTTGATAAACCATTAGGTTACAATCATTATATTCCACTAGGATATTTCCAAATTGGCAAACATGTACTGTATATCCTCGCCAAGCTGCTTCTGTTTGCATCTGTAACCTCTCTTCAGTACTCTGTCTGACGTATCCCCAATATATGATGACTAGGACAAAACGGGATAATCCGTAGAGGTTAGATTGTGGGGGATAAAAGTGAATACTGCTTATAGCTATTAAAATGAATACTTCATCAATAACAGTCAGTCGTTGAATAGGCCGATTATTAGAGAAGAAAGTTGATATTCCTATTAGTATTGATAGTGAAGTGCACGTCAATAGGTCTGATTGATGGGGAATATCAAGTATTCCTTTCACAGGATTGAACAATAAGTTCAATATAATAACTCCGGTGAACAAAGATAGTATGTTTTTCCTGATTATTTTCATCGATATTTCTATTTTAGTTTCTTATGAAAATAGGATAGAACTTTGTTCTGTGTGAGTTTTGTATTTATAGAAATAGAGGAATGAAAGTCATTGGAAGAATTTCCATGCTCTCATTCCTCTTAACTTGAGAGTTCCTAAAACAATAGTTTTCTACCTTAAAACCTATTTATCTAATTTGGACACTTTTACATAGTCAATTTCCATAATAGCGGGTAGATTATCGTCATCAATAGGACCGGCCCAAGAGCCATCTCTATCTCCTCCTAATCCCATGTTCAGAATAATGTAGAATGGATTCTCATTAGTGAAAGGCCATTGCTTCATTTCTGCCTCATTTTCCAGATTCTGGTTCGAGTATGAGAAAGTTTCTTGTCCATTGACAAAGAATGTCAACTTATTCTCATCCTTTTCTACTGTATAGATATTCCAATCATGATAGTCACAGGTTACCTGTGCAGTATTTGTCGGATCTTTTATACCTAAATTATAAGTGTAGTGGGTATGTATGGTATGGTGGATCACAGACTCTTGTTTTACGTGTTCCATGATATCAATTTCTCCGCTTTGAGGCCATCCTCCATAAACGGATGTTTTTGGCATCATCCAGATAGCAGGGAATGCACCATTCGGATAGCTTGTAATTCTTGCTTTCACTTCTATTTTTCCGAATGTGAAATCGAATTTGCCTTGTGATTCAATGCCACCGGCTTTGTATTCACCGTTTATTTTTTCAGCTTTTAATATCAGTTTGCCATCTTTTACATAAGCTTGATCATAGCTTTCGGACATCTCGTCGTTCCAGTCAGAACTTTGCTTTTTACATAGTACCCATTTTGTTGGATCTGGATTGCCGTCTACGCTAAAATTATCGAAGAAGAGTATATTTTTCATCGCTTCATCGAACTTTGTCAGGACAATGGTATAGGTGGTCGTTTGATTATCTTCAGTGGTGACGGTCACTTTCTGTTCTTTGTTCCATTCTCCAATAAATTTTTTCGGATCAGGTGAGATCGTAGCCCCTTCACTCATTAATGTATAATCTACGCCTGTGATAATATTGGCGTCTTCTATATAGCCAATTTCAACTCTATGAGTTGTTTGGTCAATCTTTCCATGATAATAGGATATATTATCAGCCTGCGTACCTTTTACTGCTACGGAAAAGGTTGTTAGCGGATATCTCTTCTGTGGAGTGATATCATTGGTCTCATCATCTGAGCAGGCAATGCTGGAGATTCCCATAAGTGCCATACTCAGCAAAAGTAATATTTTTCTTTTTATCATACTCTTTTTCTTTTTTATTGATTTGTGAGTTTATTAGAAGCGATTACCTGATTGGGGGCTCAGGTAATCACTCTTATTGGAGAATTAATCTCCCCATACTAATGGGGCGATGTATTCCCACTTGATAAATCCGATATTTCCACCAGAAGCTGACATTGAGAAGTTAGCACCTACTTTGGTCCGTTCAAATGGAATCTTATAAGTATCATTTGTGCCATTGGCATCTGTTACACCATCACTTGTGGCTTTGCCTAACAGCACACCATTTAATATCCATTCGGAGTATATCCACGATTTAGTCGGATCTGTTGCGTCTACTGCTTCTTTGATATCGAATGTTAAGACGTTCGAAATGCTAGTATCAACAGCGTGACCGCTATTTTCATTGTATACATCACCGTTCCATGGTCTTGTACTCAATTGTGTCTTTTGGCTTAGAATGTGGAAACGAAGTTCTACATTTCCTCCATCATCAGCTTGTCCTGCCCACATCATGAAGAAACTAAGATTTGCACTGCCAAATGGATCAAAATAGAAGTTGTAACGTCCTTCTTTCAACCCGCCTGGACCGGAATAGCTGGTTATTGCTTGATTTACATCATGTACGACTGGTCTTTGTGGATTAGCTTGTTTGATCTTTATAGTTTTCATTAATGGAGTAGCACCTTCGTCAGCTTTAGTTGTCAGTAAGATAATTCCTGTACGGACACTGGTTCCTGTGTGTTCGTTTACATTGATCACAATGTCACCATCACCATTGAATGATGTTTCTTCGAAATTATACCAAATGTCATCAGCCTCATTTTCTTTCGATATTGTCCACTCTGTATTAGATTCTACGTGAATAGTAAGTTTTTGTGCCTCTTCATACATTCTGAACCATTTTCCGTTCTCCGGAATCTCCGGATTTAATACTACACCATCTTGTATACATTGTACTTCCTGGGCCACAACCCCGTGACGGTCGTATATTGTTACAATACCTGTACGTTGTTCACCTGTATTTGGAGTTGCTTTTACTGTGATTTGTCCATCTAATTCACCGGAGTTCCCGGATTTAATGGATAGCCATACATCACCCTCCGTTACTTTTGCAGTCCATTTTTGGTTAGTAATTACGTCGAATGTTTCGTCATCTCCTTCTTGGTTGATCATATCAACATTCTCTACATTCAAATAGGCAGTACCTTTCTGTGTAAGTACAAATGTTTTACCTATCCAGTAATCACTTTTGATATTGATTGTATCTATACGATCATCTAATGAAGTGTTTTCTTTGCAAGTGATAGTTACAGTAGAAGTTTTATCACTAGCTTCGCCCTTATTAGGTGAAATAGTATACCAATCATATTTTCCGAATACTTCCCACGGATCAGTTGATTTAACCTGAAAAGAGAAAGATTCAGGATTTTTAGCTTCAACTAGGTATGAATCCTCTACTCTATAGCGCAGATCTACCCATTTCATGGCTTCGTCGTCATTGCATCCAGAGAATGTGGTGAGAACGGAGATGCCAATGAAACTATTGTATATAAGTTGTTTTAAATTAAATTTCATACTCTATATTATTTAGAGGTTATTTATTACTCTATCGGTTCCCAAGTCATCGAATTTACATGCATGCTTGAATCCTCAGCACCAGCTTGTAGTCTGTAGTATATGGTTTGTGGACAATACTGATTATCATCACCAAAGGCATAAATATCTTGAATGTTATTGTCTAATACAGCAACTTCTTCACCGTTAAATAGTAATCTGATAATAAGTTTATCAGTACTACCTGGTTTATAAGTTACTTCGGCCACGATTTGGCGGATCGCATTACATTCTTCTGTTGTCATGGTGAATGTCTTTTGTGTCCAATTGTAACCTCCACCACATGTAAAATTACTTTCTTTGTTAGGTTTCAGGTGTAAATGGAAGTTAGGTGTGCTTGTCCAGTCGATATTAGGCCAATAGTTTAACTCAATCCAGCTTTCACCTGTTAAGTTTAGAGAAGCAAGGTCAATTGTCAAACGACCTTTCTTGCTTGTAAAGTTGGAAACAATTTGAGATGTACCGGTTCCACTAAGAATAATTGAACCATTCTCTTGAACTTGAGCTGCAGTACCTCCTCCGTTCCACCAGAATGACTTACCCTGTTGTTCGACGTCAAAAGTGATTCCATCAAATCCATCGATTACTTCTTTTGTTTTGATTAGCACTTGACCTTTACGTGACGCGAACAAAGGATTATAACTAGTAGTAATAAGTTTTAGTTCAGAATCACTGATAGCCTCTGCTTGTAACCAACTTTGATATTCTTTCGGAACTTCTACTTTCCATTCTTTATTGGAGCTTATCTTTATAGTCGTTTCAGACGGACCGGCATTAGTTATTGCCATTGTTGTGTTTGCCGGATCTTCTTCTTGAACAATGGTAATACCATTTTGAATAATAGTAAAAGAGTATTCTTCAAACTCTGTTCTTACAGTAATAGTACCTTCACGACGTGCACCTGCATTTGCCGGTATTTTAACAGTGATGATTTCTTCCTGGCCATTTTCATTTCCATTACCTGATTTCTTATCAATATCACTTACATAAGAAATAGAAGGAATAATTTCCCATGGTTTGTTGGAAATGATAGAGAATTGAATCTCTTCACCTTCTGTTGCAACTAGTTCTCCGTAAGGAACAACAACAAGTTTTTCTTTAGAAACTTGTTCAATTGTAATCACCTTTGTATTTGAAATACCTTCTGCCTTGATAGTCAATTTAGCAGTACGTGATTGCTTTCCTGTATTGTTTTCCATTGACACCACAATCTCTGAAACCAGTGAACTGCTTGCACTCATGGAAGGAGTTGGTACACACCATTGTGCATCACTTTCGATAGTCCAAGGAGTATTGGAGCTGATGTTGAAAACTACATTGCTTGGAGATGTTGCCAAGGCTGTATAAGAATCCTGAGCGTCGATTTGGATATTGAGCGGACCTTCTGGCTGAGAGTCGATGCTGTACTCTTGGCATGCTACAAAACTGAATGTGCACAGAGCAACAATCAGTTGCATTAATGTATTGCTATATAACTTTTTCATATTTCTTTAAAATATTAGATTTGACAATTAATTACCATCCCGTATTTTGAGGATTTAAGTTTGCATTCTTGTACAACTCGTTTTGAGGAATAGGATACAAATACATTGCATCTCTCCAATTACGAGTTTCATACAGATTTTTGTAGAAGTTAAAAGTACCGTTAGGTTGTTTTTCGATTTTTACTCCATAAAGTTCACGCTGAGTTGTGTCCGCGATTTTCCATCTTCGTACGTCCCAGAAACGGTGATCTTCGAAAGCAAATTCTACACGCCATTCATTATATAGACGTTCCAAGAATTCATCTTTGCCGGAAGAAGGAATTGCCGGCATATCAGCATTCTTTCTAACTTCGTTGATTGCCCACAGTGCAGAATATTTATAAGTCTCGTCTGTGTAATTTACATCGTTGAAGGCGTTCACCATAGATTCGGCATAAGTAAGTAATGTCTCGGCATAGCGATAAATTACCCAATGGTGTTTATTAGTAGTTTCTTCTCCGTCGGTGAAAAGAGTTCCTTCCTGAATGTATTTGTTCAAGAAGTAACCGGTAGGTGAACCACCTTCTGATACGATTCCGTCATCGGCACCACCTTTATAGGTTTCAATCGACCTGTCTTGGAATTTCATACCATTGGCTAATATGGCACGGTAGAAACGTTTATCACGTTTGTCATAAGGCAATTGTGGGTCAAATTCCGGGTCTTCGGAAACCCAGCCTGTGTTCTCTAAGGTCACTTTGTAACCATTGACTGTTTCGAATGCGTCTACAAGGTTCTGAGAGGGGAAGTTGCTATAAGGAATCTGGCTTGAGTTACGCTTACCTGCTGTGAAGCGAATAGGAAAGTTAAATAGCTCGAAGCTTGCGTTATTATCGTTAATTCTCATCAGTACAGTCTCTTTGGATTCGAGATTGTTAGCACTCTCTTTGGGGTCCAGAGAGTATAACCCTGTGTTGATAATATCTAATGCTGCTTTTGCTGACTTTTTCCATAGCTCTGTGTTCATGGAAGGATTGTGTAACTTGCTGGCAGCATATAAAAGTGCTTTTGATTTTACTGCCATCGCAAATCCTTTGGTAACTCTACCAATTTCCGCATTCGGCTCGTTTACATAACTGTCTGGCAGATGATTGTCGGCAATGGCTTCATCACATTCGCTGACAATGAAATCAATAACATCATTGAAAGATGTCTTGCCAATGGTATTAGCTTCTTCCTCAGTCAGTACTTCTAATGGCATGGCGATGTCACCGTAGCGGCGTGCCAGTTCAAAGAAATAGTGTGCCCGTAATACTCTGGCTTCATAAGGGAAATACTTTAATTGCTTCATCCAGTTGGTATATTGTGCATTATGCTCATAACGTGTGAAGTCTACTTGAGCAATTTCTGCAATAAAACTATTGGCAGCACGAATACCTTTGTAAAGAGACCAAGAGTCATCAAATGTCTTGATGGCAGACCAGTTACCGTTATTAGTATTTTGGATATTGGCTGCTACTGCTCCGAATTCACCGTCATCGCTGGCGCAATCGCGCATGGCAAGTCCATCCGGAGTAAAGTTACCGCTGGATGTTGCAAACCATTGGCATCCCTGCGGCATGAATGAGTATACATACGTAAGCATTGATTTGCTCGTATCAAAATACTTGTACATGTCTTCTTTTGTCTTCAGGTTATTAGTCTCGTCAAAATCCAAGTAATTACAGGAGGCAAAGATCAACGAAGACAAGAGAGTTAAGATTATGTATTTACTTCTCATAATATTCATTTGTTACTTTGAATTAAAAATTAAGTTTGACACCTGCCCAATAACTTCTTGTCGATGGATAAGCAACGCTGAGTTGTTCCGGATCAGCAAAATGAAGGTTGTCTAATGAGAACAGATTAGTTCCCTGTACAAATACTTTCAGATCAGCAAAGCGAGTCTGTGATTTTGAGAAAGTATAAGATACTAGCAGGTTACGCAATTTCAAGAATGAACCATCGCGGTACCACAATGAGCTGGAACGATAGTTATTCAGGTTTTCCTGAGTAGTCAGTCTTGGCATGGTTGCGTTCGCTTTGTTCTCCGGAGTCCAATATACTTCCTCGTTCAAGAATGTATTTGAGATATTTCCATTGTTCACAAGTGGCTGATACAACGGGCTGTTGAGCAAAGAAACTGTAACACCAGTCATACCTTGGAAGTCAGCAGAAAGCTCAAATTTCTTGTAAGCGAGGTTCAGGTTAAATCCGAAGTAGAAACGTGGAACGGATGAACCGAACATTTTCACAACGTCTTTTTCATCAATAACATTGTCTCCATTCTGGTCTTTATATTTCACGTCACCCGGAGCTACGGTGGAGAAGGTTTGCTGAGGACTATTGTTGATTTCTTGTTGGCTATTGAAGAAACCGATAGCTTCCAGACCATACATCTGTCCGACACGATTACCTTTCGTATACAAGTAATTGTATTCCTGATATTCCTGATTTACATTGACTACTTTTGAATTCAGATAAGACATACTGGCTCCTATACCATAATGAAGGTCACCGATTTTGTCATTCCAACTTAGGGAAGCATCCAGCCCTTTGTATTTATAGACTCCTTCATTCACCTGTCCCACTGTGATACCGATGATGCCGGAAGTAGAATTGGCTCCTGAAACAAGCATATCCGAGCGCTTTTCGTAGAACCCTTCTACAGTTGCACTCAAGCGATTATCAAAGGCTTCAACGTCAAAACCGAAAGTAGCTTTTGTCGATTTCTCTGCTACTAATCCTATGACTGGCAGGTCACCTTCGCTGCCGCCGCCTATATAACCGGCGTTTACTCCAAAGTTATAACCAGTATTACCAATGTAAGATTGGCGCCACAATTCATGGCTTAGGTTGCCGTCCCATCCGGACAAACCATATGATGCGCGAATCTTGAAGAGATTGATTGGAGTTATATTTTCCATGAATGCCTCGTTTGATGCGATCCATGCAGCAGATACTGCCGGATAAGTTGTAAATTTATCTCCATCCGGTAAATAAGCGGAACCGGAATGATTGATTACGGCATTAATGCTGTAACGGTTATCATAGGTATAAGTTGCGTTCAGCAATATGGATTGGTTTTTCCGGGATCTGTTTCTGCCATCCTCCACGATAGATTGCATATCGTAGATCAATGCTCCACTCACTTGGTGCTTTCCAAAATTACGGTTATAATCTACCTTTGCCTGAAAATCGCTACGCATGATCAAACTTTCGAAAGGCTGGCTGTGTCCCAGTGTTTCAGAGTCTGTTCCCCACATAGTAGGAGTGGTCACCAGCGTACCATCACTAGTGATACTTGCCGAGTTATTCATGTAGCGATAGCTCTTGCTGGAAGTTTCGTACATTCCTCCTATATTATCAAAAGATACTGCTACTTCAGCACCAAGTCCTTTGGTCAGTACATCTAAATCCTGACGTAAGCTTAAATCAGCCAGCAATGTGCCGTACATATTTCTGATATGACCATAGTTTTTCAATAAGGCTACCGGATTATTGGCTCCATAGACAGAGCTACCTCCATAAATGCCGTTTTCGTAGCGAATAGGGAATGCGGCCGATGGTGTGTTATAGATATTACGGAAGATATTAGTACGTCCGTAACGGGTGCCTCTATATTCCTGTAACTTTCCTACTAAGCCTACTTTCATATGAGTGCTTTCAGTAATATCTGCGTCAATATTAGTACGTAGAGTAAGACGTGTGTCTGTCGGAGTCGTGTCATAGCGTGTATCTTCCGTGTTCTTCTTCAACATGGAACGGTCACGGTAATAATCAACCACAGTGAAGTAACGGAATTTCTCACCACCTCCATTGAAAGACATCTTTAGATTGTGTGTGAAACCGGCTTTGTTCATCGTCTGATCCCACCAGTCTACGTTTGGAAAATCATACGGGTAGATCCTGTGCGGAAGGCATCCAATTCTTGTGAATTGTAACGTGCATCCAGCCCATCATTCTTCAATGCCGTATTGAGACTGTTAGCATATGTGTATGCGTCTGCAAATTCCGGTGAACGGAATTGAGTATTAATACCGAAATTATAGTCTACATTCACTTTCAGTCCACTTTTAGCACCACGTTTAGTAGTGATAAGGACGACACCGTTTGCACCGCGTGTTCCATAAAGTGCTGCTGCGGCGGCATCTTTCAGAACATAGCACGATTCAATTTCCATAGAAGTGATATCAGTAATATCACGAGGAAAACCGTCAATCAGTATCAGAGGAGCATTGCCGTGCAGAGAGAGAGTAGATACGTTGTCAGGAGATGCACCTATACCTTGATACACATTCAGACCTGCCACTTTACCATACAATGCTTTGCTTATATCTACATACGGAGACTTTTCAAACGCTGAAGCATTGACTCCGTTGATAGAATAACTGCTATTCTGGGAAGATACGTTCATTTGATATCCGACGCTCAGTGTATCAGTAAGCTGTGTTTCCGAAACAGCCTTTGATTTCTGTGCATTCAGAGAAACCGAACCTCCCAAAAGCAGGGTAATTAATATATAATTTAATTTATTCATTGTTCGATTGATATTAGTTAAGATATTTACCAACCCGGATTTTGGGTCATTCCATATTTCTTGTTGATTTCATTCTGAGGAATTGGAGCCAGGTACCATTTGGTATCCCAATTGGTCTTCCAATAACGATCTCCCAATACTACCTTTTCAAAAGTGAATGCAGTAGGATTATGCAGGTCGTTCCCTCTACTTCTCAGTCCATACAATGTTTTCTTGAAATCATTTTGACGATCTCTGCGTACAAGGTCGAACCAACGTACTTCTTCGAATCCTAGCTCCAGTGCTCTTTCTTTTAAGACAGCTTCCAGGAACTGGTCATGATTCATTGTTTTGGGGAGTGCAGAAAGTCCAACTCTGGCCCGTACATCATTGACCATTTTGTAAGCTTCATCGTTCGGACGACCGTTCACTTCATTCAGCACCTCCGCATATCCCAACATGATTTCCGACAGGCGGGTATGTGCCCACTGTACCGGACTGTTGCGATCATTGTTTTCCTGCAGGATATATTTCATGATCAGGAATCCGCTACCGTCTTTGTAATCTTCATGGTTGATATAAACAGGAGCAGTAGTACCGGTACAGTATTTATCTCCTGGGCAGGCTACGTTTTCATACAAACGCGGGTCACGGGTTGGTACCATCTCCTCATTTGTATAAGTAAAGAATGGCTGTTTAGACGGATTTGCCCAGTCGAAGTCTTCCGGAAAATCAGAACCGTCTTCCCACGGGAACATATCCACGTAATTTAATGTTGGACCGGTGTAGTAACGTTGGTTAATATAATCAGAATGGGTACCTACATCATAACCTTTACGTGTAGAAATCAGAATTTCTGTTCCGCCCCGGTTGTAATATGCCTTACGATATGCCAAACGTCTTGCCCGATGAGTATCTTCAGTAGGCTGGATCAGTTCGTATCCATGCTGCTTTTTGATTTCATTGAAGAAAGCCTCCCCTGCCGCTGCTGCATCTTTCCAGCGTTGGTCGCTGTAATTACCGTAACAAGTGTACTCATCTGCTTTCGAATTCCATTTTGTGTTGGAATTGAATGTCGGACTTGCTGCCCATTGCAATACCTTGAACTTTAATGCCATGGCTCCTGCTTTCGTCATTCGACCGTCATTCTGGTCATCTTGTTTCCATTTTAGGTTTGAATTAATAGCTTCATCAAGTAAGCCTACGATATTTTTTACCGTTTGTTCGAAGGTGATTCGTGGAAACTCCATTTTCTCATTTACATCTATTGCATGGTCCAACCAAGGTACACCGCCTATGTATCTCATCATTTCGAAATAAGAAAGAGCGATCAATGTTTTGGCCTCAGCGATACGTTCGTTCTTTTCATCGTCGGTCATGTCAGGTACTTTGGCTACATTTTCAATAAACAGCCATGCGTAACGGATGGTAGTCCAGTCGGATTTTCCTGCATATAGATAGGCAGCACTTTTAGGAACATTATTTGCACTCAGTGCTCCGTTATAATATAGTTTCATGGGTCCATCGCTGATGTTATCACGAAAACTCTGACACAAATCGGTGATTGATTCGAGGATATTACCTCCTAGTTTGAAGTCCCCACCGGTAGGCAATCCATAGGGTACACCGGTATAAGCTTTCGTCAGTACTTTTTCAGCGTTTATTTTTGTAGAAAACATTTCTTCGGTGGTAGCTCCGGAGCTTTCAGGTTGGTTGCCTAGGAAATTATCCCCAAAACTGATTTCAGAACAAGAGGATGCTATCAGTATATAACTAAACGCAATTCCAAGTCCTTTTATTATGCTATTCATAAGTTGTCTTTTTTAGAAGTTAAGATTTAAACCGAAACTATAAGTCTTGATGAGTGGATAATCTCCGAATCGGTCAGGATTACTTTCCGGATCAAGATACTTAAGGGGTGAGAAGGTTAGTAAATTGTAACCACTGAAATTCAGACCAAGTGAACTAATTCCTAATTTTTTCAAGAATTTCTTTCCGGTTATGGTATATCCGAAGTTCAAACTCTTTAAACGGAGGTAAGAAGCATCTACTAACCATAAAGTTGAAGGTTCAGAGTTCCAGCTTTCCGATTCTTCTGACGGTCGCGGATAAACAGCTCCCAACTGATTTTCTGGAGTCCAGCAACCATCATAGAAATAAGTCAGCAAACCACGTTTTCCGGCATTGGTGTACGGAATCCGGTACTCGATATCATACATACGGCTAACATTTGTGGAGCCAACCCATTGCATGGATAAACTGAAGCCTTTCCAGTCGAATCCCATATTCATACCAAATGTATATTCCGGACGGGTAGCATAGCCTGATACACATTTATCATTACCATCTACAATTCCGTCTCCATTAAGGTCGGCATACATTGCATCACCCGGATACACTTTCTGGTAAGGTTGGGGGAGATTGGGGTTCAATGTCAATTCTCCGTTTGCACCTTCGGTGAAGTCGCTATATTGGTAGAGTCTCAAATATTTATACACGTCAGTCTGTCGTCCGGTTGAACCGCCCGTTTGGTTCATGTAACTGAATTGCTTAGGAACTTCGTCCATGTTAATGATTTTGTTACGTGCAAATGACATGTTTGCATTAGCGAAATAACTGAAATCTTTTCCGATTCTGTCATTCCAACCAATGGAGATTTCATAACCATGATTGTTTACCTGACCAATATTCAGATTGGGTAAAGAAGTTGCAATAATACCCGGTGTGGACAATGGAGAAATCAGAATACCTGTACGGTGCTCTATAAAGTAATCGAATGTAGCGGATAAACGGCTATCTAAGAGTTTGATGTCGATACCGTAATTCTGCTTTTCGGCTGTTTCCCACGTTACTGCCGGGTTACCGATAGAGGAAATGCCGGAAGCTGATTGTGAATAGGCATTATCTACACCGAAACTGTAGCCACCTGATCCTCCCCATACGGCAGGCATATACATAAAGCGGGAATCCACCCCTTTATCATTACCGACACGTCCCCAAGAAGCTCTGAGTTTTAAGTAATCAATTACCTTTTGATTTTCCATAAATTTCTCGGCAGTTGCTATCCAGCCTGCGGAGAATGACGGGAAAACACCGAAACGGGTACTACCCGGAGCAAAGTTTTCCGAACCATTGTAGCCAACATTTACGTCAAGCAAGTATTTACTTCGATAAGCATAAGTAGCACGCCCAACTAGTCCTACATAACTACGGGGGATATAGGTATAGCTGTCAGGATAATAATTTCGTGATTGGTTATAAAGGAACAGACCGGATACTCTGTGATCGCCAAATGTGCGGTCATAGTTGATACGTCCTTCCAGATACCAATTCTGTCCACGTCCACTACTTTCTGAATAGTTTAGCGGGGTATCGCTTCCATTGGGTACATAGATATATGTCTTATCATAATCCGGGTCAGTCTGTGCCATGGAGCCATTCGTATCAAAATAAGACTTGTAGTATACAGTCTGTGATTCTATGGCACCTCCGGTACGAACTTTGTTTAACGTGAATTTATTGTCGTAAGCCCCTTTTATAGCTACGCTCAAGCCCGGAGTTACAAAATCCAGTTTCTGTGTGATATCTAAGTCCAGATTTAAATTTGTATCATAATTCTGATTATAACCTTGTCCGTAAAATACGAACATACCATCACGCATTACTTCTCCCAGAGGAACCATGTCTTTGGGAACTAACGTACGGACTCCGTTGATAAATCCAGGTCCTGCGAACGGATGTGACCAGATTTGTGCAATCACCCAAGGATTTTGATCTTCTCCGGTACCGGATACAACACTACGTGGCTCTTGTATCTTACCTAAAATACCACTAATACCAAGTTTCATTAGTGTAGTTTTGGTCAGGTTGGCGTCGATATTAGCACGATAATTATATCGGTTAAAACGGTAATTGTTATCATACATTTGTCCGGGAAGTTCCTTTAAAAGACCGTTCTGGTATGTATATCCTAATGAAATGTAATACTTTACATTTTCGCTACCACCGGATATATTAAGGTTATTCTGGCTTTGAAGGTAGAGATTATTAAAGATATACTTTTTCCAGTCCATGCTTGGATACATGATAGGATCCGAACCGGTACGATAGGCTTCTACCTGTTCCGGTGTGAAATAGAGTTTGGGATTAGTGACATGATCCATTTTCTGTTTTATATTCCAGAAACGGGCGAATTCGTAACTACCGGTTTGTTCAACAAGCGAAATAGGCTGCTGTAAACCTAGTTTGGTGCTGACAGAAATTTGCGTTTTACCGGCTTTACCTCTTTTGGTGGTAACTAATACTACACCATTAGCACCTCGTACACCGAATACGGCTGTTGAAGAAGCATCCTTTAATATAGAGATGGTCTCAATCTCGTTCGGGTCGATCTGTGAAAAATCACGTTCGATTCCGTCTACCAGAATCAATGGCTTGGCCTGTGAGTCATTTAATGTACCGGCTCCACGTACATAAATAGTAGCAGCGTCTTTACCGGGTTGTCCGGTAGTCTGTACTGAAGATACACCGGGCAAAGCTCCTGCTAATACATTAGTAATACTAATAGCCGGAGATTTGATCAACTCTTTGTTGTCAATGGAAGAGACTGCACTGGTAAGCATTTTCTTATCTTGGTTACCATAGGCAATCGCAACAACTTCTACTTCACCGAGGCTTTGTGCGTCTTCTTTTAAACTAACGTTAATGATTTGTTTGCTTCCGACTACGATCTCTTGGGTTACATATCCCATAAAAGAGATGACCAATACGGATTCTTTGTTTGGAACGACGATTGAGTAGTTACCGTCAAAGTCTGTGATTGTCCCGATAGTAGTGCCCTTCACGGTCACGTTTGCTCCGGGAACGGCTTCTTTAAGTGCTTCATCCACTACTGTACCTTTAATAGTAATCCCTTCCGGTGGAAGTGCATACATTATTAAAGGTATGAATGAAAGAAACGTAATAAGAAAGCAGATTCTTAATTTGAGCGCGTTTCTCATACTTTTTAATTTGTAGGTTAATAATATATTTAGTTCTGTCAATGAATGACCTTCGTTTTGTTCAAAAGATTATACTTTGGTGTATAAAAGTCTGACATTTCTGTTCTCTTTTTATGCAAAGTTAGCCGGTACCCATAAATCTGACGTGTAATATTCGCTATATTAGGTGCAAAAATAGCTAGAAACGCTATCTATAGCGAATGATAAGCCTTCTCTTTAATTTTGTAGACAGGACGGAAAAATGATAGGATTTGCTATCTATAAAAACTGTTTTTCCTTTGAATAATCCTTTATCCGAGAGAAAAATGAGATAAAAGTATAATGGATATTAATTGACTAATCTATTTTCCCGATGAGATTTTCTTTTGTTTTTTCAAGGTACTATGTTGGTAATATCCTAAACTGTTCTTGGATCTATTTTATTGAAATAGGTAGAAGAACTAAATAAAATAATAGATTGCATAGATTAAGATATGTTTTTTCTATGTACATTTGTTTCGTTACTACTCTAGTTTTCGTTCCTCAATAGTGAAATGATAGTTCTATTATAGTAGAACTATAACTTTTGGAAAAGTATGAGTTAGGATGTTCGGTTGTTTATATGGTGTAATTAGAGTTAAAAGTATGTTTTTCAATAAATTCATTTTTATGATAGACGGAAACAGTCGGAATCTAAAAGAAATGAGATATACATAAATTAAATACAGATATGAAAATTAGTTGGAAAAGATGGTTTTTGTTTCCTGCCGTTCTACCTCTCTTTTCTTGGACGAATACGGGTAATGTACAGAAGGATGTTGTTTCACAACCGCTGGATACGATCGAATATCGAATATTTGTAGCTGTGGATAAAGCCGGGGTAGAGCATTGGGGCGGTAAAGAAGCATATCGGGCAAAACTGAATACTTTCTTCGAACAGGTGAATGATTTCTGGAATAAGGCGGGCGACGGACGTTTTAATTTTTATTTCCGTTATGTGCCCGATTTACAGGTGGTTTATGATTGCTCTTCCCGTCAGTTGGAAAATGTATACAATCGGAGTGCAGGTTTCCCTAACCATGATGTCTTATTGATCATTGATTCTGTACTTGACTTTGATGATGAAGAGAAATCACAAGGCTGGTATTGTGGAGGTGCTGCGGACGATTTGACTATGGTGGTTTGCCGTAGCCGTAGTAAGACCGAACATGAAGACTTGTTTAATGTCGATTATTTTTGTAGGGGAGTGGCGCATGAATTCGGTCACTATCGCGGAGTAACAGATCTATATGCTGACAGAATTCAGGCAAAAAAGAATGTGATAAATCAACTTCAATACGAGCCGGACTCGTGTGTGATGAATAATCATTATAATACTTATAAATGGAGTTCGTATGCAGTTAATATCATTAACTATACTGCAAAGTCAAAACGTCCTAGACGTGATTTTTCCGGACTTTTCAAACAGATGTTTCCTAAGAATATTTTAGTATCTGTTAAAGTGAATGGTAAAAAGAAGAAAGGGGTGAAACTCAACTTATATGGAGCTCGCGCGCAGTTTAATGATCTGATTCCAACTCCTTATCGTACTTATGAAGTGAACAAAAAAGGAGAATATTTGATAACAGGTGTTCCCGATTTGTATGATAATCCTGCAGAACCTTTGCATACTGATGAATTACCTTATAATCGCTGGTTTAGTTTCTTGCTTGAAGCAGAATACAAGGGTGAAAAGAAATATGTGTGGCTTCCTGAATACGAAGTACAACAAACTTTCTTTGAAAATAAGGATACTTATCAGGTAACGATTGATTTCTAATAGATCGTTCGTAAAGCAGCAATTTGCTAAACATATCATAGGGACTTTATACTAAGCTCCGGATTTATCTTTTTCTTCATCCGAGCAATAAAAATCAATAGTTAATTTCAATCTGTTTACAGGCAGGATGCAAGTTAGGTGTTGGTATTCTCTTTTGATTAATAGTATTTTTCAATTCCGCCAAATCCTGCAATTGCTTTATTTTCTTTCGTTTTGCTGATAAAGTGGTTTAACCGTTTCTCAAATTCTTCAGGACGTATTCTTGCGGCTTCAATGTATGCAATTCGGATTCTTTTATAGGAGTCAGAAAATTGTTGATAGTTTCTCCAGACTATTTTATCTTCTTTCAATTTCTCAATTATATCATTGGGAAAAATAAAAGGTATAGATAAAACATCTTGTATTTTATTCTCAAATTTAGGGTGTATCATTTTATTTTCCAATAGCCATTTAAGTCTTTCTTTATTGGCTTGTGAGTAAGTGCTTTTAGGATTTCTTGGTGTGAAGCGCTGAATTCTATGTTCTTTGTTAAGTGGTTTTATCGTGCTGTCAATCCAATCGAAACAAAGGGCTTCTTCAACGGCATCGTTATATAAAATACTTTTTTTGCCTGATGTCTTATTGGGAAATACAAACCATATTTCACTGGCACTGTCAAAGTTGTCCATTAGCCACTTTCTCCAATCTTCTCGATTTTCAAAATACTTTATTTTATTTTCAGTTGTCATAACGAGTTATTCAGATTAATTGTTTTGCAGCCTTTACTGTTGTGATAAAACTACTATGCTATACGACCTCGGATATGCAGAACCCGATAGCTTGATGGTTTATTTACGACTGCCAAAAATGAACTGCACCCTAAAAGTTAGGCAAAAAAACTTTTAGGATGCAGTTCGTGATATTGTAACAAGGGCATTCCCTTCTTTAGAAACTTCTGAAACCTGAGTTTTATAGTATTTCTTTGTATCAGTTTTCAATATTAATTAGAAGCTGAAACTCAATCCACCAATGAAATTAAATCCTTCTGTAGGATAACCAAGGTAGTATTGATACTTCTTATTCATCAGGTTATTGATTCGTGCATAAACAGAAACTCCTTTGAATACATTATAGCTGGCTCCTGCATAAAGGTCACTGACTGCAGAAAGTTTACCGAATTCTTTAACATCTTCGCGACCGATATAATCATAACCGATATTGATACCCAATTCTTTTATCGGTTTGAAAGTCGCGTTGAAGTTAAATTCACATGCCGGTTTCAGCAATAGAGCATAATCTTCTTTAGAATCCCAGTTACGATAAGTACCCGATGCGGATAACGTAACGATGTCTTTATACTCATAGCTGATCTTCATTCCAGCGTAGAAGTTATGAGAATTAGTCATTGCCATGTTCAGGAACTGATAAGGCATTGGTTCGCTGTCCGGACCTGCATTATTATCTACTTCTTCACTCACTTGGTACAGATCATCTTTCAAATCCTGATAGCCCCCATACAAATTAAACCATAATCCCGGATAAGGGCTTGCTTTGAAACCTAAAGCGGCATTGAACTGTTCGTAAGTATCCTGAATTGCATTTACAGGAAGTGCGTATGGACAAAGTGCTTCCAATCTGCGGAAGTCATTAACCAGTTTACCTCCGGTAGCTTGGGCATAAAGCACATAGCTCTCAGAGAAGATATATTGGGCAACTACATCAGGAGAAACGCGAAGAGTCTTTCCGCTACCAAAAGAGAAATCTACATTAGCTCCAATACGTAAGTTCCAATTGTCGCTCTGAAGTTTATAGTAAGGATTCAGGTCTAAAGTAGTACGGTCTTCATAAACAGGTATCTCGTTCAATTTGAGATCTTTGTTGTAAAAGATATTGCGCATATCCAATCCTATATTAATGCTTTGTTCATCACTGATAGCGCCACTAACTAATCCTTTCGTGCGGATCTGGGTTTCTCCCAATGTCTCGTTGAAGAACAGAAGATTGTTATTCTGACGATTATACATCATGAAATTAGTTTCAGCTTTGAACTGTACCGGATAAGTTTCATCGGTCGATTTTACACCTAAATGAAAATCAGCTTCCGTAAATTTTTGCTTGCTCGGTTCATTGGGAGCAAGGTTGAAGTTGCTGAGTCCGAAGTTTGCAGCGATGTTAAGATCAACTTTGTTGAATTGATGGATATAGTCCATGTTGGCACGCGTACGGTAATAGTAAGCTTTCCATTTCTCTTCTTGCGTTGGTATGGTTAGTTTGCCGTCCATCCCATCCATCTGGAAACGTAGATTCAGTTTATCTTTGTCTGAAATTTTAAATAAGTAATTGGCAAGTACATCCAGATTGCCGTAATTACCATATCCGGCACGTACATATCCGAGTTTACTGCCGGGCTGGATTTCAGTTCCGGTGTAAGGGCGCATCAAATCTGCCGGGATAGAACTTGCCGGTAGGAATCCGATTGCATATTCTACCTCTTTTTTAGAGATGGTCGGTTCTTCTACTTTGGGAAGGACGTTTACTTTGGAAGCGTCCATGATATCCGGATTATATTCTTGTTCTACAACTACAGTACGGTTCATAGTTGTATCTTTGGGTTGAGTAGTCTGGGCTTGGAGTTCGAATGGCATTAAAGCTACTAGTGTAAGCCCTCCTGCTATATAAAGAGATCGTTTCATATTCTTCAATCTTTTATTTATTAAGTTTCTGTAGTCTGCTTTCAATCATGCTCTCGATATCGTCATCGCCTTTATAATTCTGTTGCAAACTCAACAGATATTGGCGTGCATCCAGGTCTTTGCCCATAGCAACGTATACATCCGATAAAAGGACGAAGCTACGTGCCAGCCAATAGGCGTGAGGCGTACTTTGTTCGATATAGCCGAGAAGTTCTTTTTCTGCTGCAGTATATTGATGGGCATCATAAAGTGATTGAGCAACCAAATATTTTGCTTCGGCACCATAAAGGTTACGAGTATCTTTGGCTAGTTCACGCAAATCGGCCAATGCTTTCGTGTCCGCTTTCTGTTTCAAATATGCTTTGCCACGATAGTAAAGAGCCTCGTTTCTCAGTTCCGGGCTTAGTTTGGCTTCTGCCAACAGGTCCGTAGCTGCCTGAATCGTTTCTACATCATCTCTCAAAGCATATGCACAACGTAGAATACCAGTCTCAGCTAGCTGACGATGTTCTACATTACTTGCCTTTTCTTTCAACATCTTGTAACTAGCTAGGGCTTCTTCCATTTGGAGTTTATTGAACTGCACTTCTGCGCGCATTACCAATGCTTCTTCAGCAAACGGATTATTAGGATATTCAAGCAGCTTGCCGGAATGTTCCAACACCATATCATAATTCTTTTGCTCGTTCCAGATCAGACAGAGATAGTAATGAGCATTCAGACTAAAGGCTCCTTCCGGGAAAGATTGCAAATATTTTTCAAAGCTGCTTTTAGCCTCTTCTGCCCGTCCTTTCATGTAAATCTTTTCCGCAGCAACGTAAGTCAAAGAGTCCTGTTCGTTGGTATCGAAACGAATGTTACCAGGCATTGCATTAGCCAAAGCTGCGAACTCGTCGATACGGTTCATATCAACATAAATAGATTTCAAGTCAAGCATAGCAAGGCGTGCTTCTTCACTACCCGGATATTTCTCAATTACTTGTTTGTAGGCTGGGATTGCCTGATTGAAATCTCCGTTCTGGTAATATAACAAGCCAATTTCTGCTGCTGCTTTTCTGCTGACAGGGCTTTCGGGATATCTATTTAATAATTCTTTGAAAGAGGTAATTGCCTGAGCATTGTTTTCCATAAACACATAGGAACGTCCTTTCTCATAAAGAGCATTCACTGCATAAGGTGAAGACGGGTACTTACCAATCAGACGATTTAAAAGAGTGATCTTACCACTGTAGTCTTTCTGCAAACCGGAAACGAGAGCGAGTTGATAGAAAGAATAATCTCCGGAAGGAGTATTCATTTGTTCTGCTTGTGAATAATAACGTTTAGCCTCTTCAAAGTCGCGTATATTCAAATGGCAGTCACCAATACGATTGTACGCATCTGCCAGAGCTGTAGTGTTTTCACCTTTCTCCAGCTGAATGTATTTCTGGAAATAATTACTCGCTTGAGTATAGTCTTTCCGGTGGAAAGCGATGTAACCTAGATTATAGTTGGCGAGTGCATACATTTCATTATTAGGTTGTGATGTCAGTTGCAGATAAGCGTTGAAGTCACGCGCTGCTTCAGTCATCCGATTCAGGCGATAATAGGATTCTCCACACCAATAATAAGCGTCTGCTTTAGTCTGACGGTTGTATTGACCAAGATTGATTGATTGGTTCAAATAGCTGAGGGCTTGTTCAAAGTTTGCATTAGCAAAAGCCTGTGTACCCAGTTGGAACAAAATCTTCTGTTTTGCTTCTAATATTTGTGCACTTGGATGTGCGATACGGTCGATAGATTTCAATGCAGCGTCATAACTTCGGGTAGTCATATAGACTTCCACCAGATAACTACTCACCTTTTCTGCATATGGTGACGTAGGGAACTCATTCAGGAATTTCTCAAATGCAGTTACTGATTCGCCGAAAGCAGAGAAAGAGGTTTCATGCAGACAAAGGGCATAATTGTAAGCTGCTAGTTCTTTTACTTGAATATTCGCATCGGAAGCAGCTGCTTGTTCGAAAGCCATACGAGCTTTATTTTTCTCTGCTAATTGTAAGTAGCAAGGCCCATATGCAGATTGGCATTTTGTGTCAGGGCATCGTTGGTGGTAGTTACTTTACCTAGCGTTTCCACAGCTTTGGTATAGACTTTTGTTTGATAATAAGAGAGTCCTAACATATAAAGCGCATCACGTCGTGGAGCAGATTGATCTCTGTCCAGATAATTATTGAATGCTTCTATTGCCTGTTGATATTGTCCGAAATGATAGTACGCGTCTCCTAAAATACGGTACATTTCAGCAGCGTGCTCGTTATTCGGATAAGCCGACAAATAGTTTTGTGCTACGATCTGAGACTTATCGTAGTTCTTTTTGATTGCATAAATTTCTGCAATATAATAAGGTACTAATGCTTTGTACTTCGGATCATCCTGCAAAGGGAGAAAGTCTTTTAATGCTTCGTCATAACGTCTTTGCGAATACCGGATATAAGCCAGATAATAACTACAATCTTTTGCATATTTAGGACTGCTGGCACGTAAGGTTTCAAACCATATAGCTGCTTCCTTCAGATTATCCGTTTTCAGGTAACATGTTGCCAACTGATAGGTACAATCGTCACGTTCTGCGTTGCTCAATAAATCAAGTCGTGCCGAGTTGAAAAGAGCTAAAGCTTCGTCATACTTTCCTTCATAAAAATAGCAGGAAGCTATAAGTGCATAAATGCGGTTGGCATGTGGTGTATCAGGATAACGATCAAGGTATCCACGCAACAGTTCAATACGGTTTTTGTCTTTCAGCTCATAAGCAGAGCTTACCAGCATATATTCAGCTTCTTGACGAAGACTGGCTACTGGTTTTTGTTTTACGAAAGCTTTTAAGGCAGGTACAGCTGCCGCATAATTTTTTTCAAGGAAAAGCTCTTTTCCTTCTTTGTAAAGGTTGTCGGGAGAAGTAATCTGTTCACTCGTCTGAGCCAATCCCATGATTGGTGTGCAGCAGATGGCTGTACAAATAAGTCTGGTAATTTCTTTTTTCATAATTGGGTATTTATGCAAAGGTGCCATAATAATCATTAAATAAATGACGGTCACAAAGATAATGATAAAAATAAAATATGCCTGTATTTTAATGCTTTATCTATATTGATAAGAACTTTTTAAGTCCTTGACAGATAGAATCCAGTCCAAATTCCTCCGGATTGACCTTAGATAACGGTACAAAAAAGGAGTCGGATACATCATCCCTTGCAGAAAAGTGTTCCGTATTTTCTACGGTACAACGGAAAAACATGTCCAAGGTATGAACTGGAAAACCGGAATAGATATAGATATTAGGCAGTGAAAATAGGTAAGTGGCTTCTTTTACTTTCAGGTTTGTTTCTTCCAAAACTTCGCGGGCAACGCCTTCTTCGCCTGTTTCATTCATATCAATAAAACCACCTGGGAGATCCAGTGTTCCTTTCGCCGGCTCTTTGGCACGGCGGCAGACCAATAACTCATTATTATCATTCAGAATAAGTGCTACTGTTGCCGATGAAGGATTGAAATAGTAGACAAAGCCACAATCGGCACATTTTTTAGATTTCTCATTATGAATCTCAAAATGAG
Source organism: Bacteroides faecichinchillae JCM 17102 (assembly GCF_000614145.1). Taxonomy (GTDB): domain Bacteria; phylum Bacteroidota; class Bacteroidia; order Bacteroidales; family Bacteroidaceae; genus Bacteroides; species Bacteroides faecichinchillae. Next base: position 128,214 of record NZ_BAKK01000002.1, on the reverse strand, counting down.
AAGAGCCACATTCCGGGCAATATCGAAATAGTGAAAGAGGATGTTTCATCATTGTCTAAATAGTTTCTTGTATTAAAACAACAAAAATACACAGAATTAGTTATTAATGGGCATTACTTATATAACTTTAGTAAATGAAGTATGAAAAGAACCGAATTTTGTAATATAGATCAGTATTCCTGGACGTACGTCTGGAAATAACTGTTTATATAGCCGAAAAAGTATAGGTGTTCATCTTAATCAATCTGAGCTTACTGATTAGTTTCGTCTATCAGTGCATAGATTTATTCGATTGGACTTTTTTTGTAGAAGCCCCCTTTCTACTTTTATCTTTGCATCAGAAACGAAAAACAAAAAATCGTTTTTACTGTTATAAGTCAATCAATTAAATACAATAAAAAATAAAAGATTATGGAACCAATTTTAAATTCTCAACTTCCTGAATTCAGTGTTGAGGCATTCCACAACGGAGCTTTCAAAACTATAACTAACAACGACCTGAAAGGTAAATGGGCGATTCTATTCTTCTATCCGGCCGACTTTACTTTCGTATGTCCGACAGAGTTGGTAGATATGGCTGAGAAATATGACCAGTTCAAGGAGATGGGAGTCGAAATTTATTCGGTAAGTACTGATTCACATTTTGTGCATAAAGCTTGGCATGATACTTCTGATAGTATCCGCAAGATTCAGTATCCGATGTTGGCAGATCCGACTGGTGCTTTGAGTCGTGCATTAGGAGTTTATATCGAAGAGGAAGGAATGGCTTATCGTGGTACGTTCGTAGTAAATCCGGAAGGAAAGATAAAAGTCGTTGAACTGAATGATAATAACATTGGTCGTGATGCCAGCGAATTACTTCGTAAGGTAGAAGCTGCTCAGTTTGTAGCAACTCACGACGGAGAAGTTTGTCCGGCTAAATGGAAAAAGGGAGAATCAACCCTGAAACCAAGCATTGACCTGGTAGGTAAAATTTGATAAACTACCTCGATAATGTATACGAAAGGCCGGTAACGGGAAACGCTGCCGGCCTTTCTTTTAAAAAAATGAAAGGAGATAGAATATGTTAGATTCAGCATTAAAAGAACAATTAAAAGATATTTTCGCCGGGTTGGGAGCGAACTTTACCTTCGATATAAATGTATCGTCGCAACATGAAGACCGGAATGAACTTCTGGAACTTTTGGAGGATGTAGCTGCTTGTTCCGATCACCTGACTTGTTCTGTGAATGAAGGGGACGGATTGGAGTTTACGATCTTAAAGAACGGTGCTCGTACAGGTATTACTTTTAGAGGTATTCCTAATGGACACGAATTTACTTCTTTGCTACTTGCTATATTGAATCTGGATGGTAAAGGCAAGAATTTCCCGGATGAAGGTGTTTGTAATCGCGTAAAAGCTTTAAAGGGTCCCATCCACCTAACTACTTATGTATCGCTGACTTGTACCAACTGTCCAGATGTAGTACAGGCGTTGAATGCTATGACTACTCTAAATCCGTCCATTTCACATGAGATGGTAGATGGAGCGTTGAATCAGGAAGAAGTGGAAACATTGAAGATACAAGGAGTGCCTTCAGTCTTTGCGGACGGAAAACTGATTCATGTTGGACGTGGAGAGTTTGGAGAGTTACTGGCAAAACTTGAAGAACAGTACGGGGTTGATGAGGCTTCACTTTCAACGGAAGAGAAACTATACGATGTGATTGTGGCCGGAGGAGGGCCTGCAGGAGTTTCCGCAGCTATCTATTCTGCCCGAAAAGGTTGAAAGTTGCGATTGTTGCAGAACGTGTGGGTGGTCAGGTGAAAGAAACAGTAGGAATTGAGAATCTGATTTCTGTTCCGGAAACTACCGGAAGTGAACTGGCTGATAATCTGAAAACTCATTTGTTGCGTTATCCGGTAGATCTGCTGGAACATCGGAAGATTGAGAAAGTGGAACTTGTGGGAAAAGAGAAACAAGTAACTACCTCTGTAGGCGAGAAACTGACTACTCCGGCATTGATTATTGCTACTGGAGCAAGTTGGAGGAAACTGAATGTTCCGGGCGAAACGGAATATATAGGAAGAGGTGTTGCTTTCTGTTCTCATTGTGACGGCCCTTTCTACGTAGGTAAACATGTGGCGGTTGTTGGTGGTGGGAACTCCGGTATAGAGGCAGCTATTGACTTGGCTAGTATTTGTTCCAGAGTTACTGTATTCGAGTTTATGGATGAGTTGAAAGCTGACCAAGTCCTTCAGGAAAAACTCAGAAGCTTATCGAATGTAGAAGTATTTGTAAGTTCTCAGACTACTGAAGTTATTGGCAATGGAGATAAACTGACTGCCCTGCGTGTAAAAGATCGAAAGACAGAAGAGGAACGTGTGATAGAGCTGGACGGTGTATTTGTGCAGATCGGATTAACAGCGAATAGTGGAGTTTTCCGCGATTTGGTAGAAACGAATCGTCCGGGAGAAATTGTGATCGATGCTTTTTGCCGTACCAATGTTCCGGGAATTTATGCAGCCGGTGATGTTTCTACAGTGCCCTATAAACAAATTATTATCTCTATGGGCGAAGGCGCAAAAGCTGCACTTTCTGCCTTTGATGATCGGGTCAGGGGAAATATCTGATGAATATAAAAGTTGATAATAAAAGCTATAAAGGTATGACTACATATCTTTGTAGCTTTTTGTTTTTTTCATATCTTTGGGGAATTCTAATAATTATAATCTATTGAAAAACATGAAAAGTATCTTTTTATTGATTCTTACGAGTCTCTTTATCCTTCCGGTACAAGCCCAGAATACATTGAAGCTGATGAGTTATAATATCAGAAATGGGAATGGCATGGACAATATTTGTAATTACCAACGCATAGCAGATGTGATTAATAAAGCTGCTCCTGATATTGTAGCTGTACAGGAATTGGACAGTATGACTAACCGAAGCGGGAAGAAATATGTATTGGGTGAACTTGCTAAACTCACCGGGATGCACGCATATTATGCTCCGGCTATTAAACATGATGGAGGCAAATATGGAATAGGAATACTGTCTAAACAAGTCCCGGTTCGTTTGAAAACGATGGCTTTGCCGGGAAGAGAAGAATCTCGTATGTTGGTGATGGCAGAATTTAAGGATTATATTTATTGCTGTACTCATATGTCTTTAACGGAAGAAGATCGTATAAAGTCATTGCAGATACTAAAGGAGTTTGTTTCTACTTGCAAGAAGCCTTTGTTTCTGGCGGGTGATATGAACGATCAACCGGACTCTGAATTCATCAAAGAACTACAAAAAGAATTCCAGATTATATCCAATCCTAAACAATTAACTTTTCCTGCTTCTAAACCTAAAGTGACTATAGACTATATTGTGAGTTTAAAACGTAATATGAAGGGAGTTTCTGTAAAATCTACAGAAGTAGTGAATGAACCGATAGCATCCGATCATCGTCCGTTGATTGTAGAATTACGGATGGACAAATAGTCTTTTATATGATAATGTTATATCAATTGCTATTTAGCTATGAGGTGTAAATCAGTTGGCATTGACAGAAATGCTAGTCATCATTATTGAATGGTTTCGTAAGAAATGAAAATATGTAAAAAAAGAGACTCTTCAGTAAAAATAAAGGAGTCTCTTTTTATTGGAATATTCTATTTTTACTTAGTCTGAATAGATGATATAATCCCATGATCTCAACCGAGCATTAGAGTTATCCTCCAGGACTTCTATTTTTACTTGATGTTTTCCTTTAGGCAATTGATAACGCCAGAAAAGATCCAAACGACGGGCATTGGCATTGGTTGGAAAGACAGCCTCTTCAATAAATTCCCCATCAATATAAAGTTTGGCTTTCACTTCGGCATCCGGTAGGTTATGGTTTCTACGGATTGTTTCTCCTCTTAATACAAATCCGGTACCATCAAAATCGAATGTAAGTGTTTTAATATCCGGGTTATTCAAATCTACTTTCGCGATGGGAACCATATGTGGGAAACTTTGTTCGAAGCGGACTGCTTTGGGTTTTTGAACATTGATTATAACTTTGTCTTGCTCTACATTTCCACCGTTTTTCTGTATCATTTCCAAAGCATGTTTATAGCTGATCTGATAGGTCTGGTTTAAGGAAAGTGATGTATATTTAAATACCTTGTCTTCTGCCCCCTTTAAGCCTTTCATCCAATATTCCGGTATTTTGCTATAGCCCATCATTGTACCCAATATCCCCCCGGCGGAAGAAGGATTACAATCTGAATCCTGTCCGGCTCTTGTAGATATTTCCATTGTTTGTGTGAAATCACCATTTCCATATAAAAGCCCTAAAACAATGTAAGCCGCATTGATTTTAGCGTCGATATCGAGGGGGTGAAATACTCCTTCCGGACAACCGATGTCTTCCGCATGATATTTTTGTATTTCAAACCAAGTTTGTTTCCAGTCTTTGGGATACTTCTTATGCCATTTTATAACGTTTGAGATACATTTATAGAATCCACTTTCTTTAGGGATTGTTTTCAAGGCTTCTTTTACAATGTATTGAATATCGTCGGATACGAAAGCGAGACTATACATAGCTCCTACGTAAACACCACCATACCAACCATCACCGTAACACATAAGATGTCCGATTCTGTCACTGACTTGCGAAGCGGAGTTGGGCATGCCCGGATTCATCAATCCGGCAAAGTCGGCTTCTATTTGATAGTCGATATCGTCCGCATGAGGATTGTTCAGCCAGTGTCCGGGGGCCTCTATTCCCTGAAGAATATTATATCTTGCTGCCTGATTAGCATGCCATAGTGGATATTTTGCCTGAGCAAACGCTTCTGCAAAGTCTTTTACCGGGGCGTCTAAACCTTTCTTTTCAAATACATCCACAAAGGTGAGATCCATGTATATATCATCATAAAGCCATGGCCATTCATCCATCGTTTTACTGATATAACCTTCATACCAGGGAATGACTTGATAATCTTGGATGAAAGTGCCTTGAAAACGAAATTCGGTAGGACCGCCGAAAGTTACTCCGATGGTTTGTCCCGCCCATCCCCCTTTTATTTTGTCTAATAATTGGACTTTGGAAAGGGTGGTTTGTTGAGGCAGAGCTTTTGCTTTATCAGTGGTGGAAGCAGTACATAAACTAATAATAACAGATAAAATGATTGTGTTTAAAAGACATTTCTTTCTCATTTCAAGAGTTTGTATTTTAGGTTTTGTTAATTCTGTTTATTTTGGGGCTTATGAAGCATTAGATCCTCTATGATATTTGTCAGTTGTGGAATGGGCATTTGGAAGATTAGTCGGGAATGTAAGCCTTTTGGATCGGCTGTCCATGTGTTACTACCATCGGGGAATGCTTTCATTATTCCTTTTTCTAGTTTGAAATAGGGGGCGGCTCCGCGTACGGCAACAAGGACTGCTGTCTGGTCCCAACTCATTCTGCCTTCAGGATTGTCTTGTGGGAGACACATTGAGAAAGCATCAATAATAGGACTACCTTGAATATCGGACGAAGCTAAACGTTTACCTGTTAAGATTTCATTACCAATGTCCCATCCGCTTAATATAATGGGTGTAGGCCATTCTTCAAAAACAACTACAGAAGCTGTAGAATCCTTCTCTACGTTAAATTCTTTTCCTTGAGGCATTCTACCTGCCATTGATACCAGTAGTTTAACTTTCTTTTTAACCAAATCAACTCCGGATAACTTACTATACTCATCAGGTTGCGATTGCAATAAGTTTTTTAAATTAGAAAAGAATCCCACAGTTACGATGGTTACACTTGTATCCGGTTGTAGACTCAATATGCGGCGATATACTTTCAGCGCATCTTCACTTTCAGAGGCTGATTGAGCCTTATGAGGATAGCGTTTGGGTAATTCATCCGTCCAACGTGCTTCTCGATGCCAAGTGGTCAGGTTGGGAGCATCCCCTTTTACACAACCAACCGGAATATCAGGGCGACCAAAATAAGTATTGATTACATCGATGCAAGGAACTGTCGTCTCACACTTGTTAGAAGATACTGTTGCGAGTATTTTTACTTCTCCCGAATCAGCTAAGGCATGCAGAACTGCCAAAGCACCTACATCATCATAATCGGGTGCCATATCAGTATCAAAAATCAAATTTGTGGTTTGCTTGTCATTTGAGCAATTACTAAACAAGCATACTGCGAACAGATAAATTAGTAGTTGTTTCATTGTCTTTCCTTTTTAGAGTTTTATGGTTAATAATTTCTTTTGTATTTTTATACGTTTGAAGATATAAATATATAAAGGTAACTTTACGCCGGCTCTTAGTTTCCTCCCGACAGAATGATAAGAACCAGTCCCAGAATGAACAGTATGAACATAATAGTCAGCAATAAATTGATCTTTTTGCTGGCACCACTGAATTCTTTCCAAATGAAGACTCCCCATAAAGCAGCGATCATGGGAGCACCCTGCCCTAATGCGTAGGAGATGGCTGCTCCGGCTTTCTCAGCTGCGATATAACTTAGTGCTGTTCCCAATCCCCAGATACATCCACCTAAAATCCCAACTAAATGTGTACTGGCTTTTCCGGTAAAATATTCTTTATAAGTGACTGGCTTTCCGACAAAAGGATGTTTCATTACTAGGGTGTTGAACACAAAATTGCTAAGAAAAATACCGATGGTGAAAATGAAAAATGCTGTGTAGGGAGTTGCCATTCCCGCAGTTGGTGATTCGAAATTGTTTAAATCCATGGAAGCGGCAACAAAACGATAGAAAAAAGACATTAGTATTCCAGCAACTGCGGCAAGGATAATTCCTTTTTTATTACTACCGGCATTTCCCTTTTGCTTTTGTCCGGCTGCTACCCCATTACAAATAATGGCGATAACAATCAGTAATACTCCTGTAAATAACCAGATCGGGTCTCCTTTGGGAGCACTGAAATAGTTGATGAATACTCCTAATACCAACGCTAATCCTACGCCAAGAGGAAAAGCGACAGCCATTCCTGCAATGGATACGGAGGCTGATAGGAGAATGTTGGAAGCATTAAAAATAATACCTCCGATTAGTGCACTGACTATATTCTCTGTACTTACTTGTCGTATGTTTTCAAGAAAACCTACACCGGAACTTCCGAAGCTACCTAACGTAAATACTAAAAGTAAGGCAAATAATAGTATGCCGATCGTGTAATCCCAATAATAAAGTTCGTAACGCCAATTCTTACTGGCCAGTTTTTGGGTGTTTCCCCAGGAACCCCAACAGATCATTGTGATGAAGCAGAATACGACTGCTAATGTGTAGCTATCAACTATAAACATAGTATCAAAAGGATTTAAAGATTTTATTTAATGGTTTGGATGAAAGCATTAACTTCAACGAGAGTCGGAATGGAGGACTGAGCTCCTAATCGTGTCACAGCGATTGCAGCTGCTGCATTTGCAAAACTTAGTGCTTCTCTGCTGATTCCTTTTTGGGAACAAGTTACGGCTAATGCTCCGCAAAATGTGTCACCTGCTGCAACAGTATCGATTGCTTTCACTTTAAAACTGGGAAGTTGTATCGTTTCCCGTTCATTCATCATGTAAACACCTTGGCTTCCCAACGTGATCACTATATTGCGTGCTCCCGATCTTAGTAGGGCTTGAGCAATATCATCCAGATTGTTTTCTGTATATTCGATTCCGGAAATGAAAGATGCTTCCAGTTCATTAACTACCAGTATGTCAATGGTTGTCATTAACTCCTCATCGATTAGACAGGCAGGTGCAGGGTTAAACAATACTTTTTTGCCTTTTTGTTTGGCTAATAAAGCGGTCTTTTTAATTGTTTCGTAAGGAATCTCAGCTTGCATGACAACAATATCCGCTTCTTCTATTATTTCAGAAAATTGAGTGATAGATTCGGGTAGCAAGGAATAATTAGCCCCAGGAGCCACTGCTATGCAGTTCTCACCACTATTAGCAACGTAGATAAGTGCGGTTCCTGTGGGGTGGTGGGAATCGTCGATGATATAATTCGTGTTGATTCCTTCTTCTGTGAAATGCTTTTTCAGGATATCTGCATACATATCATTTCCCAATGCGGTGACAAAAGTCACAGAACCGCCCAGTCTTGCTGCTGCAACGGCTTGATTCGCCCCTTTTCCACCAAAAGATTGAATAAACCTGGCATTACCGACAGTTTCTCCGGGTGCCGGAATATGGCTGACTTGTGCCACCATATCGATATTTGAACTTCCAACAACTACTATTCTCATTTAAAAATAAATTTATATATTCGACTTAGGTTTATTCTTATACTATCACTTCTCTTTTATAAGGAATGGCACTCTGCGCACCGATACGGGTTACGGCAAGTGCGGCTGCGGCATTGGCAAATCTCACTGCTTCTGCCAAACTGTGCCCTTCGGACAAATGGACACTGAAAGCTCCACAAAATACATCTCCAGCTCCGGTTGTATCAATTGTTTCCACTTCTTTAGCCGGAATCATCGTAAATTCATCTTTCTCTTTTACGTAAGCTCCGTCTTTTCCCAATGTGATAACTACATTTTCTATTCCTTTCTCTCCGATCGCTTCGGCAGCCCGATGTGCACTTTCCGTATCCATAACTTTGATTCCCGACAACATTTCGGCTTCGATACGATTGGGGAGTATGGTATGTACATTACTTAAAAAGGAATCGCTTAGCGTAGAGGCCGGGGCTGGATTCAGGATTACTTTTTTACCATATTCATTAGCTATAGATGCAGCATATTCTACTGTTTCTAAAGGAACTTCCAATTGCATAAGTACGATGTCCGCTTCTTTAATCTTTTCTTTGGCCTTGTCTATGTCCTCTAAAGAAAGCGAGCGACTTGCTCCCGGGGCAACAATGATACTGTTTTCACCAAAAGAATCGACCGATATAAGTGCTACCCCTGATGGACTTTTCTGATCAGTGAAGATAAAATCAGTATTAATCTTCTCCGATTTATATATTTCCAATGCCTGTAGGCCAAATAAATCATAACCTATTTTAGAGATAAATGTGACTTCGGCTCCTAACCTGGAAGCGGCAATTGCCTGATTGGCTCCTTTGCCGCCCGGATTCATGTAGAAAGTTCCTCCCAGAATGGTTTCACCGGGCACAGGCAGTCTGTTGGCCTTGACAACCATATCAGTGTTGCAACTACCGATTACTACGATCTTAGGTCTATGAATGGACGTTATTTCCATGGTATTTAAATTAGGATTGTACAAAAGAAGAAAATAATAATATACCGTTTTCTACATTAATCTTCTATTTATATAATCTCAAATTGATTATATTTCTCGATGAGCCTTGTATGTATCGAGAAATGAATGTGAATTCTATTCTTTGATTAAACAAGGTCATTTAACGAATTGTTCTTTTTTCTCAGGGTGCGTAAAGGTTATACTTCTGTTGATTATTTATATAATTTCAATGTCATTCTTATCAGATAAATTTCTTTCTCATAGTTTTTTTGCATTGATATGCTGTTGGAGAGTTTCCGTCAGGTTTTTTTTGAGTATTTTTGATTCTATCCATGCTGTAAAGTCGAAAATGCGGAGTAGCTGGTTTTCGAATTTATCATCGAATAAATGTTCGATTTCAGGAGTTAGTTTTTCCCAGAATAGTTCCCGTTCGTTTCGTAGATTGGGAGATTCTTCTTGTTCAGAAACCATAATATGAGGTGTTCTGTTTTGAATGATTGTTCTTTAGAAGATGAGAGGCCTCGACTGATGGATCGGGATTCGTGCCGGATTAAGTCATATTCCTGCATTTCGTAATAAACAATCAAGCGGACCAGCCGAATGGTTCTCATTAGAGGAAGATATTTGATGTTATGATCTATAATTGCGTTGCTGATGTGCTTTTTGGCAGCTTTGTAGTCCTGATTTCCGATATGAATTAGTGTAGTATAAAGTAATAATTCACTTTTCCGAATGGGGCTTAACCATACTTCTTTGTCATAAAGTGGTTCGTGATAAAGATTCATAAGCTTGGTGCATTCCAGGAAATTTCCTTTGTCAAGTGACGGGAAGAGTTCGTATTGAAAAAGCAAACAAGTTGCATTGACTTTAAATTCGAATGAAGTGGTTGTAATTAGCTTTTTCAGTTTTTCGAGGAAATAAGGCATTTCTTCATAGTTGCCGACAAAACGTAAACTGCTAAGTACTCCTTCGAGTACAGATAGATAATAAATGGGTGGATTCGACCAGAACTGTTGATTCTTCTCAAATAACAGATCAAGCTCTTTGTATGAGTTTAAGGCAGCTTTGTAATTTCCTGTCATCATTAAATAATTGGCCTGAAAAAGCTTGTGATTCCGGGTTAATTCAAAGTTTCCCTCGGTTTCGGACGAGGCTGCGATATAAAGCTCATTGACCATGAGATCGTTCATGTCTTGTTTCTGTTGAGCTGTCCGAATGGATCCGATGTGAGCCAGACGGTATTTTAGAAGATTGTGCAGTGAGGATTGTTCGGTGATCTTCCTGATTTTCTTTAATGCTTCATTCTGCATAAAGTGTTTGTGAAAAAGTTCTTTTTCAGTCATACCGGGAAAGTTCAGCCGGAGCAGATATTCGAGTTCTAGCTTGAGGGCAATGATCAATACCTCATTATTTTCATAATATTGTGCCTGTTCAATGGTGTCGGATAGTATTTCGAAGCATTCCTCAAACAGAGAACGTTCGTAAAGCATGCGGGCTTTGCAAAGATTGTTGAACAAGTCATAGCAGATGTCTTTTTTCTTTCGGAGAATGAGTAAAGCATCTGTCAATTTCTCATATAAATATTGAATAGAAACTTCAAAAGACCCGTTCGGCCTGCGTTTATAAAACTCCTCCTTTATTGTATTTCCGTTTGGTTGTTTACTTTTTGTGATAATATCATAAATCACCAGATAATCTTTCTCATCCCTGTCCTTTACGACTAAAAGGGAGAAATGCTTTTTTTCAGCTTTTGATAGAGAATATATCAGGGAGATAACGGAATCGACTCTTTTCATGGGAATTTCATTAGTATTAGCCTCGCAATATTCGGGAATTTATATGGAAAATGCAAATCATAGGAAAATAAAAATCCGACTTGAATGAAATCAAGCCGGATTTTCTGATACTAATGAATGAAGCTAGCCTTACAAGGTTGGGTCCGGTGATTCTCCACCGCCTTCTTCTTCACTACCGCTTTCTCCGCCGCTGCTGGGAGGGACTGTATTATTTTTACTTGCCGTTTCCAGTTTCTGAATACTGACCTTGTTTATCATATCTTTTAATAAACTGCCGGGTGTGAAAATAATCTTTCGATTTCTTAGCGTATCTGTACCCACTTCTCCTTCCTCATCCTGACTTTTACATCCGAACGAAGGGCGGAAAGTTCCGAATTCTCCGAGACTGACGGAGGCCCCTATTTCCATGTATGTTTTCAGGGAATCGATTAATCCGTCGAGGACAGATTTTACTACACCGCGTGGGACGAATCCTACCGCTGTTACTTGATTGCATAGCATCTTAAAATCAACATTCACTACATTGAACGGACGTGCTACATACTTTTCGGCTTTGTCCTTATCAAAGCCAAAGGTTGTTTTTTTGACTACATATCTCAGTGCCATAATTTTTAATAGTTTTAATAGTTAATACTTATAGTTTTTGTTTCGTGATCACGATGCAAAGATATGTAATCGAAAATAATTAAGGGGGAAATCTCAAAAAAGTTTCTCAATTAAATTATTAACTGATTTATTTGGCTTATAATCAGTACTGTAATGAGCAAGATTCATGCTTCACTTGTCTGTCTTTATTAAGTTGTAATGGTATATTATATAATGTATGATATGTAAATTCTTATACGAGACTAAATGGTGGGTATAGAAATAATACGGATGATTCTTGGTGGTATATTTTTTAGGTGTGATTGACGTGGGTTTTTGTTTAAAAATTCTTTAAATAATAACAAATCTTTTTCTCTGAGAAGATATTTAATATTTGTGCTGTCAAGTGCAATAGTGGGTTTTAGCCTTGAGTGTATACTGCCATTACTGTCGAAGTTATTAACTTGTAGATACAAACTATTAGCTACTGTCGATGGTTTAAGGTAGATACTAGATTGTATTTCTACTATATTTTTTAATTTAATCATCATCTGTTAATTTGTAATCTTTCTACAAATAATTATTTTTTAACTATCAAAATTATTCTCAGTAATAATTCTACAAAATGACATGATTAGCTTTTTATGTTTATTTTTGTTGTCTCTTTTATATAATCCTTATCCTCATATAGAAATATCAATTATGAAGTTTAATTCCAAAAACTTAGTTATTTCTCTGAATAAAGTAATATCTTTGGGTGCATAAATTAATTCGTAGAACTATAGTTTTTCTTTTGTTGGACTATAATTCTACGAAACGAAAACTATAGTTGTCGCTTCGAAGGACTATAGTTCTACGAATTAATGTGTATACACAAAACTATTAATTGTTGAACCATTATATATTAATTATAGTATGAGCATTTATTATGATCTTTACGCCAGTGGCAATCTGCTGAAACGGAAGGAACAACAACCGCTTCACGCGCGTGTTATTCCATCAGGAACCCTTGATGCCAAGAAGTTTATCGAATTGGTATCCAAATCCAATGGTTTTAGTCAAGCTACCATTGAAGGTTGTCTACAAGCTGTGACAGACGAACTGCAGCGTTGGCTCTCGCAAGGGTGGACCGTAGAAGTTGGAGAGTTGGGATATTTTTCTTTGTCATTAAAATGTGATCGTTCGGTGATGGAGAAGAAAGAAATCCGTTCACCTTCTATCCGGCTTAATAAGGTGAACCTTCGCGTTAATAAGAAATTTTATGAAGAGTTGGAGCCGTTGCAGTTGGAACGTATTGAATCACCATATCGTGCAGACAATACTCGTGGGGAAGATGAATGTCGTACACTCCTTATGGGGCATATAGATGAACATGGTTGCATTACTCGTGCTGATTTTATGAGATTGGCAGCTATCAGCCGGGATAAGGCAGTCGAATTTCTCAGGAAATATCTGGATGAAGGAATTATCCGGAGATATGGAGCAGGTAAGACAGTGGTGTACCTGAAAAAGTGATGGCATTAAAAAATGATAGAGATTTTTCAAATCTGCTCCTTTAGAGGATAGATAGTCTGATAATATAAAATAATAAGAGTACATGCTTAGCTCGGTTGAATTGTCATTATACTGCGGGGATGATATCTATAGAGATTGTTTGGTTAGGTAACAGAAATTAGTTTCTTATTCTATGGTGAAAACTGAATAACTTTTATTTTTTGATGTGGATTCGATAGATGATTGCGGGCTATTATCAATTGAGCTATTAGCCCGAGGTTCTAGCAACGTTATTTCGAGGTCGAATTGTTTTATTGATTTTGTTGTGATTGTGTTTCTTCATTTGCAATTAGCGCATCATAAGAGGCTATTTTCTCTGTGCAGATTCTGAGGGTGATCTCTTTTAATATTTCAATTCGTTCGAGCATATAGGCATACTCTTCTTTGGTTACAATAAAGTCTTTATTGTAACGAGCTTCAATATACGCGCGACAAAGCAGATCAAAACATCGTTTTTCAAAATCTGTACTCGATGGAAATACTACTGCTAACTCTCTCGAAAACTCTTTTACATGGCCTACCAATTCATCCAGCTTATGGCTCTTTAGACGGTAGTTTGTATATACAAGGCTGATGGAGTTATAAAATCGTTCGCATGTTTGGTGCAACAAAAAGGAGCCTGATCTATATTGTACTTCATTGTATTCTATATGTCCGAGCTTCAAATATCGTATTCCTAAGGATGAATGTATCTCAAATTCTTTAATAGCAAATTCTTTAATCTCTTTAAACGACAGTTCACGAGGTTTAGCCAATTTAAATTCTTTGCTGTCATACATCTTGATGCCCTCTTTCACAATATCGGTAAAGAAATACTGACTGCGTTCAAGTTCTTTATTAAGCGTATTTACATATTCAACAATGAATTGTGGTGAAGCATGACGACGATGGGCAAAAGCTTTGTGATATTTAGGAGTTATCTGGTTTCTTAGTCTGTCTTCTACATGTTTCATTCTTGGCTTTGGGATGACCACCATTATATCATAATCACTTTGATAGGAAGTATTCACACCGAACTCTACTCTCTGGTCCCACAGGACATAACCGCCACGGGCATAGCTACCATATAATACAACCATACAACACCACGGCAAATCGTGCTTAATCAACTCCAGCAAGGTATTTAACTCTTCCTGTGTTCGTTTAGGTAAATGCTTTATTGACCTTTTCATGTGTTACGATATTTATTGAATTACAAAGTTAATACAAATTAATTGAGATATCACTTATTTCTATCTCTTAATTCCTCTGTTTTGTTCTTTTTAGTTCCATACTTTTCTTTATATGCTTTCGAGAATTTCGTATAGTTTTTTATAGAGGGTGAGAGAGAATACGTATGCAGATAAATGATTATTTAAAAAAATAACCAAAAGTGTATCCCTGTCTTAGATCTATGTGGAATAAACAAATCATAGGAAAATTGAAAATCCGACTTGAATAAAATCAAACCGGATTTTTTGATATTAATGAATAAAGTAAACTTTACCGAATTGGGGTTAGGGATTTTCCGTTACTTTTCTTTTATATCAGAAAATCTTCAGCACTAATCCGGGATCCGAACAATCTTCTTTCGATGCATTCATCAACCTACAGTACGTATCACTTCTCCCGGTATTGTCAAAAGGTTCCCTTTTACTGAAACTTTTTGGGTAATATTCACTGGTATATCCCCTGCCAAGTCTTGTGCATAGATTTTATGCTTCTTCAATTTCACAGATGAAGGAAAAGCGATTGTAATATCTTTGAAGTAACCGAAGATACCAATGGGAGAATCGTAGTTCTCAACCGCTATTTTTACGGAAACTTCTTTCGAAACGTATTCGTGACCTAATGCGCGTCCTATGCTGGCAATGGCAACAGCACCATTTGGATAGCGGGAAGCAAGAATAAATGGTCTATCTTCACCTGAATCGGAAACTTCAGGTAAAGGCATTCCTCTACTAACTCTGGCAGGTGCTTCGGCAGTTAATCTGCTACCGACAGGGCGACTCGTATTCCAAGTTTCACGATCTTGCAAAACCCAATAATCATTTAACTTTTCGTTATCTATTGCCACCAATTCTTTTCCGACTCCGAATGGTTCCGCTATCCGATGCCATCTTACTCCACGAACGACCTCGTCCAAACGATGTTTCATATCCCGTATTGCAGGAGGAAAAACAAAATCCTGAGTTCCATTCGGCAGATTCCCAACAAATGGATGACGCATCACTCCGATAGCACATCCTAATCCGGCCGCGATATATGGTTCATCCTCGCAGTTGATAATACCTTTAGCATTTCTTTGAGCTTTGTAGGGTAGTAAATCACAAATTCGTTGTATGGTGACTGGTTGTGCTATCACATTTTCTACATCATACGTACGGAAAGCGTCACTAAACTCTATAAAACTATTCTGAAAGGCGTGTTCAATGCATAAACGAGGTGCATACTGCTTACCGATAGTAGTCAGCATCTTTCTCCATGCTTCATCTTTTTCATGAGCTCCCCAATCTACTTTCCAATAGTCAAAGCCTGCTGCATTTGCAGCCTTGATACGTTCTGTCCAGTATTCTTCTTCAGGAATATCAGAGAAGATCTCAGCTTTTTGTGCACAAATCCATCCGCCTGCTCCTTTCCATCCTTTTTCTTTGATGCGATCTGTCAGTTGTTTCAAACGGCTGACAGCATCTCCACGAAATGATGGAAATCGACTGGGATCCAGTTCAACAGTTCCTAAATACTTATTTGGCGTGTGATTGACATCTTTAGGGATATCCCATGAATCGTCCATTACGAAGTATAGATCTTTCCGGATGGATGGATAACAATCTACCCAATTTTGGTAAGCACCCTTACCAAACATATATTCTTCGTTCATGGCCTCTCTGGTTGGATCAGAACCCTGATAACTTACTACGTAGCCTTGCAAATTCCAGGTGCATAAGTAATCTGGAGCTTTAGATGGTTCATCCGGTACTAAACTTTTTAAAGACGATTGCTGCCCGGTTATAGATAAAGAAACAGCACAAAAGGCTGCTAGTAGTGATGTTTTGATATGTTTCATGGTGATGTGAGTATAAATCAGATAATTTAATCTACAAAATAATTTTGTAATCTTCATCTAAGGTCCTCGGGTTTCAGGTAGTTTCCGAAGCTAAAAGATTTTTTTTAGCGTTGGGAGAATGCTGAAAAATAGCACCAACTATCTGGCAATGATTCAATTCCTTACACTCACCACAGGTATTAAATCCTTTTTCGGATACACATTTTCGGATTCCGCAATAATTGCTGCAAAATGCAAATTTCACTCCGTCAGTTCGACAGCCCATACAATTTATGGTCGCTGCTGTGATTTCCGGTGTGTTGTTCATTTCACTCCACTTTTGAGCAGTCTTTTCTCTTAACTCATTATCATTTTTGACAGTGGCTATGCGGGCTTCGCAACTTTCGCAATCTAGTCCGCAACATGCAATTAATTGTTTCATTGTTTTTTTATTTCTGATCTTTCGGTTCTTAATTTTACCATGATATAGCTAATTTTCATATGTTTCTTTGTGTTTCAACATATAGAAAGAAGAATCTTAGTATTATTTTTAATCTTTAGACAAAGATATGAAATATTGGAGAATCTCGACTACAATAACATGCTTTTGTTTAATTCTTTGAGCCGTTATAAATTAACTATAGTAAGGGTCTTTATGATGAGCATTCTCCGAATGTAAATCTATTGAAACTTATATAATATTCAAGTTTGTCAAGTTAATGAACTGAAATATTACTATTTTGATATGGTTTTTTATATGAAAAGTTATATCTTCGAAGCACTTTTAAGACTTAAAGAGCAAAATGTTAGATTTAAAACAACTGACTGCTGATGTTTGCCGAATAGCTACAGAAGCTGGATATTTTTTGAAAGAAGAACGGAAAAGTTTTCGTCGTGATCGTGTGGAGGAGAAACATGCGCATGACTATGTGTCTTATGTAGATAAAGAATCGGAGAAAAGAGTGGTATCGGCACTTTCCACTTTGTTGCCCGAAGCTGGATTTATAACAGAGGAGGTTCTGCTACTTATCAGGATGAACCTTATTACTGGGTAATCGATCCATTGGACGGAACGACAAATTATATTCATGATGAGGCGCCATATTGTGTATGCATCGCTTTGCGTAGCCGTACGGAATTGCTCCTAGGAGTGGTTTACGAGGTATGTCGGGATGAATGTTTTTATGCTTGGAAAGGAGGAAAAGCCTATATGAATGCTAAAGAAATTCATGTATCAGACATAAAAGATGCAAAAGACGCTTTTGTCTTTACCGAACTACCTTATAATTATAATCAGTATAAACAGACTGCCCTTCACCTAATTGATAAACTGTATGGTAAAGTAGGTGGTATTCGTATGAATGGTTCCGCTGCCGCAGCTATTTGTTACGTAGCTATGGGACGTTTCGACGCTTGGGCTGAGGCATTTCTCGGTAAGTGGGATTATTCGGCTGCCGCATTGATTGCTCAAGAAGCTGGTGGAAAAGTAACTGATTTTTATGGTAATGATTATTTTATAGAAGGACATCATATTATCGTGACCAACAAGTATTTGCACCCTTTATTCCAAAAACTATTGGCAGAAGTTCCTCCGTTGGATATGTGATGTTATTAATTTATTGAATTGTAATAAACAAATCACTACTATGATGAAACACACACTATTAATTAAAGATTGGCTCGGTTCATTTTTGTCTCTGCTTTTTCCTCGTTGTTGTCTGGTCTGTGGCAGACCATTGGCGAAAGGGGAAGAATGTATTTGCACGATGTGTAATATAAATTTGCCACGTACCAATTATCATCTTCAGGAGGATAATCCGGTGGAACAGCTTTTCTGGGGGAAAGTACCTCTGGAACGGGCTACTTCTTTTTTCTTTTATCGAAAAGGTAGTGATTTTCGTCAGATTCTTCATCAACTTAAATATGGCGGACGGAAAGAACTAGGAGCGACTATGGGACGCTATATGGCGTCGGAACTTTTACCGTCCGGGTTCTTCAAGGGAATAGACGTGATTATTCCGGTTCCGCTACATAAGAAGAAGCAACAACTTCGTGGTTATAATCAAAGTGAATGGATTGTCCGAGGGATTGCTGCTGTGACAGGGATATCTGTAAATACTGAATCTATTATTCGCAGGAAGAATACAGAAACTCAGACACGTAAGTCTACTTTTGAACGTTGGGAGAATGTGGATGGTATTTTTGAACTTCATTCTTCTGAACATCTCCCAGGAAAGCATGTACTAATTGTGGACGATGTGCTGACAACAGGAGCTACTACTGTAGCCTGTGCCTCTGCATTAATGGAAGTACAAGGGATACGAATTAGTATATTGACTTTGGCTGTAGCGGAGTAATAATTTAAAAGGAATTGGGGTATACTATAATAAAAAGAATGTATCTTTGTCCCATACCCCAATCCTTTTGAATTATGAGAATAAATAGGGAATTAGGTGTCTGATATCTATATAGATCAAACGAATGAGACTCATGAAAGTTATGGTTGATATATATAGCAAAAAATAAAATAGAGAGTCCTGGAATAATTATAAGTAACGGAAGATTAATACCAATAAAAGCACAAATATGGAAATGAACGAATATATTCCTCGTCCGCGAGATACACAAGGGATTGAACTGCCGGAGTCATTGAAAGGATTGTCCGAAGCAATGGCTGCTCATACACATGAGTTATGGATGTATCAGCAATATTTGAAAGGTTGGAGATATGCTTCGGAGAATGATAATAAGGAAAAGAAAACACTTAAAATGGCGCCTTATGACAAGTTGCCTGATGTGGAAAAAGAGGATTCTCTTATGGCTGCTACAGAGGCTTTAAAATTCATTTATTTAAATGGATATGAGATACAGAATAAAAAGAATGAAACGAGTTATAATCCGGTAAAGAAAGGCTGGAAGTGGGTCACTGTAATTCTTATATTCTTTTTTATGCTAGTGTTGGCTTTTGTAGCTTTGGGGGCAGTTAAGGTATGCACAGGTACGTTCCCTTCCACTAACGAAGTTTATATGAGTATTATATATTTAGTCATAGCATGTGCTTTTTTATTGGGTATAACAAAGATTATCTTAAAACTGATTGCTTTATATACGGATGTCCTGCGTAAAGAGCATGAAGTGTTGAGTGAACTTTATACTGAAGAACAAAAGAAGGAGATTATTCGGAAGAATAAGAACCGAATTTGAGTTACTATTAAAACTGTAATATGCAATGATTTCTATATTTAGGCTTTTGTCTTTGCATTTTGACCGTTCTTTTTCGGGAAAAGGATGGAAACAATTGTCTTGGCTATTTGGCATTATACTGTTGGTGTTTGTGCTTATCTTTGTGATGAGTCTGGCTTATAATTTGGCTAATCCTTCAGCTGAGCAACTAGCGTCTGATGAAGTTAGTGCTCCATTGGGAAGATTATTTCAGTTAATTTGTCTTTTCATTGATCCTGGTAATATTAATAATGTACCTCCCTCTTTTCGCTGGTTTGCACTAGTGGTAGTGATAATTGGTATGCTGCTTTTTACGGGACTGCTTATTTCGGTGGTTTCCAATATGTTGGAGAGAAGAGTGGAACGTTTTCGTGAGGGAGATATTGACTATCAATTGAGAAATCATGTCGTAATTATCGGTTTTGATGAGATGGTGCCAACGCTAATTCAACAGATATGTTCAGATCCTCATTATGAGCAATGCTATATATTAGTGCAAAGTACCTGTCCGGCTGTGGATATTAGAAATAAGGTACATACTCTGTTGGATACTAAAAATGAAAGTCGGATTGTTGTACTACATGCTCGTCGGGATTCAAAGGAGGAGCTTTATAAACTTCACACAACTCAGGCTCGTGAAGTGTTTCTTATCGGTGAACGAGATGAGCATGATCATGATTCACTTAATATTGATTCTCTAAAAAAATAGTTTCTATTCACGAGAAGAAAGAAGGTTGTCCGATGATCCCTTTTACTGTAATGTTTGAGTATCAAACGACTTTTGCAGCTTTCCAGCTAACGGATTTGTCTGTGGAATGGCGAAAGTATATAGAATTTCATCCTTTCAACTTTTATGAAGAATGGGCTAAAAAGCTTCTCTCAGTCGTTGCTATAATAAGGGGGATAAGCCCATTATTTATCCTTCTTTAGATAGAGTTCCCATCACAGAAGATAGTTCGAAGACGGTACG
The DNA here is from genome assembly GCF_000614145.1 of Bacteroides faecichinchillae JCM 17102. Taxonomy (GTDB): domain Bacteria; phylum Bacteroidota; class Bacteroidia; order Bacteroidales; family Bacteroidaceae; genus Bacteroides; species Bacteroides faecichinchillae. The sequence continues at coordinate 107,868 of NZ_BAKK01000002.1, read as the reverse complement.
ATTTGTCATTATTGGTATGAGTCGAATGGGGATTGCTCTTGGTGTGGAGGCGGCTCACTTATTGCATTTCCCCAATTTTTGCAGGGATAATAAATATAAAAGTGTGATTACTTTTATAGATGATCAGGCCGATACGGAAATGAACTATTTCCGTGGGAGGTATCAACATTTTTTTGAAATAGCGCCTGCTATATATAAAGAGGTAAATCAAGAAGGAGGATTGGATATTCAGATACTTTCTCCAACAAAATTTGAAGGTACGGATGCTAATTTTCTGGATATTCGGTTTGAGTTTATCAAAGGGCGTGCCGAAAGCGAGGTTATACAGCAGCAATTGAATCAGTGGGCTTCCCCCGAGAGTAATGAGATCCTTACTATTGCAGTCTGTTTGAACTATCCTCCTCAAAGTGTTGCTATTGGGCTTTATTTGCCTGATAACGTTTTCGAAAATAATATTCCGGTATTTATCCGGCAAGAAACATCCAGTGCATTGCTTAGTATGTTGAGCAGCCGGAAAGATGAGGAAGAATGCCAATATCATAAATATTCGCACATTTATCCTTTTGGTATGATGGATAATTGCTATGATCTTGATCGTAGTGGAATGGAAAAGGGAATGGTTATTCATTATATCTATGAGTTTTTTAATACTTATGGTGTCTTACCTGAAAGTTGTCCGGGCATGGAACGTTTGAAGAAAAGTTGGAACGAGCTGTCTGTAGCTAAACGGTGGTCCAATTTGTATAGTGCCTGTTCTATTGATTATAAGTTACGGTCTATTGGTTGGGATGGTAAGAGTGATATATTACTGACTTCTGAGCAAATTGAACTATTGGCTCGGGTGGAACATAATCGTTGGAATGTAGAAAAGTTACTTCTTGGTTTTAGGAAACCAACTGCTGATGAGATGGAGATTATTGCTAGTAGTAAAGTAAAGAAGGATGAATTTAAAAATGAACGGTTTGTGCACCCGGATATCTGTTCTTATGAAGAATTACCGAAAAGTTCGAAGGACTATGACCGATGCATTGTTAAAGGAATATCTCTTGTCGTGAATTACAGGAAATCAGTTCAATAAAATAGTTTAGGAGTCTGATCTTATGAAAATATAAAGCCACCCAAATAAATAGGTGGCTTCTTTATTGCTCTTCCTCTTGGACTTGAACCAAGGACCCTCTGATTAACAGTCAGATGCTCTAACCGACTGAGCTAAGGAAGAATATTTGCAGCTGAGATTTTGAACTTTGCTCTTCCTCTTGGACTTGAACCAAGGACCCTCTGATTAACAGTCAGATGCTCTAACCGACTGAGCTAAGGAAGAATGTTTTTCTCAATTGCGATGCAAAAGTAATAGGATATTTTGAAATATGCAATATCTTTGCAAAAAAAATATTGAGAATGGACAAAATAATAGGATTGGGCAACGCCCTAGTAGACGTACTTGCAACCCTGGAAGATGATACACTCCTAGATGAAATGGACTTACCTAAGGGTAGCATGCAACTAATAGATGATGCTAAGTTACAGCAAATTAACTCCAAATTCTCTCAGATGAAAACACACTTGGCAACCGGCGGATCAGCAGGGAATGCTGTACTTGGACTGGCTTGTCTCGGAGCGGCAACTGGTTTTATAGGAAAAGTGGGAAATGATCATTATGGAAACTTTTTTCGTGAGAATCTGAAGAAAAATACGATTGAAGATAAATTGTTGATCTCTGAACAACTGCCTTCGGGCATTGCTTCTACTTTTATTTCTCAGGATGGTGAACGCACTTTTGGTACTTATTTGGGAGCTGCTTCCAGTTTGAAAGCGGAAGATCTGACATTGGATATGTTTAAAGGTTACTCATATCTCTTTATTGAAGGGTACTTGGTGCAGGATCATGAAATGATTCTTCATGCTATTGAATTGGCTAAAGAAGCCGGATTGCAGGTTTGTCTGGATATGGCGAGCTATAATATTGTGGCCAATGATCTTGAATTTTTTTCTTTATTAATAAATAAGTATGTAGATATTGTTTTTGCTAACGAAGAGGAAGCGAAAGCATTTACAGGTGAAGAACCGGAAGACGCGTTAAGAATAATAGGAAAGATGTGCAGCATCGCCATCGTAAAAGTTGGAGCAAACGGTTCATATATTCGTAAAGGAACAGAGGAAATAAAAGTTTCTGCTATTCCTGTCGAGAAAGTGGTGGATACTACAGGTGCCGGTGATTATTTTGCTTCCGGATTTTTGTATGGTCTTACTTGTGGATACTCTTTGGAGAAGTGTGCTAAAATAGGTTCTATTCTCTCGGGAAATGTTATCCAAGTGATTGGAACTTCGATGTCAAAGGAACGTTGGGATGAAATTAAGTTAAATATTAACAAGGTTCTAGCGGAATAACCAAGGATTGAGTTATTTTTACGTCCTATTTTAATGAAAGGAATATGAAAAAATTGCTGAATAAGCGGATAATCGTCGGTCTGGTAGGCGTAATCGCTGTGGTTGCTTTCTTTAGTTTCAAGAATGGAGACGACCGGAATTTCCAGCTTGCTAAGAATCTGGATATATTCAATGCTATTGTGAAAGAGTTGGATATGTTCTATGTAGACACCATTGATCCCAATAAAACAATTCGTGAAGGAATTGATAATATGTTGTTGTCTTTAGATCCTTATACGGAATATTTTCCTGAAGAGGATCAGAGTGAATTGGAGCAGATGGTCAAAGGAAGTTTCGGTGGAATTGGTTCGTTGATAACTTATGATGTGAAGATGAAACGTTCTATGATCGCGGAACCATTCGAAAATACTCCTGCTGCTAAAGTAGGATTAAAGGCTGGAGATATCTTGCTGGAAATTGATGGTAAGGATCTTGCCGGAAAGAATAATGCAGAAGTAAGCCAAATGCTTCGTGGAGAAGCAGGTACTAGCTTTAAATTGAAGATAGAACGTCCTAACGAAAAGGGGGGACGTACTCCCATGGAATTTGATATTGTACGTGAGTCGATCCTGACTCCTCCTATTCCATATAGTACTTTGATGGAAAATAACGTGGGGTATATCAGTCTGAGTACATTCTCAGGTAATCCTTCGAAAGACTTTAAGAGAGCATTACTGGACCTGAAAAAGCAGGGAGCCACTTCCTTGGTAATTGACCTTCGTAACAATGGTGGTGGGCTTTTGGATGAAGCAGTAGAAATAGCCAACTATTTCTTGCCTCGTGGAAAAGTCATTGTAACTACTAAAGGAAAGATAAAACAAGCTAGTAATACCTACAAGACCTTACGTGAACCATTGGACCTGGATATTCCAATTGCAGTATTGGTAAATAGTGGAACGGCTTCTGCATCGGAAATCTTATCTGGTTCTTTGCAGGATTTGGATCGTGCTGTTATTGTTGGTAACCGTACTTTTGGAAAGGGATTGGTTCAAGTTCCACGCACTCTGCCTTATGGTGGAACGATGAAAGTAACTACTTCTAAGTATTATATTCCGAGCGGACGCTGTGTGCAGGCTATTGACTATAAACATCGTAATGAGGATGGAAGTGTGGGTACAATACCGGATAGTTTGACTAAAGTATTCCATACGGTAGCAGGACGTGAAGTACGTGACGGGGGAGGTGTAATGCCGGATATTGTTGTAGAGCAAGAGAAGTTGCCAAATATTCTGTATTATCTGATGCGTGATAACCTGATATTCAACTATGCTACTCAATATTGCTTGAAGCATCCTACAATTCCTTCTCCGGAAAAGTTTGAAGTGACCGATGCTGATTATGAAGATTTTAAGGCTATGGTCAAAAAGGCTGATTTTAAATATGACCAGCAAAGTGAAAAGATCCTGAAGACTCTGAAAGAAGCTGCTGAGTTTGAAGGGTATATGACGGACGCTTCTGAGGAGTTTACCGCACTGGAAAAGAAGTTGAATCATAATCTTGATCGTGACTTGGACTATTTCTCCAAAGATATTAAACCGATGATTGCTTCTGAGATTATCAAACGTTATTATTTCCAACGTGGAGGTATCATCCAGCAATTGAAAGATGATAATGCTCTGAAAGCTGCATTGAAAATATTGAATGATCAGGCAAAGTATAAAGAGATACTAAGTACGCCGGTAGCAAAGAAATAAGTTTTTATTGCTATATCAATAATATAAAAGACGATGGATAGCTAGTTCAACTATCCACCGTCTTTTATTTACCTGTATAATTATTAATATGCTTTCGGCAAAGTGAAATAAAAGGTCGTTCCTTTCTTTTCTTGGGAGCGTAACCAAATACGTCCTCCCATTCGTTCTACTAACATTCTGCAAAGAGCTAGTCCCAATCCTGTGCCTTGAACGAAATTGTTGATTTTACCGAATCGTTCAAAAATGGTTGCGGCTTTTTGAGCTGGAATACCAATACCGCTATCTTTGACGTAAAATTCTACGAAGTCTTCTTTTTCCTGACAACCGAAATGTATTTCTCCTTTGATCGTGAATTTCGTTGCATTGCTGAGTAAATTGCTAATCACTTGGGTGACACGTTCAGAATCTCCCAGTACATGGTACTTGCTATCCCATCATCTAGGATTAACTTTACTCCATCATGAGTTTTAGAGTTGTATTGTTGTTCTAGTTGTATGCAAATCTCCAATAGCCTGATGGGGTGAATCTTGAACTTAAGAGAGCCTGACTCTAATGCGGATAAATCCAAAATATCACTGAATAAATTAAGTAATAACTCTGAGTTTTTTTCAATGATTGCTGAATATTGTTTCTTTTCCTCCGGATTATTAGAGGTCGCTATTAATTGTGAGAATCCTACAATTGAATTGAGAGGAGTACGAATCTCGTGGCTCATGTTGGCAAGAAAAGCAGACTTCAACCGGTCGGCTTCTTCCGCTTTGATACGAGCTTCATCTAACGCTTTTTCTGTTTCCCATTGCTGTGAAATATCCCGACACATACATAGTAAGTATTCATTGTCTAACGGAAAAATGCGATTTTCAAAATGGTGTATGGCACCATTTACTGTCAAATTATGTCTGGAAGTAGAACTTTGTTTTGTGCGTATCACTTTCTCCATGTTCTGACGTACGCTTTCGTAGGCTTCGTCCGGGATAATATCTTTTACATTTGAATGGATAATACTTGTTGCCGTCGTCCCTTCTACATGATTGGTAGCCGGGGAAGAAGCTAGTTCTATAATATCTCCATTATGGTCAAAAACCGTCAGCATATCGGGCAAAGCGTCCAATATACGTGTACAATATTTGTCGCGAAAACGTTTTTGTCCGGAAGAAGGCAATCGAGAAGAAAGGCTTTCTACTTCGCTTTCTAACTGATTTATTATTTTCAACAGCTCTTCTTTCGTTTTATTTTCATAGTGCTCCATAACAAATGGATAATAATTGTATAATTGTTGTAGAATATGTGTAACTTGTTGCAAATATAAAACAATATTTTAATAGTACATCTTCTCCTCCAAGTTATTATTTGATAAAAAAGCTGGATAGCTTTTGTCCTACTAATCAGAATGTTCTATCTTTGCAAGCATTATATATTAAATGATTTACAATATGTCTACAGAATTATTCTCTACTCTGCCTTATAAAGTGGCAGATATTACGCTTGCTGATTTTGGACGCAAGGAAATCGATTTGGCAGAAAAAGAGATGCCTGGCCTTATGGCTCTTCGCGAAAAGTATGGAGAATCCAAACCACTGAAAGGTGCCCGTATCATGGGGTCATTGCACATGACCATTCAAACGGCTGTTCTGATTGAAACGCTGGTTGCATTAGGAGCTGAAGTTCGTTGGTGCTCTTGTAATATATATTCAACACAGGATCATGCTGCGGCTGCAATTGCTGCTTCGGGAGTAGCTGTGTTTGCTTGGAAGGGGGAAACACTGGCTGATTATTGGTGGTGTACATTGCAAGCATTGAACTTTGCCGATGGTAAAGGACCGAATGTAATTGTGGATGATGGTGGCGATGCTACGATGATGATTCATGTAGGTTATGAAGCTGAAAACAACTCGGCTGTTTTGGATAAAGAAGTACATGCAGAAGATGAAATTGAGTTAAATGCCATATTGAAGAAAGTCTTGGCTAAAGATAATACTCGTTGGCATCGTGTTGCTGCAGAAGTTCGTGGTGTTTCAGAAGAAACGACTACCGGAGTACATCGTCTTTATCAAATGCAGGAAGAAGGGAAACTTTTGTTCCCGGCTTTTAACGTGAACGATTCTGTAACGAAATCTAAATTCGATAATTTGTATGGCTGCCGCGAATCATTGGCGGACGGTATCAAGCGTGCTACAGATGTGATGATTGCCGGTAAGGTAGTTGTGGTGTGCGGATATGGTGATGTAGGAAAAGGATGTGCTCATTCTATGCGCACTTACGGAGCACGTGTGTTAGTGACTGAGGTTGATCCAATCTGCGCTTTACAGGCTGCTATGGAAGGCTTTGAAGTCGTAACAATGGAAGAAGCATGTACAGAAGGTAACATTTTCGTGACAACAACAGGAAATATTGATATTGTTTGTATCCATCATATGGAAAGAATGAAAGATCAAGCGATTGTTTGTAATATTGGACACTTCGATAACGAGATTCAGGTGGATGCTTTGAAACACTATCCCGGCATTAAGTGTGTCAATATCAAGCCACAAGTAGATCGTTATTATTTCCCGGATGGACATAGTATTATTCTATTGGCAGACGGTCGTTTGGTAAATCTGGGTTGTGCTACCGGTCACCCGTCATTTGTGATGAGTAACTCTTTCACTAATCAGACTTTAGCTCAAATCGAACTGTTCAATAAGAAATATGATGTAAATGTCTATCGTTTGCCGAAGTATTTGGATGAAGAAGTGGCGCGTTTGCATCTTGAAAAGATTGGGGTGAAACTGACAAAACTCACTCCTGAGCAAGCTGCTTATATCGGTGTGTCGGTAGATGGGCCGTATAAGGCTGATCATTATAGATATTAGTCAGTTTCATTTATTATTCATTATTATGAAGAAAATCCTTCCTGATTTGATTGCCATTCTGGCTTTCGTTATTCTTTCTTTTGCCTATTTTTTTCCAGCGGATATTGAAGGACGTATTCTCTTTCAAAATGATTCGGTTGCCGGAGTAGGTGGTGGACAAGAAGCTACAGAATATTTGCAACGTACCGGAGAACGTACTCGTTGGACAAACTCTCTTTTTGGAGGTATGCCTACTTACCAGATGTCTCCGAGTTATGATTCAACCAAGCCATTGAAATGGGTGGAAGCGGTCTATCATTTGTATCTTCCGCCTTATGTAGTGCTGACATTTATTATGATGCTTGGCTTCTATATACTGCTCAGGGCATTTGGAATATCGGTTTGGTTGTCGGCTTTAGGAGGTGTTATCTGGGCTTTCTCGTCCTATTTCTTCATACTGATATCGGCAGGACATATTTGGAAATTTATAACCCTTGCATATATTCCGCCTACGATTGCCGGTATTGTGTTGGCGTATCGTAAGAAGTATCTGCTGGGAGGAATCATTACTGCCTTGTTTATAGCACTTCAGATACAGGCCAACCACATACAGATGAGTTACTACTTCATGTTTGTAATCCTGTTCTTTGTTGGAGCTTATTTCGAAGATGCATATAAGAAGAAAGAATTACCTCACTTTTTTAAAGCCAGTGCTGTATTGGTATTGGCAGCAGTGATAGGAGTCTGTGCAAATCTTTCTAATCTATATCATACGTATGAGTATAGCAAAGAAACAATGCGCGGTAAAAGTGAACTGAAACATGAAGGGGCAGCTGCAGCAAATCAGACAAGTAGTGGTCTGAACCGCGATTATATCACACAATGGAGTTACGGGATAGGTGAAACACTGACATTGCTGGTGCCGAATGTCAAAGGGGGAGCATCTGTTCCTTTGTCAAGGAATGAAACGGCAATGGAAAAGGCAGATCCGACATACAGTAGTATTTATTCTCAACTGACACAGTATTTCGGTGATCAGCCGATGACATCCGGTCCGGTTTATGTAGGAGCATTTGTACTGTTTCTGTTTATTCTGGGGTGCTTTATTGTGAAAGGACCTTTGAAGTGGGCATTGTTAGGCGCGACTATTTTCTCAATTTTGCTTTCGTGGGGAAAGAATTTCATGGGGCTGACGGACTTCTTTATAGACTATATGCCGATGTATAATAAGTTTCGTGCGGTTTCTTCTATTCTGGTGATTGCCGAGTTTACTATTCCATTGCTAGCTATTTTTGCATTGAAAGAAGTGTTGACAAAACCGAATATTTTGAAATTGAAGGAGAACCGGACAGGATTAATTGTCAGCTTGGTATTGACGGCGGGTGTTGCTTTGATTTTGGCAGTTGCACCGGGAATTTTCTTCTCTAATTATATTCCGGCTCAGGAGATGGCTGCTTTGCAACAAGGGATTCCGGCTGAACATTTATCTCTAATTGTGGCTAATCTGACTGAAATGCGAAAAGCATTAGTGACTTCGGATGCATGGCGTAGTTTCTTTATTATAGTAGTAGGATGTGCGTTGTTATTCCTTTATTTGCAAGAGAAGTTAAGAGCTTCCTTAACGATAGCAGGTATTGCAATTCTTTGTCTGGTAGATATGTGGAGTGTGAATAAGCGTTATTTATACGATGAAGAGTTTATTCCCAAATCCCAAAAGACAGATGTCTTCCGTAAGAGTCAGGCAGATGAAATAATTCTTCAGGATACTACTTTGAATTATCGTGTATTAAATTTTGCAACAGATACCTTTAATGAAAATAATACCTCTTATTGGCATAAGAATGTAGGTGGATATCACGCTGCAAAATTGCGCCGTTATCAAGAAATGATCGAACATCATATTTCTCCGGAGATGCAGCAGACCTATCAGGCGATAGCTGCGGCCGGCGGGGCTATGGATAGTGTAGATGCTTCTAAATTCCGGGTACTGAATATGTTGAATACGAAATATTTCATATTCCCGGCTGGACAGAAAGGCGAGACAGTACCTGTAGAGAATCCTTATACTTACGGCAATGCTTGGTTTGTTGATAAAGTTCAGTACGTTGATAATGCTAATGAAGAAATAGATGCACTGAATGATATTTCCCCGATAGAAACTGCTGTGGTAGATGTGAAATTCAAGGAGAATCTGAAAGGGGTAACAGAGGGGTATAAAGATTCTTTGTCTGTGATTCGTCTGACAAGTTATGAACCGAATCGTTTGGTTTATGAGACTTCTTCTGCCAAAGATGGGATCGTTGTCTTCTCTGAAATTTATTATCCGGGTTGGCAAGCAACAATTGATGGACAACCGGTAGACATAGCACGTGCTGATTATATTCTGCGTGCAATGAATGTTCCGGCCGGTAAACATACAATTGAAATGTGGTTTGATCCGCAAAGTTTACACTTGACAGAGAGTATAGCATATGCTGCCATGGCTTTGTTGTTGATTGGAATGATGTTATTTGTGTGGTTGAAAAGAAAACAATTAGCCATAAAGTGAATAAAACGCAGAATAAAGATTCTTATGACATAATAAGAACTTTTTTGTTATCTTTGTTCTGCATAAATTCTTTTTAATCGGAAGGAAACTTGTTCCTTCAAGAACTAAAATGTGTTTTTGTAGGAAAGGGATTATAACCGCAAGTCCTGATTATAAAACCGGAACCTTTGATTATATAATCAAAAGTTTCAGTTATATAACCGGAGCTTGCGGTTATAGTTTTATATAAGAGAAAAATAAGTTTTCTCCTAATAGAGAGTAAGTTATCTATTGATAAAGGATAAGTTTGCTATTAATAAAGGATATGATTTATATTAATAGCCAACAGCCTATTTATTAATGAAACCAAAATAAGAATTAAGTTGATAATATATTATAGAAGAAGAACCCTACATACAAGGAGCGGGCAACCGAGACTTTATCCGAAGACAACAGATAATGCACAGAAGATGACTATTTGAAGTCTAGGAAAATAAAAACGGCTCCTTTCCTCACGAAGAGAACCGTTTTGTATTCACTAAAAAATTATGAAAACAAAAAACTGTTTTTAATTATTTATTGAGTGTAGATTATATGCCATTGTGATTTTATTCCCTTCTTGGGCGGTTATCATTTGATTTTCTCATTTGAGCCGCTTTGGCACGATTGGCTTCTTGTTCCGCTTTCCACTTCTCATATTGTTCGGTGGTCAGAATCTTCTTTATTTTTTTATCTTTAGCTTCTGCTGCTTTTTTTAGAGCTTCGGCAGAATCATCATCTAATTGCATTCGTGGTCTTCCTCCCATTCTACTGGGAAATCCACCTTCCCTTGCCATCGGAGGTTCACCTCCACCCATCGGCATAGGAGGACGTCCTTCTCCCATTCCGAACCCTCCTCTCATAAATGAACCTTTGTTTTCAGCATATTGCATCAAATTAAAGCGTTTTTTTTGTTCTTTCAAATTAAGTTTATAAATCTTGTTGTATTGTTTCTCAGTTAGTTGCAATGATCTCTGCATCTGTTCCGTCATTCGCATTGCTATCTTTTCCGGATTAGGCACTTCGTGGGGAAGGCGTTTTTCCTGTTGTTGTTTGGCTTGAGATTCGGGCGTTTCTTGTGCAATTGCAAAACCGGCAAAGGTCATAAAGCATATCATGGCCCCAACAATTTTCATGTTATTTTTCATATCTGTTATCTTTTTAATTGATTTTATTGAATCAAAGTTAGGCAAATATAGGAACTGAGAAAAATAAAATCGACCGGAGACGAGGTTTTGTCTATCAAAGGTGATAGAAATGATTTATTCAACCTAATTCCATTAATCTAAGTAATACTATATTTTGTACAGATTTTGCCGTAAAGATGGTTTGAAAAAATATTTAAGGACTTCTTGATACATATATAATCTCAGCTGCTTCTTCTCGAGATGTACCCTAAATAAGAAACAGTTGAGATGATCACCTTTATGAATTAGTATATTAGAATAAGATTTCAGATGTAATTAGTTTTGGTAGAATATTATTCTTTCTCTCCATAAGCTAAGTCACCTGCATCTCCCAATCCGGGTACAATATAAGAATGCTCGTTGATTTCAGGGTCGATGGCTGCACACCAGATCGTTGTCTTGTCTTCCGGAAATACATTCTTTATATGATCAATAGCTTGTTGGCTGGCAATAATAGAAGCAATGTGGATTTCTGAAGGATGACCTTTGGTCAGCATAGCCTGATAACTTAACTCCATACTACTACCTGTTGCTAACATTGGGTCTGTAATTATCAATGTTTTTTCGTCAATACGTGGAGAAGCTATATATTCAATATGTATATCAAATTTTAACTTGTCTTTATATTTTCTATATGCAGAGACGAAAGCATTTTCTGCTTGATCGAAGTAGCTTAGGAAGCCTTGATGAAAAGGTAATCCGGCACGAAGAATAGTACTGATAACTATTTTATTATCTGGGGTACTGACCGGAGAAATCCCTAAAGGAGTCTGTATGTTTTTTACTGAATATTGTAACTCCTTGCTTATTTCGTAAGCCATAATTTCTCCAATTCGCTCGATATTGCGGCGAAAACGCAGACGGTCATTCTGAACTTCTACATTTCTTATTTCAGCAACATACTGGTTTAGAATGGAATTTGTCTGGCTAAAATCAATTACTTTCATATTATATTTAAATCGTTATTTAATCTTATATTTATCATATTGATAACATACTGCCTTGCAAAGTAAATGATAATCTTTCAAATTGCAATATTCAGTTTGCAGATATTGTTAGGAATTTATAAAAGAGATTCTATTAGGGAAAAATTTCTCTAATAGCTTCTTGCTTTTCAAAGAAAGTATTACTTTTGTCCTCGGATTATAAAAGGAGTACCCAAGACTCTTCCATGTTAAGGTAAAAAAAGAGATAATAAACGAAATACCAATTTAAATTAATTCAAAAGAAAATGGCAAATTTAGATTTGAGCAAGTACGGAATTACAGGTGTAACTGAAATCCTGCACAACCCGTCTTATGATGTTTTGTTCGCTGAAGAAACAAAACCAGGTCTTGAAGGCTTTGAAAAAGGTCAAGTAACTGAATTAGGTGCTGTTAATGTGATGACAGGTATCTATACCGGTCGTTCTCCTAAAGATAAATTCTTCGTTAAGAATGAAGCTTCTGCTGATTCTGTATGGTGGACTTCTGACGAATACAAAAACGACAATAAACCTTGTACTGAAGAGGCTTGGCTGATCTTAAAGCAAAAGCTGTAAATCAATTGTCTGGCAAACGTTTGTTTGTTGTTGATACTTTCTGTGGTGCTAACGAAGCTACTCGTATGAAAGTACGTTTCATCATGGAAGTGGCTTGGCAGGCTCACTTCGTAACTAACATGTTCATCCGCCCGACTGCTGAAGAACTTGCTAACTACGGAGAACCTGATTTTGTATGTTTCAACGCTTCTAAAGCTAAAGTTGATAACTACAAAGAACTTGGTTTGAACTCTGAAACTGCTACAGTTTTCAACTTGAAGACTAAAGAACAAGTTATTTTGAATACTTGGTACGGTGGTGAAATGAAGAAAGGTATGTTCTCTATCATGAATTACATGAACCCACTTCGTGGTATTGCTTCTATGCACTGCTCTGCTAACACAGATATGGAAGGAACTAGCTCAGCTATCTTCTTCGGTTTGTCTGGAACGGGTAAGACTACTTTGTCTACTGATCCGAAACGTAAATTGATCGGTGATGACGAACATGGATGGGATAATGAAGGTGTATTCAACTATGAAGGTGGTTGCTATGCTAAAGTTATTAACTTGGACAAAGAAAGTGAACCAGATATCTACAATGCTATCAAACGTGACGCTTTGCTTGAAAATGTAACTGTTGCTGCTGATGGTAAGATCGACTTCACAGATAAGAGCGTAACAGAAAACACTCGTGTTTCTTATCCTATCTACCACATTGAAAATATCGTTAAACCGGTGTCTAAAGGTCCTCATGCTAAACAAGTTATCTTCTTGTCTGCTGATGCATTCGGTGTATTGCCTCCGGTATCTATCCTGAACCCTGAACAAGCTCAATACTACTTCTTGTCTGGATTTACTGCTAAATTGGCTGGTACAGAACGTGGTATCACTGAACCGACTCCGACATTCTCTGCTTGTTTTGGTGCTGCTTTCTTGTCATTGCATCCAACTAAATATGCAGAAGAATTGGTTAAGAAGATGGAAATGACTGGTGCTAAGGCTTACTTGGTAAACACTGGTTGGAATGGTTCTGGCAAACGTATTTCTATCAAAGATACTCGTGGTATCATCGACGCTATCCTTGATGGTTCTATCGATAAAGCTCCTACTAAGGTGATTCCTTTCTTCGACTTCGTTGTTCCTACAGAACTTCCGGGTGTTGATCCGAAAATCCTTGACCCACGCGACACTTACGAATGTGCTTGTAAATGGGAAGAAAAAGCAAAAGACTTGGCTGGACGTTTCATTAAGAACTTCGCTAAGTTTACAGGTAACGAAGCTGGTAAAGCTTTGGTTGCTGCTGGTCCGAAACTCTAATTTATTGGATTCAGATATGAGAAGGCGGTTCCGAAAGGAGCCGCCTTTTTCTGTATTGATAACTTTCATCTCTATGAGTAATTTCCGTAGGTAAGGAATGAAAGTAATAACTTGTAAATATGTAGGTTATGTTGTATCTTTGTATAGACATGATATAAACCAAATTACTGTAATATGAGAAAACTACAATCATTTCTTTGTTGCCTTATTCTTCTGTCCATAGGGCTTTCTACGAATGCAAAGGAGCGTGTATATGATATGTCTAAATTGGGATTGAAGGCTGATAGCCGAAAAAATGCCAGTCCTGTTTTGCGAAAGGTGATCGCAAAAATAAAAGCTGAGTGTGAATTTGGTGATGAGATCGTTCTGAGATTCTCTACTGGAAGATATGATTTTTATGAGACGGGTGCGGATGTGCGTGAATACTATATATCCAATCATGATCAAAGTAATCCCAAAAAGGTGGGAATAGCATTGGAAGATTTATCCAATTTAGTATTGGACGGGCAAGGGGCTGAATTTATTTTTCATGGAAGAATGATTCCGTTGTCTTTGTTACGTTCTGTCAATTGTACTTTAAAGAATTTCAGCATTGACTTCGAAAATCCGCATATTGCGCAAGTAGAAATCATTGATAATACTCCTGAGTATGGAATTACTTTCAGACCGGCTCCATGGGTGAAATATCGGATTAGGAAGGATTCGGTATTTGAAAACTATGGTGACGGTTGGCAAATACAGCCAGGTAGCGGTATCGCTTTTGAGAAGGAAACAAAAAGGCTGGTATATAAAACGAGTGATTTACATTGTCCGACTAAAGGGATCAGAGAAGTTTCTTCTGATTGCCTGAACGCTCCTCAGTGGAAAGATAAGCGTCTGATTCCGGGGACAGTGGTTGCAATGAGGACAGGAGAACGACCTACACCGGGAATCTTTCTGTCTCATGATGTAAACACTACATTGCAGAACGTAAAGATACATTATGCTGAAGGCATGGGATTATTGGCACAACTTTGTGAAAATATAACTTTAGATGGATTCAGTGTTTGCCTGAGGGGAGAAAACGATCTGCGTTATTTTACTACTCAAGCGGATGCAACCCACTTTTCCGGTTGTAAAGGAGTGATTGTTTCTCAAAATGGGCTTTATGAGGGAATGATGGATGATGCAATTAATGTGCATGGCACCTACCTGAAAGTCATTAAGAGACTGGATGATAATACTTTGGTAGGACGCTATATGCATAATCAGGCATGGGGATTTGATTGGGGATACCAAGGTGACAGTGTGCAGTTCATCCGCTCGGAGACTATGGAAATTATTGAGGGAGTGAATCATATTGTTTCTATTCGTCCATATGATAAAGAAGGGGTTCAGGGTGCCCGTGAGTTCTGCATTACTTTTCAAGAACCGATCGATCCAATGATTAATGAAAAGGCTGGTTTTGGTATTGAGAATTTGACTTGGACTCCGGAGGTGTTTTTTGCCAATAATGTAATACGTAATAATCGTGCTCGCGGGAGTCTGTTCAGTACCCCCCGAAAAACAATTATAGAGAATAATCTTTTTGATCATACTTCAGGAGCAGCCATTCTTTTATGTGGTGATTGTAATGGTTGGTTTGAAACCGGTGCTTGCCGTAATGTGCTTATTCGTGGAAACCGTTTTGTAAATGCTCTTACTAATATGTTTCAATTTACAAATGCTGTTATTTCTATTTATCCGGAAATTCCTAATCTAAAAGATCAGCAGAAGTACTTCCATGGAGGGGAAGATGGTGGAATTGTCATCGAAGGAAATATATTCGAAACTTTTGATGCACCTATATTATATGCTAAGTCGGTAGATGGCTTGATTTTCCGCAATAATACAATAGTGCAGAATTCCGATTATAAACCATTCCATTGGAACAAGAGCCGATTTTTGCTGGAACGGGTGACCAATGTGAAGATAATGGAAGACTGATACACAGATAACAAAATTAATATTGAAAGAACATCGACTGGAGAATGATTATAAATTACTTGAAACTTTTTTTTCACTTTCGCTAAAATAGGAATGTTTACTATTGGAGGTGGATATGCAATGCTTTCATTGATAAAACATGAGATTGTAGACCATCATCATTGGCTGACTTCACGACAGTTTACTGATGTGTAGCTATTTCTCAAGTGACTTTGTTTCAGTTTTCCTGATAACATGGAAATGGAACCTTCATCCGATTTTGTTAACTTTGTTTGGCGGGTTCTGTAGGACTAATTTTATATTGAGGATTAAGAATTCATTGTTCTCGTATTATAATATAATTGTTTATGACATATCTGGATACCGATAAGCAAACTTGCATAGATCTTAGTATAACGGATGGCGTACAGGACGAACAAGCCCTTTCTTCTTTGTTTCTGAAAACGGAAACGAAGCAAGGGAAATCTTTAATGATGGAATGGATTATGTATCCGTTGAGTGACTGGGAAATGATCTGTAAAAGACAGAAACTTATAGCTTGGGGGGCACTACCGGAACTTCCTTTGAATGAGGAAGAGTTGGACTTTATCGAGTATTACCTGAGTTATCGTGACCAGATTAGGGAGGCGAATGTTATAATGTCTTGTGCTACAATTATTGATCGTCTTGTGAGGTATGATTCTCAACGTTATGTCGTTTGTAGAGGGGTTAAACTTATAGTTCGAATGTTACATCATTTGGAAAAGTGGATTACAGAGCAACAGGAAATTGTACCGCAACTTTGGAAAGATATGATTGATTTGGTACAGGATATCTTGCATGGAACTGAACTGAAAAATGTCTTGCAACAGGCGTTTGATAAGGATACCCGATTCTCCAATTATGTGATAGATAAATATGATTATTTATTTCGATGTACCCGCTTGCTATCTTTGAAAGAGTTGCTGTCGGTTATTTATACGTTGGATGTTTGCCGTACTGCTCATCGGATTGCTGAAGAAAAAAATCTTTGTAGCACTCCAAAGGTTGTTTGGAGCATGGATTTCTCGGTAGAAGGAGTAGTACATCCTTTTGTGAAGAATGCGCAAGTAAATGATTGGGAAATGTCCCAAGGTAATATCTGTCTTTTTACGGGATCCAATATGGCGGGGAAATCGACTACATTAAAAGCATTGACTCTGGCTGTCTGGTTAGCGCATTGTGGATTACCTGTTCCAGTAAAATCAATGGTTTGTCCTCTATATGAGGGCATATATACTTCAATCAATTTGCCCGATTCTTTGAGAGACGGACGAAGTCATTTTATGGCAGAGATACTTCGTGTTAAAGAGGTGTTGGAGAAAGCGGGAAAAGGTAAGAGGTGCTTAGTCGTGTTGGATGAAATGTTCCGTGGCACAAATGCGAAGGATGCTTTTGAAGCTTCTGTTGCGGTAAATGAGATATTAAAAGAATTTGCTAATTGTCATTTTCTTGTTTCTACGCACATTCTTGAATATGCGAAAGCATTTGAAAAAGATAGTTCTTGTTGTTTTTATTACATGGAGGCGGAAATCAAAGAAGATTGTTTCGTCTGTCCTCATCGATTGCGGAAAGGTATCTCGGAAGCAAGAGTAGGTTATTGGTTGGTGAAAAAGATATTGAATTTGTAAAAGCTGAATAATTAACTTGATGTTTTGTTAGTGGATGGTATATGGTAACTTTCATCCCTTTAATGAGTGAATCATTAGTGGGAATGGCAGAATTTATATTCTTCATGCTAACTATTTTAGCTGCTGTGTCTAACACATAGGATTTAGTTTATTGCTATCTTGTTGTGAGAAGCGAATAAGATGCCAAGAATGGATAAATATTATTTTTATTTTCATAAATACAATTTGTTTTGTTGGTCATAAATACATCTTTTTCTTTTTAAAGAAAAAAATAACGGGAGATAGTTATTTTCCATCTCCCGTCACTTATATTGATTTGGTTATTATTTATTAGATCTTGTTAGCGCGTTTACGCTCAATTTCATCTAGAATAACTTTACGCATACGCATTGCTTTCGGTGTTACTTCTACATATTCATCTTCTTTGATGTATTCCAAAGCTTCTTCCAGTGAGAATTGTATTGGTGGAATCAAACGAGCCTTTTCGTCAGAACCGGAAGCACGCATATTGGTCAGTTTCTTTGACTTGGTAACATTGATCACCAGGTCATTATCGTGAGAGTGTTCACCTACTACCTGACCGGCATAGACATTTTCTTGTGGGAAAATGAAGAACTTACCTCGGTCTTGTAATTTGTCGATAGCATAAGCAAAAGCTGTTCCACCTTCCATAGCAATCATAGAACCATTGGTACGACGTTCGATCTCTCCTTTATATGGCTGATAATCTTTGAAACGGTGAGCCATGATTGCTTCGCCTGCAGAGGCGGTCAATACATTAGTACGCAAACCGATGATACCACGAGAAGGCATATTAAATTCCAGATTGATACGTTCACCGGTATTTTCCATTTTTACCATTTCACCTTTACGGCGAGTCACCATATCAATGATCTTGCTTGAATATTCTTCCGGTACGTTGATTGTCAGTTCTTCAATCGGTTCGCATTTTACTCCGTCAATTTCTTTGAAAATAACCTGAGGCTGTCCTACCTGTAACTCATATCCTTCACGACGCATCGTTTCTATTAACACAGAAAGGTGAAGTACGCCACGACCAGAAACGATCCATTTACCGTCCTCCTCGCTTTTCTTTACGCGTAGAGCCAAATTCTTGTCGAGTTCTTTTGTAAGGCGGTCATGGATATGACGTGAAGTCACAAACTTACCGTCTTTGCCAAAGAATGGCGAATCGTTAATGGTAAATAACATACTCATTGTAGGCTCATCAATTGCAATAGGCGGCAATGCTTCCGGGTTTTCATAATCGCAGATTGTATCTCCAATTTCAAATCCATCAATACCTACCAATGCACAGATGTCTCCTGAAGAAACTTCATCGGTTTTGACGCGTCCTAAGCCTTCAAATACATGTAGCTCTTTAATTTTTGTTTTGAACTTATCACCATTACGTTTCACGAGTGTTACATTCATACCTTCTTTCAGTGTACCGCGATGAACACGTCCTACGGCAATACGACCTGTGTATGAAGAATAATCCAATGAAGTGATTAGCATTTGCGGAGTACCATCCAATTGTTCCGGAGCCGGAATATTTTCGATAATGCAATCTAATAATGGAGTGATACTGTCGGTCTGTTGTTTCCAGTCAGTACTCATCCAGTTGTTTTTGGCAGAACCGTAGATGACAGGAAAGTCGAGTTGGTCTTCAGAAGCATTCAGACTGAACATTAAGTCGAATACCATTTCGTAAACTTCTTCCGGACGACAGTTTGGCTTATCGACCTTGTTTACTACTACAATCGGCTTCAAGCCGATTTCCAGTGCTTTTTGTAATACAAAACGCGTCTGGGGCATCGGGCCTTCAAAGGCATCCACCAATAGAATACAACCATCAGCCATATTCAAGACACGTTCTACTTCACCCCCGAAATCACTGTGCCCCGGAGTATCAATGATATTAATTTTAGTACCGTTGTAATTGATGGATACATTTTTGGAAAGAATAGTTATACCACGTTCACGTTCCAAATCGTTGTTATCCAGAATGAGTTCACCACTATTTTGGTTACTGCGGAACAAGTTTCCAGCCAATAACATCTTATCAACCAGCGTTGTTTTCCCATGATCGACATGGGCAATGATTGCAATGTTTCGAATATTTTGCATATAATCCCTATTATTTGGGCGCAAAGGTACTAAAATTGGATTAGAAATATACGCTATAAACATACTTTTTTCCTGTAAAACGTTGTGGGATATAAAGATAATGTCTATCTTTGCACGCTCAAAAGAACAATTTACTATATCAAAATTCTAAAAATTATGTATTTAGACGCAGCTAAAAAGCAAGAAATCTTCGGAAAGTACGGAAAGTCTAACACTGATACTGGCTCAGCTGAGGCGCAGATAGCTTTGTTTTCCTACCGTATTTCTCATCTGACTGAGCATATGAAGCTCAACAGAAAAGATTATAGTACAGAGAGAGCTTTAACAATGTTAGTAGGTAAGCGTCGTCGCTTGCTCGACTATCTGAAGGCTAAAGATATCGAAAGATATCGTGGTATCATTAAAGAACTCGGTTTGCGTAAGTAATCTACTTGCAGCGAAAAGTTTGAAAACCGTTTCTCGAGAAAGAGAAACGGTTTTTTTGTATCTATAGTAGTGAATGATTGATAGAATTTAACGCTTATAATTGTGATGGAATAAAGATTTTACTATTTTTGCAGCTTAATAATTATAATTTATAACCTTTGAAGACAAAAATACTTTCAATATGGATACAAGTAAAATTGTAGGAGAAAAAATTAAAGCTCTCCGAGAAGACAAAACTATTACCATTGAAGAGCTTTCTCAGCGCTCCGGTTTAGCTGTGGAACAGATCGAACGAATTGAAAAGAATATCGATATACCCTCTCTAGCACCACTTATTAAAATAGCACGTGTGTTGGGAGTTCGTTTGGGAACTTTTTTAGATGACCAGGATGAAGTTGGACCAGTTGTTTGCCGTAAAAAAGAAGCGAAAGACGCTATCAGCTTCTCGAATAATGCGATTCATTCTCGTAAGCATATGGAGTACCATTCTTTATCCAAGTCGAAAGCAGACCGCCACATGGAACCGTTTATCATTGATGTGATGCCTACGGAAGATAGTGATTTTGTACTTTCATCACATGAAGGTGAAGAGTTTATTATGGTTATGGAAGGAGTGATGGAGATTAGTTATGGCAAGCATACTTATCTACTGGAGGAAGGTGATAGTATCTATTATGATTCTATTGTGCCTCATCATGTCCATGCATACGAAGGTCAGGCGGCAAAAATATTGGCTGTTGTTTATACACCGGTATAATTAAGTAATAAGTATCAATCTTAAATTTAATCCCAATGACAATTACTTTGAACTGTACTTTGGGACAGTGGCTGGAACACTGGGCCGAAGAAACTCCCGATAAAGAATATATTGTATATTCCGACCGCAATCTCCGTTTTACATGGAGTCAGTTAAATCGTCGTGTAGACGATATGGCGAAAGGTTTGATCGCTATAGGTGTGGAACGAGGTACGCATGTAGGTATTTGGGCAGCTAACGTGCCCGATTGGCTGACATTATTATATGCCTGCGCAAAGATTGGTGCAGTATATGTGACTGTGAATACGAACTATAAGCAGGCTGAACTGGAATATCTTTGTAAGAATTCCGATATGCACACTCTTTGTATTGTCAATGGTGAGAAAGACAGCGACTTTGTGCAAATGACCTATGCAATGCTTCCTGAACTGAAAAATTGTGAACGTGGTCATTTGAAAAGTGAGCGTTTCCCTTATATGAAGAATGTGATTTATGTCGGTCAGGAAAAACATCGTGGAATGTATAATACTGCAGAAATTCTATTGTTGGGAGATAATGTAGAAGACGATCGGCTGAATGAAATGAAGAGTAAAGTTGATTGTCACGATGTGGTGAATATGCAGTATACTTCGGGAACGACTGGTTTTCCGAAAGGCGTGATGCTTACTCATTACAATATTAGTAACAATGGTTTCCTGACAGGGGAGCATATGAAGTTTACTGCTGATGATAAACTTTGTTGTTGTGTACCATTGTTCCATTGTTTTGGTGTGGTATTGGCTACTATGAACTGTTTGACACATGGTTGTACACAAGTGATGGTGGAGCGCTTCGATCCATTGGTTGTATTGGCTTCCATTCATAAAGAGCGTTGTACTGCTCTTTATGGTGTGCCGACTATGTTTATTGCTGAATTGAATCATCCTATGTTTGATCTATTTGATATGTCTTGTTTGCGTACGGGCATTATGGCAGGTTCACTGTGTCCTGTGGAATTGATGAAGCAGGTAGAGGAAAAAATGTATATGAAAGTCACCAGTGTATATGGCTTGACAGAAGCTGCACCAGGTATGACGGCCACACGCATCGATGATCCGTTTGAGGTACGTTGTAATACTGTAGGGCGAGATTTTGAGTTTACAGAAGTCAAAGTGATTGATCCAGAGACGGGTGAAGAATGCCCGGTAGGCGTACAAGGTGAAATGTGTAACCGTGGATATAATACTATGAAAGGTTATTATAAGAATCCGGAAGCTACGGCAGAAGTGATTGATAAAAACAACTTTTTACATTCTGGTGACTTAGGCATTAAAGACGAAAATGGGAACTATCGTATTACTGGGCGTATTAAAGATATGATTATACGTGGTGGTGAGAATATTTATCCTCGTGAGATAGAAGAGTTTCTTTATCAGCTTGAGGGTGTGAAAGATGTTCAGGTTGCAGGTATTCCTTCTAAGAAGTATGGTGAAGCAGTTGGTGCGTTTATTATCTTGCATGAAGGGGCTCAAATAAGTGAATCGGATGTACGTGATTTTTGTAGAAATAAAATTTCCCGCTATAAGATACCCAAATATATATTCTTTATCGATGAATTCCCTATGACTGGTAGTGGGAAAATTCAGAAGTTTAGATTGAAAGATCTAGGTTTGCAACTTTGCAAGGAACGAGAAATAGAAATCATTTAAAGGGAAAGATTGTTGAAAATGAATAACTAAGAATGAGGAATGAAGAACTATTTTGCAATATAATGCACAACCACTCTTCATTCCTCATTTTTAGTTATTCATTAAATATAATCGTCTCCCAATTGCATTTGTGCATCGTTCACATATTTGCGGATGGCATGTTCTTCATTTTTTGGACAGATCAATAATACATTATTTGATTCAGCTACAAGATAACCTTCTAAGCCGTCGATAACGGCTAATTTATTGTTAGGGAGAACCACTATATTATCTTTGCTATTATAAATTAGGGAGTTACAGCTTAGTGCAGCATTCCCATCCATGTCTTTTTCTGACAAGTCGTAAAGAGACCCCCATGTACCTAAGTCGGACCATCCGAAATCTCCTAGAGATACATATACGTTGTCAGCTTTCTCCATGATACCAAAATCTATTGATACATTGGGACATGCGGGAAAGTTTTCTTCAATAAATGCTGCTTCTTTATCAGTTCCATAAATATCTTTGCCAGGTGCCAGTTTCGACGCAAGTTCAGGTAAAAGTAGTTCTTCGGTTTTTATTATTGAATTTACGTTCCACATAAAGAGTCCCGAGTTCCAATAGAACTCACCACTATCTACAAATACTTTCGCGAGTTCCAATTCAGGTTTCTCTGTGAATGTTTTGACTTTATAGAAGTTATTGCCAGCTGGTTCATCAATTTGTATATATCCATACCCTGTCTCTGGACGATTAGGTTTGATACCTAATGTTAGAAGTTTATCGGAACGTGAAACGAAATCTAATCCTTTTTCGATAGCAGAGAGAAATTCTTCTTCTTTCAGAATCAAATGATCCGAAGGAGCTACTACAATATTAGCGTTTGGATTCAAGGCACGAATGTGGTAAGCAGCCCAGGCAATACAAGGTGCAGTATTTCTTCTAGCTGGTTCTAACAGAATTTGTCTTTTATCCAGTTCAGGTAACTGTTCTTTCACCAAATCAGCATATATAGTGTTGGTGACAATTAGAATATTTTCAGTTGGAATTACTTTTTTGAAACGATCGAAGGTTTGTTGAAGGAGTGAACGACCAGTTCCGAAGAAATCAAGAAATTGCTTAGGCAACGATTTACGCTGAAAGGCCAGAAGCGACTGCCAATACCGCCCCCCATAATAACACAATAATTATCTTTACCTGTCATGATTGTGACTCTTTTTAAAGTTTCTGCTAATGTACACTTTATTCTCTGAATATAGAAGCGTTTCAGATATGTTTTATAAATTTTTGCTCCTTTTTTTAGCGAAACTATTGTGAATTTAAAATTAAGTCGTATCTTTGCACCGCAATTGAGAGATCAAGTATGCGCCCAGATGGCGGAATCGGTAGACGCGCTGGTCTCAAACACCAGTGGATTCACTTCCATCCCGGTTCGACCCCGGGTCTGGGTACTGAAGCGGAGAAAGTTGAAAAACTCTCTCCGTTTTTCTTTTCTACTCCTTGTAACTTGGGATCAATGTAAAAACGGGTCATTCCAAAATTCTGAAAGATTTTTTGTGTATTTTCTTCCCGTATCAGAATGTACTTATAAAAGAGAACCATCACAAAATTGAGTTCTGTGATGGTTCCTATTTTAGATTTCAGATATTTTATTCTTCTTTGTCGTCAGATTCCGTAGCTTTAGGAAGATAAGGTTCTGCCTTTACACTTTCTTTGGGGGAGCGTATACCTGCTTTATTTATGGCTACTGCAGAAATGGTATAGACATCATAGCAAGGTACAGTAATGAGTACTTCTCCTTCGGTACCTTTAGATGCTTCAACAAGTATAGGACTCCCGGAAAATGCACGGGCGGTGACTGCTGAATAAGAAATCTCTACCCGATACACATCTTTGTTCATCGGATTCGTCCATTTGACTAGCAGTTCGTTTTCATTCTCTGTTACTTCTGCACGTAACAATGAAACCGGAGCCACAGTATCTATGACAGGATCTTTTATTAAGGATGTTACGTCATCGTCATCGCTACAAGATGAAAATGTCCAAGTAAACAGGAAGGATAATAATAATAACTTATAAAGTGTTTTCATATCGTTTCGTTTTTATTATTTTAGATAATCTTTTTCAATCCATGCCGACATAGGTACTTTAGTACTAATAGCACCACCTTTACCACAAATGGTTAAGTTGTTTTCAAACTTTCCTCCGGCAATATCTTGAATATAATTTGTTTCAATTCCGGCGTTAAATTCCCAGTGCCTAGTAAGCCTACAGGGTCCTTTTCTGTTAGTCTCCACAGATTAGCTCTGATTTGCTCTGGCGTACGGGCAACAGTCCATACACGAGCTTCTCCGATAGAACCATTCAGCATACGTCGGTCGTCACCACAGGCACGTCCAAGTGTGAATTTGTTATCGTCATTACTTGAGGCTAAATCTACTTCTTCATGTCTATTACTTTGATTGTCGATGATATAATCATCTTCTTCTCCGTTGATAAATAAGCGGTATTGTTCTTTATGATTAGTTTTAGAACAGTCTATAACAAATGCGATATGTATCCATTCATTTGTTTTAAGTTCAGTTTTACTATGGAACTTAAAGGCATCTCCTAATGCTGATAATTCAATATGTGAACCATCTCCTGTTCCACGTAATAGACATTTCCCTTCCATACCAATAAATGTCTCTAACCATGAAAGTGAGTTCAAACGACAAATGATTTCCCAAGTTGTTTGTTTGACTTTAACAAGCTTATTATCAGTTATATTTCCGAAATTTGCATAGAGCCAGAATTTGTTATCGAGCGCTAAGCCATAATTCTTTCCATCTACTGTTACAGTCAATTTATTCTCTTGTTTCTTAGAGTCAGTAATTGTGATGTATGTAGAACCATTTTTCTTACCGGTTATTTCAATTGTACTGCCGTTCATGGATGCTTTAACAATGCTTGGATCAGCAATTTCCAATTTATATCCTCCATTACCACTGATTATTTCTACTTTTCCGTTCTGTTGTGTTGCACTAAATTGTAGAATCTTTCCGTCGTAATTTGTTATGAGTGGATCTGGAGCAATTACTTTTGTAACAACTGTTAGAGATTTATTTAATTTATCGGTTATTTTGATTTTGGCTGTACCATTATCTAAACCTTTCACAGTAAAAGTACCGGTCGTTTCTATATCTTCTATTCCGATTAGTTCTGTACAATTATCAGGGTTTTCAAGGTATTCTACCTTATATCCACCGTTACCAGTGATAATTTTGAACGTGAATACATCCTGTCCGTCAACTTGGGAAAAAAGAGTGGCTTCCGATTTATTAAGACGTATTCCAAAGACAGCAGCCGTTTCTACTTTAATATAAGCTCTTTTATAATATTTGTCTGTCACAACAATTATTGCTTCCGCATTATTATCTGTTGGAAGTGCTGTAATTGTAATCACTTTACCATCGACAGTGGCTGTTGCCACTTCTTCATTAGAGGAAGTTACCTTATAATCTCCATTACCAGCCGTAATATTCACTATACGGCTATTTTCTTGTGCAATCTGCAATTCTGTTTCATCTACTTTCAGTTCTACGGCATCAGCGGGAATAGTATTACCTCCATTGTCGTCATCATCGCTACAACTGGTAAACACTAGTGGGAGCGTTACTATTGATAGTATGAATAATATTTTTTTCATGTTTATTAATCTTTAGTTAATAATTACTCTTCGTTTACTCCTCTTCATCTTCTATAGGTACATCTGGATAGTCTTTTGCCCATACGCTTTGGTTCATCGTCAATGTACCTTCATATGAATAACGTGCGGAGCTGCCTTCTGACAAATCGTTATATTTGTAATTCATAACAATGACAGTTTCTTCGTTGTACTTACGCAGATCAGTGGTATTTTTGGTATATTTACGTGTAATACTGACAGGTTCTGCTTCTAGATCTAACGCACTGTTTTTTGTACTTAATGTAATATTCTTAGTTGTCTCGTCATACGTTAATTCAACGATATATTGTTTGAAGTCAGTACTATTATCACGTGTTACATTACCTACATACATATAACATTTATTTCTAGAAATTGCATACAACGTTTTACCATTAGCTGAAGTGGTATAGCTGGTACCTTCTTCTTTTATAGTACCATATCCAGCAAAGTTTCCAGAAAAATGATTCTTAAAGGCAATGTGATACAATGCTTTAGAATATTTATTTGGACCGATAGGTTCGCCTACAGAAGATGTGATTTTCAAAGGCAATACGTAATTATCATACAAATCTCCAATAAGGGAAAGGTCTATTGTACAATACCCACTTGTGTTTAGATCTCCTTTTTTGATTGTAAATGTATTTTGATTTAAAGTAAAACTTTCCTCGGGTAACTGTTGGTAGTATTTACTTGTTTCATTCTTATATTTCTCCCAATTATAGGCATCTAATGTATCAGCATCAAAACCAACTTTGATTTGAATATCTTTATCATTACCGGAAGTTCCGTTTATTCCAAAATATAGAGGTAATATAGCTGTATTATCCTCTTCAATATTCAAGGACGTTTCTTGCCATCCACTTAGTTTCAGGTTAGTGAACTTTGTGAATAATTCGTCATCTAACTCGTCTACACAAGAAGAAAACGCCAATAAAAGCAAGGAAATAAGACTTATATTTTTAATCTGTTTCATATTTATAACTTAATTATGTTGTTATTGCCATCCTGGGTTTTGGGTCATATTTACATTTCGCTTCAGTTCTTCGGTCGGTATAGGGAAGAAATACATTTTTTGTTCAAAGTTTTTAGGCATTGAAGTAATGGCTGTAGGTACATAATATAATTGTATCTTATCTTCATCATAACTGATGTTGATATTACAACCCATTAATGGCATATTTTCTTCTACCATAGCATCTTTCCATCTACGATTATCAAGGAAACGGAAAGCATTTTCACCAAGAAATTCTATTTGTCGTTCTCTTTTTATTCTGGTACGGAGTTCACCTTGATCAGCATATATATCATCCTTAAAATCTGGTAAACCGGCACGGAAACGGATTTGTTTTAAAGCATATCTCATTTCCTCAATATCACGTGAAATGGTCGTACTATTTCCGTTGTAGGTTACTACATTATGCGTGGTAGTCAGCTCGTTAAGTGCTTCTGCATAAATCAATAGTACTTCTGCATAACGCATTGAAGGTTCTGTCTTGTTTACCACATATCCCCCAGTCGTTAACGCATCTTCAGGATTATAGAATTTTTTGAAACCAATACC
The DNA here is from genome assembly GCF_000614145.1 of Bacteroides faecichinchillae JCM 17102. GTDB lineage: Bacteria > Bacteroidota > Bacteroidia > Bacteroidales > Bacteroidaceae > Bacteroides > Bacteroides faecichinchillae. The sequence goes on along the minus strand of NZ_BAKK01000002.1, from coordinate 80,461 downwards.
ACTTAAAGGGAGATCTTCTTTGAATCCTAGTTTTCCGTCGTTCTCATTTTTGTAGTAGAAAAGCTGTTGCCTTCTATATTTACTTTCGTTCGCACTTTCGCATTCCCAAATAGAACCATTATATGCAATAGATGCATAGAATCTGGGTTCTCGGTTAGCATATTGTAATGAGACTTTTGCTGGTAGAAATGGATATTCTGTTGAACTAGTTGTAAAGCCTCTTTCTTGGTAATAGCCGTCAGCTTTTCCTTCTTGGATGGTACGTCCGTCATTCATATAATAAGCATCTACCATTTTTTGGGAAACGCCAATTTTATTACCTCCATTTAAGGTTCGTGGTATGCAAGACTCCACTAATCCTCTAATAGTGTTATGTCCTTCATTGGTACGGGTGAAAATCAATTCATCATTTTTAGAACCAAGGATTGTTCCATCAAAAATTGATTTATACGATGCATATGGGTCAACATCAGCCCAGCCGTTAGGAAATTCTTTATCCGAATATTCTGCATGGTGTGGAGGCATGATAGTTGTTGCTGATGGTTTTATGATATTTAATGAATATTGATTTAATTCCATTACGTCTTTAGCTGCGGCAGCAGCTCGTGCCCATTTCCCTTCATCATAAGTTTGGTTAATTAATTGATTCCCTACGTTATCTTTCATGTTAAATAAGTCTGTATTTCCATTAAATAATGGACTTGCTGCATACAGAAGTACTCGTGCACGTAAAGTCAGAGCAGCTCCTTTGGTAGGGTGTCCCATGTTATTAATGGTACGTCTTACCGGTAGATTTACAGCTGCAAGCTCCAGATCTTCGTTAATAAAGTTAATGATATCATCGAATTTGGAACGTGGCAATGAAAGTGTTTCATATGAAAGGTTCACATCTAATCCTTCTTTAGGAATTAAGGGAATAGGACCGTATCTACGAAGTAAAGACCAATAAGCATAAGCGCGTAGGAAATGTGCTTGTGCGGTATAATCAGAGACTTCTGTGAGTGTTAGTTCGGGACATCTGCCGACATTGTCAATAAATGTGGAAGCTTTGCGTACTGTCTCGTATACCTTATACATTGTACCGGCTGCACCACGACCATCCATATTGTCTAATGGGTCATCAGCACTGTAATTACCATTCTGCATTGCCTTTTCGTCTGGATTAATCAGGTCATCAGAACCCCAGCGGTAACGCTCTTTAAACTCTGCCATAAAATTCATTCCTTCATAGGCATTAGCCAACCATCCATCTACATAAATTTTCTTTGCAAATGCCGAATCCAGAGAAAGTTGATCGTAGAAATATTTATCTACATTAAGATAATCGGCACATGAACTAAGCATAAAGATTGTCCCTATTGCTATTATGTTGAATATTAATTTTTTCATATTTAATATTTTGTTAGAATTCAACTTGAACTGAGAATGAGTATGTCCGGCTAATTGGATAATTAGAACCGCTTTCATTGTTTCCTTCCGGATCCCACCATTTAAATGGACTCCAGGTGTAGAGATTTTCTCCAACAAAGCCTAGACGTATATTGCTCATATATACTTTGCGAGCAAACGCTTTGGGAAGATCATAAGTAACTTCCACATTTTTTAGGCGTAAGTAACGTCCGTTTTTCATCCAGAAAGTAGATTTACGATTGTTGTTTGCATTATTCCCCCAAGTTAAACGTGGCCAGTCTGCATTCGGATTTTCTGTGTCAGCTGTACCAGAGACTTCTCTTGGACTCCAACGGTTCCCATCTACCATTCTTGAAGAATGTTACCTGTCATTCCGTTATGGAATGCATGAGGTCCGTTTCCACCCACAAACCAGTCACGTCTACCAGCTCCCTGGAACAAAACATTAACATAAAGATTTTTCCATTGGACACTTGCACCCATACCATATTGTAAGCCTGGCATTTCTCTATATCCTAATGGTACATAATCATCATCTGTAATAACACCGTCACCATTTACATCTTTGTATTTGATATCTCCAGGTAAAACGGGGCGTCCATCTGTTGCTAATCCTGTTTGTGATGGGCTGCAATCTATATCTTCTTGATCTTTGAATAATCCAAGCGCAATCAAACCACGTGTCTGATTGAGGCGGAATCCTTTATCCATTTTATACCAAAGTTCATTAGCTGCTTCATCACGGTCTACAATTTCATTATTTTGGTAAGTCATGTTGGCGCGTAATGTAATATCTACTTGTCCGATTCGTTGTAAAAAAGCAATGTTGCCATCCCATCCTGTGGCTTTCATACGTCCAACATTTGCCATTGGGGTTTGATCGGCCAGACCTGTAGTTAATGGCATGTGATTACGTCTCATGAAAATATCATCGCGTACGTCCTTATAGATATCCACTGTACCTGTTATTTTACTATTAAAAAGGTTGAAATCAATACCTAAATTGTATTTTTTGGCAGTTTCCCAGGTTAATTTTGGAGTTCCAACTGTTGTTATACGGTATCCTTGAATTCCGTGAGAACCGAATTCTCCCCAGTTATAACCATTGGTCGTTCCTATTAAAGAAATGTAAGGAAAACGTTGTCCACCGATATTATCATTACCTACTAAACCATAAGAACCTCTAATTTTAAGCATTTCTAGCCATGGTGCAATTCTTTTAATAAAAGGTTCTTCAGAAATAACCCATCCAGCAGAATAGGAAGGGAAAAAGCCAAATTGTTTGCCATGCTCAAAATTTTCGGATCCTGTGTATCCCCAATTGAACTCCACCAAGTATCTGTCGCGGAATGCATAAGTAAAACTTCCTGAATAGGCGAGATTACGGTGAGGTATAGAGGCGATAATATCACCTTCATTGGCAAGTCTGGTATCTGCATTTTGTTCTTGATAAATCATGGCATAAGCTCCTACGCGGTGAACCTCTGCAAATAACCTATTGTATTTTAAATGGGCACGTAAATAATTACGTTTCCAGCCTTCGGTCGTCACAGTTTGAGTCATCGTCTGTGGATTAGATGTCCTACGAAGAATTAACTGACCTTTTTGATCACGATAGTTTTGAGCTACCCACAATTCAGGTAATTTACGGCGATTGGTAATATTTGAATTTTGTGTATCAAATGCGTAAGTACCTTCAAATATCAACCCTTTAGTAATAAAATTTAGTTCTTGTTGTAAAGTAACGTTTAATTCTGCTTTATTTTCCCATATGGTTCTATATCCAGTTTGAGTTAATTGAATTTCAGGTGTCAAACGACCATTAACATGGGGCCACTGTCCGGTTGAATATTTACGTGGAGAACTTAAAGGAGTAAATTCTGAGAATGATCCCCAGATATTGTCTCCTTCTGCACCTGGTTGTGTGCGGTCAACTAACCATCCACCTACTCCAATTCTTACTAAAGTGGTTTTAGTTAGATTCATATCAACATTTGCACGATAATTGTATCGTTTGTAAGTGGAATTGGTATTATATTTATTTTCTGAACTTTGAGTCTTGTAAATACCATTTTCATCATAATATTGTCCAGATACATAGTATCTAACATTATCACCTCCTCCTGAGAAGCTGATTTCTGCTTTGTATTGTGGGCTTCCTTTTTTCAGCATAAGATCTTGCCAGTTTACATTAGGATACAAATCAGGGTCTAGTCCGTTTTGGATAATATTGAGTTCTTCTGGGGTATACAGAGGACTTTCATAACGTCCTATTTTGGCTTCATTTGCTAATGTAGCCCAATCATATGCATTGGCAAACTGTGGCATACGTCCTGTTTGATTATAACCATAAGTAAAACGAGCCCTGATATTAATTTTACCTGGTTTACCTCGTTTGGTGGTAATTAATACAACACCATTTGCACCTTTGGAACCATAGAGAGCTGTAGCAGATGCATCTTTCAGAATAGAGAAGGATTCAATATCTTGTACCGGTATTTCATTCATGCTTCGTTCTACTCCATCTACCAATACAAGTGCTCCACTACCGCTACCAAATGTACTAATACCTCGAATCCAAAACTCAGACATGTTTTCACCCGGTTCACCTGAACTTTGAACAGCAATGATACCAGGAACCACTCCTGCTAAAGAATTTGTCAGATTTCCAGAAGGAGATGCTAATTGTTTAATATCTACAGATGTATAAGCACCAGTTAGAGTCTTCTTGGTTTGTGTACCACTAGCTGTAACTACGACTTCGTCGATTTTTTTACTACTTTCAGTTAATTTGATATCTACATTTGAGATATCTTTGATTTTCACAATCGGGAGTTCGACTGCATCGTAGCCAAGAAATGAAATGACCAGAATATCAAATTGACTAACTTTTAATTTGAATTTTCCATCTATATCAGATGTTACTCCCAATCCTGGTTGTCCTTTGGCTATAATAGAAGCTCCAATGACTGGCCCCATTTCATCTCTTACAATACCTTTTACTTCAATCGTATTGTTTTGTCTCGACTGCTGGGCAAAGCTTGAGATTTGTGTACCCAGTAAGAGTAGTAACATAAAAATTGCCCGCTGTATGTTATTCATAATATATTATAATTATCTGTTTATTTTTCATATTATTTATTCTACTACAACTCGACGTATACAGTGATTGTTTCGGTCGGCTACATACATAGCACCGTCACTCAAAAATACGACGGCTTCAGGATCACGGAAACGGGCACGATCGGGAGTACCATCTTTATAACCTGCCTCGGTACCTTTACCGGCATATAATGAAACTTCACCTTGTGGAGTTATTTTGCGGATACAATGATTGCTTTTGTCAGGGACATATAGATTTCCATCTTCATCAAGAGCAGGTTGTCCTGGCCAATTAAAGCGTGCTCCTGTTCCAACTCCGTTGGCATATCCAGACTCTCCCCAAAGTCCTGCAAACATTTCCGGAACACCAAATGTACGAGTTTCTGTATCATAATTTATTTTATAGATACAATGTCTATTACGAATTACAACATAAAGTGTGGAACCATCTTGGGAGAATAACATTCTCATCTCCACATTTGAACTTCCACTGATACGGAAGAGTTGTTCGTATGGTGTATCTTCTTGCGTTGCAGTCTTACCGGTGCCAGTATATCGATAAATATATCCGTCTGTTTGGCTGTCGAAGAAAACTTCTCCAGTTTTCGGATTTACTGCAATTCCCTGTGTTTTTGCGCTTTCATATAAACGAAAGGTTTAGTATCAACAAATCCTCCGGCACGTGTACAATAGAGGATATTAACATCTGTTGTTACCTCATGACTGGATTTATTGGTTATATAAAGTGTATCCTCGTTCTGACTGAAAGCCAAACAAGTAGGTGATTGGAATGGCCCTGCTGAACATTGTACTAATGTTTCTATTAAGTCTTCACGTGCGCGGCGTAAGGCTCCGTTTTTATCCGTTCCACGACCTTCGTCAACAAAGTACATTGCATCATCTTTATCGGCAAGAAGAAACCAAGGACGTTGTAAACGTGCTTCTCCATAGTCACCGTCTATACGTCCATTTTCTTGGTCTTTACCTGCTAAAGTCGTTACGTTACGTTTAAATTTATAGCGGAATGGTTTATCCAATGCATACTCTTCTACGTTGTCTCCTTGTCCCACATATAAGCGCACGTATCCAGTGTCTGCACGGGCAGGAACTACTGCGTAAATGTAATCGTTCTTTACACCAACAATTTTGGCTTTCTTGTCATTGACAGTAACATACAAATAGTTACTGTCTGTACCAAAATTCTGTCCTTTCAATACAAGCTGAGTTCCAACGCCACCACTGTCTGGGCTGAATGACTCTAAAATAATTGGTTTACTGAAATCCGGTGGCGTACTTTGTGCACTGGAAATAATAGGGGGAAGGTCACTGTTATTGCATCCACTAATAATAGATAATGCAACGATTAGAAATAGCGGAATACTAATTCCTAATCTCAAACTTGTTTTTCTATTAAATTTCATAAGTAATAGATTAAAGAATGAATTTAATAATTAATTAGATAATGGTTAATTGGGATAATTGACTACTTATTATTCATAAATAAGGTTGTCTGGAGGTGATTCTGTACATAGTTTTTTCATTGTTTTTAATAATTAAAGATATAACAATAGGTCTTATATTCTAAGTATTCTTTAGTAGGATGTTAATCTCACTAAAAAAGGTAGTGTGTTTTTATACTTTCTTTCTCATTAATTAGTGTTTTATTTTGTATTAGTTATAATTTAATAAGGTTTTGTTTTATCTTATTAACGGTTTTGCGAAAGTATAATAATTATATGATTTTTTAAAGGATTAACTCCGGTTAATTTTATTTATGGCGCCTATATTAACTAATTTGTCCCTAATATTAACTTTGTGTCTTGTTTATTATTATTGTTTTCTTGGTGATTTTTTTATTTGTACTCTATTTGATAGTCGATTGTCCGCTGATTGAATGTCATTATTAGGTTAGATTTACGTTAATATATCTACTTGATTGATGTTTTATATCGAAGTAGGAAAGTAGTTTTACTAGTGTTTGGGCTTCCTCTGTAACTAATAAAAGTTACATTACGTTTATATTTTTAAGCATTATAGGTAAAGGATAAAGTGGGACTATCACTAATTAAAAGTGAAATACTATACTAAAAAATCAGCAAAAAATCCAAAGCCATTTCAAGTATTCACTTTACGAAATGCTGTGGGCAAGAATTTATTCCTTCTAACCGCTTAATACATAAATAATGCAAAAATGATGTTTTTTTCTTTAGACTGGAATTAACTTTCGGTCATTTATGTAGTCATATATACATTATTCACTTAATATGATAATTAGAATATGAAAAAGCAGATTTTAAGTTTAGTTGTTGCTTTATTAATAGGAACAACAGTTTGCATTGCACAAAATCGTCCACAAGGTCAACAAAGGAAAGTTGATAGAGAAAAGCGAGTAGAGAAAATGATTACAGATCTGGGACTGAATGAAAAACAGGCCAAAGATTTTAAAGCAGCTCTGGAGGAAATGAGACCTGCTAAACAGAAATCGGGTGAAAGACCTTCGCGCGAAGAAATGCAAAAGAAGAGAGCAGAAGTAGAAGCTAAGATAAAAAAGATCTTAACTGATGAGCAATACAAAAAATATCAGGATATGCGTAAAAAGGAAAACGAGAACAGAAAAAAGAGAACTAAATAACTTCGCTTATTCTTTTAAACTTTTTTATTTATAAATAGGGTGTGAGGTGACAATGTATTTGTCATTTCATAAAAGGAAAGAAAGTATATTGTTGAAAAATGATATACTTTCTTCTTTTTATATATTATATAAGATATTTACACCAAATACTTGAGTGTAAATAGTGCTGCTAAAATATACATAGTAATTGATATCTTTTTAAATTTACCACAAAGTAAGTTGGTAAGTACATAACTTATAAGCCCAAGTACGATGCCATCAGAAATGCTATAAGCCATCGGAATCATGATGATACAGATGAATGCAGGGACTGATTCCGTATAATCATCCAAATCAATTTCTTTAATTGGAGACATCATAAACAATCCTACTAATATTAGGATGGGACAAGTTGCTGCACTTGGAATAGAGAGAAAAAGTGGGGCAAAAAGTAATGCTACAGCAAAACAAAGAGCTGTTACAAAGGAAGTAATACCCGAACGTCCTCCCTGTGCGATACCCGATGCGCTTTCAACATAAGTGCTAACGGTATTGGTTCCTAGCATTGCACCTACTGTAGTGCCGATAGCATCAGCCATAAACGCTTCTTTGACATGTGGAATTTTTCCGTTTTCCATCATTCCGGCTTTATTGGAAACACCGACAAGAGTACCTATGGTGTCAAACATATCAATAAACAGAAGTGTGAATACGGTAAATGCCATTTTACTTGTGAAGACTTCAGAAAAATCGAATTTAAAGCAAACTGGTGCCAATGACGGTGGGGTACTTATAATCCCGTTATATTCTGTGATACCCATGGGTATACCAATTAGCATAGTAGCAAGGATTCCCCATAACATAGAACCCTTAATCTTTTTGATAAGTAATACAGACGTGATGGCAAGGCCGATGAGTGCAAGTAAAGGAGATCCTGACGTGATATTATCCAGTGTCACTAAGGTTGCATCATTATTGGTTATTACACCGGCATTTTGTAATCCTATAAAAGCGATGAATAGCCCGATACCTGCTCCAATAGCACTTTTCAACGAGTTTGGTATGGCATTGAGCATAGCTTCTCGGAGATTAGAAAGAGTTAATAAGATAAATAAGATTCCTTCGATGAGGACGGCAGTTAATGCAAATTCCCATGTATTTCCCATACCTAAACAGATTGTGAATGCAAAAAAAAGCATTTAAACCCATTCCGGGTGCTAATGCAAAAGGCAATTTAGCCCAGGTAGACATGATGAGTGTGGCAATGAAGGAAGCAACAGCAGTTGCAGTAAATACAGCTCCTTTGTCCATGCCAGTTACACTTAAAATACTTGGATTAACAGCCAAAATATAGGACATGGTCAAGAATGTAGTAAGTCCGGCCAATATTTCGGTTTTCAGTTGCATTGATTTAGGATTGAATCCAAATATTTTTTGTAACATAACTGTTTTATTAAAAGTATTCTGTAGTAAGTGATTTTTTTGTACTACAAAAATAGATAAAATAATCAGCTATAATGAAACATGAATCTATTTTGTTACAGTTACTAATCTACATTGTGAATTTTTGAGCAGAAAAACAAAGGAACGGATAAGAATATGACAAGGAAAGACCTTACTAATAATATGTTTGTTTAAGATACTCTCCAAATGACTAGAATTGGAACAAGTTTCATGAATTTATGGATATAGTGCACTGCAGACTGTGTCTTCGATGAATTTTCGCTCCTCCAAGATAAAACATCAATTTCTCTATCAACCTATCACCAATCTTCTGTATTTCCCTATTCATCGTACTTTCAAGAGGTGATAGGTTATTTTTCAACCTATCACCTCATCTATCACCTATCACCTTCAATAAATCGTATATTTATCCTTTTTCAGGCTTTATCCGCACCACTTTATACATGTTTCCTCTTTTTGACCTTGTAGAAGGTACTTTGTTCTTCTGCAAGATTCTTCCGAACTGAATAATATTGCAGTTTGAAACATGGATTTTACTGTCGTGTTGTACTTGTTCCAATATTTCGATAGCGAGTAACTGTTCACACTCTTCGCCTTCACAAGCCGGGCGGAAATATTCGTGAAACAATTGTTCGGCAATCGGCATGACCTGGAACTCCTTATTACCCTCCTCTATAAACATTTCGTCTTGTGTGTCGAACCAATAACGTTCATTTTTGTAAAGATGATGAATGGCTTGTGCATAAAGTTGTTCATAGTCAATTGGTGAGCAATCTATTGGTCCCATGACGTCGATGACGATATAACGCCGATTCCCTGAAGTGTCCGTCAGTAAGTCTTTATGATTACTCGTCCCGATGAAAGAGGCGTATCTCCGAATCTCTTCGGTAGTTGTGCCATACGGACGCTTTACATTGACGACGGGTTTCTGAAGAATATGTTTCAGAAAGGCTTGTTGATTTTCTTTATTCTGGTCGAATTCGTCCAGGTTGATCAGTAAAAAGCGATTGAGAGATAGCTCTGCATCCCGTTTGTTACTGAAATCAATACGGTCGTTATAATATGTTTGTAATTCAGGAGGTAATAAACTCCTGCAAAATGTTGATTTCCGGTAAGCTTGCGGACCGACTAGCAAAGGAACCGTACAATTTGCGTGTTTCCGATCTATCTGACGCCAATGAGCAACCATGTTCAGGAACTAGTGGTAGAATAGGTCTGGCCAATGGGGATTGTTGCAAGGCACTCGGTTAGCAAGTTCGCGTATCCGGTCGCGTCCGTCCCAACGGACATCCAAACTGAAAAGGTAATCTTCTATCGGGTTGAATATCGGTATACGGTCGGAGTCGAGATACCGAATCACATCTCTGTCCCAGAGATTTAACCCTTCCAATCGCGCATTTATGGCGATACTGTTTCGTATACGGCTGCTAATAGGACGAAAATAGAAACAAAACGTGTTTCGTTCTCGATACTCCGTTACTGCGGTTATGGTGTTGTAGCGGAACTCATATCGTCGTTGCATAAACTCCTCAGTACGAAGCCCCAGTTCCTGTTCCGGAGAGAGGGGAGATTTCTTGCCAAATCCTTTTGCGTTTGTATATACGTTTTGCACTGTTTGTCGGACGAGGAATTCTTTCTTTTTTGTATAGAAATGAGCGATTGCCCAACGAGTGGTTTCTTCTTCGGGTATGCCTGCCAAAAAGCAGTTCCGGGCTAACTGAACCAACAAGGGCTTTAGGTCTTCGTCGGAGTGGGTGTGCAGACTTGGTTGGAGTTCGCTCAACGATTGATATGCTTTATTTAGTGCCACTTCAAAAAGTGCGGACAGTGTATCGAAACTGTCATATCCCGGAATTAACCGTTTAAAGGGGGATGATTCCGCCTGGACGGTTTCTTTGTAAGTCGTTTCTGCAGGCATCTCTAACGGTTGGCGCAGGTAGACGACAGTAGATTGGGGGTTATAATAGAGTTCCGGATCATATGTCTGCCGGCAAAACTGTTCCAAAGTCGGGTTTTTCAATTCGATGGGGTAAGATAATACCGGTTGGTAGAGGCTGACAGCTTTCCGGTAAGCATGAGCCTGAAATATTTCGGCTTCTTCCCGCGTTGTCGGTAGGGAATTGTCCGGTCGTGTGAACCGTATCCATATTTTTACGGAATGGGCTCCCGATCCCATGAATGCGGCGAACGTTTGGGAAAGTTCGGAGGCTTCCTGTTTTACCAGATTTACTTCCACCTGATTTGCCAAGTGGTTTACTTCTATTTGTACAACCCCGTTGTATTCGGTCATTTGCATACCGTTAGGCGTTTTTCGGAAAGCGGCAGCAGGATGATCTTCGATAGTTTTTCCACTCCTTCCAGTTGACTGTCCGGTGATGCGTATCGTATGCTCATCCGCAGATTGCTTACCGGTTGAGCTTTTGTTTCATGCATCATCGCTTTCATTTGTAGGTCTGCGTCAAGCGTGCGCATGGTTGTTGCTCCACCGTTTTCCCGCATCAAAGTTACTTTCATGATAAAAATGTTTTCTAATTTGTGCCCTGTCTTTAGGACATATAAAGATACTGCTTATTCTCCGGTTTTCCAAATGATGCAGCATGTTTATAAATATATTGTTGAGGGAAAAATAGAAATTATAAGGATGAATATTTTATAAGTAATGCTATAATTCCAGTTCTATAGGGTGGAACAAAGTGTTTCAAGGCATGAAACACTTTGTTTCTCGGTGTGAAACACTCTGTTTCAATAAGACGAACACTTTGTTACAAACATTTGAACAAAGTGTTTAGAGGCTAAAAACATCTAGTTTATCTGTATGTTTTCTGGTAAATATAGGTTCTATAGTTTGCCGGTGATAGGTGATAGAGGAAGTGATAGGTTGAAAAGTAACCTATCACCTCTTGAAAGTACGATGAATAGGGGAATACAGAAAACTGGTGATAGGTTGATAGAGAAAATGATGGTTTTTCTCTAGTAGAACGGTTTCGGGATATAATCTGATAAGTCAAAAGGGAAAATCAGATATTCTCCAGATTAAGGAATACTTGGATTTGCGCTCTTATTTTGTTGCTGAGCCATACGATGGATGGTATTGTTGGCTATTTCCATTACACGATCGTCCATTTTAGACTGGGACACCATACCGGAAATCTGCGTGATAAGGACGGGCCAGAAGAAGAGCATGGAAATAACCGTCGGAATAGCTTGCTGACCAAAGATACCTACACCGGCAGTAATCTGTATATAATTTCCATTAGGTATGATATTCACTTTCAGTGCTGTTTTCATACCGATGATGGCTTTGAATACTCCTCCTTTCGTGATGGAGATGTCGTATCCTCCATTTTTCAGTTGCTGACTTTGCACTTCATATTCTTCATTTTTGAAAGTTGCGGTGATGTCTTGCGCAATTGTCGGTATTAGCGTCGATGATGCGTAGAATGTCTTACTAGAATTGAACGTTCCCATGATGATCGTTTTATTATTCTTTTAAATCCATATATCCCACTAATATTTTAGTATCCGGCATGTTCTCTGTATGTTCTTTCAGTACTCCATCGGAAGACAAACGAAGGAAAGTGACAGGGCCCGTTTTATTGGCCTTAATGGCTTTCTGCAAATCTTCATATTTGATAATGGGTGTTTCATTACGGGTGATGATAATATCTCCGGCTTTTAAAAGAGGGTGGACTGCATCATCTTTGAATCCGAAAACTAATACTCCGGCTAACGGACGTTTGCTTGAGCGACCTCTTTATAAAAAGCTTTCATGGCAGGTAGATAAATTTTCGCTTCCGGATGATAGGTCTGATAGCAGGACAGAAGACTGTTCAAATCTGCTAAAGCCAATTCCGGTGTGATGGATGAAGTAGAGTAAACGCCCTTTTCTTCCATTTGTTTGCGACTATCAACGATGGTTGTCATGAAGTTCGCCCAATGTAACATCTTTCCCCACATATAGCTTTGATCGTCTTTCTCGTCCAGTTGGCACTTTTCTTTCATTCGTTGGTAAGATTCCACGTATTTTTTATCCAATTCCTCCAACTGTTTCTTTTGTGATTCTACATATTGTTGTTTAGCTTTTAAAGCCTCTTTTCGTTTTTCCAACTGACTTTCCGCATGGGTGTTTTCCGATGTTGTTTTTTGCTCATTTCCACTTTGAGGTTTTACGGTGTTCTCTAAATTCTCCAGTCTTTGTCCCAGTTTATCCAGATCACCTTCCGTTTTGGCTACTTTTATTTCAGTATCTTTGATAAGAGCTTCGAATTTATTCATTTCATTTTCTTGAAACCGTTGATACTCTTCCTTGGAAAGAGTAGTACCTATTCCGTTAGGAAAATGTCCCCAATGCGGAGATAATTGTTTGTATAAGTTCAGAGATTCCTCCGGGAGCAATGACAGTAACTCCAGGTAACCGTAATAGAGCGAATTCATTGAATATTGGAAGCCTTCGAAATTGACTTTTGCCATGTTTAGGTTTAATGAGCTGAAATCATTATCATCCATCCTTCCTTTCAGAAATTCAATCTGATGATTTAGATCGTCGAACATAGAATGGTACGTCTGGACGAACGCCGTTAATTCTGTCATATTTACGTCATAAAGTCCCAAAAGGAACGTTCTATAGTTATCGGTTACAAACTCAGGAGAAGGCTGTTGGGTTTGCAATTTGTTTATTTCCTCTTGATAATGATTGATCGCTTTGATCATATCCGACTTCAATGCGTCTGTTTTTTCCGGATTATTCGTAGCCGAATGTTGCTTTTGGCAGAATTTGTCCCACTCTTTTTGTAGGTTTTGGTTGGTTTCTCCCAACAAATTGATGACACCCATGCCTTGTGTAACGGTGTTCGCAGTGTCTGTGCAGACGGGGATTGCCATCAGTCGGAAAGAGTAGTAGCCGATGACGGCACAGACTGCGAGTATGGCAACAATAAGAGTTGCCCGTAGTAAGAGTTTCTGATGTTTTTTATGTGGTTTACCTATTAGGTAACCGGTCAGCCGCTGCATGGACAGGTCGAAATATTCGTATGAAGAAGCAGAGATAGCCTGATAATTTCGTAACTCTTCCATTCCTTGTGGCATAGGGTTCGGCCACTCAAAGTTGGCAAGCATGATGGGAATGATATTCTTCTGATGCAACATGGCGTGGCATACTTCTCTACGTACCCAGTCTTCCGGGGCATTGCAACGGTCCAAAGCATTCTCCGGAAGAACGATGATGAAATCTTTGCATTGTTCTATGACCGTTAATAACTGTTCGTTGAATTTTCCGGATCGTAGTGTCTCTACATCGAAAAATACGGAATAGCCTGCCCTTCGCAGTTTCTCAGCAATGAGATTGGCCGATTCGAAGGAGGTACGGCGATAGCTTATAAAGATGTCGTATTTCATAATACTCGGTTTATAATATTTCGCTAACTTATACAATTTTAGACTGATAACAAAATAAATAACAAGGAAAATGTTTGTTATTTATTTACACCGCTTGCAAATCCCCGTCCGAAGAGCTTTCTAAGCAAATGAGGCTTGATGCAGTTTATTTTACGTTCCCTTTTGGATTGATGATGGCTTTGGCTTTCCACTCCTTATAGGTCTTTACAAGTTGTTGCTTTTCTTCTTCCGAAACTTCTTTTAAACCTAATTCCACTCCGATTTGATTGTCGAAGTGATGAGAAGAGATTACACCGTCTTTTAGTAATACGATTGTTTTAGGTTTACCACGCAAAGAATCGTTGTAATCGAAGAAATTTCCAGAACTGTTAATATCCCAATCTTCGAAAGCGCAGATGTAATATATTCCCTGCAATCCTTCATTGGCCGCCGGATAGTCGCCTTCCAGCACTTTGGCAGTAAAGGCTATATGTCTCATAAAATCGTTAAATCCTTTCTTAAAGGTCTCTCTTCCCGGGAAATTGAGGTCCTTTGAAGCTTTGTTGTATGTGTCATAAAGTTTCACTAATCCTTGGCTGATAGTTGCGGAGTCATTGCTTTGTGCTATCTTATATATTGTCAATGCTTTTTTGTAATATTCTAATGCTTGCTGATATTCTCCTAGCGAATAATGAGCATACCCTATATTATTGTATAATGTTGCGGTTATTGGATGCTCACATCCTAGTGTTTTCTCCAATATCATTAGTGCTTTATTATAATATTCCAATGCTTTTTGACTATCTCCTTGTGAACTATAAATATCACCTATATTATTCATTGATTTTGCTACATCCAGATGTTCCTTTCCTAACAGTTTTTCTTGTATCATTAGTGTTTCTTGATAATATCCCAGTGTTTTTGGGTAATCTTTTTGTGAGTAGTAATTAACAGCTATCTTTTTGTATAATTCAGCTACATCTAGGTGCTCCTTTCCTAACAGTTTTTCTTGTATCATTAATGCTTCTTGATAATATTCCAGAGTTTTTGGGTAATCTTTTTGTGAGCAGTAATTGTCTGCTATATAATTGTATAATTTTGCTACATCCAAGTGCTCCTTACCTAATAGCTTTTCTTGTATCATTAATTTTTTGTTATAGTATTTTGTCGATGTTTGATATTCTCCTTGTGAATGATAGATAAAACCTAACATGTCGTATATTGCTGCTATATCGGGATGTTCAGACCCTAATATCTCTTCTTTTATTATTAATTCTTTACTGTAGTTCTCTGCTGCTTTTGGGTAATCTTCTTGTAAGAAATAATTGCTTGCTATATTGCCGTATAAATCTGCTATATCTAGATTCTTTTCTCCCAATGTTTTTTCTTGTATTGTTAATGCCTTATTATAGTATTCCATTGCTTTTTGATATTCTTCCTGTGATGAATAAACTTCACCTATCTTGTTATATGATATTG
Organism: Bacteroides faecichinchillae JCM 17102; assembly: GCF_000614145.1. Taxonomy (GTDB): domain Bacteria; phylum Bacteroidota; class Bacteroidia; order Bacteroidales; family Bacteroidaceae; genus Bacteroides; species Bacteroides faecichinchillae. The sequence continues at coordinate 65,022 of NZ_BAKK01000002.1, read as the reverse complement.
CTACATCCGGATGTTCTTTTCCTAACAGTTTTTCTTTCGTTATTAATGCTTTTTGATAATATTCCAGTGCTTTGGGATAATCTTTTTGTAAGTAATAAGTGATCCCTATCCTATCATATGATCTTGCTACGTCTAGATGCTTATTTCCCAACTCTCTTTTAATTATCATTAATGCTTTGTTATGGCATTTTACTGCTTCTTGATATTTTCCTTGTAAGATGTATATAGCACCTATGCGAGTATATGATTTTGCTACATCTGGATGTTTATCACCTAGTACTTTTTCCTGTATCATTAATGCTTTATTGAGATATTCCAATGCCTTTTGATATTCTTCTTTTGAACTATATATATCGCCTATATGACAGTATGTTACTGCTACTGTTGGATGTTCTTTTCCTAATGTTTTTTCTAGTATCATTAATGCTTTGTGGTAGTATTCCATTGCTTTTTGAAATTCTTTTTGGCTGTAATAAATACTTCCTATATTATTATATAATGTTGCTATAGCTATATATTGATGTTTATCACCTAATGCTTGCTCTAAAATTATTAATGACTTGTTGTAATATTCTATTCCTTTTTGATATTCCTCTTGGCTGCAATAAGCAACGCCAATACTATTATATAAATTTGCTATTTTTATAAGAATCTCATCATTTATAAAATGTTTGTTGTTTAATATTTTCTCTGATATTTCAAGTGCCTTGTTGTAATATGCCCATCCTTCCTTATGCCTTTCTAGTATTACAGTACCGACATTGTGATATGATTCCATTACATCTGGATGTTCATTATCTAGTACTTTTTTTCGTATCTCTAGTGCTTTATTTGAATATTCCAATGCTTCCTGGTACTTTCCTTGGCTGTCATAAATAACACCCATATTATTATAGACAGTTGCTACTTCTTTACTTTCCTCATAGTATTGCTTTTTTGCGCAATTTAGCAATCGTTGGGAATAGTACATTGACTTTTGATAGTTGGCTTTATATTCGTATAGAAATTCTGCGGCTTGATGTTGATAAACTAGATTTGTCGTGTCCAATTCCGCTCTCAACTCTATGTAATATGCTGCCGAATCTATCTCGAAATGACTTAATGCAATGGAATGCTTATTATATAAATCTTGTGCGATATCCTCTTTTTGCTGAACTGCTCTTTCTTTGTTTTGCTGAATCTGCGCTTCCGCTTTGCGTAATTCATCCTCCGCTTTCTCCAATACCTTTTCCTGTTCTAGGCATGCTACTACACGTTGCTCTATATTTCCTTTGCTATCGATCAGCGAATCTGCTTTTTCAAGGTCTCCTTCGACAATGCAGACATTGATTATCTTATTCAGAGAATCCAATTTATCGTAGTCTGTACGGGCATACTGTTCTGCCATAATCGCAATCAGAGCGTCAAAGGATTCCTGTTTCTTTTGCAAATCGGCTAGCTCTTTTCTATATCGCTCATCCGATATCTTGTGAGTCTCTAACTGTTCATTCAACTCTTTTAGTTGTGCATGATACTTTTTCTCCGCATTTGCTCTGGCCCGGTCTTCAATCTCTGTCTGTACCCGAATAATGTCCGCTCTGGAAATCATAACGATTTCTAATGGTACTTGGCTGGAGAAAGGATGTTTCCGACTTAGAAAGTCTTTGTCGCTTAGATCATACCCACTTTTATAAACGTTTTGCAGTACGAATGCTGTCCCGTCTTTATAATCTTTCATTGGAATAGCAAATGTTCCTTTCGTTTCGTCGCTTTTTACTGCATTGAAATTGCCAGAAACTTTGATGGAAACGCCCCCCAACGGTTGCCCCTTCTGGTTCGGTTTGCCGGCTGTACGCACATAGCCGCTTTGTGTTTGTGCGAGAGATAGTATAGGAATAAGTACTAATAGATAGAGAATAAATCTTTTCATGGCTGTGTTTTTAAAAGAGTACGAATAATGGCATTACTATCGCAAGGCATATAGATGCAAGTATCTACTAAGTGTACCGATGATTTTAAAGTATAACATTTGCGTTGTTCCGCTAAAGGAATGAATAAATGCAGATATCCATTTGTGTCTGTTTGAATCTTTCTCCCTTCAATTTCTACGAATATATCAGGAAGAACCCGCTCGGTTTCTATGTCATACAAACAAGCTATAATATTACCATATACAGCCGGATCTCTTTTGACAGGAAGACGTAAGGATTCTTTTAGAACAATAGTGGTATCTATGCTTTCAAAACCGGAACAGACAAAACGGATGCTAACTGGTTTATTTCGGTATTTTGCCGGAATATTAGTCCATAGCACATTGTCATTGATATGATGCAAGGTGTCTTGTTTGATCTCGTTTTTTAGTTGAAGAATCACTTGTGCTTCTTCTAATGGGGGCAGATTCGGATTATGAAGAGTCGTTTCGTGAATGGTCATCTGTGTATTGAAAGATCGGTTGGCATACCAGGTCCAGCATAAAGCCGAGATGGAACATAGGAAGATGAAGAAATACGAAACCAGTTTTTGCAGGAGGTATCGGCGATGACGATTCCAAAGGCTGTCAAAGTTTAGGTCCAGCATACTGGCAATCATCCGGATAAATGCTTTTTCTCTTTTGCTCCATGTTGATTCGTTTCCTTCTGCATGTACGTCAGCCCCCAGATATTCAGGAAAATGTTGCTTGATAATGTCCGGATAGCATTCGGTATCTGGTTGGCCACTATAAGGAATGCCATCGACAATAAACAAGATGATCTGTTCTTTCTTTCCCATTGCAATGAACTCGGAGATCTCATTGCTTACCCACTTTGATCGGGCGGCATGAGGTGAACAAACAATGACTAAATATTTCGAATTGGCTAATTCGTCATGTAGGATATCTTTCAGAGAAGGTCCCATACGAATATCCGTCTGATCTCTGAATATATCGAAACGTTTGGGAATATCAGGATTTTGCTTTCTGACCATACTAGGAAGTCGGTAAGCCTCTAGCTTATCTTGGAGCCATTTAGCCCATTTTTTATCTTTCCAGCTATAGCTGATAAAAGCGTAATATTTAAACTCTTGATTGGGCATGAGCGATAATCTTAATTGTTGTTTTCCTTGGGTATTGACAAAACTACATAAATATGAATGGAAAAGCAATAAAAGGGTGTGGTTATTTTTCATCACTTGAGGTCTTTTGTACAAATAAATCGTCTAAATGCTGCTACGGAATAGAATAAGGAAATGATAAAAAGAATATGTCGTTGATATTTATTGGGTTAATCTCTTTAATATTTAGATAAAAGCAAATGTTTCTCTTTATTCTTAAATCGTCTGATGTAAAAGAACACCTTGTCTATAATTTTACTATAATTTATTGCAGCTAGAGAACTCTTTAAGTAATGCTTAAAAAGAAATATGACAAGTAGTATTATACTATATATTTTCTGTCAACTAGTCGTGAATAGTTACTTATTAAATTAGTGTATTGTAAATCAGTAGTTCTGCTTCAGATCTATAAAAGCTCTACTATTTACCGAAGCATTACTAAAGCTCAAATATAAGAAAAGAATTTTTAGCCAGCAAGACAACCCTCCTAATAAGCGCTCGCAAATTATATTATCGCTTCTTTTCTTGTAGATTCAAGATTTTTTAGGTATTTTGCCACCATATATCTTTTAAATCTATATTAGAAAAATGAGAGTGGCCACTTTATTGATCGGAATCCTTTGCTTGCCCCAGCTGTTATCAGCAAAGAAACATACAAATTTTGTAATTATCTTGATGGATGATATGGGATATGGCGATGTGTGCTCCAATGGAGCTATGGGATACGAGATGCCAAATCTGAACCGGATGCTAAAAGAGGGTATGCAATTCACTCATTTCTATGCTCCACAAGCTGTGAGTGGAGCTTCTCGTGCGGGAATATTGACGGGATGTTATCCCAATCGTATCGGAATGGCTGGCGCACCTTCCCCCGGAGCAAAAAACGGAATACATGAGGATGAATTGACTATTGCTGAAGTTTTGAAGCCTAAAGGTTATACTTGTGCAGCTTATGGAAAATGGCACTTGGGAGACGCGATACCATTTCTTCCTTTAAGAAATGGCTTTGACGATTATTATGGCATACCTTATTCTAATGATATGTGGCCGAACCATCCAAGTCACCGTTATCCTGATTTGCCGTTAATTGAAAAAGAAAAAGTAATTGAACTGAATCCTGATCAAAGTCGGTTTACGACGGATTTTACCAATAAGGCTGTTGATTTTATTGATAAAAATAAGAAAAATCCTTTCTTTCTGTACTTAGCTCATCCTATGCCGCACGTTCCATTGGCTGTGTCTGACAAATTCAAAGGAAAAAGTGCAATAGGCTTATATGGGGATGTGATGATGGAATTAGACTGGAGTATAGGGGAGATACTGCATAAATTGAAAAGGGAGGGACTGGACGAAAATACGTTGGTTATTGTTTTGTCCGATAATGGGCCTTGGCTGAATTATGGCAATCATGCCGGTAATACCGGAGGATTACGTGAAGGGAAAGGCACAAGTTTTGAAGGCGGACAGCGGGTCCCATGTATCATGCAATGGAAAGGATGATTCCTGCAGGGAGTATCTGCGGCAATTTGGCATCCGGCATTGATTTGTTGACTACATTTGCCGAGATTGCAGATGTGCCACTTCCGGAACATAAAGTAGATGGTGTCAGCTTAATTCCTTTATTGAAACAGATTCCCAGTGCAAATCCTCGTTCTACATTTTATTATTATTATCGTCGAAACGATTTGGAAGCTGTGACGGATGGGTTCTTTAAATTGATATTTCCACATAAGCATCGTACTTATGAGGGATTTCTGCCTGGTAATGATGGAGCGCCCGGGAAAGTAAATGAGTTTTATCCGTTAAATGAGAAGTGGTTAATTGATCTTCGTCGTGATCCGGGAGAGCGATATAATGTGATAAAACTGTATCCGGAAATAGCAGAACGACTAGAGAAGATGGCCGAAGAGGCAAGAGAGGATTTGGGCGATAATCTGACAAAGTCAAAAGGAAGAAACAGGCGTCCGGCAGGTCGTGTAGAGGATGTTTCTCATTAAATAATTAGTTTGCTTTATCCTGATGGGGCAATATCTGATTTGATTCTTGTTGTTTATGCAATGGATTAGTTCTGCCAATGGGCAATAGTACTTATATGATTAATGATTAAATATAATACAAACATGAAAAATAAAAAATGGTTTATCATTTGGACAATAGTAATGTTGTCTGCCGGAGGGATAGAAGCGCAGGTAAGTAAATACTCCAAAACGAGAGGAGATTTTTTAAAAAGTCGTCTTGGTATCTCTGAAAATAAACGTTTTTTGCAGTATAGTGATGGTACGCCTTTTTTCTATCTAGGAGATACGGCGTGGGAATTATTCCATCGCACTAATAAGGAAGAAGCTGATTTATACCTTGAAGATCGTGCGCGGAAAGGCTTTACTGTTGTCCAAGCGGTTGCTTTGGCTGAGCTCGATGGAATCAGTGTGCCTAACGCTTACGGTTTCCTACCTTTTGAAAATAATGATCCGAATAAACCTTTAATAAAAGAAGGTGCCGATAATGATTATTGGGATTATGTGGATTATGTTGTAAAAAAGGCCAACGAACTCAATTTATATATAGGCTTTCTTCCAACATGGGGCAGATATTGGCATGACGGTACTCCTGTCTTTAATAAACAGAATGCGAGGAGTTATGGAGAATTTCTGGGGAGACGTTATAAAGAGGCGCAAATTATATGGATTCTGGGAGGAGATCGAAATCCTGAGAATGAAAACCAAAAAGAAGTAATACGGGCCATGGCCGAAGGACTTGCGGCTGGAGATGGGAAAAAACATCTCCGCACATTTCATCCTACAGGAGGACAAGGTTCTGCTCAGTTCTTTCATGCGGAAGATTGGCTGGATTTTAATATGCGTCAGAACGGACACGAAGTAGAATATGGAAACTATTCTAAAACCAGAGATGATTATAATCGTACTCCCGCTAAGCCGGTAATGGATGGTGAACCTCTGTATGAAGATCATCCTGTTGCTTTTCAGGCTAAACGTAGGGACATTCTATCGCATCGGATATTCGTCGTGTTCTATATTGGGATTTATTTAATGGGGCTTTCGGGCATACTTATGGTCATCATTCGATTTGGCAAATGTATGATCCTGACAAATCGGGACCTATTAATAATCCTTTAATGTCTTGGCGTGATGCCATACATCAGCCGGGTTCAGAGCAAATGATATACGGACGTTTGTTGATAGAATCACGTCCGTTTTTCACACGTATTCCTGCAACAGAGAAGATACTGGTTATGGACGGAATCCCCACAGCCATGCCGGGAGAAGGCCGCTATCGTTTTGTTGCGACTTGTGATCAAGATTTTTCCTACGCCATGATATACGCACCTGTCGGCAGAAAGTTTAAGGTACGAATGAATGTATTGAAAGGTGATAAAATCAAGGCTTGGTGGTATAATCCCAGAACAGGAGAAGCTAGTAATGCAGGTATTTACTCTAATAAAGGAGAACAGACATTTATATCCCCTGATCCCGGAGAAATGATAGATTGGATTTTGGTTTTGGATGATGCCTCAAAAAAATATCCTGTACCAGGAAAAAGCTAAATGTAATGTCAAAGTCTGGCGTTGGATATCATTATGAAATGTGTCAATCATCAATTTCTTTCCTTTAAAGATGGAAATCATTCGTTAATATTTCTTTAGTTAATAACTTCAATCTTTAAATAAAAGCAAACAACTGCCTTTATTCTTAAATAATTTGTTGAAAAAGAATAACTTGTCTATAAATTTACTATATTTATTGCAGCTAGAGAGCACTATAAGTAATACTTTAAGAAGAAATACGATAAGTAGTATATATACTATATATTTTCTATTATTAATTACTTAAACAAATTTTTTATGGAAGCCAAGAAATCAAAAAAGGCTGCAACTGAGAACCAACGTGGTTCTTGGTTGATGATGGGTTTGGTTGTTGCGCTTGCGTTCATGTTCGTTTCGTTCGAATGGACACAACATGGTGTAAGAATTGCGACAACATCGTCATTGAATGACGAATCCATCTTTGTAACGGAGCTTGTTCCAATCACATTTCCTGATGAGAAGAAACCGGAACCACCACCAGTGACAAAGTTAGTCGATGTATTCGTAGTAGTGGATGATAAGACAGAGATAGAGGAAGATATTTCTATGGTAGTGGAAGATATGTCGTTTAAACCTGTTGAGGGCATTTTGGCACCGCCAACTGAAGTAGTGGAGGAAGTAATATTGGAGGATGAGATTTATGTGGCAGTAGAGAATATGCCGGAATTTCCCGGTGGGACTGCCCAATTAATGAAGTATCTTTCTTCACATATCAAGTATCCGACGATTTCTCAGGAAACGGGCACGAGTGGAAAAGTAATTGTTCAGTTTGTCGTAGACAAAGACGGATCGATAACAAGCCCTGAAGTGGTGCGAGGTGTTGATCCTTATCTGGATAAAGAAGCTCTCCGCGTGATTAGTACAATGCCCAAATGGAAGCCGGGTGAACAAAACGGCAGGAAAGTAAGAGTAAAGTTTACTGTACCGGTGAGTTTCACATTGCAGTAGTTACTTTGGAATAAATGAGTAAAAAGGGTCGATTCTCGCGATGAGAATCGACCCTTTTCAATTGATAGTCAGAAATATTATTAATCGTCAAACGTATCTTCGGTAATTGTTACTTTATCGATTAGTGGATACTCTTTATTTAATTCAAACTGGGTATGTCGATTGTTTCGCTTTCCTCCTGCCAATTGTCTATTGTAAAATTTCCGGTCTCTTCCTCCGAGAAGATTTCGGCTAAAGTCAATGTTAGGGTAAGTCGGGTATTCGCTTTCAAAGGAGAACTCAGAGGTTGCTTGAATGTTTTTACAGTTCCGTTTTTCAAAGTGACAATGAGTTGAAATAGAGGACTAACTGAGGATGGAAATAGCATAACGGTGGCATTACTCATTTGAGTACCATCTGTGGATAGAACAAGCGGGAAAGCTACAGTCTTGGTTTGGTTTGTCACAGCTGCAGTGTATAGGTTCATTTTTTCAGCAATCCCTCCGATATGAACTGTCATACTAGCTATGCTGGAACTTAAAATACCATTATTCTTATTTTTTACAATAACTTTCAAACCTGCAACTTGCCGTTTCATGGCAGCATTTAACTCTTCTGTACCAATATTAGCTGGTTTCACAGCATATACCAAATCAAAAACCGGGTAATATGTAGTATCCGGAATATTCTGGCGAAGTCCAAAGTACTGTTGTGATAAATCTCCGCCAACAGTGATCTGAGGGTCAGTCACTGTCGGATTACTGTAGATAGGTTCTTCATATTTAGGTGTTCCCCAATAAATCATGTTATATGTCCCTATTGGAAGTGATAGCGCACGTTTCGGAGTACCGAAAGTACTTCCGTCTTTCAGGTTATATAATCCCGGGAATGGCGTAAGCATGTCATTAATGTAATTGCCAAAATAGATGGAAGTTCCGGCCTGGCAGGGGTATACTTCCAGAACACCAGTCATCGGACTCTGTGAGTTGTCTGGTGAATTGACAGTGGCATGTATATTGGGGCTGATAAGTTCGTTATTACCATCACCGCCATTACTTCCGTTGCCACAATCATTTTCGGGTAACATGGGATTGTCACTGGAACAACCGGAGAAGATGGCAGCTGTTAGTGTTGCCATAAAAATAATTTTCTTCATAATTAAAGCTGTTTAGGTCCTGTTTTCCCTAATAACATTTTCTATTTGAATTGGTTCTGTGAGATTAAAAAACGTATCTTTGCATTACGAATGAAAAATGAATGATTGTCTTATGAATCATCTACTACTTTGCTTGAAAAGACCTTTTATCTGGCTTTCCCGTTTCCGTTATCGTTGTGGTTATGGTGTCCATTCTCCTTTTGCTTTCAATTTGATTACAGACGTGATCTATGAGAAGCTACCTTACTATGCTTACCGTTCTTTAGCGTCAGAACAGAAGAAAAAGTTAAAAGAATGTGGATGGTATAAAGGAACACGAAAGATTAACCGCTTGTTGTTCCGATTGGTAAACAGGGTACAACCTGCCACTATTGTAGAAGTTGGGCGCCCCTCTGTGAGTTCTCTCTATTTGCAATCTGCAAAGCCTTCTGCCGGATATCTTTTTGCATCTGACTTGTCGGAACTTTTTCTGGATACAGACGTACCGATTGATTTCCTATATCTGAATGATTCCCGGAATCCGGTTCTAGTAAAAGAAGTTTTTGAGGTTTGTGTGCAACGGACTACTCCTAAAAGTTTGTTTGTTGTATATGGAATAACCTACTCCAGGCAGATGAGAACGTTATGGCACGAATTGCAAAATGATGAACGGGTAGGGATTACTTTTGATTTGTATGATGTCGGTCTGCTTTTTTTTGATAAAACAAAAATAAAACAGCATTATATGATCAACTTCTGAGAACCGTTATGCGTTACCTTAATATATAATGATAAATAGAAGATTATGAAAAAGAGCCTTGTATATACAAAAACCGGTGATAAGGGAACTACCAGTCTTGTTGGTGGTACCAGGGTTCCGAAGACTCATATACGTTTGGAAGCATATGGAACAATCGATGAATTAAATTCCCATTTGGGTTGGTTGTATACCTATTTGATAGATGAGAATGACCGCGATTTTGTTTTGGGAATACAGCATAAATTATTTTCTATAGGTTCGCACCTTGCCACCGATCAGGAGAAAACACAACTGAAATGCGCAAGTATTATTACTCAGGAAGACGTGTTACGTATTGAAAAAGAAATTGATAAATTGGATGAACAGTTGCCGGAACTTCGAGCATTTATTATTCCGGGAGGCGCTCGTGGTGCAGCTGTTTGTCATGTTTGTCGTACTATCTGTAGGAGAGCCGAACGCCGCATTTTAGTTTTGTCCGAAACTTGTACAATTTCTCCCGAACTTCTGGCCTATGTGAATAGATTATCAGACTATTTATTCGTTTTATCTCGAAAAATTAATTTTGATGAACAAAATAATGAAATATTTTGGGATAATAGTTGTAAATGATAGATTTTATTATACTTTTGCCGAAAAATAGAAAACAAGACGTTAGTATTCACTTTTAATACTCAAGATTATGTATTGGACATTGGAATTAGCATCAAAACTAGAAGATGCGCCTTGGCCGGCAACCAAAGAAGAGTTGATCGATTATGCCATGCGTTCAGGGGCTCCTCTTGAAGTTATTGAGAATCTCCAGGAAATGGAAGATGAGGGCGAAATCTATGAGAGTATCGAAGATATTTGGCCGGATTATCCTAGCAAAGAAGATTTTTTCTTTAACGAAGAGGAGTATTAATGCAAAAATCGGCAAAAGGACTTGAAAATCAAGCTGAAAATCAATAAAATGGGCGATTCAAAAATCGTCCATTTTTCGTTTTAAGGCGTTTTAAAGCCGAATATGTTTCCCAAAAATTACATTATTTTTGCTCCATATTCCTAAATTTAAAATAGTAAGTATATGGGACGAGTTAAGTCATTAAGTAATTCAGGCAGCTTTGTTTTGCGGAAAGATAATCAAAATGCTAAAGGTGAGTATCAGGTTTATATTCAATATTCATTGGATAGAAAGATTGCAAAAGATAAAACGGATGTGTGGGTGAAGGAGAAGGAATGGAACGATAAGGCACAAAAGGTTCGTGCTACCCATCCGCAAAGTGTCCGACTGAATAAGATGCTTGATAAAAAGAAAAATGATATTGATGCGCTGATATTAGATTTCCCGTCTGAGAAACGTTTAACAATTGATGTACTGCGCTCAATGGTTAGAGGTGAATACAATGCGAATGAGGAGAAAAATCAGGATTTTGTACAGTTGGCTATTGACAATTTAGAATCGTTATATAAGACGGAAAAGATAGGTATAAGTGTTCGTGATAATGGTTTAAATGGTTTGAAACTGTTTCGTACTTTTCTTTTGGAGGAATTAGGTGAAGATAGCATTAGTATTGCTGATATGACGGAAGATATAATAGATTCTTATATTATATGGCGAAAAAGTAAACGTAATAATATAAATGCCACTATCAATAAGTCATTAACTCCATTGATGAAGGCTGCAAAACTTGCAGCAAGAAAAGGTTGATGGAAGCGTCTGTTGCTGATGTAATATCAGAAAAGTATTTGCCAATTAAAACGAAATTATCGGATGAAGATGCGGAAGATGAAGATGTACACTACTTGACTAAAGAACAGTTGAGTAAGTTTGTTGCGTTGTATAATGTAGTGAAATATCCACGTACAAGGGAATATATGGATATGTTTTTATTTGCCTTTCATGCTTGCGGTTTGCGCTTCTCCGATATACTAACCCTTCAATGGATGCACGTTGATTTGGAAAAGCATAAGTTGAAAAAAAGTTCTGTATAAGGGACAAGTACCACATGAAATTACCTTGAATGATGCGGCAGTAAAAATCTTGGAGCAATGGAAGATGAAAAAAAGAAGTAACCGCTTTGTATTTGCTTTGCTGCCTGATGATTTTAATTTGGCTGATGAAGAAGAACTTAAACGAATGCGGATTAATAAGAACACTCCTATAAAGGTGTCGTTAAAAGCATTAGGACATAAAATCGGAGATTTGTCATTCAATTTGACGATGCACGTTGCAAGACACTTAAGTTCTATTTTATAATTGATATACAATCAATTATAGTTCCTATCCTCTTAAATGGGTAACGATTTAGAAACGAGCGAATCACACATATTCGCCATATTTTGCATTAAGTCAAAAGAACACTTTTTGTTATACAAAGATAGTATTTTTTAAATTTATCTGCTATTTTTTCTTACCACAATTTCAATAGCTAACCTAATATAAATCCTATAACCCTCGATTTTTCCCTTCTTAATTATTGTAATGCTGGTTCAGTAGATTCACTGGTAGAGGCATTGGAGAAACAAGACCTGTTGGTTAATTCCATATTGGCTCAACTCGAGTGCAAAATTCTCTGGAATATGTTTCGTAATGTCATTTTATTGATCGATTATTTTCATCACGAAGAGGCAATCTGAAATCCTCAAAATAGATTTTTTGGAAAGAATAAATAATAAAATGTTATGAACAAGAAAAAACTGGTACACATCATATTCCGCGAACTCGCCCCGCCTATGTCTTGCAAGAGAAAAACGCCTTGGTGCCCGACAAAGCCGTCGGGATTATCAAGCGCGCTCTTGCATCGTGTGAGTCTGTGAAACGGTCCGGGTTCGGTCCTTTTGTCATGAAAGACGTTCCGTCACGGTTGTTCTGTTCCACACATTTGGAAAAATACACCACCTCCAAAGGTACAAAACGAATCTCATTTGTCCCGTTCCGGATGAAATAGTCTATAATTTATTAGCCAGCGCATGAATGCCTGTTACGGAAGTTGGGAACAACAGGCCGTATAACCGATAATAAATGCCGTTTAAAAATAAATTCAAGCGGCATTTTTCTGTCGATTATCATCAGAATAACATAGGAGAATTGCGATAACGATTTAACTACCACACCATCTGCAAAGTCATTCGGCCATATCAATACAAAAATATAAGTCATATCAATTTCAAATCCTTTGCTATCTGACAGTACGTGGAAACTGACAGCAAGGAATGACCATGAGAATTAGTCCAAAATCGCAAAAATAGTGACAATCGTGATTTTGTTTATAAAAGGCTTTTGAACTCCTCTGTGTTTTTGTAATTTTGTATCGCCTTAGAAGGAGTCGCCGAGAATTCTTGCAGCCCTCGAACAGGTTCGGATTCAGTTATGAATTGGATAATTCTGATTGTCGCCGGCTTCTGCGAGGTCGGCTTTACTTACTGTCTCGGACGTGCAAAGTCCGTTGATGGTCTCCCTTGGTGGGGCTGGATGGCAGGATTCCTTGTGTTTACGATTATAAGCATGGGATTGCTGGCAAAAGCCACGCAGAGCCTGCCGATAGGCACTGCCTATGCCGTATGGACCGGTATCGGGGCTGTCGGAACGGTTTTGGTGGGAATCCTCTTTTTCCAAGAACCGGCAACTTTTTGGCGTTTGTTTTTCATCTTCACGCTAATCTCATCAATTATCGGACTTAAAATCGTATCATAAGCCATGGAATTTCGTAAGATGCGGCGTTCTCGCCAACAGCTCTCAAAAACGGAATGTGATGCCATTTTGTCGGTGGCGACATCCGGCACACTTGCCCTGCTCGGTGACAACGGCTATCCGTATGCTGTTCCGATAAGTTATGTTTATGCTGACGGCAGGCTATATTTTCATAGTGCCAAAACGGGTCATAAGGTAGATGCCATAAGAGGGCATGACAAGGCTTCATTTTGTGTCATAGCTGCCGATGAGGTTCGCCCCTCCGAGTTTACCACCTATTTCCGAAGTGTCATTGCCTTCGGGAAAATTCAAATCATCGAATCCGAGAGCGAAAGGATGTATGCAGCATCTTTGCTGGGTGCGAGATACAATCCCGGCGATGATGCAGGATTACAAAAAGAGCTGGAAAAAGGTCTGTCGCACATGCTTATTCTCCGTCTCGACATTGAGCATTTGACAGGCAAGGAAGCTATTGAACTTGTGAGAAAGAGATGAATACTATATTCTGCGACATATACATGTCGTGGAATACAAAAAATTTAGGCATTCCGCATTATTCCGCCACCTACCGGACCGCACCGCCGTTACGGAACTCCAGCGGCGAACAACCGGTCTTGCGCCGAAAAAAACGGCACATATACGACGCGTCCTCGAAGTTCAGCAGGTCAGCGATTTCGGATACGGACAGCCGCGTATCAATAAGGTAACTTTTCATCTCGACAAGCAACTGCTGCTCGATCAGTGTCTTCGGCGACATGCCGTAAGCACGGCGGCACACCTTATTCAGATAATCCGGAGTTATATTTAACGCTTTCGCATAGAAAGAGACCGACCTTTCCCGGAACGCATGCTTCGTCAGCAGCGACCACAGCCGAGTGGTAATATCCCACGCCCGATCCTTATGCGCATGGATTTTCGTTTCGACAGCCTTGCCGAGTTCGGCATCAATGGCGATAAAAAGGTGGTAAACGTTGTTGTTGAGCAGAACCGAACGGTCGGGGCCGTCAAGATGCGTCAGTATCCACTCCATCTGTTCCAGCCACCCCGACACGAGGCTGCATTGCTCCGGCGACAACCTCAATATCGGAACATGATGGAGGTAATCCCACAAGGATACGCTGGTAATCCGGTAATAGGCGGCTTCGAGCATAGGCTCGGACAAAGCAACATAACGGGCCGAAAATCCGGCAGACACCTCCGATACTGAAAAATAGACATCAGAGGTCAGAACGGCAAGGTCATTCTTGCGGAAAACCAAATTCTGCATATTCGCCGACACGGTCGCTCTGCCGCCCGTACAGAGCAGGAACACGCACCCGTCGGTTCTGATGACACGTCCGATGCTTTTCTTCCAGTCGGTTATGCCGCATGATTCATTCTGATATGTCGATGTATTCATACCGCAAAATTAGGCAAAATCTTACTGTCGGCAAGTCAGATGTATTGAAAAGTACCATAAGTCACCGAAAAAACACCCCTTCCGTCCCGGGGAGAATATCTAAATTTGCGGCCTGTATTCAATGACATATCAGCAGATGAAAAAAGATAGAAATTTAAATAGAGACAGGCTCGATTTTGCGAACGACAATATCGGTCCTATGTTCCGTTCGCTGTTTTTCCCGACGCTCGTCGGAATGATTTTCAATTCGGCATTGACGGTCATCGACGGCATCTTCGTCGGTCGGGGCGTGGGAACCGAAGGAATCGCAGCGGTGAATATCGTCGCCCCGGTTTTTATGGTCATCACCGGCATCGGACTGATGTTCGGAATCGGAGCCTCGGTCATAGCGAGCATCCGGCTGTCGGAAAACAAAGTGAAAGCTGCCCGTATCATCATGACGCAGGCTTTCATCGTCGGATTATTGCTTGTCGGGGTAATTGGTCTCGGCAGTTTTGTTTTTCCCCGTGGCGTCGTTCACGCACTGGGGTGCAGCCCTCTGCTCGAAGAGAATGCCGTGAGCTATCTGCTCTGGCTGTTGCCCGGCTTGTTTTTCCTGTTCGTCGAGTGTGTGGGCATGATGCTCATCCGTCTGGACGGTGCGCCGAAGTATGCCATGACGATTCAGATCGTAGCTGCGGTCGTCAATATCGTACTCGACTGGTACATGGTGTTCCCGCTGGCTGGGGAGTGATGGGTGCGGCATTGGCCACATCAATAGCCTGCGCCGTGGGAGGAGCGATGGTCTTTGCCTATTTCTTCCGGTTCGCGGACAAACTGCGGTTCTACCCGCTGAAACGGACCCTGACCTCGCTTTTGTTGACTCTGCGCAATACCGGGTACATGGTCCGTATCGGATTCGCCACTTTCCTGACCGAACTGGCTATGAGCGTCATGATGCTCACGGGAAACTATATGTTCATCTCTATGCTCGGCGAAGAGGGTGTCGCAGCTTTCGCCATCGCCTGCTATCTCTTTCCGGTTGTTTTCTCCATCAGCAATGCCGTTGCCCAGTCGGCGCAACCTATCATCAGCTTCAACTACGGGGCGCATCTGCTCCACCGCGTCAGCCGGACGCTGCGCATATCGGTTCTTACCGCTGTGATATGCGGAGCATCGGTAACGGTCGGACTGTGGGCGGGAGCGGCGCAGGTCGCCCGCCTGTTTCTCAGTCCGCAGGAGAGTGCATATATGCTGGCGGTCGATGGTTTGCCGCTATTTGCCTTGTGCGCCGTATTCTTCGCGATCAACATCGCCTTTATCGGTTACTATCAGAGCATCGAGAAAGCTATGGTTTCCACCGTATATACGCTGTTGCGGGGCATATTGTTCCTTGTGCCGTGCTTCGTCCTGTTGCCCCGGGCATTCGGTGTCTCCGGCCTATGGCTTGCCATTCCGGCAGCGGAACTGCTGACCTGTGCCGTCATTTACATCCGATACGTCAGGCAGAAATTCGTCGGTATCTGAAATACGATTGCTAACGATGGTCTATCTACATAAAACGCCTTTCTGCCCAAGAGAAAGAATTTGACATTGAAATAGCATGACAACACGAAATAAACAAGAAAGAACTGATCCGCACCATATCCAAGGAACTTACCCCACCCATGTCGCAGGACAAAATCGCTCTGGTGCTCGACAAAGCCGTCGGGATAACCAAGCGTACCCTTGCGGCAGATGAGTCTGTGAAATAGTCCGGCTTCGGTTCTTTCGTCATGAAAGACGTTCCGTCTCGGCTGTTCTATTCCACACATTTGGAAAAATACACCACCTCCAAAGGCACAAAACGAATCACATTCGTACCGTCGAGAACAAAATAGTCTATAATCAGATTGGCCAGCGCATGAATGGCAATTGGGGGCAGCAGGCTATATGATCACCGGCTACAAACTAAGATGCCGTTTGAAAAACAAATTCAAGCGGCATCCTTATTATTCTCTTACCCCAAACTTATTCCAACCCCAAAATCTTTTTCAGAGCAGGGCGATAACCAGCGCCCCATTTTTCAAGCTCTGCAATTAAAGGAAGCAATGTTCTCCCAGCTTCTGTCAATGAGTATTCAGAATGCGGAGGCAACTCCTTAAAAATCTCTTTCTTAATAATCCCGTGCAGTTCGAGTTCTTTTAATTGTTGATTGATTACTCGTGGAGTTGCATCCAAAAACTCACGATGCAGTTCGCTCGGTCGTTTTGCACCATTTGCCAACCGATTTATAATACAGCATTTCCACTTACCGCTGATTATTTCCATCGTGATTTTTATATCACAATTTATATCAAAGGGGATTTTCTTCTCATACATAACTATACTACGTCTAAAAATTGCTGTAAATATACATCTTTTGTTTAATACGCACAAAAGTATGTATAGGGGTAAATTTATCACTATATGAATAATTTTACCGTACTTGCCTGAAATTGCAGAACACTATAACTTTGCACGCAAAAACAAAATAAATTATGAAAAAGAATACATTGATATCGTTTTTTCAAACCTGTGGCTCAACCGTTGAAAAGTTAAGTCTATTGCCAGTAATGAAACATTTTGGATTTATAATCCTGCTTCTTTTGGTTACATCTTGCTCGAATACGAAAACAGAAAATAATATGAGTGAAAACAAAGTATTGGAAGTTCTGAAAACCCGCAGGCAATCAGAGCCTATCAGGACAAAATGCCTGAAAAAGAGTTAATAACACAAATTGTAGAAGCAGGTACTTACGCTCCTACCGGAATGGGAAAACAATCGCCCATTATCGTGGCTGTTACGAACAAGGAGATGCGGAATCGGTTATCCCAACTGAATGCCGGCATCATGGGAAGCGAATCCGATCCGTTTTATGGTGCTCCCGTCGTATTGGTGGTACTGGCAGACAAACAATGCCCGACCTATCTCTATGACGGAGCTTTAGTAATGGGCAATCTTCTGAACGCAGCCCATGCCGTAGGGCTGGGCAGTTGTTGGATACATCGGGCAAAAGAGGTATTCGACACTCCGGAAGGAAAATCCCTTCTGCGGGAATGGGGAATCGAAGGCGAATACGAAGGTATCGGGAATTGCATTCTCGGTTACAGCGCACAAGAAGCGCCCCAACCCAAGCCGAGAAAAGCGGATTATGTACATTATATCGACTGAAATTCTAATGTAAAACAATAATAACCAGTATAATGAAATTCAAGACAATGGCAGTAGCAGCATTAGCATTGGGAATGAATACCCTTTACGCTCAAAACAACACGATACGTTTGATTTACCCGCAATGGCAAGGTGCGGATATAGCCAAGTGGATAACCGAAGTGAAAGACCCCGAACAGGCATCGAGGGGATACTATCTTGGAGCGCAGTTGCTGAATTTCCTCGCTCCCGACAACGGACAGAAAACCATAACGGTCCCGGTCGCAACGGCACTTGCGGAACGTAAGGTTACGGATGGCGTACTCGATAGGGATATACTCGTAAGCCAGACAAAGGCGGCATTGGATATATTGAAAATAGAAAATCCCGATAAAATCGTAACGCTCGGCGGCGAATGTTCCGTAAGTGTCGCGCCTTTCACTTACCTCGCCGACAAATACAAGGACGACGTAGCAATGATATGGATTGACGCACACCCCGACATTACGTTGCCGGGCGATGTGTATCCGGCATATCATGCGATGGCTGTAACGGCTTGCATGGGATTGGGCGACAAGAAAATCATCGGAGAATTACCGACAAAATTCGACCCGTCCAAAATCCTTTTTGTCGGACTGCGTGATTGGGAGCGTGACGAAATCAAGACAAGACAAAAACAATACGGAATAAAACACTTGACGCCGGAAGATGTCCGTGAGAACAGCGATGCGATACGTAGTTGGCTGAAATCGTGCGGAGCGTCCAAAGTCGTCGTACATTTCGATATGGACGTGCTCGACCCTGCCGAAATCATAGCTGCTGTCGGTGTTGTTCCCAGCGGTATGAAAATATCGGAAGTCGTGAGGGTAATAAACGACATCGCTACGGAAAAAGAGATTGTCGGTTTGACCGTTGCTGAACCGATGCCGCGTACTGCGATTCGCATCAAAGAGATGTTGCACCAACTACCCTTATTGAAATAATCTGGGTATGAAAGTTTTATTGGTCAATGGAAGTCCGCATCCCCAAGGAGGAACTTGGCAAGCTCTGAGTCTGGTAGAGGAAGCCCTGCATGAAAAGGGAATCGAAACAGAATGGTTCTGGATTGGCAACAAATCAGTAAGAGGTTGTATTGACTGTCGGAAATGTGCCGAAACATACCGTTGTGCATTTTCCGACGACGTATGCAACAAGCTGATAGAATCTATTTTGAAATCCGACGGTTTGATTATCGGAACACCCGTCTATTTTGCTGCTCCCAATGGAGCTTTATGTGCACTGCTTGACAGAGTATTTTATGCAGCAAGCACACATGGCGGATTATTTCGGGGAAAACCTGCCGCAGCCATTGCCAGTTGTATCCGTTCCGGTGCAAACAGCGCAATAGATCGCCTGAATAAATACTTTACTTTCAGCGAAATGCCTATTATCAGCAGCAGCTATTGGAATATGCTGTTTGAAAAGCAACAGCAAAATGAAGAGGATGAAATGGGAGTTCGGACAATGCGGACATTAGGATACAACATGGCCAAAATGTTGATTGGTCAATAGAAAATCGGGAACAGATACTATGAACAAGAAAGAACTGATCCGCACCATCTCCAGCGAACTCGACCCGCCCATGTCGCAAGAGAAAATCGCCTTGGTGCTCGACAAAGCCGTCGAGATTACCAAGCGCACGCTTGCGACAGGTGAACCTGTAAAATGGTCCGGATTCGGTTCTTTTGTCTTGAAGGACGTTCCACCACGGTTATTCTATTCTACCCATTTGGAAAAATATACCACCTCCAAAGGCACAAAACGAATCACATTCGTACCATCAAGAATAAAGTAGCTACTATTCAAACATATACAGAAGTGCCGCCTGAACGATAAATTCAGGCGGCATCTTTATTTCAGGCTTTTAGGAAGCCGTCACCCTGTTCCTGAACTCCTTCGGCGTACAACCTTCCTGCCGTTTGAAAAAACGGACGAAATGCTGCGGGTGCTGGAACCCAAGCGATTCTGCAATCTGCTTGATTGTACCTGCCGGATCAAGCATCCGTTCCTTGGCTACGGCTATCATTTTCAACTGTATGTACTCCTGCGCCGTTTTCCCTGTTTCCTGCTTTACCAAATCCCCGAAATAATTGGGCGAAAGACAAATCTTGTCGGCGAAATATTTCACGGTCGGGATTCCTTCCTTTGCCGCCGTATCCGAATAGAGATAATCGTCCAACAGCCGCTCGAAACGTGCCAACGCATCGTGATTCATATCCTCACGCGTGATGAACTGCCTCTCGTAGAAACGCATGCAATAGTTGAGCAGCACCTCGATATTGGAAACAATCAGCGACTTGGAGAACTTGTCGATGGGATGCTGCAACTCACGGACAATCTTCTCCATGTAATCTTGAAGGATGATGCGCTCTTCCGTCGAAAGATGTAACGCCTCGTTGGATGCGTAGGAGAAAAACGAATACTGCTTCATCTTCTGCCCCAACGAAGTACGGTGCAAGAAATCGGGATGGAACAACAAACCGATGGCTTCCGGTGCGGGGCCGTCCTCCAACCGGTGAATGCCGACCGTCTGTCCCGGAGCGAAACTCACGACCGTTTCATCGTCGAAATCATAGACCGTCTTTCCGTAGTTGATGATGCACCCGGTCGTCTTTTTGAGAAACAACGCATAAAATCCCAGCGTCATCCGGTGTGTCGGTTGCGGCACGGAGCCGTCGAAATGCACGATGCCGACCAACGGGTGGCGTGTCTCGAACCCAAAGAACCGATTGTACTGTTCGATGGTGTCAGCCTTTACTATATCCGCAGTGTGATCCATAATTCTATAAATACTTTTCTTTCAATAACGTAGATTTCTTATTCGCAATACAAAGGAAATACATTTTCCCCGATTATAAAAGCATCATAGGGCAAAACACGTAATTCGGGTACTTTTATCCGTAAGCCGGGTACTTTGCTGAATATCATACTGAAACGCTTGCAATAGAATCTGTAATCGGGGTACTTCTGTCCGTAAGACAGGTACCGTGTCACATCATGGAACTCCCTAATTTTGCATCGTACAAAAAACAATAATTCAAAATCAAGCAAATATGAAACGTATAGTAATTACAACCATGACGGCGTTGGCTTTCTTCGCTTCTGCCGTTGCACAAAACCAAAACGAGCGTGTTCCCGCGAAGGGATTCGCCATGTTCTCCGCCGAAGACACCTTCCATCCTTACGAGTTTACCCGTCATGCCATCGGCGACAACGACATCCAGATTGAAATCCTGTATGCAGGCATCTGCCACAGCGACCTGCACGCCGCTTGGGACGAGCAGCAGGAACAGGGATTGCACGCCGCTTACCCCATGATTCCGGGGCACGAAATCGCCGGACGTGTGGCGAAAGTCGGCAAGAACGTCACGAAATTCAAGGTCGGCGATCTGGCAGGCGTCGGCTGCATGGTCAATGCCTGCGGACATTGCTCCTCCTGTGAAATGCACAAGGAGCAGTTCTGCGAAAAGGGTACGACATTTACCTACAATTCCAGAGACATCTACCACGACGGCGAGATGGCGATGGGCGGCTACTCGGACAACATCGTGGTAAGCGAGAACTTCGCCATCAAGATACCTGCAAACGCCGACCTGAAACGGGTCGCCCCGCTTCTGTGTGCGGGTGTGACGACTTGGTCGCCCATTCATTTCAGCAACGTCAAGAAAGGCGACAAGGTAGCGGTAGCCGGTTACGGCGGACTGGGACATATGGCGGTGCAATATCTGGTGGACCTGGGAGCCGATGTGACCGTGTTCGACCGCACCGAGGAGAAGCGTGCCGATGCCGCCCGTATGGGTGCTACCCGTTACGTGAATGTGAACAATCCCGAAGAGATGAAGGGACTGCGCAACACGTTCGATTTTATCATCAGCACTATCCCCGCCAACTACGAGCCGATACAATATGTCGCCATGCTGAAAATGGGCGGTGAAATGGCTATCGTGGGACTTCCCGACAAATCGACGCTCAACATAGCCAACATGGCTTTCCTCTCCCAGCGCAAGGTGTACGGTTCACTTATCGGCGGCATTAAGGAAACGCAGGAAATGCTCGACTATTCTGTGGCGCACGACATATATCCCGAAGTGGAAATCATCAAGGCAGATGCTTCCGAAATAGACAAGGCGTGGCGCAACGTTGCTGACGGGAAAGTGAAGTTCCGCTATGTAATCGACATGAGTACAATAAAATAAGGGGACGGAACGATGAACGATATTATAGAAAGAATGCGGAGCGGAAAGCGGATTTCGGAAACGGATTCCGACTTCCCCCGTTTGTGCGAGGAGATCGAGAACACGAAGCGGCTCGTCGTGGAACTGAACACAGGTTATCACACGCCCGATGAAGTGCGTGCGCTGCTCGAACGCATCTGGGGACAGCCGCTGGATGCCTCCGTGCGTATGTTCCCGCCGTTCTATACGGCTTTCGGAAAAACGACCCGTGTGGGCAAAGAGGTGTTCATCAACTTCGGCTGCACGTTCCTTGACCAAGGCGGCATCACACTCGAAGACGGTGTATTCATCGGACCGGGAGCGAAAATTCTGACGGAACATCATCCCGAAGAACCGGCTTTGCGGCATCGGCTGCTGGTCAAGCCCGTAATCGTCCGCCGCAACGCGTGGATTGGTGCGGGTGCGATGATAATGCCGGGCGTTACCGTCGGTGAAAACGCCATCGTTGCCGCCGGAGCTGTTGTGACGAAAGATGTACCGACAATACCGTTGTCGCGGGTGTACCTGCAAAAATATTACGTAAAATCAAAGAATAAACCGATATGAAAATGCTTATATCATCCCTTCTCCTTATGTCGGGGCTGGCTCTTTCCACAGGAGCTTGCAGCCCGACCGACGAGCCGGTAAAAACCGAAGAACCGTCCCCAGTTCCCGACCCAGACCCGGAACCGAATCCCGATCCTACACCTGACCCACAGCCTACGGGTGGCCGTGCCTTGGTGGTCTATTTCTCCTGCACAAACACGACCAAAGGCGTTGCCGACCGGATTGTCGAGGCGAGCGATGCGGCGACTTGGCGCATCGAGCCCGAAGTGGCTTACACGTCCGAGGATTTGAACTACAACAATTCGTCCTCCCGTGCCAACCGCGAGCAGAACGACCCGTCGGCACGCCCTGCCATCAAGGGCAAATGCGAGAACCTTGCCGATTACGATGTGGTTTTCCTCGGTTATCCCATCTGGTGGGGCAAAGCTCCGAAAGTCATTTTCACCTTCCTCGAAAGCCACGACTTCACGGGCAAGACCATTGTTCCGTTCTGCACCTCCCACTCCAGCGGCATCGGTTCGAGCGATACCGACCTGCATCGTCTGGCGACCGGAGCCGAATGGAAGCAGGGACGACGGTTCGGTGGTAACGAATCGAAAGAAACAATTAAAAACTGGATTGAAAGTATGAACTTGAATTTTAATAATAATACGAATGCAGGGGTATTCGACCTCTCGAAAGGGACGAACGGAAACGCCCCGACAGTGAAATTAAGCAGCGGCTACGATATGCCGATTCTCGGGTTAGGAACTTACAGCCTGCATGGAGCCACTTGCGTCAATTCTGTAAAGGCTGCGCTTGCCGCCGGTTTCCGTAAATTCGACACGGCTTACATTTATGGCAACGAGGAGGAAGTGGGACAAGGTGTCCGCGAATCGGGTGTGCCGCGTGAGGAAATCTTCGTGGCAACCAAACTCTATCCCAACCAGTATTCCAATCCCGAAGCCGCCATCGAGGAGTGCCTGCGCAAACTCGACATCGGATACATCGACCTGATGCTGTTGCACCATCCGGGGGCAAACGACGTGAAAGCGTACAAGGCGATGGAAAAATATGTGGCGGCGGGCAAAATCCGTTCGATAGGCGTATCGTGCTACTATGTCAAGGAAATCAATGAATTTCTGCCGAAAGTGAACATCAAACCTGTGTTGGTTCAAAACGAGGTTCATCCCTATTATCAGGACACGGAAGTAATGGAACATCTCCATGACCTCGGGATCGTCGTCGAGGCATGGTATCCGCTCGGAGGTCGCGGACATCAGAAAGAGCTTTTGAGTGATCCAGTATTGTCCGAAATTGCAGCCAAACACAATAAATCGGTAGTGCAGGTGATTCTCAGATGGCACTTGCAACGGGGTGTGGTCGCTATCCCCGGTTCAAGCAACCCCGATCATATCAGGGAGAACATCTCTGTTTTCGACTTTTCGCTGACCGATGACGAAATGGCTCGAATCGCCGCACTCGACCGGAACGAGAAGCACGACTGGTATTAACATCAATTATAGCAGAATATAGCAATGATAAAAATAGCACACATAACGGTTGAACCGTCCAAACTCGAAGAATACAAGCAAATATTGAAAGAGGAAATAGAAGCATCGCTATGCTTGGAAGAAGGTGTCGAGGTTCTTTATGCCGTATGGGATAAAGAACATACAAACCGGTTTACGATTCTTGAAAAATACAAGAATCAGGACGCTTATGACCGGCATTTCGTATCGCCTCACCTCCAAAAATACTTTGCCCAAACAAAAGACATGGTACTTCATCTCGAAATCATGGATGCAATACCTCTTATTGACGGATTACGGATGAAATAACATGAAGAAAGTAAAAATAACCGTATTGCGTTCCACTTTTAATGAAGACTTAGCCCGCGACTATGGCATCCCGGGATTAAAGCCATGCAATATGATGAAAGAGGGACAGGTGTTCTATGCCGAATTAGGCAAGCCCGAAGGCTTCTGCGATGGTGCATGGCGAACCATTCACCCATACGTTTTTGCTCTTGCTAATGGTGCAAAGCAGTTCTATTTCAATGATTGGGTTCGCCAGCCGGGAGTTGCGATTACTTGCTGCAATGATGGCTTGCGTCCCGTCTTTTTCAAGTTGGAAGCAACGGATGAAGAAGTTAAATCTCCTTTTATTTGATGATTAACAAAATAGTATAAGACAATGAAAACGAATCTCAGTTACGACCAGTACATTCCAACCCGCATCCTTTTCGGGGCAGGACAGTTGAACAGCCTTCACGCACAACCCATGCCGGGCAAACGGGCTTTAATTGTCATCTCCAACGGCAAATCCACACGCTCTAACGGCTACCTCGCCCGTACCGAAGAACAGTTGCACCGGGCAGGTGTGGAAACCGAGGTGTTCGACGGCATTATGCCGAATCCGACAGTCGCCAACTCCGAAGCAGGAGCAAACACTGCACGTGCGTACAATGCCGATTTCCTCGTGGCACTGGGTGGCGGCAGCGTCATGGACTGCTCGAAAGCCATTGCACTGCTGGCTGCCAATGAGGGCGATTTATGGGACTATGTGCCCATCGGCTCCGGCAAAGGACAGCCGATAAAGAACCGTCCGTTACCTATCATCGCCATCACGACCACTGCCGGCACAGGCTCGGAAACGGACGGCTGCGGGGTCATTACCAAAGAGGATACGAACGAAAAGGCGTTCATCATGCACTCGTCGCTCTTTCCCGTCCTCGCCATCGTCGATCCGGAGCTGATGCTTTCCGTGCCTCCGCAGTTTACCGCCTTTCAGGGTTTCGACGCACTGTTCCACAGCGTGGAGGGATTCATAGCCGCCAGTGCCAACCTTGCCAGCGATATGAATGCACGCGAAGCTATCCGCAACATCGCCGAATATCTGCCGCGTGCCGTGAAAGACGGTTCCGATCTGGAAGCCCGCACCCGTGTGGCATTCGCCAACACCCTGTCGGGAGCCGTAATGACGCTTACCCTGCTTACCAGCGAACACGGACTGGAACACGCGCTTTCCGCCTATCATCCCAATCTACCGCACGGAGCCGGATTGATTATGATTAGCAAGGCTTATTTCAGCTATTTCGTCCGCAATCACGGTTGTGACGACCGTTTCATCGAACTGGCACGACTGCTGGGTATGACCGAAGCCACAAAGCCGGAAGATTTCATCACGGCTCTCGTTCGTTTGCAGGAAGCCTGTGGCGTAGCAGACTTAAAGATGTCCGACTACGGCATCACGCCTGACGAATTCGAGACCTTCATGCGCAACACACGCGAAGTAATGGGTATCATGTTCACTGGCGACCGGGTGCAAATGACGGATGAAGACATCGTACGGATATTTGCGGAATCTTATAAATAGCCGAAAATGAGTGAGAAAAATAGTATGACCCGCCGTGAAGCACTCAAAAAGATGGGTATGGTAGCGGCAGGGATAGGACTGGGCATCGGTGGCGTGAACGCCACCGATGTGCTGGGACTGTCCGAAAAAGAAGAAAAACGAGGAAAAATGAAGGTATTGGCAATCAACGGCAGTTCACGCAAGGACGGCAATACGGCGGACATGCTGAATCTTGTATTGGGCGAACTGAAAAAGGAAGGTTACGAGACAGAACACATACAGTTGGCAGGACATACGATAAACCCCTGCAAAGCCTGTTTCGCTTGTGCCGGAAAGAAAAACTGCGTGTTAGGCAATGATATGTTTCAGGAACTTTATCAAAAGATGACCGAAGCCGATGCATCATACTCGGGTCTTCAACCTATTCGGCAGATGTTTCATCCACGCTGAAAGCAGTAATCGAGCGTGCCAGCGTGGTCAGCGACACCAATCCGGGAATGTTCCGTCACAAGATAGGCGGAGCGGTAGCTGTTGCCAGACGTGCCGGAGCCATGAATACCATCGACACCATCAACCATTTCTTTCTCAACAAAGAAATGTACGTCGCAGGTTCCACTTACTGGAACATAGCTTACGGCCGTCTGCCCGGTGAAGCCATGAAAGACGAGGAGGGCGTCGCCAACATGAAAAACCTCGGACAGAATATCGCGTGGCTGCTTAGACGGATTTGAAAAACAAATAAACAGAGAATTAGATTACCTGAGAAGTTTACAGCTAATGAAGTTATTATTGCAGCATAAGATAGTTGCCGGATATTTATTATTGATGGCGGTCATCTGTTGTATGGTCGCCATCGTTTTACACGAGCGTAAACGTGTGGCGGAGATAGAGCAGGAGTCAATAACCATATTCCAGACACAAAGCAATATCAGCACTACCCATCGCCATATCACCGTGCTTGCTACTTTCGGGGAATCCGTCATGACATGGACCGGGAAAGATTGTGAGTTATACCGTACACGTCGTCTGAAAGCGGATTCCCTGCTGCAAATTTTACGTGAACAATGCAAGGAATTTGTGCGTCCGGAACAGGTGGATTCCCTCCGTACCTTGCTGCTCAACAAAGAGGAACATCTATTGCGGATGAAAGAAATTTTCCGGCAACAAAAACATATTGACAGCCTGCTGGCCGGTCAATATTCACTTGTCACATCACAAGCAAATACTTCCCATACTGTCACCCGCAAGAAAAAAGGGATAGCCGGATTCTTTGGAGTCAAGGAAACCGTACAATTGCCATCCGCTAATACAAAAGTGAGAGTACGGGGTAACGAGCTTATTTCCTTGCAGGAAGAACGCAGAAGAAACATTGAGACCTATACGGACAGCCTGCGGTTACACAATAAGGAACTCAACCGGAAACTACGCATGCTGATTACAAGTTTGGACG
The DNA here is from genome assembly GCF_000614145.1 of Bacteroides faecichinchillae JCM 17102. Taxonomy (GTDB): domain Bacteria; phylum Bacteroidota; class Bacteroidia; order Bacteroidales; family Bacteroidaceae; genus Bacteroides; species Bacteroides faecichinchillae. The sequence goes on along the minus strand of NZ_BAKK01000002.1, from coordinate 37,704 downwards.
AGCAGACATCGATTGCATTTCAAAACAAAGAAGAACGTCTTAAAGCTTCCTACGAACATTCCTCTCTTGTCATTACCGGTTTGATTGCATTCTCCATAATCCTGTTGTTTGTTTTGTATCTTATCATACAACGGGATATCAAGATTAAGGCAAGGAACAGGAAACGCCTGGAAGAAACGATAGAACAGAACAATGCGTTGCTGGAAATGCGGAAGAATATTATCCTTACCATTTCCCATGACATCCGTGCCCCGCTGAACATCATCAGCGGGTGTGCCGAACTGGCTACGGACACCCGTGAAAAGAAACGCAGGAACAATCACCTGGACAACATCAGGATTGTATGTAAACACGTGGTACACTTGCTCAACAACCTGTTGGACGTGTACCGTCTGAACGAGGCCAAAGAAACCCGCAACGATGTGCCTTTCAGCCTTAAAGACTTGTTGGAACGTACCGTTTTCGGCTTCTCCCACGTGGTCAATAACAAGGGAATCCTGTTCTGTCACGATTTCAAGGATACCGATGTCAAACTTTACGGTGATGTGGACCGCATCGAGCAGATTATAGACAACCTGCTCAGCAATGCCGTTAAATTCACGGAAGCCGGTACAATTAGTCTGAATGCCTGTTATCATGAAGGAGAACTGCTGTTAGAAGTCAAAGATACCGGTATCGGCATGAGTGAGGAGACGCTCTCCCGTATCTTCCGTCCGTTCGAACGCTTGAGTTCCGTGGCTAACGCCCAGGGATTCGGACTGGGTCTGCCAATCACGAAAGGACTTGTCAACCTGCTTGGCGGAACCATCAATGTGACAAGCAGTATAGACCAAGGCAGCACCTTCCGCGTGACACTTCCCATGAAGATGACGGATGAACCGATAGAAAGCGAGAACCGGATAATCCCGCACCCGGTACACCTGCCCCAAAATGTACTTGTCATCGATGATGACACCATGTTGCTGGATGTGATAAAGGAGATGCTGGAGCGCAACGGAATGAACTGTACAACCTGTGCCACTTCCAAAGAGGTTGTAAAGGCAATGCGGGGCAAGGATTATGATTTGCTGCTGTCCGACATTCAAATGCCGGGAACCAACGGCTTCGATCTGCTGACGCTGTTGCGGAACTCAAATATCGGGAACTCCCGTACCATACCCGTTGTGGCCATGACTGCGCGCGGTGACAGGGACAAGGAGGCATTTCTCCATGCCGGATTTACAGACTATATCTACAAGCCTTTCTCTTCCTCCGAGTTGCTCAGCCTGCTTTCAACGATAAGAAAAAACCGACAGGAAGATAACCATAGCGTCGATTTCAGTCTGATACTCTCTGAAGTCAGCAACAAGTCGAAAACGCTTCTTTCCTTTATATCCCAGTCGGAAAAAGACCGGAAGGAACTCGGTACGGCAATGAAAAACGGTGACAGGCAGAAATTGCGTGAAATCACCCACCGGATGCAGCCGATGTGGGAATTGCTGCAAATGGAAGAAGCCTTGTCGGCTTATCGCGCTTTACTGAAAAACGAGACTATAAACGATAAGATATTGAATGAACATACCCGGCAGATTATGGATTACGCCGCCATACTTATTAAAGTGGTGGAAACCGAGATAAAAAGAGTGACGAATGAAACGGAAGATACTGATAGTTGAAGACAATGTAGGTCTGTCACAGATGCAGAAAGACTGGCTCGCCCAGGCGGGTTATGATGCCGTGACGGCCATGAACGAGCCGATAGCACGCTCGTTGATACGCAGAACGCAGTTCGACCTGATATTGTCGGATGTGCGATTGCCGGAGGGGGACGGCATTTCCTTGCTGGAATGGTTGCGCAAGGAAAGAAAGGACATCCCGTTCATCCTGACCACGGAATATGTTTCCGTTTCGGATGTGGTGCGTACCATCAAACTCGGAGCCAGGGATTACCTGCCCAAACCGGTACACCGGGAGCATCTGCTGGAGTTGGCGGAAGATGTGTTCCGCCCGGTGGCTACGGTGCGCAGGAAAGAGAAGGAGCTGTTTCACCGAACAAGCCCCAGGATTCTGCAAGCGGAAAAGTTTGCCGGGCTGGTTGCTCCGTCCGATATGTCGGTAATGATTCTCGGTGCCAACGGAACCGGCAAAGAATCGATAGCACAAACCATCCATAACAACAGCGAACGCTGGAATATGCCGTTCGTCGCGGTAAACTGCGGGGCGTTGCCGCGTGAACTGGCCGCCTCGCTCTTCTTCGGGCACGAGAAAGGGGCGTTTACCGGTGCCGACAGCGCCAAGACCGGATATTTCGACATGGCGAAAGGCGGCACGCTGTTTCTGGACGAAATAGGGACGATGTCCTACGAGATACAGTCCTTGCTCCTGCGGGTATTGCAGGAGAATACCTATGCTCCGGTAGGCGGCAGGGAGCGGACAGCCGATGTGCGGATAATTGCCGCCACGAACGAGGATATGCAACTGGCCATCCGGGAGGGACGTTTCAGGGAAGACCTTTACCACCGGCTGAACGAGTTCGAGATTCGGCAGCCGTCGTTGGCGGAATGTCCGGAAGACATCCTGCCACTGGCCGAATTTTTCCGTGAACGCTATTCCAAAGAACTGAAACGGGAAACGCAAGGCTTTACGGACGATGCCAGGCGCAGGATGCTCGCCTATCACTGGCCGGGCAACGTGCGGGAGTTGCAGAACCGAATCAAACGTGCCGTGCTGGTCACGGAAACTCCTTTGTTGGAACTTCCGGACCTAAATACCGGCGGTCAAACGGAGCGTGTGAATAAGGAGATTGCCCCTGTCATATTACCATTGAAAGACGAGAATACAGAGAAGGAATCCATCATCAAAGCCCTGCAAATATGCAACGGGCACCGTGAACAGGCGGCACGGTTGCTGAAAATAAATTCCGCGACACTGTATCGGAAAATGAAGAAATACGGGTTGCGGTAGATTGGAAACACGAATAAAGCTCGTTTTCTTTTTCAATAGCGGTCATTTCTTGAGAGACGGTCTGTATATTACGGAGGTCATTTTTCCAATTTTTGTTCCTGTTTTTCCGCTTTTGGGCGCAACGACTTCGGAGTGGAGCCCCTCCCGAGCCTTCAGGCGAGTGCAAGTTGTTTTGGGGTGCCGGAAATAATTTCGGGTGCCCCAAAACACAACTTGCCATGTTCGCTTGAACATGAATTTTTCATCCGAAAAATTGTAATATAGCGGACTATTCTCTTCCATCCGAGAAAATTCTTTCTTCGTCATCTTTATAACTCCTTGAATACCCAAAATCGGCACCATCGGGACACCAGAACGGTGTAACAGGATGACACATGGTGTCACAGGCCGTCATCAGGCTGCCATGAGAGTGCCAATCCGGAAAATTTATCGTTATTTTGGCGTATGCCGGAATGCGTCCGGTCGCACAAGTATCCATGTGTTCGTCAGGTACGGGGTGCATGGTTACATCATACCTTTCGATAACGGGTGAATGTGAACATATAAGAACATAATAATGCAACCGTCCGCCCATGTGTGAATGCGTGACCGGCCTGATGTCAGGCAGAACACGTGGGGGATTGGGCACATGACCGACTTACCGGGCGGATGCACATACCCGCCAGATAATGTAAACATGTGATAAGGGTGGTATTCTTACATTCACGAGGTGAGGAAAGTGCAGGACTGCCGGAAAAATTGTCTAACTATCTAAAATATGGAATTATGGTAAAGAGAAAGGAAGTTAAAATCGACGAGGAGCAGATACGCCGCGTAATGGCCGGGGATATTCCCGCCTCCGTCCTGGAAAATCGTTATGGGAACAACGCTGCCGGCTCCCAAAAAGAAGATGGCAAGGAACCGGAAAACCGTTCCGGGATTCCTGTCGAACCTGACAAGGTGGAAGCTCCCGGTTCCGGTGTGTCCGGCAGCGAGGAAGAAACGCCGTCCCAGGTCCTCCGGGAGAAAACATGCCGGAAAAAGAACAGTCTTCAGGAGTATCCCGAACATCTGTTTGGCAACAACGTTGTGAAAGAACGCCGGCAGACCTATGTCAGCAGCGAGAACTACGAACGGGTGCGTACCCTGCTTTCCGTAATCGCGCCCACACTCAGCATCTCGTGCTATATCGACAATATCCTCTCTGCCCATCTGGAACAGTACCGTGACGAGCTGAACGCATCTACAGCAGCCGTATCAACCTGAAACCGTTATGATACATCCCGCCGCATGAAAAAAGGGACACCCGGAGGCTGGAATCTCTTCCCTCCTCCGGATGCCCCTGCTTTTTCTTCCCGGTACCGGCTTATCTCGTACCGGTAGTTCTCAACCCTTTCGGTATCGGGTTGTCAAGGATTATCCTGTAGCAGAGTTTGCCGTCCACTTTCACCAGTTTCCTTGCCACCATGAAGCCCGCACACCTCTCCACCTTCGCGGCATCAAGTATCATGCCGGCTATGAAGCTGTTCGAGAAGCGGGCGCAACGCGGGTCGTTCCATATCGTGAACCCGTTCTCGTCGTCGGAAACGAACATGTACCAGTCTTTCGGCCTGTCGTCGTCCCTGGCGATGCACAGCCTGTTGCCTGCGTGCAGGCCCAGCTCCCTGCTCAAAATCTTGCTCAGGTACATGCTGCCGTCACGGCATACCGTGATTATCCGTTTCCCCTTGTAGGTCAGTGCCGGGTGGGAATTGCTCTTGTCATAAACAGTCAGTTTCATAATCGATTATGTTTTGAGTGATACATTTATTATCTTTCAGATTTGTCATGCCGACTCTCCGGCCATTATCAACCTTCTTCTGGCGATGAACTTCCGGTTTGCCCGAAGGGATTCCATCATCGCCTGTACCCGTCGTGTTACCGCCGATGTTTTCTCTCCCATGTGTCTGGCAATGGTGCGGAACGAGCTGCCGGTCTCGTAGAACCGCAGCATGAATATCCTGTAATCCTCGTAAGAGAAGTGCCGCCTGAGGAAATTCTGTATATCCCTTACCAGCCTGTCGCATCCGGTAAGCACCTCTTCCCGTTTTTCCGGTTCTTCCGCATCGTCGGTCTTTCCCAGTTTCACGAAATACTCGTTCCCGGGAAAGTCGTAGCGGCTGCTGTCCCTCGTTCCCGTCTGTAGCATTCTCCGGTAACATCCGAAGAAGTAGGATTCCCAGTCCTCGATTCCGCCGGAGAACATCACCTGTTTCCTGACTGCCAGATAAGCGTCATGGAATGCGTCCTCGTCAATTTTTCCATAGATGGAGAGTCTCTCTTTCATTCTCGCGTATGAACGGCCGAACCATTCGTTGAAGTCTTTCACGTCTTTTGTTGCCATATCCTTTTGCTTTTATCTGTTAGACATCCGGCCCGTGGTACGGGCACTCTTGTTTCTTTGTATGCCTTACAGCCGTTCTCCCACCGGAAAGTCGTCAAGGCTCGGCTGGAAAAAATACCGGAGCGCAGCGAGGATGATTTTTTCCACGCCGACCCGCAGGGCCCCGGCCTTGCGCCCCGGTGGGGAACGGCTACCTTTGCTTCAAAGAAATAAGTGTGTCCTTTTCTGTTTTCACCTTCGGAATTACAGCCGGACGGTGAAAAGGGATGTCTGCCGGTGACACCTCTCGTCCGGTTGGCAGCCCGTCTTGATTTTTTTATTTTCTTCGCTTCCGGAAACGGTTGGGATGGCATTATTTCCTCGTTCCGTTTTGTAATAAAAATCAATGTCAAACTTAAATTTACAGGAATATGGAAGTAGTGGTCATAGAGAAGGCAACTTTCGAGAGGATGCTCTCGGGGTTCGAGGATTTCGCTAAAAAGGTGGAACGGCTCTGCCGGGAGCATGAGGATTTAGGAGAAAGGGAGTGGCTTGACAGCGATGACGTGTGCAAGCTACTCTGCGTCAGCCCGAGAACCTTGCAGACGATGCGGGAGAACGGAACGCTGGCTTACACGAAGATAAGCCACAAGGTGTACTACAGGCCGGAAGACGTGAAGGCCGTCTTTTCTGTGGTGGGAATGAAACGACGTATGGCCGTTGATAAGGGAAAAGAATGTAATATTAACAACCTAAAGTAGCATGCTTATGACTGACAACGACAACATCCGGCTGCTGACACCGGAAAACGACACGCGCGTGAGAGCCTTTTTCTCGTCGCTGGAAGACCTTTCTAAAAGGGTGGAGAAAATACGTGACAGCAACAAGCCGTCGCTGGACGGGGAACGCTATTACACCGACAAGGAACTGGCGGTGAAACTGAAGGTCAGCCGCAGGAGTCTTCAGGACTACCGTAACAACGGCATACTGCCATACACCCAAATAGGCGGTAGAATCCTGTACAGGGCCTCTGACATAGAACGCACCTTGATGGACGGGTACAGGGAAGCGTACAAGTTGAAAAATACATAAACATCGAACTTTTATCATAACATGATTCAAAATGAAAAGTGGGGAGAAACCGGCTAAAAGCAGGGAGAAGAAAGTAAAAAGTAGGGAGAAAATCATCGCTTTGCTTTCACAGGGCAATACACTGAGCGCAGCAGCACTTGCCCAGCGGATAAGAATACCCCCCCCAAAGCCGTGGAAAAAACAGATTGCCAGGCTGAAAGCGGACGGAGTGCTCCGACGAATCGGGCCGGACAAAGGCGGATATTGGCAAGTGGTCGAAAAAACGGATTGATTTTTCTGGAAAGAGCGCAGTTTGCTGCCTGCTCGCTTCATCCATCTTTCAAAAGCAATTTGGAAATAAGCAAAATTCTATATTCTTCTTGCTTTGTAAAATAAAAAGATTTAATTCTTGATTTCAATCTCTACTTGTGTGAGAAGTTCGGCTACAGAAACAGTTGTAGCGTGATGCAAAATGCCAACGGCTTTTGTGTGAACATCAGTGAGCGTGATTTGGACTGCTACATCCGCTTTTGGGAGTATAGCTGTGGAAGAGGCAACTTCCCCGACTAGTCTATCATCATTGTGCGCAATAACTTCGAGAAGGACCAAGAAGAAAACCTGAAAGATTTGGCTCGGTTCTTCAAGGAGTACATGCCACGCTACGGTTACAAATACCTATGCACTAAAGGCGACGACTATAAGTATTATCAGACACTTGGTTTGAAGTGTATAATGGACGGTTTTTGTTCCAATTATGCACTAGCACTGAAAGAATTGAATGTCTAATACATGAATTAAGATTAAGGAGGAACTTCCCTCCTCTTTTCTTTTTATATAGCATAACATTTTATATCTTTGTATTCAAATTGATGATATAAAAATAAAACAATGGATAAACCCATGAATCGAATAAAAGAGGTGCTTGAAGAAAGAGGAATCAAGCAGACTTGGCTGGCAGAGAAACTTGGCAGAAGTTTCTGCATAGTCAATGCATATGTTTGCAACAGACGACAACCAAGTTTAGAAGTTCTGTTTGAAATAGCATCCATTCTTCAAGTAAACCCTAAAGATTTAATTGATAGCAAAAATTAATGTATTATGGCTAAGACTCAAGACGAAATAAAAGAGCTACTTTCCACGAATTTATTTAAAAAGGGAATTGCGAATAATTATATTACTATCAACAACGATAATAGTTATATAACATACCATTGTAAGAATAATGCAAAACGTAAACTCAGTAATCCAGAGGAATTTGTACAAGCAACAGCATATCTAAAACTTGTTATTGACTATAATTATTCGCCTCTGAATATATCTGTCAATGAAAATGTTCAAGTAGGTTCTTCAACAAAAGAAGCAGATATTCTTGTTTATAATGAGACAAATTCTAAAATCTTGATTGTAGTTGAATGTAAAGAAGAACAAATAAATGAAAGGCAATTTCAGGTTGCAGTTGATCAAGCATATAGCTATGCCCATTCTTTGGCAAGTCAGTATATCTGGGTTACGTCTGGGATTAAAGATGAGTACTTTGAGATAGTTGAACTATATCCAATAGAACGAATTAGCATCTCAGACATTCCCAAACGAGCGGGGAAAGTTGAAAGGTATAAATATGTAAAAGGAGCAAAAGAACCTCAAGCCGGGACACAGGCAGAATTGAGGCAAAAGTTTAAGTCTGCTCACGATGCATTGTGGGGTGGCGGAGCTTTAGCTCCTACTACGGCTTTCGATGAATTGGACAAGCTTATTTTTTGTAAGATATGGGACGAGAAATGGAGAGACAATACTCCAAAAACAAAAGGGGAACCGTTTGCTTTTCAGATCATATCTTATCCAGAAGACAAAGATGATAAACAGAATCTGAAAGCTAAAACGGAACTTGAAAAACGTGTTCGAGAGTTGTATGAGCATGGGCGCAAGAAAGATCCAGAAGTATTCAAAGATGACATTAAGCTTGACAAACACAAGATATATACCGTCGTTCAGTATCTACAAGACATAAATCTTTCCAGAACAGATCTTGATGCAAAGGGGGTTGCCTTTCAAAGTTTCATGGGAGAATTCTTCCGTGGAGACTTCGGACAATTTTTTACGCCTAATCCGATTGTTGAGTTTATCGTTAATTCTATAAATATTGATAAGGACTGGAAAGTACTTGACACATCCTGTGGAAGTGGTGGTTTCTTGCTTCATGCTTTAAAAACAATTCGTGACGAAGCTAATGAAATATATGGCGAAAATGCTGAAAGTTCATCATGGAAAGATTATTGGCATGAGTTTGCCGAAAAACATTTATTCGGCATTGAAATCAACGAGCAAATATCGCGCGTTGCCAAAATGAACATGATAATTCACGATGACGGCCATACTAACATTATCACTAATGATGGTCTTAAGAACAATAAGACATTAGAGATAGAAAATCGTAATCTTAAATTTCAGGATGGAACGTTTGATTTGATTATGACCAATCCTCCATTTGGTTCTACTATTAAGGCAGACGAAGTAAACTATTATAAAGAATATGAGCTGTTTGAAAAGAATCTTGGCATAACTGAGATAAAAGACCGGATTGCAGATGACAACAATAAAAAGAAATGGCGTGCATCTCAAAGTACAGAAATTCTGTTTTTGGAGCGATGCTATAAATACCTGAATGAGGAAAATGGATATTTGGCAATAGTCGTACCTGATGGCATTCTGACAAATTCAACAAGTCAATATGTACGTGATTGGTTGGTTGAAAAATTCAAAATACTGGCTGTTGTTTCTCTACCACAGCATACATTCTCACACGTTAAAGCCGGTGTAAAATCTTCTATTTTATTTCTCAAAAAACATCCAAAAGTTGTGACTCAGAAATTTGAACAAACGCTTAAAGATGTTAAGGCTCTTGTGCAGAAAGAAAAAGACCTTGACAAAGAACAGCGCACAGAACGGATGTTAGATCTTTATAAGGAGCGAATCTTTCAGTTTGTTAATGACTATAAAGTTTTAATGATAGAAGTTGAAAATATTGGTTATGACGCTACAGGAAAGAAGATAGAGGGTAGTGAACTGCCTGAAGTTGCAAAACGTATTAAGTCAATAATTTAGTATTGCTTATGATTGAAAATAAAATAAATATCTCACAAGCTTTAGGTAATCGTTTTGATGTGTCTTTTTACAATGCACGTTTTGACTTTGTATCTAATTCGTATCCTTCTTTTGATTTAGGACAATTAGTTTACATAAATCCTCCTGTTTCATTTGATGGCATTTCTGATAATGAAGAAATGTCATTTATTCCTATGGAATCTATTGATGAACATAATGGAACTATTAAGACATTGAAAACTATCCGATTTCGGGAGATTAAAGGTTTTACAAAATTTCAAGAAGGCGATCTGTTATGGGCAAAAATTACTCCATGTATGCAAAATGGGAAATCTGCAATTGCCTGTAAACTAAAAAATGGATTTGGCTGTGGTTCAACGGAGTTTTTTGTACTAAGACCAAAATCTGATAATATTTTAATTGAATATATTCATTATATATTACGGGATAAGCGAGTATTGAAATCTGCTCAAAATTCATTTGGTGGCTCTGCAGGTCAACAACGTGTATCAAGTTCTTATTTAAAGTCTGTAAAAATACCACTCCTTCCTATTGATATTCAAAAACAAATTATCAAGCAATATATTCAAGCGCAAGAAGCAAAACAGAAAAAAGACGAAGAAGCGAAATCTTTGTTAGATAGTATAGACTCTTTCGTGTTAAAGAATATGGGAGTAGCTTTACCCTCAAAAGATATTTATGCAAAAGTAAATGTAGTTTCCTTATCTCAATTAATTGGCAATAGGTATGACCCTTATTACCATAATGAATACTTTGAAGAAGCATTTAAACATCTAAAAGAGACCTCCAATTACAAATTGGTAAGATTAAGTGATATTACCGTATTGATAACAAGTGGTATTACTCCAAAATCAGGCGGTGATGATTATACTGATTCTGAACATGGTGTAGCATTCATCAGAAGCGGCAATATTGACATTATGGGCGAAGTAGATTTTGATAATTTATTATACATAAAACGCAATGTCCATAATACTCGAATGAAGTCATCTAAAGTACAAAACGGTGATATAATGATTGCTATTGTTGGCGCAACAATAGGACAAGTTGGAATTTACCATTCGTCTCGTGAAGCAAATATCAATCAGGCAATAGCTTTAGTACGATTGAAAGATGGATATAATCCGGAATATATTAAGGAGGTAATAAAATCTTCAATAGGCCAACTTAATCTTGATCGCCTTAAACGACCAGTAGCCAGGGCTAATATAAATCTTGAAGAAATATCCTCTATGCTCATTCCTGTGCCTGAAATCGAGATTCAAAATGAGATGGTAAAAAGTGTTGTTTCAATACGGCAACAAGCAAAACAACTTCAAAAAGAAGGAGTTAAATTACTTGAAAGTACAAAACAAGAAATAGAAAAAATAATATTAGGCTAATCCATGAAAGAAGATATTTATAGCATTGCATGTCAATGCCAAACAATCATAAAGACGCAAGTAAGAATTACACGGAATAAAATACCATATTCTCATTTGAATCTTATATTTACAGATTATGATATTAATGGTGATATAAAACTATTAGAGACAAATCTGTTGGCTTTAGTGGAAAATATCAAAGTCAAATATCCGACAATATCCCAGTTACTACAGAAACATATAGATCAATATGACAATGATAAAATTATACATTTAAGTGCTATTGAAGCCATTGTTGACTGTATCGTTTCTTTAGAAAAGAAAGATGTAAATAGTAAACGAATTTTCATAAGCCATTCGTCCAAGAATAAAGATATTATTGAAAAATTTGTTGATTACATCTTGCAACTCGGTATAGGAATAAAAGCCGAAGACATCTTTTGTACTTCTATTGAAGAAATGGGAGTAAAAAATGGTGAGGATATTCGTAAACACATACAAACGAATATTCAAAATGTAGATTATGCGTTCTTGATAATTTCTAAAAAATATAAGGCCAGCGAAATCTGTATTAATGAAATGGGGGCAGTATGGGCTTACGACAACAAAGTACGATTATATCTTTTACCTGATGTGAATTTTAATAAAATAGGTTGGTTGTGCGACACTCGAAAGGCAGAAATGATAAATTCATCTATAGCCTTAGATGCGTTACATAAAGAAATGATAGAATATTTTGGATTACCGGATAAGGAAATCTGGAGTCGCCAAAGAGAAGCATTTCTAAAATATATAAATAACATCAAGTAGAAATTATGGCAAAGTTAGAAGGAATAATATATAAAACATTTAATCATTATGTTGTGCTTAGAGGTTTCGCCCCCATAAAGGATTTGGCCGCAATATCTCATAAACCAGATTCATATCAAAGAAATGCTTTGGACAATCATAAAAAAGAAATCGTTGAGTTTCTTGCAAATGGAGAATACAAGTATTTCCCTGAAATTACTCTTGCTTGCAGAGTACATGATTATGAGAACTTTGCAAGAAATATCGGTATTGATAATGCGGTAGATAGAGATGATGCCCAATTTGTTCCTGGATTAAAAGTTTTAAGTGAAAGACTCCCTTATGAGGGGTATCGGGCAAGACATGCTTATTTAATCAAAAGAACAAATACTGAATTAGTTAGGGTTGACGGGAATCATAGATTGGAACCTTTTGACAGTCCTGCTGATAGCGTTTGGACTGAAACAAATGCGGACATAAATGAGTTGAAAAAACTTATTGTGCCTTTTACTGTGATATTCTCAGCAGAAGAACAAGCGGACAAGTTTGAAGCTGGTATATTCCATAACATAAATTTTAAGCAAGAACCATTAAGACAAGAGGCAAGTTTGAAAATTATTCATGATTTGAATGTGTTTGACGATAAAGAAAATTTAGGGAAAGAATACCCAATTGCACTTCGTCTAATAGAACAAGTAAAGTCAGGGCGATACAATGCGATTCCTTGGTTAAGGGTTAATGATTCTATTGACCAAGACTATTATCGTACTGCTTGTTTGAGAATCGTACAATTAATTAACAAGTTTATTCCAGAAATTAAAGAGGCATACGAAGAAGAGCAAAAAAGGTTGCCAGGTACTCAAGCAAAATATGAAGAATTGGATTCGCAATTAGTTAAACTTCAAACATTGCATGATCAACTTGTAGAGAAATTAGATGATTTCAAATTTAGGAGCAATTATGATGTAACTTCATCAGAGTATAGGACACTGGAGAAAGATGTTTATGGATACAGTTTGCAAGTACGCGATTTGCAAAATCAATACAATGGAGCAAAATACTCATTAGAAGTCAGAAAGAGTCAATTGAAAACTTATCAATCATTTCTCGATAAGGTACAAGATGCAAATACCATAGAACAAGCTTTAAATATAGTTGGACGAGAATATGAACAATTTGAGGGAAACGAATATGGGAATATTGCTTTCTTGTGTGCAATGGTGTTTTATGCATTATTAGATAAGAATCGACTTAAATCCTTTGTGTATTGGGCGAAGCAAAATGGAATAAACAAAATTGTTGATGCAGACGATTTGTCCAACGATGGCTCAGAGAACTTGGTTAATATGTTTGAGCGAATACATCAGACAAAAAGAAATGAGATTTTCATATCAATGCAATTTGGGGATTCTCAAAGTGAATTGATATACGAAAAAATTGTTCGAGCAGTAGAGACATTTAATGCTAAACATCGCAATATAACATTGAATCCAAGACCTATTAGAATTGATAGAACCATTGAATCAAGCACATTCTCCATTCAAGATAAAATACTGGAAGCTATACAATCATGTAGTTTGATTATTGCAGATTTAAGTAGTGCTAACATTAATGTTTATCATGAAATAGGATATGCAATGGGGGTGGCACAATCTCACAATATGATTCCTAACATGATATTATTATATAAAGAAGACACTGACCACAATAAAGAGAGAAAAGATATGGATAAATTTATTGGATTCAATTTAAGGAATTTGTCACAACTTCGTTTTAAGGATTATTCCCAGTTAGTTGATGGACTTGTAGAACGATTAGAAAAGCATTACGGTGTATAATTATGGGCAAAACAGTAACAACATATCTCATTGATGGAGATCCGAAAGGAACTCAATACGCATTCATTAGCAACAAGATTTGCCAAATGTTTGTCGTGCCACGTTCTAACCTCTCTTATTTGAATACACAAAAGAAGTTGCAAAAACCTGCGTTTTATATATTACTAGGCGAAGATGAATCAACCAACCACAGGCATATATAGGTGAAACGGAAAACTTTAAAGAACGTGTAAAAGACCACGACAGCAAAAAAGCGTTTTGGCAAAAAGCACTCATATTCGTATCGAAAGATGCCGATATGACTAAAGTTGATGTGCAATACTTAGAGTATAAAGCGATAGCTGAAGCCAAGAAAGCAAACGCTTTTGTTTTAAGCGATAATAAACAAATCCCTAAAGCACCGAATCTACCAGAGCATCAACAGGACTCAATAGATGAATTTTTCGAAGATGTGAAGTTTTTGGCATCATTTATCGGTTGCAATATCTTTGAAGTATCACAACCGAAGGAAGAACATTTGTTCTACACCAAAGGTAGAGGATGCAATGCAAAAGGCTTCTATAGTTCTGATGGATTCACAGTCCTAAAAGGAAGCATTGTTGCCCCAACAATGGTACCGTCTTTCAACTGGAAAGAAAAGCGAGAAAAGATGCTTCAAGACTACACCGCCAATGAAAACGGAATATTGGTATTGACATCGGATAAAACTTTTTCAAGCCCCAGTACTGCCGCCGATTTCTGTATTGGTAGTAGCAACAACGGCTGGTTAGTATGGAAAGATAAAGATGGAAATACATTAGATTCAGTTTATAGAAAACAATTAGAATAGATGATATGAATATATTTTCTAAAATTTACAAATTCTTGTATGATTTGAATAAGGTTGAATCTGAATTACATTGGATAAGAAAAGGATGGTATATAATATTGTTGATTTTTTCGTCAATGTATGTATTAAAAAACTTTGATACATTTGTAACTCAATGTTTTATTTGCAAATTTGATGGAAACAGCTTAATTTTTGTTTTATGGTTATTGTTATTAATCATGCCTCTTATCAATAGTATAGAAGGATATGGTTTTAAATTCAATAAAGAACAAGCCAAGCAAGATGAAATAACACATAAAATCAAAATATTGAAAGAAGATATTATTAAACAAAATAACCATCCTGATTTAGCCGAGTTAGAAAATCAATTAAAAGACATTCAAAAAGAATACACAAATGAATAATTATAATAAGAATCAAGAATTAATCCGCAAATATATTCGTGAATTGATTGATGACGGATTAAAGCAGATGAAAGATTATAATCTTTCAGAAGAATTGTATGGTATATGGCTGAAATATTCTCAACAAGTTTTGGAAATAACTACCAAAGATTATAATCCTGCAATTTTATTGAATTATCTTAGTGTTGTTATGTCAATTAATCCCCAATTAAAGCCTTTTCAAAAAATTGGAATATGCTTGGATTACCTTATAGGGGTATTGAGAATTATTTAAATAATAAAAGCAGGTTAACTCTGATATATTACATTAAATGCTAAACTTCGACGAATACATTCAGCAAGGCGAGCCGCAAAAGCGTGAAAAAGGCTATGCGTGGCAAACGGCAATAGGACTTCAAGCGGTAGATGGCCTGAAGCCCTCCGAATATCTTATTGAGACTGCTCGTAAGCATATTGAGGGGGATATAACCATTGATGAAGTACAACAACTTATCAAGAGTTACTACGATTCGAAAGATATTCGTACTGAAAAAGATTACGAAACGGAGGAAGCCGATAAAGTTTCTGCTAATATAACCAAGCTCTTGAACGAGCGTTCGTTTGCTTTCACTGTAGCTGGATTGACCGCTATCCATCGACGAATATTTGATGGTGTATTCAAATTTGCTGGACAAATCAGAGATTACAATATTACCAAAAAAGAATGGGTACTTCGTGGTGATACCGTATTCTATGTATCTGCTCCAGACATTCGGAAAGCCATCGAATATGACCTTGAACAAGAAAAGACGTTTGATTATACGGGGTTGGACATTTATCAAATAGTCAGCCATATAACTCAATTCGTATCGGGATTGTGGCAGATTCATCCGTTTGGAGAAGGTAATACCCGAACTACAGCAGTGTTTGCCATCCAATATTTACGTTCGATGGGATTCAATGTTGAGAATGACCTTTTCGCTAAACACTCTTGGTACTTCCGTAATGCTTTAGTTAGAGCCAACTATCAAAACATACAAAAAGGAATCAAAAGGGAAGCTGCCTATTTGGAACGATTCTTTCGTAACCTATTGATGGGAGAAAACAATGAATTGAGGAATCGTTTTATGATAGTAAATGCGCCCGAAGACATACTCATCTCCACCCCGACAAGTACCCCGTCAAGCACCCCGTCAAGATCGGAAAATCCATTACAGATAGATAATGAAAATATCATCCGGTTAATAAAAGCTATTGCGAACAATAGATTATCTGTCAAAGAGATGATGGCAACCGTAGGATTAAAAAACCGTGAGAATTTTATGGAATACTCACTCAATCCAGCCATAAAAGAGGGATTTGTTTCTATGCTCTACCCCGACAAGCCTCGCCATCCCCGTCAGAAATATCTGTTGACGATTAAAGGATTGGCAGTGTATAATTCTAAATATATGCAAAAATGACAGACAAGAACTGCATATTCCCTATTCAATCTGAGAACATAAACATACAATCAACTAGAAAGCCATTACAAGCGTTCTGTAACATATCTGCGGAAATATCCTATCTTCAATACATTGTAGCTGATAGCGGACATTCCACAAAAAGACTGAAAATAGACGGCACAACACGTGTATGCAAAACAATGAAATACAATGATTTGCATTTGTCCTTGCATTCTATGTACTTGTAAAAACGGAGGTTGTACTGATAAAATGAATTGTCACTGATAATCAGTGATGTAAATATGCTGCGTTGGTAGTGTCAATATTCTTGGCTATCCAATAGGAGAAGATAGTATTATAAAAATTGCAGACATCAAACTTACAAACGAACTTTTGGATGTCATTTACAACAATGGAAAGAAGCTGTATGAAAACTCAAGAAGTAAGGAAAAATCGACAAAAGAGAAGAAGAAATAAAAAGTAGGGAGAAAAATCATTCACTATGCTTTCTAAGAACAACACGCCAAGTGCAAAAGCTTTTGCCGAACAACGCTATAGGAAAGCAGATAGCCTGACCGAATGCCGACAAAGTGAAAAGCACATTGAACCGGACAAAGGCGGATATTGTCAAGTAACCGAAAAAACGGATTGATTTTTCTGGAGGGAGCGCAGTTTGCCGCCTGCCCGCTTCATTCGGCTGTCAAAAAATATCCCTCCTATAGGATATCGGAACAGCATACAGACCGGTAGTATTCTACTGAACGTATGCTGTTTCTCTTTTGTTTTTGTTCCGACTTTTCCGTCGGTCGCTTGTTTCCGCTGCCGACGGCATCCATTGTACAGACGTGAAAGGGAAAAAGTTTTCGGGCTGAATACGCTCCGAAGGAGGAAGATTCTGCCCGAAACGGCCTGCCGCCCGACTTTTTCACTTTCAATGAAGTCTGTACTAACTTCCATGGGCGGCGAGGAAGCGGGCGACCGCGAAACAGGGATTCTAATTGGAAGATGCCCCGTTTTCACGTCTCCTTGCCATCAGCTTATCCATATCCTCGGAGATTTTATCATCGGTCACTTTGGCATAGCCTTGTGTGGTCCGGATGTTCGTGTGTCCCATCATCTTGCTGATACTCTCGATCGGCACACCTACTGAAAGCGTCAAGGTTCCGAACGAATGTCTGCTTGCGTGGTAGCTGAGATTCTCTTTCACGCCGGCCAATATGCCTATCTCGTGGATGCAGTACCAAAGCCTGTCCCGATTGGGCAGAGGGAATACCGGCCTGCCGTCATCGGTTGTATTGTAGAGGGACAATATCTGTTCGGCTACGGGGTGTAACGGTATAAGGGACTCGACATCGGTTTTCTTCCTGTTAATACGGATATACCTCCTGCCGTCCGCGGTTGTTCCGATATGCGAGGGATAAAGCCGTTTCACATCGACATATGACAGCCCCGTGAAGGCCGAAAAGATGAAGGCCCTCCGGGTAAGCTCCTGCAACCTCTCCGGCATGGGCTGCTCCATGACCCGTTGCAGTTCCGCCCGGCTTATGTGTTTCAACTTGTAGTCCGGTTTCTTCTCGTAGGGGACATCCGCAAGCGGATTGAAACGGAGTATCTCCCTGTCCACTGCAATATAGATAAGACGGTTCAGCCATGTAAGGCAGTGGTTGATATGCCCATTCCCGCAGCCTTTGGTTTTCAGATAGAGTTTATAGCCCCAGCCGAAGTCTTCGGTAATGTCCTCAAAGGCGATGTCCCGCATACCCAGCGACAGCAGATACTCGTGCAGGTATGCCTGCGAGGATTTGGACTGGCGGTAAGAGGAGGTAGAATCTATCACTTCCGAGCGGATTCTCAGTCTTTCCCGCTCCTCTTCCCCGGCTTTCAGCAATGTGACCGGAACGGTTGCTACATGGGTAATCTCGTTCTTGAGCATTTCCGCCGAGACCATACCCGCGTCCTTCAATAGATTGTCATATGAGGTCTCAATTTTGGAACGGAGTCCGACAAGGAGGTTGTTTGCCCTTGCATCCTTTACTTCCCCTGTTTTGGCGTTCCAGTCTTTGGGATTGCAGTAATAACCGGTGGCAAATACGCTGCTCTTGCCGTCAATGGTGATACGGCACAGTATTGAAGTCGTTCCGTCTGTTTTGACCTTGCCGCGGTTGATGTAGTATAGAATGGAAAAAGTGCTTCGCATAATCGAATTGTATTTATAGGGTTAGAGAATGAGTTTCAAATCTTTTGTCGCTTTGATATATTTGTCCATATCCTCGAAGAGTTTCTTAGGGGTTACACGGGCATACACCTGGGTAGTCCTTATATCCGCGTGCCCCAGCATCTTGCTGACAGTCTCGATAGGTACGCCGTTTTCAAGGGTCATGAGGGTCGAGAACGAGTGCCGTCCCATGTGGTAGGACAAACGCCCCTTGATACCGGCTTTCATTTTGATGCTCGTCAGACACCATTTCAGAGCCTGGTAAGGAATTACGGGAAACAGTGTGCCCCGTGTATCGTCACGGTATTTTTCGATAAGGGCTACCGCTTCGGGCAGCAGCTTCACACGGCTCAACTGCCCGTTCTTCCCCCGGCGGTATTTCAGCACAATGCCCCGTTGTCGTCTCTTGACAGGTTGTCGGGAGTGATGGCCACCACATCCACGTACGAGGTTCCGGCATAACAGGCGAAAAGGAACATGTCCCTGACAATGGAGTGTTCGGGGCGGCATCCGGTAAGCTCTATGTCCCGTATCTTCTCGAAATCCTCCTTGCTTAACGCTCTTGGAGGTGTTTCCTTTTGTTTGGGTAATTTGTAGTGTTGAAAATAGAACTTGTCCGAGTGCCCCTCCTTGAATGCGATGCGGCAAATCTTTTTAAGGATGGCCAAATAATGGCGCACTGTCTGGACGCCCAAGCCTTTCTCTATTACCACATACTCCTGAAATTCCCGGATGAATAGTTCGTTGAGCTGGCAGAAAGCAAGGTCGGATACTTTGAACCTGCTGCTGACGAAATCAGCGAGACGGCTGCGGGTATAGAGGTAATTGGGAAGTGTACGGTGAGACACATCGATACCTACACGTGCCCTGACTTCCCCAATATGCCTGTCGAAGAGTTTGAGCAAGGTCATCCGCGTCTCTTTGCTGCCTTGGAAGGCTTCCTTGACTGCTGTCGCATCGAAATCGGTCTTTCGTTCCAGAAGGGAATCGAAAGCGGTATTCACCGCCAACAGCAACTTGTCGATTTTCGCGTTGACTTCCACCGCCTCCTTGCTCTTGCCGTTCAGACGGCTTTCACGGGGATTCCACAGTTCGGGAGTGATGGAGAGCTTGCAGCTGAACTGCGCCATCGTCCGGTTAACGGTGATGCGCCCCATTATCGGGGCTTTGCCGGATTTATCCAGTCCGCTCTTTTTGAGGTAGAGCAACACCTTGAATTTTTCTACTTTCATACGCTTATATTTTTAGTGGCAAATTTACCTGTTTTATAAGCGTTCTTCGATATGCAAAACTATGACAATCAGTGTAATATATCGCTATTTTAAATTGTTTGATCCGCTCTTCGTTACCTTATCCCTGCCGGTAACAGCCCTGCTAACGATTTGGTAACTGAATATTCTCAATAAGCCTCGCTTTTTTGCGTTTTACTCATGTGGAAGAATATAGAGAAATAGTTAATTACCAGAAAATTGCGTTACACCTTCTTTTCGTTTCCATTACTCATATTACTTCTTTCTTTCCACATGGCGCGCCATACATTTGCTGTATTCGCTTTGAATAATGGGGTCGATGTACATAAAGTTAGTCGTTTGTTGGCACATAGTAGCGTGATGGTAACAGAAAAAGTGTATGCGAAATTTCTACCTGAAACATTGCAAAAAGAGGTGGAAACAAAGTTAAACTTTGATTTCACCCCTGATTATAACACTGCTGCTGATTAATTATAAGCATAGGCTTCATAGTGGTTGTGGGATAAAAATTGGTCTATATCTTCTTGGGTGTACCAAAATTTATCCCCTTCTTTATGATATGCCAATTTGCCATCGTCTCGGTACTTTCGTATCAATTTGTCTTGTACTCCAAGCAATTCTCTAATTTCACAGTTTGTGTAAATTTTCTTTTCTGTAATTTTAGATTTCTTAGATAGTTCTCTTACTTGTTCATTTAGTACTTCTATGCTTAAGATTAATTGGTTCAGCTTCTCACTATCAATTAATTCATAACTCATGGCTTAAATATATTATTCTCCACTCAGGTCATAGAGTTATAGACAAGGTGGTTATTCTTATGTAATGATATGGGAATATCGTTACGTTGCAAATATACGACTTGGAGTAGTCATTTACCACTTTTCGGCGGCATAGACTACGCTTTTTGAGATATTTAACATACTCCTACCACCGTAACCCCTCACTCAGGGAGGAGGAAGTCCTCCCTATGGGGGGTATTTTGCATGTGGTTTGCTTTCGGGAGTCCCAAATTTTGGCTATATTTTTTGTGATTTCACCCAATTGTAGAGACTGCTTTTGCCGATTTTAATGCCCTGATTTTTCAGTGATTCCAAATTCTCTTTAATTGATAAATTCGTATCGTATAATTGTTTGAGTTGTAAGTCCAATAACATTTTAGTGGCTATGTTTCGGGCTGTTTGTTTGCTTATTCCATATTTTTCGCAATACTTGGGATTTACAATAAACAGTCTTTTGTCCTTTTGTATGTTGATATTTCGCTCTATATCACTCCAAGAATCTTTGGCTATTTGGTATAATATTTTATTGGTTATAACCTTATCTTGGTTATCCACATAGTACCTACGTTCGCACACAAGGCAGTATAGTAAGTGCTCTACTGTAATATCAGGTAGCATTATCTTTCGGAGTAAACAACCGTCATATAACAGCTTCCTGCGGTTTCCTGATTTAAGTTTAACAACGTGGCTTTTATATGCCACTTCATTGCCATTTTTGATTTGCGGTTCTCTGTACCAATATCGCTTTATTTCAATATAATTGTTAGGTAATAATATATAAGGTGTATCTGTATCCGTCTCAGGCAGTGGAGTAGCTTCAAGGAATGGATATACGTTTGCATATTTACGTATAAATTCTTCTTCGTTTCTTTTATAACTCATGCCCCAAAAGTCTTTCATAAATTCAGTATTACCAATCGGACTTTCCAAGTCTGTTTGTATGTTGTTCTTCCTCTCTTTTTTTAATATACTATCTGAGTTGGAAAAATAATTTTCATCAAACCCAAAATCCGTAGGACAAAGTATATTATCATTATAATAATATACAATGTTATCATTACCATTACCTGCGAATTGCTGCGAAGCATTCAAACATGTTTTGTCCTTTAAATCAAAACCTTCAATCTCTTTTTGGATATTATAAACAATAGTATTAGCTATGCCCCTATAATATTCATTGCTTCTTATCGGTTCGTTAAAAACATAAATCAATCTAAATCTATTATTTACATTATCAATATTACTATACGTAGTATAAATGATGGTTGGCTTATGTTCATCTTTTAATGATAAATAGAAGTCGTTCATAGATAGAAACGTATCGTCAATATCCAATACTACGCAGTCTGCAAAGTCAAAATTGGCAATCGTTTTTTCTCTAAGTCCAAATATTTCACTTGTTGTTTTGAAGTTTTGACAAATGCAATGCCCTTCGCAAATAAGGTTTACAAGTTCCTCTATGGTTATTGTATGGCGTTTATAGGTTAATACTTTCCAATTATCAGGTTTGTTCTTGAATTTTTGCACGCTAACGCCAAGCGTGATTTTCTTTTTGTCGTTATTAATCATTTTATATTATTGTGCAGTAGCCTTTTATCTACGCACTACTTAAAAAGGATTCCTCTTCAAGTGTTTTCAATGCAAATATACGACTTGAAATATATCACTACCACCTTTTTAATTAGAATTGACAAAAAAAGTCTTTTTGAGTTAAAGAAAGATACGCAAGTACGGTATATAGAATATGTTTTTCTTTTTTATATTATGTAATTCATCTTATATATCTTATAATTAGTAACTTATTATTTATTTGCATAGGCTTAATAATGTGATTTTTTGTGTGTGGTAACAGTTGGTTATATGATTTTTTTTCATTTTGCAGGCTGTTTGTAACGAGTAAGAAGATTTTCCATATCTTGAAAGGAAGTGATTTTAAAAACTTCATTTTCAATCTCAATATATCCATTAATGTTTTCATTCTTTTCTTTTTCAAACAATTCTTGTATCGGTACTTCCAATGCAGCAGCAATTTTTTCCAATACTGCAACAGATGGATTGCCATTAATATGGTTACTTAATCCAACACGATTAATCCCCATTTTATCCGCTAATGTTTGAACGGTCATACCTTTTTCTTTTATAACCTCTTTAATTCGTAGTGCCATAAGTATTCATTTTTATTATAAATACAAATATACGTTCATTATTGATATGTATATTGATAGATATACATAAAATAAGTTAATGTAGCTCTAAAAATATACGATTTTATTTGTATATGTATACCGAAAGCACTACATTTGCAGAGTGATAAGAAATCAATAGCACTACAATAATATGAAACGATACGATAAAAGACAAGTGATGAAGGACGCACATAGACTTTATAAAAACGATTTCCAACGCAAGGGGCGCACGTGGGCAGAGTGTCTAAGAGCAGCTTGGAGTTGGGAGCGGAATGCTGTTAAGACACGAGAAGAAAAGGCAGCAAGGCTTGATGCTATGATTGCTGCAAGTTGGGCAGCACACAACGCCCGTAAAAACGAAAAGCCTAACAAAAAAGAGTTTGAAGATTTGTCTTCTGATGCAGTTTCTTATGCTATGGGCTATGGTCGTGGCAATGGTTTCTATTGCGGTGATTGATTAAATAGAATATTAACTAATAAAACAATAAAGATATGCAAGCAATTATTTTAAGTTCCAATACTGCAATTAGAGCAGAAGTTATTACTCTCCGTACTAATGCACGTAAAATTGATGGGATTTCCAAAGCTGTTTTGGTTGAACAACTGAAAGAAAAATTGAAAAGTGGAAAAATTGTCAAATTCGCCTATTTGAAAAGTAATGGTGAAGTTCGTATTGCATTTGGCACAACCAATCACGATTTCGTAAAGGATAAGGTTTATGGGTGGGGCGCAAGTCGTGAAAATTATGCTACTACTGCTTATTTTGACTTGGAAAAATGCAGTTGGCGTTCCTTCCGATGGGAGAACCTAATAGCGGTATTTTAATATTCACTAATGCACAAAGTGAATATTGTATTGAATACCAATAAATTAAATAGCACTGTTGTTTTGAGGTACTGATATAATATTCACTTTAATTTGATAACTAACAAAATTGAACATTTATGAGCTTAAAATACAGTCAAACAACAAGTGACTATTTAGAATGGAAAGAAGCAATGAATTTAATTCGCACCCTATATCGGGATGGCAAATTTCAAATGTCTTTGTTCGTTTCAATCGGTTGTTTTTGGGGACTAAGAGTTTCCGATATATTGGCTTTACGTTGGAAGGAGATTTTGCATGTGGATGAATTTTGTATTATTGAGAAGAAAACGGGAAAAAGTAGAACCATACGGATTAACCCACAATTGAAAAGGCATATTTCGGACTGTTACCAACAAATTCACCCCATTGGTGTAGATGCTCCTATACTTGTCAGCCAAAAGGGAAGTGTATTCACTGTGCAGCGTATCAATGTGATTTTAAAGGAGATTAAAACAAAATATGATTTGTCAATTAAAAATTTCAGTTGTCACAGTTTACGTAAAACTTTTGGACGACAAGTTTATAATATGAATGGCGAGAATGCGGAACTTGCCTTAATAAAGTTGATGGAGTTATTCAATCACAGTTCTGTGGCTATTACCAAACGGTATTTGGGGCTTCGTACAGAAGAATTACTCCAAACCTATGATTGTTTGACCTTTTAGTATATATTTGTTCCCCAAACAGCTCACAGAACGTTGCCAAATTCGCTTTTAATGTATATATTTGCATTGTCGTTGGTTTGCAATGGCAGACATAGTATATAAGGAAGCGTTTGGCTTTATTCTGAATCAAGGAATCTCGACAATTCATTGTACAGTAGGAATAGAAAAACGTTCTCCCTTTGGCGTGTTATATATGTACCATAACATATAGTCGTCAAGGGTGGAGCTGTTTATTTATCTTCTGTACGGGCAGTCGAGAGCCTCTTGATGAGATAAACAAAACAGACTCCACTTCCTTTTTTTGTAACCCTCCCTTTTGAGTCTGTGGGAATATTTCTATTTCGTATGGCACTTATTGATTGTTCCAATTGTGGTGCGCAAATTTCCGATAAATCGGGAACTTGCATACATTGTGGTACGCCAATACCCCCTAAGAAAGTTATGAAACCTTGTCCTGAATGTTCTACAATGGTGGAAGAAAATGTTTATGAATGTCCTGAATGTGGTTATCCTATCAAAAAGAAACAAGAAGTTCTGCCTACAAAAACAAAAGCTACCGAGATTAGCGGTAATGAAGCTAAAGAAAAATCTTCTTTTCATATTTCAGGAAGTGTTATTGGCATTATCGTAGTTTCAATTATAGCTTTTTGCTTGTTGACTTGGATAAATAATTTAAGTTATGATGCGTCAGGAGAAGAGGGCTTAAATTGGTCTTTATCAGGAAGAATTATTGCGTCAATCAATATAGGTTTTCTTTTGGGAAGTGGTAAAATGTTAATAACCATGCTCACCGCTTCATTTGATTTTGGATGGTGGATATGTCATGACCACTCTTTGCTTTGGGGTATAGTGGCAGGAGTGATATTTTTTATTGTAATACTAATCCGATATGAATTTGATAAGGTGGAGGAAATGGAAGATGCAAGAATGATGCGTGAAGACCCGAATGGTTATAGAATACTTCAAGAGAAGAGGAAACAAACAAGAGAATTGGAAGAAATCAATAGAAAATTAAAACGGTGATTTATGGCTTTAATTAAATGTGAAGAATGCGGACACATGATGTCTGATGCAGCCCAACGATGTCCGAAATGCGGGTGTCCCGCTTCAATACATTTCATGGAAATTTATTATGAAGGGAGTTCTACTTTTAGAGTAAAAGGAACTATAAAACTGAAAATAAACGGAGAAGAAATTAATCATGGTGGTAATTTTAAAGATGGTTTATCAACAAAGATTCTTTTGAAAACAACTCCCGTTGTAATAGAATTGTCGACTTTTGGAAAATTACGAAAGGTTAATTTTACATTGGATGTTAATCCTGCTAAAAATAGTCGGCTTGAACTTAAATATGATGCTGTTATTGGATTTTTCACAGAAGCAGAATATATAGTAGAAGGTGGTGAAGTAGTTACAATAAAAGCTTCCAAAGGTGATAAAAGAAGGGTTTATCTTTTTTGTTTTATTTTTTTAGTGCTTTTTGTAGGCATACAAGTGTATTTTATAAACCGCAGGAGTCGAGAAAATACGGATGAATTTAATCGCCATTTCAACGAATTGATACAAAAACAAAAAGAGAAAGCAGAAAGTGAAGCTATGCCACTTTCGGAAGAACCTGATAATACAGTCAAGTCAAAATTAGAATTAACAGAAGCACATGTAAGAGAATGTTTTTTACGTCATTGGCAACATTATAAAGGGGATAGGGAGCTTATTCCATTGGAAGAATGCAGCGAAGGATATAAGGTTTTTATAAGTGATTTGAATGGTGATGGTATAAATGATGCAGTGGTGAATGCGTATGTTACTCCAAGTTCGGAGGAGATAGCTAATAACAAAACGGAAAACAAATCATATATTTTTTGTTTCGTGAATGATGGCGAGCATTGTAAACTTGCTGCTGCTACAAAATTATACGCTATGTTCTTTGTCGATAACATAAACAATGAAGAAATACATGCACATCGTATCGAATATATGAAAAGGGTAAATGATGGGCAAAGAACTGCTATAAAAGATAGCCATATTTTTAAATATGATGGTGATAAGTTGGTGGATTTGGGTGGAACTAAACGACTTGTTGATGACGAAGAAAATCCCTCAATAGAGCGAAGAAGCGAAAATGCAGGATTAATAGAAGGATATTTTTACCGTTATGAGGGTGATATGAAAGGTTTTCCCATAAAGGTGGATTTTGGAGTTTTGTCAAATGGCATGATAAATGGTGAATACCAAAATGTAAAGTATGGTACGGTGTTAGATTTGACGGGGCAATTAATATCCGATAAATCATTACAGTTGGTTGGTGAAAGCCAAAATGAGAAAATTGTCTTTGAACTTTCTTTTTCTTCTCCCGAACATTTAAAAGGATATGGGAAAATGGAAGGTAATTCATTAGAAATCAGATTGAAACTAATTTCAAGTGAGGTAATAAATGATAATCATTAATGAACATTTAAAAAGATAAGGCATGAAAAATATTTTAACTACACTCGTTTTAATAAGTATCAATATATGTGTATTCGCCCAAAAAACAAATAGCAGAGGTGAATATTTGGTGAAAAGCATACATTGGGTTAATGCTTTTACTCAAAAAGAGGTTGGCAACAAAGGGGATAAATGGTATCATTTCAAGTATGATGATGATGGAAACCTGATTGAAGTACGGAAAGAGTATTATCAGAATTTCAAATATAAAGCTGTGGAAACATTTACCATCATCAATAATCGGTATCAATTCATTTCTTATGTGAATGGTAAGCAAGTTCTCAACTCCAAATGTGAATTTACTTTTAACCAACAAGGATATATGACAAGGTTGTATATCTATGGATTAAATGGGGAACGTGTTACAACTGTTGGTACACTTACATATTATGATAGTGGGGAGTTGAAGAGTATTGACCTTATATCTGAGGAAAAAGGTGGTAATCGGTATAAAATCCATAATTACGAGGAATATACTTGGGAAAATGGCAATGTGGTAGGTTTTCGCTATACTAATGATGATGGTTATACACAAGATTTTAAAACCCATTATACTGATAAAAAAGATAATACCAACATTAATTTGGTATCACTAACAAAACATACTGCCCACCCATACAATGCGCATATATTGTTTGCGACTGAGTGGTGTGGTAAGAAGCCTAAAAACTTGGTTTTAAAAGAAAGTGGCAGTAATTCTTTCGATTACATTTATGAAGGTAATCTATTGAAGAAAATCAATAAAAAGAATAGTTCTTACTCCAAAGGATATTACTTGATTGAATATGTGTATTGACAAAATGTAATACAAGATGTAGTACAAAATGTACCCACAACAATAGATAATATAAACAGTATAAATAATATATAACTTTTAAATTAATATTATATGATTAAGAAACTGCTTTTTACATTGCTCTTTGGAATGCTTGTACTTCCATTGGCAAATGCACAAACTTCGTCCATGAAGATTGAAACGTACAAGATTGATAATGTCAGCACAAGAGGACTCAACGAATACAAAAGGGGATGAAGAATTTGACCTTGGTGATGGACCTGGATGGGGAAATACATTAATTTTTGCAGGTGAATATTATCCACATAGGTCTATTATTCAAAGAATAAAAGAATGTTGGAATCCTGACCCAAATAGTGAATTTTGGAATGAATATGGGCTTGAACCTGATTATGAAATTTGGAAGAAAACAATAGATAACATCATAATACAAGATAAACAGAATCCCGAAGATGGTACTTGGCATCATACATACCTGACAGCAGAGGACTTCAAATTCATGCGTGACAGCCTTCCAAACTTGAATGATGTTAGAATGTATGGTAATGCTGAAATTCGAGGTTATAAAGGAGAAAATGGTACTTTAAACGGCTATCATGAATATCCTGATGGTGAGATACCACCTTATGCCTTTGATAAAAGTTATAACAACAAGAAATTAAATAAAAAACCGCAATATAAGTCAATCATCTTACCGAAGAATATAACTTCAATAGGTGAGTATGCTCTTGCGAATATCATTGACCTTTACTTGGATTCAGAAGAACAATGGAATGAATCGTTTTATAATGATAGTGGAAATCCTGATAAACCAAATGCAAAACGTTTTTGGAACGACTTATTCGATGGTTATATCTATCTCTCCAACTTGAAGAACCTTAAAACGATTAAGGATAATGCGTTTGCTAATACCATATCAACAAGAATTTATCTTCCTGAAAATCTTGAATCCATTGGCGAGAATGCTTTCAATTCTGACATCATCAAGGACAGAGCAATAAACACCAATCTTGACAGCATCATTGTAACATCACCTAAACCACCAATAATTAAAGAAAATTCATTTGGTGATAAGTTTAAAAATAGTATAGTCTATCTTACTGATAAGGGTCTATACAATAAGTATAAAATGGATGATAATTGGGGGTTATCCAAGAACCTGACATACTTTGGTTATGTGTCACCCAATCCCATTGACATTCGTTTGGATAAAGGAAAGTTAATCATCAATATAAAGGATGATGCAACAGAAACGGGAGTTGTTTCATGCTTCCAAGACGGAAGAAAGGTCAGTGATATAGAACTGAATACGGGAAACAACATTGTGAACCTGAATCCCAAGATGGAATATAAGATTTCAGTGGAAGCGGAAGAGTTTAATTTAAAACCATATAAAGTAAATACTAAAAGATAGAATATTATTATGAAGAAGATACTTTTACTGACTACATTGTTTGCAACGCTTTTTACGGCTTGTAGCGAAGAGGAAAATACACCTGAAATACCTGAATACATTATACCTGAAAATGATATAAATTCAGTGAAAGAACGCATTAGCTTGGAAGATAATCAGGAGTTGGTTACTTATAGCATAATAAGTAAGGATAGCATTTGGGGGTTATCAAAAGATATAACTATAAATTAGTATGAACTTTATAGAAAAAATATGTGGGATTTCCACTAATAATAAACAACCGTTGGTTTTACTTGACGAAATGACAGTTAAGAATCTATGGAACTATTTACAACATGGATTTGTGCTGATAGGAATTCGTGAAAGTAATTGTATGCAGAAGGAGTTAATAAAAAAACTTCAAGCGGATATTATAAAAAATGATTTTCGCTATTGCCCAATATTCGGATGTTGCGTGAATGGCAATGGAAGCGTATATTATTTGTCTGCCTTTGTTGTCGCTAATTTAAACAAGGCTAAAGAACCATGTGATTTTACAGCTTTAAGATTGTTTGCCGATGAAATTTCGGTTAAATATAGGCAAGTATCTATCTGTGAAAATTCTTCATGTACTTCCATAATTTCTTTGATTGATGCTTTCTTTGAAGATTGGCTAAAAGGGAATGGTTTATCTTGCTTATATAAAGGTTGTTATCTCAATCCTTCACCGATGTCTTATTCTGAACGGTACATACGTGATATGAAAAAGAACGAGATATTTATTAATATATGACAATGGGTAAAATTGACTTATTCAAAGTTATATATACTGATTCTTTAAATATTAAGAGGTATAGCGATACTTCATTTTATTCATCATTTTTAAAAGAGTAGTCTATTGGGATTACTCTTTTTTTGTATTTTAGTGGCAAATTATAAAAACGAGGAAACAATGGATATAGATGCAAGGGATATTGTTAAGATAACAGACAATATCAAAGAGAATTATGACAGAAGTATCTCGAATGCTCAAAAAATTAATTTAGATGAAATTCTTGTTAAATATTACGATTGGTGGCGTTGCAGACAATTTTTAAGGAATATATTGTACTTTGAGACGACTCCGCAATTATATAGTTATCTTATTGGATATGCTACTTATGGGGAACAAGAATTATATCAGTTTCCTTGCATGAAATATCTATTACGGATTATAAATGACTTATTAATCCAATTTGAACAATTAGAGGAGAACGGGTATTTGGCTTTTATTTATGAATGTAAAGAATACTCTTTGAAAATTACAACTTGGCGTTTCTTATTTGTTAAAGACACATTAGAAGATTTTTTGGAAAATCCCAATAAATTAGAATATATTTCTGAGAAATATGAAGAAACGGCTTACGATGAATATGTGGAATATCTATATCAAAAAAAAGAAACTCCCAACGAACAAGTAGATGCAGAAGCAATGTTATCATCTAACAGTAAACAAGTAAATGGCACTTCTAATAAGAATAGAACCGCTGTGTTGTATTATATGTTACGTAGTAAACTTGACTTAGAAACAATTATAAAGATTGCAAATTATGTAACAAATAAAGACTATGACATAACCAATAAAGCGAATAATTCTGCTTATAAATACATTCATAAGCCTGAATTATTTAGAGAAAAAAATGAAAATATTTCATACATAGTACAAGCATTAAAAAAGTACGGTTTTGAAGTACCAAAAGAATTGGAGTAAACTTATATAAAAAAATAGAATTGCTTATTGGATTTTTGGTTTGGATTTTGGATTGGATAACAAGTGTTGGATTTTAGTTGCCAAATTCCATTTCTTCTTTTTACATTTGCATCATTAATCAGAAAGGAATGAGCACTCTTTCTGATTGATGAGTTACCTTTCCTAAGGGTGATTATGGAACGTTTAGGATGCCTACTGCTCAAAAGGTAGTTCCATTAAATAAAAAAGATTTAAATACTTGATAATATATTGTTTGTAGATAAAGGCAGCAAACAATTATATAGTAACAGCCAATGTCAATAAATGATTTTGGAAGTAGAAACTATGCCTTCTAATATTTAAAAAAGAAGAAAATGGAAAAAAATAATATTGAAACAAGAGTTCAGACATATTTAACTGCAAATGAAGCTATGGAAAAAGCCTTGAAACTTCCACCAACAAAGGCATTATATAAGACATTTTGGTACGAAAATGAACTATGTATATTCTTTGCAGAATCCAATGTTGGTAAGAGTTTATATGCCATGCAAATGGCTGAGGATATAGCACAAGAACGTAAAGTAATGTATTTAGATTATGAATTGTCTTTGAGCCAATTTCGTTCACGTTATACGAATGATAAAACGGGAGTACCTTATAAATTCTCTGACAATCTTTATCGCCCAAGTTTAAGAATTGAACAAGTCTGTACGGATAATGAAGTAGAGGCGTATTTATTTCAAAAGATAGAAGAAGGGGTGAAAATGGGAGTAAAAACATATATTGTGGATAACATTACCTATTTGTGTGGAAAACTTGACCAAGGTATGGAAGCCACTCGAATTATGAAACGGCTATCAGCGATGAAGCATACATACGGACTGAGTTTACTTGTAATTGCCCATACCAAGAAGCGAAACTCAAAGAAGGAAATTGTGGCTGATGATTTGGCAGGGAGTAAAAGGTTGATGAACTTCTGCGATAGTAGTTTTGCGATGGGACGTTCTCAAATGGATGAAAAGACGATTTACTTGAAACAGATAAAAGTGAGACAAGGCGAAAATCAACATGGACGAGATAATGTAATCTTATATAGAATAGTCAAGGAAGATAATTTTCCGCAATTTGTGGAAGAGGGTTGTTCGGCAGAAGAAAAGTTATTGAAACCGTCCAAGTCTGAGGATAAAAATATACTAAAGGCAAAAGTAAAGATACTCCATGAAGAAGGTTTGAGCAATAGGCGATTGCCAAAGAGTTGGGTGTGGCAGAAGGTACGGTTAGAAATTGGCTTAAAGAATTGAAAGAGGTTGCCAATGTTTCCACAGAATCATCCCCGATAATACAAGAAGAATCGGAAGCCGAATATGTAGAGTATGAAGAAGTGGCATAAGGGTGCGTAAAATGAATGCGCAAAAAGTGCGTAATTGCGACTGCGTAAATAAAGTGCGTAATATGTTTGCTCAAAAGTTTATTCACGCTTATCTTTGTAGCGTCTCCCTTGATGTTTTGTTATGGAATGCTAGAGGGGGAGATTGTTTGATTAAAATAATATAAATCGTATGTTTATGGCTGATTGTCGATATTGTGGTCTATTTTACGTATTCGGGCATGAAATGGCGTTTTGCAGCGTTTCAGTGCCAAATAGGTTTTCCAAAAACTACATCTTCTTATGTAATTAGCTGATATTCATACTTCAAATTCTTCTTTAACGAAGAGGAATATTAGTCTAAAATTAGCACTGGATATATAAATACCCGATAATGATCAAAGGTTATCGGGTATTTTTATATGAGAAGACTGACTTAGAATATAGCATCTGCCAAATGAAGCCTACGGATATCCGATTCGTACTGTAGTTCTCTTGTCCCAGTACTCTGGCACGTGAGGTGAAATTGTATGAACGTCCTACGTAAGTTACGAAAAAATGGAGATTAGTTTCCATTGGATAAAACTCAATCCCTGCGAGATACCCCCAAGAGGTGCGATAATTTCCTTTTTCTATATTTTCACCGGCTTTTCTGACGGAAGCAGTTTCATACATCCCTTTTACAAAAGCATTCCATTTAGGGAGAAAACGGTAATTGCATTTGGCTACTACAGAGAGATAATCAGTATTAAATGTATTATGACCGTTTGGACGACCGATAATATTTGTGATTATTCCGGTGCGGTCAATTGCTTCTTGTGAATACATGAAATCGACAAACGCATTCCATTTCCCAAGATTCAATTCATTACCTATGGCATAATAATAGAGGTTCTTGCTACTAGCTTCATTCAAAAGAGAAGCTGACCAACGGGTTTTGAATACGTTGTTGAAATTACCATTCCAGTTTAATGTATAAACTAACGGCATTTTCCCCGATTTTAAATCGGGAAGCTTACCTTCAGAATCTTCTGTGATACCATAAGTCTTCTCAAAACTGTTATTACGGCTGTTTAATATTTGGAGGTTTAATTGCTGATCTGAAGTAATATTATATCCGACATTCAATCCAGTCATAAAGTTGCTCATATTCTCAATCATGTCGCAGTATT
Source organism: Bacteroides faecichinchillae JCM 17102 (assembly GCF_000614145.1). GTDB lineage: Bacteria > Bacteroidota > Bacteroidia > Bacteroidales > Bacteroidaceae > Bacteroides > Bacteroides faecichinchillae. The sequence goes on along the minus strand of NZ_BAKK01000002.1, from coordinate 4,673 downwards.
CATAGACATCTATGGGATTTAAATCAAATTCGAAACCTCCGTATGCCGTACATTGCTTTCCTGCAAAAAGGCTGAACTGATCGTTTAATTTGATATTAATCCCAGCCCAGTCAATAGAAGTCGGTAGATTGTCTATCATGCCGTTAGCATCGTTCGAACGGTTAAGCCGTTGGCGATAGCGGTAAGAAAGCCAGTTATTGATGTTTCCTTTTGCTTCTATACGAAGCTGATGCATGTTGAAATCCCCTTCTTGAAACCCATTTCTGAAATGTGCATCAAAACTACCCTGCATATTAAGGAAAAGATTGAATTTATCTGTTTTCTTTTTCACATCTGTCAGTTCCTCAAACAACGGAGTGTTGGGTGAGAACTTTTCCTTTTTTTCAGTATTTTGGGCGTATACTCCCTGTATGCTACCCGCAAGGAGTAGCATAAGCACTAGTCTTTTCATAAGTTGGCTCGGTTTTTAGTATTCGTTAAAATATTCCTGAATTTGTTTCCAATCCATGGTTTTGGTTAGTGCAAGCATTAGCAAAACGCGTGATTTTTGTGGGTTCAATTCCAGGGAAGCCACAAACTGATATTGGGCATCATCTACTTCAGCATCGAGAGTAGTAGGACCCGTTGGTACACGAGAAGAACGGACTACTAGGATACCTTTTTTACGTGCATCTATCAGTAGTGGGAAAATGTTTTTATGGATATTACCGTTTCCTACTCCTGCATGGATAATTCCTTTGTATCCATTATTGAGTAGAGGGGCTACCATATCTGCTTCAATATTGGAATAACTGTATACAATGCCAACTTTAGGTAGTGAAGTCAGGTGAGTTACATCAAATACAGAGTGGGTAGTATGTTTTTTGAGGGTAATTTGGTTATAAGTAACTTTTCCGTTCAGGACATAACCTAGTGCACCGGAATTAGGAGCTTGGAAGGTTTGTACATCTACTGTATTCATCTTTACTACACTTTCTGCTCCCAGGATAAGACCATTCATAGCAACCAATACACCTTTTCCATTGGATTCTTTAGCAGCCGCAGTAACTACAGCATTATAAAGGTTTAGCGGACCATCGGCACTAAGTGCTGTTGAAGGACGCATGGCACCTACTATTACTACCGGTTTGTCACTTTTGACTGTCAGGTTCAGAAAGTAAGCGGTTTCTTCCATTGTATCTGTTCCGTGAGTGATAACGATACCGTCGATATCCGCTCTTTTCAATAGCTCATTGATCTTTTTAGCCAAAGTTAGCCATACTTCATCATTCATATCCTGTGAACCGATTTTTACGATTTGCTCGCCAGTTACATTAGCAATGTTCTTAACCTCGGGTACTGCCTCGAGCAATGTACTGATAGCTACTTGCCCGGCAGTGTAATTGGTTCCTGTTGCCGAACTTCCTGTTCCAGCAATTGTTCCTCCGGTGGCAAGAATATGGATATTCGGTTTTTGGGCAAATGCCATTGTTACGGAAAATAGTAGTGTGACTACTATCAGACCTAGTTTCTGGAATTGTTTCATAACTTAATAATGATGTTTAGGTTAATTATATTATTAAAATACTTGTATAAAAAGTAGTCCCAAACCAATTGCTACGATGGTAGATACCAGTCCGGGCATCATAAAGGAATGATTCAACACATACTTACCGATTTTTGTTGTCCCTGTCCGGTCAAAATTGATGGCAGCTACTACAGTCGGATAGTTAGGTATAAAGAAATAACCATTTACGGCGGGGAATAGTGCTATCAGCATATAAGGAGAAATTCCGAGTGCAATGCCTAGTGGCATCAATGCGCGGACTGTAGCAGCTTGGCTATATAATAGGATTGACATGACAAATAATGCAATACCGAATAACCAAGGCATTTGACGTACAATACCTTCAATGGATAAAGTAAGTTGTGCCATATTACCTTGCAGGAAAGTGTCACCCATCCAGGCAATACCGAAAATAGCAATAACAGCTTGCATTCCAGCAGGAAATACGGAACCTTGTGTTGCTTTGATCCCGTCTGTCTTGGTCACTATAAGAATAATCGCAGCAGCGGACAACATCACAATCTCAATGATAGCAGACATTCCTAGAGTTACGGTTTCTCCATCAATGAGGAAACTGGGACGCATCCCCTCAAATGAACCGAAAAAAACTATGAAAACAGTTGCAAGTATAAAGATGAGAACGGACAACATGGCAGAACGTTTGTTCTTGACATCCTTTATTTCAATCTTTTTATCATTAAACAATCCATCTTTTAAGCGTTTCAGATATTCAGGATCGTCTACTAATTCTTTACCCACTCTCATGGAAAACAGCGCACCGACCAATACCCCGACAATAGTGGCAGGAATTGTAATTTTAAGGATATCAAATAAAGTGATATCAAATCCCGCCAATAAACCAAGCAAAGCAACTGTTGCAGCAGAAATGGGACTTGCTGTAATAGCTTGTTGCGAAGCAATTACAGCAATGCCAAGCGGACGTTCCGGTCGTATCTTTGTTTCTGTAGCAACTTCGGCAATCACTGGTAAAACAGAGTAAGCAACGTGCCCGGTTCCGGCGACAAAGGTGAATAGATAAGTTACCAGCGGACTAAGCAATGTGACATGTGACGGATTTTTTCGAAGCAAATGTTCTGCGAGTTTTACCATGTAGTCGAGTCCTCCCGCAGCTTGCATACAAGAAGCAGCTGAAATGACAGCTGCAATCATTAACATGACATCAATGGGCGGGGCAGTTGGCTGCAAACCGAAAACGAATGTTAGAATTCCCAGACCTACACCTCCCATCACACCAAGTCCTATACCTCCCAGGCGTGCACCGATAATAATAGCTGTCAGAACAAAAGCTAATTGTAATATCATAAACTGTTATTTTAAGTTTAAAGCAAATATAACTAATTCCTTTTTAATTTTCTATCCGTTTGGAATTAACAACAAAAAAAGTTATTGAATAGTTTTTGCATATTTATTAAAACAATAACATCTTTGATTGGTTATTATATCAACTAACGAAAAAGTTATAGCTATAAAACAACCGATATGGAACAAAAATTATCTAAGAAAACTCGTATGGAAAGCGACTTGATAGGTAGTCGTGAAGTGCCGGAAAATGCATTGTATGGAGTACAAACACTTCGAGGAATTGAGAATTTCCGAATTAGCAAATTTCATTTGAGTGAATACCCTTTATTCATTCAGGCTTTGGCAATCACCAAGATGGGAGCTGCCATCGCTAATCGTGAATTAGATTTATTGACGGAAGAACAAACGGATGCTATTTTGAAAGCTTGCAAAGAAATATTGGAAGGAAAACATCACGAACAATTTCCCGTTGATATGATTCAAGGCGGAGCGGGAACAACAACGAACATGAATGCTAATGAAGTGATAGCCAATCGTGCTTTGGAATTGATGGGACATCAACGTGGTGAATATCAGTATTGTTCCCCCAACGACCATGTGAACCGTTCACAATCGACTAATGATGCTTATCCTACCGCTATTCACATTGGATTGTATTATACTCATCTTAAGTTACTGAAACATTTTGGTATCTTGATTGAGTCTTTCCGAAAAAAAGGAAAAGCATTTGCCCATATTATAAAAATGGGACGCACTCAGTTAGAAGATGCTGTTCCAATGACTCTTGGACAAACATTTAATGGTTTTGCAAGTATTCTGGAAGATGAAGTGAAGAATTTGGATTTTGCTGCACAGGACTTTTTGACGGTCAATATGGGTGCCACAGCGATCGGAACCGGAATTACTGCCGAACCGGAATATGCTGAAAAGTGTATTGATGCTTTGCGTAAAATTACCGGTCTGGATATTAAACTAGCTACTGATTTAATTGGTGCTACTTCGGATACTTCTTGTATGGTCGGTTATTCTTCTGCGATGAGGCGGGTAGCTGTGAAGATGAATAAGATATGTAATGATCTTCGTTTACTGGCATCCGGTCCCCGTTGCGGATTGGGAGAAATTAATCTGCCTGCCATGCAACCGGGATCTTCTATTATGCCTGGAAAAGTGAACCCGGTAATTCCTGAAGTAATGAATCAGATTTCTTATAAAGTCATTGGAAATGATCTTTGTGTGACTATGAGCGGTGAAGCCGCACAAATGGAACTCAATGCTATGGAGCCGGTAATGGCACAATGCTGTTTCGAATCTGCGGACTTGTTGATGAATGGTTTCGATACGTTGCGGACATTATGCATTGATGGTATCACTGCAAATGAGGAAACTTGTAAGCGTGATGTACACAATAGTATCGGCGTAGTAACGGCATTGAACCCAATCATTGGATATAAGAATTCGACGAAGATAGCAAAAGAAGCCTTGGAGACAGGGAAAGGGGTCTACGAACTTGTCTTGGAACACAATATACTTTCTAAGAAAGATCTGGATACCATTCTCAAACCGGAAAATATGATTAAACCGGTGAAGTTGGATATTCATCTGAACTATGAATAAATAGTAAGTGGCCACATAATCAATCGGAAAAGATTCGCTGGAGAAATTGATGTTATATCGACTCCGGCGATTTTTTTGTTACTTTTGATTCACCTGGGAATAATTGCCAATTCATTCGGTGAAATGGTCATTGATTGTTTCTCCGAAAAGGGAGAACTTTGCATCATTAATAGGAATCACTTTTAAAAAG
>NZ_BAKK01000003.1 GCF_000614145.1 Bacteroides faecichinchillae JCM 17102 | reverse complement strand
GAAATGAAAACAAACAAGTCTATCGATGGATTGCCAAGAAGTATGTTTGAATGGATCAGGGAAAGGCTAAATGTAACCCCTATGTCATTTAAAAAAATAACAGAGAAAGAAATACAAGAGATTAAAAAGAAAATAACCATGTGGCCACCGGAAAAGGCAAAGGAAACGTTTAACGCACAGTACGTGATTACCTATCCGATTAAAAGCAAGAAATCCGTATACATGGGTAAATATACACATAAGATGGACTTGATGATGACAAAATGGGGAGAGCATCTGACTGTCTCATTCCTGGTTACTAAAAAAGGGAATAAGAATATTGAGAAATATATTAAGGATGTGGAGGAAGCATTTTGGTTTGAAGATTGATGGGTGATAATAATGTCGCATAAAAAACAAATTATAACTATAAAAATATAGTCACTAATAAATATTTGCCATACTGACTAGCGGTTCATAAAGTTTCTCTATATCTTGCGCATCCATCTCTATCTGTACCTGATCACCCGGCATTAATCGCTGTGCTTTAGGAGGCCAGTTTTTCCGGTCACGATGAATATTGATAATGATACATCGCTCCGGCAAACGAAGTTCATCAACTTGTTTTCCATCCAAATAAGAACCACTCATAACCTCTACAGACAAAGTATAACGGGCTTCCGCCTGGAATACGGGAGAATGAATCATATCATCATACAGCGTCACATTGAAAGGTTTGATTTGCAGCATTTCGGTAAAATAGTAGGTTAATCCGCCCACCACTATTGAAGGATAAAAAACTTCCAGATGACCGGTAATCTCAGTAATCAATACAATAGCAGTCAATGGAGTACGAATGACGGCAACCAAAAAAGCAGACATACAAATCAGCATTATATAGCTAATATGCTCGTAACTGATGAATCCATAACGCACTAAAATGAGAGCTATGATCTGTCCGATGAGTCCGCCAGTTACCAGTGTCGGAATAAAATTTCCACCGGGAAGTCCGGAAGAAAAAGACAAGACGCTAAAAACCAGATGCAATATCATCATACTCGTAATCCATAAGAGTTGTGTATCCGGATTCATCGCCTGAGAAAGTAGAAACTGTTCACCCCCACCCGTCAAATTGACTTCTGTCATCGAAATTAAATAAGCAATAAAAAGAAGGTATAACATCTTCATATAAACGGGATGTTTGATTGCCGGATATATGCGTTTAAAGTAGAGTGTCACCAAAGAGAATAATTTTCCGGCAACAGAAATAGCAGCAGCCAACAATAGGAAAAGCTTCACTTGTCCCCAGAATGTTAAAGCCGGCATTACCGCATCTATATGTGCATAAGCATTCATTGGAAACATCCAACTGGCTACACCCCCCGCCACCACTCCTGCCAACAAAGTTGTTATAGCTGTTTTAGGAGCATCAAATCGTTCGATAGATTCAATAACTAATAATGAAGAAGCTAATGGAGCAGAAAAAGCGGCTGCCAATCCGGCACCTGCACCAGCTGCCAATAGCTGTTTACGTTCACCTGCCAATACATGTCCCCATTTAGAAACCAAACATCCTACATAAGAACCGATCTGTACGGAGGGACCTTCACGCCCTAATGACAGTCCGGTGCTCAATGCGAGAATACCTCCTACAAATTTAGAAACCAATTCAATAAAAGGATGTTTATAAGAAACTCGTCCGTTAATTACTCCACGAGTCTGAGGAATGCCTCCACCTGTAATCAAAGGCATTTTTCTTACCAGCCAGGCAACAAAAATAAGTATGCCCCACATGATCAGGAAAAGAGGGATATACCAATACCATTTAGGATGAGAATCAAAAAAATCGTGACGGAAATCAAAGAATAGTTGAAGTAGATAGTGATAAGGTGCAGCAATAAGCCCTGTCAGTAGCCCCACAAAGATACTGACAAAGTAAAGTCGCGCATCAATCAACTTCAGTTTCATGTCGCGCCAGTTTTTATTATCTTTCAATTGTTTTATATATTGAAACATTCGCATATTTCTCACTGTTTGACTCACACGACATGGATGAATCACATAATACGTGTGACACATAGAACAATCAAAACCTAGCGAAGTTTTCCGAGAAAAGTTATTTTTTATGCAAGTTTTCTATAACGATTACTCTTCATTGAATTTAAAAAACGAAAAATATGCCTGGTTACCTTCCCATCAGATTTAACCGGACGATAGCATGCACGATAAAGTAAGAACCCAAAGCATTATAATCCGCATCACGAATAGACGTAGCGGTAATCGTACGTATCTGGGAAGTATTTTGATGAAGAATATCATAGATTTTAAAACGAAGCAGGAGTTGTTTCTTTTTCAGGAGTGCTTTAGTCAATTGGCAATTCCATATATAGTTTTCCCGGGCAAGTCCTTCGTAACCATAACCTTCACGTATGAAATAACTCAGGTCACTATAAAGTTCCATATTCCAGGGTAGATAAAGCTGCATAGTAGCCCCCATCTGATAATCATAAGTTTCCGTCCGCATCTCTCGTACATTATTATATGAATTATTATAACGTATTCCGGCATTTGCAGAAACTTCTATTTGTTTGGTACGATAGGTTAGTTGCAAACGTTCTCGCAGCATGAGATGCTGTACGGAGCTTTTTACAGGTGCTTCTTTATTAATCGTTGTATAGCTATTCTGGTTTCTAAACTGGAAATTAGAATTGTTACGGAAGATCCAATTACGATTCTTAAAAGGATTATTAAGAGAAAAAGATCCTGAAGTACGCCAGTTTCCATTCATATTGACGGGAGTCGTAGTCCGTACTCCTGTTTCATTGTCATAAGTCACCTGATTGGTTACACTATTCATTGTATTTTCTGCCAAAAGAACAGCAGCCATATTGCGACGGGTTTTCGTATTATAGGAATTAAAACTCATCGTAAGCGTGTTTGTGTAAGAAGGCTTCAACGATGGATTTCCAACACGTATATATAAAGGGTTTGTCTGATCGACTACCGGTTGAAGATCACGAATATTGGGCTGACGACTTTTTCCTCTATATACAATCTGCAAGCGAGTGCGTTTAGAAAACTTATAGCGAAAATTAACAGTAGGAGAGAAATTGATGACTGATCTTTCCAACTGATTCTCCGGAGCATCCTTCAAAATAGAATGACTGGTTGACTTCTGCGGCTCTACATCTGCTCCAACATTATAATCGTATTTCTTACGATTGGTACGTACGGAGAGATTCAACAAATGATTACTATATTGATTCTCGAAACAGTTACTTGCATCCTCATCATAATCGGGAGTGAAGTCTTGTAATTCCTTATCCCAGTTGTAGACAAAACGGTCAGAATTATTCACCTTATATTGATAACTATAACGGAATTGAAGAAAATGCAACCACGGCAACGGTTCCACATAAACCATCTGTAATCGATAATTATATCCGTCTGCATTATCTTCTATCTTTTGATTCTGGATCTTTTTTGTATCATTTTTAAAATATCGTGTAGTAGAAAGATTTCTTCTGTCTGTAGCTGAAGTATTTGTTCCATAATCTACCTTCAAAGCAATATTTCTTCCCCGCTGATTGAGTTTACGGCTTAATTGTAACATCATTGCCACATTATAACGGGAACTATTAGTGCTTCCGGATGATTCTTTTTTATTCAATAAGACATCATTTCCCCATCCCTCCTGAGTACCTACATTCTCTCTGTTGTTCTTGACTAAATTATATTGTGGACGAAAGATCAAAGTGGTAACCGTATCTATCTTCCATTCCAAATAAGCATTGGCAACCAAATTATGATTTTTCGTATAGGAGCTATTCGTACTATTTGTAATTGATTTATCCTGGCGAAGGAAATTATCTATAGTCGTCCGGCTATTCTCAGAACGGTCCGTTCCCATATATTGGACATTTGATCGAAACTCGACATTCTTCCAGTTATAAGTAGTATTGACTCCTAATGAACGGGAAGTGGTAAAACCATTCTTACCACGAACATTGCCACTAGAACTGGATGATTCTTTCTGTAGTTCCGAAAAACCTTGATTATTCGTATTATTTAGATTTCCGATAACGGTAAGTTGGGAATTATCACGAAAACGATTTAGCGTGTTAGCCACCTCATAGCGATCCTTGCTTCCCATTCCTGCCATGAAGTTTTCCCTCCAACCTTGTTTCATATTCTTCTTCACCGAGAGATCGAGAATCATTTCTTCCTCACCATCATCTATTCCGGTCAAACGTGCCAAGTCAGACTTCTTCTCATAGGCTTTCAGTTTCTCTATCATTTCAACAGGCAGATTTTTGAGTGCAGCTTGCGGATCATCAAAAAAGAATTCTTTGCCATCTACCAGAAACTTCTTCACCTCTTTTCCATTAATCAATATCTTACCATCTTCGTCTATTTCCGCACCCGGCAGTTGTTTCACCAACTCTTCCAGCATCGAACCTTCAGGAGTGCGATATGCAGAGGCGTTAAAAACAGTCGTATCCCCCTCAGTTATAGCCATAGGTGCTTGTCCGACAATCACCGCTTCTCCCAACATAAACTTCGGGAAACAAATGGATATCTCCTAAATTGGCAACTGAAATTTTAGAAGAGATGGGGATAATACGATAAATGGTTTTATATCCTACAAAAGAAACGTGTAAAAGCAGAGAATCTGCCTTCTCTTTTGAATCATTTGTAGTTTTGTGTTCGAAAGGAGTCAGTTTAAATATTCCTTTATCATCAGTAGCACCACCTACCAACATCGTGCTATCCGGAAATGACAACAACCGGACCGTAGCAAACGATACCGGTTGTTGTGTTTCTGTATCAACCACCCGTCCGGCAAAACTCTCGCTACCGGACTGAGCATAGACATCCATGCTATTCAGTAATATCACATAAATAGTAATCAAACAAAACTGAAAAGAATAGATATATCTGCCTATGCTCACCTTGTGTTGATCTAGAGGAAGTAATTTATAATAAACCTAATAACCTATTTCTGTAAATGATGTTGAACATGTTGTTTTTGTTGTCTCTGACGATCTCCCTGACCAGGTTTCTGTCCCGGTTTCTGCCCTTTTCTACGATCAAATTCTTTTTTGAATTTACTTGCATTACTCTTTTCTTGCTGATATAATTTCAATATCTGCTTCTGAGAAAGTATTTTGCTAAATTCATTATAATATTTCTCGCGGATATCCAACATCTTACGACTTTGTGCAAATTGGCCTTTCAACATTTTTGCAATATCTGCATCAGTCATTGCAGGCTTCGGAGTTTTATTAGCCTCAGCATCTTGAGTTGCTTCTTTCTTCACTCTAGGTTTAATGTTCATCATGCGACATTCACGCAATTCTTTCATATATTTCTGATATATAGGAGTAAATTTTGCAGTTGTGGCATCATCCAACATCAGTGCCCTTACCATTTGGTTGGTCTGTATCTGCATCATTTGTTCAGGCGTAGGGCGTTTCTTCTCTTGGTTGGCTTTATTCTGCGCAGAGAGAGAAAGTTGGCTTCCTATTAACAGCGTAGCTAATGCTACATACATAAATTTCTTCATAATTCTGACTTTTTAATTGATTCACTTTTTTAATTTAAAAATATATCATTCTCAGAGAAGCTGACGAGCTCTTCCAACTCCTCATCTGAAAGATTCTTAATCCAATTATCTACCGGATCGATAGAAAGAGTTACATTATCAACAGCTAATACTTTTGTATCTGACAATGGAGAATCCGCAGGAAGGAATGATGGCACAAACAGCAATCCTGCCAACACAGCTGCTACAGCAAATGTTGTAGCTACAATCATTTGCAAACGACGTCTTTTCTGACGTTGCGCAATGCCGGTTTGCACCATGACTCTCCGCTGAACTTCCTCAAAGAAGTTATCGGAAGTACGATATGGAGTCTGCTTACCAATATTGTCAAAATCAAAATCTTTATCCATGATATTATCTATTTATTATATATTCCTTTATTTTATCCTTTGCATAGTGATAATTCACCTTGAGTGTTTCCACCTTACTACCCAGAATGCGTGCTATTTCTTCATATTCCAATTCGTCATAATAACGTAAGTTGAAAACAAGCCGTTGCTTTTCTGGTAAACTTAAGATGGCCTCTTGAAACTTCACTGCCAATTCGTTTTCATAATCTACATAATCAGAGGTTTTCAATTTACCAATCAGTTCTTCTTGTATTTCTTCCGCTGAAATCACTCCTTCCTTACGAGCATTAAAAAAGCGAAGACATTCATTGGTAGCAATCTTGTAAATCCATGTACTCAATGAACTTTCATTACGAAAGTGATCCAAATGACGGAATACTTTTATAAAGACTTCCTGTAATATATCCTCAGCATCTTCATGAGATACTACTATCCGTCGAATATAATAATATAACGGTTCCTGAAAGTTATCCATTAGCAACTTGAATCCTCTATCGCGATTGGAGGTACAAGCTTCCCGGATCTTATTTTCGTTTATCATCTGTTCATCTGGGCTTTGTTAGATTAGAACGAAGAAAGAAGCCGAAGTTAAATCTGAAAAGAAGTCTTTTGTATTTATTAACTTATAGAGCCTTATTACAAAGGTTCCCATGGTTTCTAATAAACAACCATGGGAACATATAAAAAAAGAGAATCATCAAATAATCTATTTTTCAGTGTCTGTACAATAATTCCAATATAAACGATTACCAAAACTTATTATGTTCCTGACTATACTCAAAGCCTACTGCTTTTAATGTATTAACAAGTTCAACCTTATTCACTTGCATATCTTCACAAAGTTCATCAAGTGAAGAATAACAATCACGCAATTTCATATTAATGACACTAAACAATATCATCGGGTCTTTGGGCAATTCCATCTTTATCTATTCTTTAAAATCTGGTACAAAAATACTACATAGTTACCAAATAGCCTAACTGTTTGATAAAAAAAGATAAGCTGTATTGATATAACAATCAAGGTAATTTCGTACATTTGCATAATATCTTCAAGAAGAAACCATTCTTAAAAGGAAAGTTCAAATATATGTTTGCAATACGCTTAAAACAATTACGAGAAGATGCAGGTTTACCACAGAGAAAACTTGCAGCAATATTAGACATAGATACAGCAACATACAGCAAAATTGAAAATGGCCTATTCACATTAAAAAAAGAACATGTCTCAGTTCTTGAAAAATTCTATGGGCTTGAAAAAGACTCTTTGGCAAAATTATGGTTGGCGGATAAGGTCTATAACGTAATTAAAGATGAACCAGCTGCGAAAGATGCTCTTAATGAAGTAAAAAAAATATTGTAATCATGCCATCATTCACATATACTCCTATAGTTGCAAAGGCGCATACACCACCCTATAAAATCCATAAGTATTTTGCACGTCGTCCTCACAACGTATTTAACCAGCTCATTGAAAATTTTACATCACCAGGGGAAGTTATTCTTGATCCTTTTTGTGGCGGAGGTGTTACCATTTATGAAGCGGTCATTCAAAAAAGACGCGTCATTGGATGTGATCTTAATCCTCTATCGATATTTATCGTAAGAAATATGATAAAAAAGTCAGAGGAGATTTCAGATCTAGAAGACTGTTTTAAGGAATTACGCAGTTATCTTGAATCTCTTACCAAAGACTATATGTTCTTTGAGTTGGACAAACAGAGATACGACTTGTCTTGGGCAGAAATGGCTTTGACAATTAAATGCCCAAAATGTGGAAGACTATCAACACTCACAAATGACTTAAAAATCAAAAATGGCAAATACCATTGTTTGAATAAGTATTGCGAGCTAAACAAAGAAGGTGAAATTGATATTGCATTATGTGAAAGAGCTGAACCTCAGTACATTTCCTTAGTAAGTGCAGCAAATAAGAAACGAATTATCAAACTTTACAAAGAAGATGACAGAATTCGTTTTAAGGCGCATATGTTTTTTTTAAAAAAAGAAATAATTGCTAATAATATAAATATACCTCGTGACCTTATTCCTATGGACTGGGATCGTCAATTTGAAGATGGTCTTGCCAAAAAAGGAATTCTATATTTCCAAGATTTTTTTACCAAAAGGAACTTAATGATATTGTTGCTCCTAAAGAATAAAATCAATTCTTTTAAAGATAAACTTGGAACAGAGAAGTACGAACTTGTCAGAATAATGTTCAGTAACATCCTGAAAGATTGTAACATTATGTCATTTACAAATGCAGGATGGCAAAGCGGATCTCCAACAACGTGGAGTAAACATGCTTATTGGATTCCTAATCAATTTTGCGAAGTATCAATCATACCTGCATTTGATAAATCTGTTGCAAGAGTATTGGCTTCAATTAATTACAATAATAGTATTGATTATACACCAGTTAAAACATCATCAATAGACGATTTATTGAATAATAAAGCTAATGTCTTACTCTATAATGCACCTGTAGGCCATACAGATATACCAGAAAACAGTATAGATGCCATTATTACGGATCCTCCATATGGTAGCAATGTGCAATACTTAGAATTGTCACATTTCTGGTATCCTTGGAACCAAGATTTATACGATCGTTATCCTATTTTTGAAATCGAAGCGGTTGCCAATAGAAAAAAGGGATTCAATGGTGCAAAGAGCCAATATGATTATGAAGACAATTTGCATGAAGTTTTTAAGAACGCATACCGAGTTCTTAAGCCTATGAGGTATTTGTCTTTAACATTTAACAACAAAGATATTTGCTCTTGGTTAGCATTATTATTCTCTATATTCAAAGCAGGATTCACATATGATAATATGTACTTTCAGGATGGAGTTAAGAATTACCGCCAGACTGCACATACGAAAGCAAAAGGATCGCCTTATGGAGATTTTATTTACACATTCAGAAAGGTTGCTAATAATCCTGTGAAGATATATAAGGATGAAGAAGATTTTATTCATGACATTGATAATATTTTTCTTCAAAAAATTGATTGTAATGATAAGAACAGGAATGAGGTTATATTGCAGATGTTTGCTGACGCAATACCTTTGATTGATGCGTTCGCAAAGACATATCTGCGAGCAAACGGCACTCATCATCTTTACACTCATTTCAATAAAAAATATTTAGCAAAATTATACGATTCTGAAAATGAGGACGAGTGAATCTAAAGCCATAACTAATCAAGTGTTATTTGAAGCAAAGCTTCCTGATTATCAAGAGATCATCGAACGCCTTGCATCAAAATATCACGTTGTTGATGGAAGTTACTATGAAGGTCTTGTAAACTTCAAGACCAATATGATAGTTCCAAAACACAAATGGTATGATTACAAGCAAGGCTATTCTGAATTGCTTGTAAAACATATCATAGAAGAAGAAAAGCCATCAAAAGAACATTATATATTGGATCCCTTCTGCGGTGTTGGCACGACTAATCTCACATCGATTAATTTAGGGTATAAAACCGTTGGATTTGATATAAATCCAATGGCTATATTAGCAACTAAAGCCAAAATTCATCACTATTCTCCAAAGGAAATCTCATTAATTAAAGAGTATATAGAAAACTTCATACTACCTGATACAAGAGTAGAGATAGAAGCAGGTCGTGTCATTCAAACTTCTTTTATGGAAGATGTTCTTGAAATCTTACTTAAAATTCGATTCTTTGTAGATAGCATAGATAATAATGCTGTTCAGGATTTCTTTAGGCTTGCTTTGATTTCTATTATAGACAAATGTTCCCTAAAAGTAAAAGATGGCAATGGTTTGAAATTCAAGAAGAATTATAAGGCTGTACCCGATTTGGTTCAGTGCTATTTAGATAAGGCTGAAGAAATGTTATCTGATATTCAGTTATCAAACAGTGACAATGAGAGCAAGATAATTTTCGGTTCCATGATAACTGAGGACGCTTTCAAACAGGTAGAGAATATTCCTGTGGGGTTGTGTGTGTTCTCACCTCCATATGCTAACTGTTTTGATTATTGTGAGGTTTATAAGCTTGAATTTTGGATTGGTGGTTTTGTTCAATCATATGACGATTTTGAGCGATTTAGATCAATGGCCTTGCGTTCGCACGTAAACTCAAAATTCAGTCATGATTTTACAAACAGCAACAAGGATGTTGATACTATAGCATCACTTATATCTTCATTCAATATATGGAATAAAAATATACCAGATATGATTAGAGGGTATTTTGATGACATGGAGTTGATGATAAAAAACTTATCCAAAATCCTTGTAGATAAAGCTAAATGTTATATTGTAGTTGCGAACTCTGGATATAAAGGCATATTGGTTCCAACCGATTTGCTTCTTGCAGACATTGCAGAAAAATATGGTTATGAAGTTTGTAATATCTACCACGCACGCAAAATACGTTCTTCCTCTCAACAAATGCATATTCTGAATTCAGAATTTGACAATTTAATGAGAGAATCAGTAATTGAACTTCAAATTTCCAAATAATTATGATATATAAAAAAACACTATCAAGACTGGCTTTCGTTAGAAAAGGCCATCGAAGCATTGCCTACAGCGAAAGCAAGAGGTAACGTATTTGAGGAGTTTACATTTGCATATTTTACGATAAAGGCGCAGATGTATCAAGTTGCAGAAATTTATACTTCTGCAGACATTCCTGACAAATATAGAAAAAGTTTGAAACTTGGTAACAAACAACATCAAGACAGTGGTGTTGATGGCCTGATTATTACAAAAGAGGGTAAGTCAATAGCCTATCAATGTAAGTTTCGTTCTGGACGAATAAAGCCAACTTATGAAGAGCTTACAAAATTCTGGTCTGATGGACGTTATTGCGACTTCTGTTGCACTGTTGCCAATTCTTATTCTGTGAGTAATCTTTCTGACAAACATAAAGAGAACCTTCAAGTTTTGGCAAAAGACTTTGACACGCTTGACAAAACCTTTTTCGATCTTCTTTTTGATCTTGTAAACAACGAGAATATTAAGAAGCACAAGGTTTTCCATACTCCCTATACTTATCAGGAACACATCATCAATGAAGTTATTGAAGGCTTTTCTGTAGAAGATCGAGGCAAGATTATTGCAGCCTGCGGTACTGGTAAAACACTTACTTCATTATGGATTGTTGAAACGATGAAAGCTGAGACAGTTTTGTTCTTAGCTCCGAGTATATCCCTTGTAAAACAGACACTTGAATCTTGGGCGGATCAGGCGAAGGTTCCATTTACTTATTTGTGTGTTTGTAGTGACAATACTGTTTCTTCAAATATTAATGACGACGAAGCTGATATTAGCGTATCACAATTAGGCGTTCCTGTTACAACCGACATTAATGAAATCGCTAACTTTTTGGATAATACGAAGGGAAAGGTTCGTTACATCTTTTCAACATATCAATCTACAGATAAGATATCAGAGGCGCAGAAGATAGCCAAAGATACTTTTGATTTGATTATTTGCGACGAAGCACATCGTACAGCTGGTTTACGCTCAAATTTTTCTTTGGCACTTGAAGACCAATTCATTCGTTCAAAGAAAAGACTTTTCATGACTGCAACAGAAAGAATGGTAAGGCCGCTGCTTAAACGAAATGCTGAAGAAAGCGGAAAAGTGATTTTCTCAATGGATGATGAAAATGCCTATGGCTCACTTCTTTCAAAATACAACTTTGGTAAAGCTATTCTTGACAAGACAATCTCTGATTACAAAATAATCGTGGCTGGTGTAAAAGAAAGCGAGGTTTATAATTATATTGCGGAAAATAAACACCTTAAAGTAGAGGATCTTGACGAAAATTCAAAAATACAATCTGCAGAAATACTATATTCAAAGATTCTTTTGGCTAAAGCGATGAGAGAGTTTTCTATCAAAAAAACAATCTCATTCCATTCTTCTATTCAGAGAGCAAAAAATTTCGTTTCAGAAAACGGAGAAGAAATTTCCTTATCAAGCGTCATTAGAGAATTAAATCAGAATATTGAATCGTCAAATCTCTATATTGAGAATATAAATTGCCAAATAGATGCTGGCTCTCGAGCACAAATCCTTGATAATTTCAGAAACTCTGAGTTTTCTGTCATATCAAATGCAAAGTGTCTCACAGAAGGTGTCGATGTTCCTATCATTGACAGTGTATATTTCATTGATAGAAAGAAGTCTCTAGTAGATATTGTACAAGCATGTGGACGAGCATTGCGAACGAAAAAGGGGGTTGCCAAGACCGCATATTTCATTATTCCAATTTTGATTCCTGAGTCATCTGTAGCTTCAGATATACTTCATTCCGAGGATTTTGAAATTGTTTATAACATTATTCAGGCTTTGCGAGATCAAGACAACAGATTGGAAGATTGGATTAATCGTCTGAATAGTGAATATATAGCAACGGGACGTATTGGCAGAAGTCCGACAGAAAATGATCCTGTGTCTATTCAAATAGAAGGCGTTGATATTCAACAATTCTCAGAAGAGTTATATGTTCAGATTGCTACAGTCAATGCAAACCCAACCGATGCACAAAAGAAACAAGTATTTGGGAAGGGAGAACGCAAAACAGGCCATTCAAGAATCTTTAAAACTATTGGCGACTTTTCTTTTGAAACCTTTATAAAAAACCTCATTGATCCAACGATTAACATATTTAGGGATAAAAAACGGAATATTATGTCGGGTACAGATCTCAAGTATAACCACAACAATGTGAGCCATACTTTTAGACTTGGCTTAACAGAAAAGGATGGTAAGAACTACAAACTTACACCACTTGGTGAGTATTACCTTGACGGAGAAATCAAACCACGCGATTTGTTTAAGAAACAGATGTTGAGATACTCTAATACACTGGAGGATCAGAGGAGCCAACGAATCCTCTTCCCTTATCGTGCATGTTTAGAGATTTTAAAAGGACTTGAGTCTTTTGAACCATTAACATTCAATGAATTTGCTTTCTGTATTTATCCTATGTATGACAGTACAGAAGAATCTATACAGACTGCTATTGAAGACATCAAATATTTGAGAAAGAATTATCCAAAGTTGGAAGCTATTAGCATGGCAAACCAACCTCAAATTCTAGAGGCGTTGAATAATCACTTTACAACTTCTCTCACGGAAACTGATATTTGGGGCGCAAAAACGACTACAGTAAAAAATCAATTTATATATTTCCGTAATCATCTGTCACTTTTTGATGAGATTATTGTAATAAAGAATGGTAATATTTGCCTTAAAACAGATATTTCAGCCAAGGATATTGAGAAAATCTTATCAGTAGACAGAGGTATTGAAAAAATTGACAAAAAGAATTGGTTTGCTAAATATACAGAAGTATTTATTATGCTTATAATATTCGGTTTAGTGTAAGAATTACTTAAACACAATTTCCAAGCCCAGACGTTCAGTTGCAACCGTTTGTCTGGGTTATACTTTGGGACTATTCGAGACTATCGCCCATTGTCAAATGTATATACTTCCAATTAAGAGACGTTACAATTATGGTGTATATTACGATAATATTCCGAAAATAGCCATAACCATCAATAAAGTTTAATAAACAGAATGGAGTGCAACTCAATAAGTTACACTCCATTTCACTATTGTTTGTGATCGTTATTTTTGTTTTTTATTTCACTTCCTCAAAATCAACGTGATATATTTATCAGCGACTTGCATACACGTGTTGCAAATATAACGCAAATCTGAAAATAAGCATTCATAAGCAACACACGCTCTTGTTCACAAAAGTACGATTTTTATTCATAAATAACGAGATGTAAACGCATAAAAATCAAAAGAAAGCGATGTTTTTAACAGATTCTTCGGTTTTATCCTTACCTTTGTGTATGATATTGGGATATTATACCCAAACAACAATAAGAAAACGATGCAGATACATAACAAATTCAAGTTGTAAAACTATTTATTATATTGAGATATGTCAATATGGAGCAAACTCATAGGAATCAAGAAAACCGAGGATAGAAACAATGTCATCGGCAATAAAACTACCTCTGTACCATGTAGTGCCCACAATTATGCCATAGTAGATGTTGAAATAGGCTTGAAAGACCATAGAATCCATGATATAGGAGCCCTCAAGCATGATAACACGACATTTCATAAAACCTCAAAAGAAGAACTATTCATTTTCTTAAACGATGTAGACTACATCTGCGGACACAATATCGTTCACCATGATGCTAAATACCTGTTTACGGACAAAATATGCCGCTGGATTTTAGTTGATACACTTTATGTTTCGCCTTTACTGTTCCCTGAACACCCTTACCACAGGCTTATGAAAGATGACAAACTGATGAGCGAACAAATGAACAATCCGGTGAACGATTGCAAAAAAGCAAAAGACTTATTGTTGGATGAAATAGCATGCTGGCATTCATTACCGAAAGAAAAGCGTATACTATTTGCATCGCTGCTGAAGGGCAAAAAGGAATTTGAAGGATTTCTCAGTATGGTAAGTGCAGAGTATATCCATAAAGGAATACCTGAACTTATTAAAGAACTTTATGCCGGAAAAATTTGCCAACATGCCGACCTTGACATGCTCACCAATCAATATCCATGCGGATTGGCATACGCATTGGCTCTGATTGACACCACCGATTACCGCTCCATCACTCCCGGATGGATACTTTATAATTATCCGGAAGTGGAATTTATCATAAAACTCCTGCGACACACTACTTGCAAAGAAAGCTGCGACTACTGCCATACGCAATTGGATGTGCTCCATAACCTAAAAACATTTTTCGGATATGAGCGCTTCCGGACATACGAAAGCGAACCACTGCAAGAACGTGCTGCCCAAGCTGCGGTAAAAGGGAAATCGCTGCTGGCAATATTTCCTACCGGCGGTGGTAAATCACTTACCTTCCAACTGCCTGCACTCATGGCGGGACACTCCGTGCACGGGCTTACGGTTGTCATCTCCCCCTTGCAGTCCTTGATGAAAGACCAGGTAGACAACCTTGCCGACAGAGGCATCACGGATGCCGTAACCATAAATGGGATGTTAGACCCTATCACAAGATCACTGTCCATACAAAGAGTACAAGACGGAGAAGCCTCGTTGTTGTATATCTCTCCCGAAATGCTCCGTTCAAAAACAATCGAGAAAATATTGATGGCGCGCCACGTTGTAAGGTTTGTGATAGACGAAGCGCACTGCTTTTCTTCATGGGGGCAGGATTTCAGAGTTGACTATCTCTACATTGGCAAATTCATCCAAAAATACCAACAAAAGAAAAAAATGCAAAACCCCGATACCTGTATCCTGTTTCACGGCCACGGCAAAACAGAAAGTAATCCAAGACATCTGTGACTATTTCAAGCAGACTTTGGATTTGAACTTGGAATTATTCGCATCAACAGCCTCAAGAACAAATCTACACTATTCCGTCATACATGTAGAGAATGACAATGACAAATATTTAAAACTGAGAGAACTTGTAGCAGAAGCCGATTGTCCGACAATTGTTTACGTGTCACGCACCAAACGAACAAAGGAACTGGCTGCAAAACTGACTCGTGACGGTTACAAGGCACTCCCTTTCAATGGGAAAATGGAAGCCGATGAAAAAATTGCCAACCAAGATGCTTTTATGAACGATCAGGCACACATCATCGTGGCCACATCTGCATTTGGTATGGGAGTCGATAAGAAAGATGTCGGTCTTGTAGTGCATTATGATATTTCCGATTCGCTGGAGAATTATGTACAGGAAGCTGGCAGGGCAGGTCGTGATCCTGGTCTTAACGCACGTTGTTATGTGCTTTACAGTGACAATGATTTGGACAAGCATTTTATATTGCTAAACCAAACGAAACTTAGCATTAGTGAAATACAACAGGTATGGAAAGCCGTCAAAGACCTTACCAAACACCGTATGAAAGTCAACTGTTCTGCGTTGGAAATTGCCCGGCAAGCAGGATGGGATGATTCGGTATCTGACATTGAGACCCGTGTACGGACAGCATTAGCAGCTTTGGAACAAAGCGGATACTTGGTAAGAGGAAACAATGTACCTCATGTATATGCCACGGGAATAATGGTAAAGAATATGGACGAAGCAAGAGAACGCATAGCAGCATCACTACTTTTTGGCAGCGATGAAATAGAAAAGGCAGTCCGTATCATCAAGTCATTGATTTCTCAAAAACATATCGCCAAGGCTCAGGATTCGGAAGCAGAATCACGAATCGATTATCTGGCAGACATTTTGGGACTAAGCAAAAGAGATGTTATATCTGTAGTGGAGCGCATGCGACAGGAAGGTATATTGGCAGACAGCAAAGACATATCTGCCTATTTGCAGGATGCAGGTGATTCGGAACGAAAGTCACAAATTCTCCTCGAACGCTTTGCAAAACTTGAACAATACATCCTTAATCATATTCCCGACGGAGCTTTACGAATATCATGCAAGCAACTGAATGAAAATGCAGTGAACGACGGCATCAATACATCCAAAGAAAAAGATATCCGGACACTACTCTATTTCCTCACCGTCAAAGGATATACGCGTAAAAAAGAAGATGCAGCTCGTAACATGGAGATAAGTCGTCAGGCAGACCTAGAATCCACCATCAGGCGATTTGAGAAACGATTGGAAATAAGTCGCTTTGCCGTGGAATGGCTATACAAATTAGCTTTTGATGCAGAAAAAAAGAATGCACTCGACAAAGCCATCCAGTTCTCCGTAGTAGAGCTTCTGAACCGAATAAAATCAAATTTCCAATCCCTTTTTGGCGGACTTGATGACATTCAATTAGAAGACGTGGAAGAAGCACTTCTGTATTTGTCGAAAATCGGTTCACTAAAACTTGAAGGCGGATTTTTGGTACTTTATAATGCCATGAATATCCAAAGGATAAAGGACAACAAGTCGAGATACAAGCAAGACGACTATCGGATGCTCAACGAATTCTACAAGTTGAAAATCCAGCAAGTGCATATTGTAGCGAATATGCCAATCTGATGGTAAGAGATTATCATGCGGCCTTGCAATATGTTCAGGACTATTTCCAAATGGACTACAGAAAGTTTGTCATAAAATATTTCAAAGGAGACAGAGCAAACGAGATACAACGTAACTTGACACCACAGAAGTACAAACAATTGTTCGGACAATTATCCAAACGGCAAATGGATATTATTTCCGATAAGGGTTCACGTTGCATTGTAGTCGCAGCCGGCCCAGGTAGTGGAAAGACACGTGTATTGGTCCACAAACTGGCCTCACTTCTGCTACTTGAAGATGTGAAACACGAACAGCTCCTGATGCTGACCTTTTCAAGGGCAGCCGCTACGGAATTCAAACAAAGGCTCATGGAGTTGATAGGCAATGCCGCCCACTTTGTCGAAATAAAAACCTTCCACTCTTATTGCTTCGACCTCCTGGGACGGATAGGAAATCTTGAGGATTCAAAGAATGTCGTTTCAAAGGCAGCCGAGATGATATGCCAAGGAGAAGTAGAACCAAACAAAATCGGTAAGACAGTATTGGTTATAGACGAAGCCCAAGACATGGGAACAGAAGAACATGCGCTTGTAAAGGCTCTGATGACTAACAACGAAGAAATGCGTGTGATAGCAGTAGGAGACGATGATCAAAATATCTATGAATTCCGAGGTTCCGATTCTGGTTATATGTACCGGCTGGCGCAAGAAAGCGGAAGTACATTTGTCGAAATGACCGAGAATTACCGCAGTGCGCGCCAACCGGTGGATTTTGCCAACGGATTCTTGAAAACTATCAATAAAAGGATAAAAAGTACACCTATCACCTCTATGAGAAAAGAGAAAGGTTGGGTGGAAGTGATACGTCATCATTCAACATATATGTATCAGCCGCTTGTGGAAAACTTACTTCAACACAAGGACAAAGGCACTTCGTGTGTACTCACCCAAACAAACGAAGAAGCTGTCATCTTGATAGCCCTCCTGCGAAAGCATGGTATAAACAGTAAACTGGTACAATCAATGGACGGTTTACGTTTTTGGAACATGGCGGAAATGAGATACTTCCTAATGTATATAGACAAACGGATAAAAACACCGCTAATCACAGAAGAACTATGGGAAGAAGCCAAGCATGCAACCTTTTCTATTTATGACAGAAGTATGAGTTTGATGTATGTGAAGCGGTGTGTGGAACAGTTTGAACAAACCAACAAAACAAAATATTTCAGTGACTTCAAGGAGTTTGTATTTGAGTCGTCAGTGGAAGACTTTTGCGACACATCAGGCACCGATGTCGTGGTATCAACTATCCACAAGGCCAAAGGCAGGGAGTTTGATGATGTATATATGCTCATATCTGACAACTATATAAAGGATGCCCATCTGATGCGTCGATACTACGTAGGAATAACCCGTGCAAAAAACAGACTATTCATACATACAAACGGCGATTGTTTCAATCATTTAAGTGCAAACCAATACCTCATTGACCAACAACACTATGATATGCCTGAAGAAATTATACTACAGCTCTCTCACAAAGATGTCTATTTAGGATTTTTCAAAGAACGGAAACAAGAAGTTTTAGCACTAAGAGGAGGAGATTCTTTAATTTACAATGATTTCTTCTTGTATAGCTCATCGGCCGATAAACCTATAGCAAAATTATCATCAAGAATGCAGGGCACATTATCTGAATGGGAACAAAGAGGTTATAAGGTGCAATCTGCATCTGTACGGTTTGTTGTGGCATGGAAGCCCAAAGATGCACCGAAAGATGAAACGGAAACGGCTGTTCTCTTAGCAGACTTGAGACTTTCTTTGTAAGTTAAAACACTTGAAATTATCATATTATCACTACCTTTGTGATAAGAATTAAATATTATACGAATAATGCAGATACATAACAATACATTGATAACAGAATGCTCAGCTTACGATTTCAAGGAAATGCTGGAGCGTAAGAAAGTGAAGTCGTGGCTTAAATCCGTGTCGGCTTTTGCCAATACGGACGGTGGCAGTTTGTTCTATGGAGTGAATGATGACGGCGTAATTGTAGGGTTGGAGAATCCACAAGCCGATGCTGATTTTATCAGTGAAATGATAAAGGCACGACTTGACCCTGTGCCGGAAGTTCAACTTATTCCGATAAAACACGAAGGGCATACCCTGCTTGAAGTGAAAGTAAAGACAGGAATGCTTACACCTTACTATTACTATCAGGATGGAACACGTACCGCATATATGCGAATTGGCAATGAAAGCGTGGAGTGTAATTCGCAACAACTTCTTTCATTGGTATTGAAAGGTACGCACATGACTTGGGATTCACTGCCTACCCAAGTGGATGCCAGCAAGCATTCTTTTGTTATCCTTGCCAATACCTTCCGTGAGCAAACCCATCAGGAATGGAACGAGAAGTATTTGGAATCATTCGGACTTGTCACTCCTGACGGAAAACTAACCAATGCCGGATTGCTGTTTGTGGATAATTGTACCGTATTCCAATCACGTATTTTCTGTACCCGTTGGACTGGACTCTATAAAGATGATGCCATCAGTTCTGTAGAGCATCGGGATAACCTAGTATTGCTATTGAAATACGGCATGGACTTCATCAAGAACTACACTATGAGCGGATGGGTAAAGATGCCCAATTATCGCCTAAATCTTCCCGACTATTCCGACCGTGCCATCTTTGAAGTTGGTAAACCACCTTATCCATAGAGATTATACCGTGATGGGTGGTGAAGTACATATCGACATTTATGATGACCGCGTAGAACTGGTATCACCCGGTGCTATGCTTGACGGTACACAAATTCAAGACCGTGACATATTCAAAGTGCCTTCCATGCGCCGTAACCCTGTCATTGCGGATGTGTTCACACAGTTGGATTATATGGAGAAACGTGGTTCCGGCTTGCGCAAAATGCGTGAACTTACAGAGAAGTTGCCCAACTTCCTGCAAGGAAAAGAACCGCAATATCAAACGGAAGCGACTTCTTTCTATACCACTTTCTATAATCTGAATTGGAATGAAAACGGAAGAATACCCGTTGAAGAAGTAGCCAACAGGGTAAATAGTACCCTCGAAAAGTACCCTGTAAACGAAGAAAGTTCGGTCGAAATGTTCGGTGTAAACAGCAAAAGTTCGGTGAAAACCTTCGGTGATACGCAAGAAAGTTCGGAGAAAGGTTCGGAGATAATGCAAAAAGGTTCGGAGAAAAAGTTCGGAGATTCGAAAAACAAATCTAAAAGTATTGGGAAAACAGCACAAAAGATTATTGATTTCGTCATTTCCGACCCATCAATGTCTGCAGAAACAATGGCCTATAAAATAGGAATAAGCTCCCGAGCCGTAGAAAAACATATTTCAAAACTTCGTTCTATGGGAATCTTGTCTCGTGAAGGAGCAGATCATGGTGGCTATTGGCACATTGTTATTAATCCTCAAACTGAGCAATAAACCTATGGGAACATCTTTCATACCATTCAGTGCAATAATTGCCGTTTTGATTATCGCCTTTTTGTTTGCTTCCTTACCACAGGTAAACCATAAAATACGATACAGAGTACTTTATGCAATAGCCATCATCATGCTATTAGCCGTTATTCCTATCAGTGAGTATATGGCCAGGGATACCAAAAATTCAAACAACAATTATCTGCTTGTTCTGATATTCGATATTGCAGTAGGTTATTTCTGTATGTACATTGCCGCATTGCTGAAATTCAATGTCCTTAAACAAAAGAATCAAGCATTGGAAAATGCCTTGACCGAAAAGCAACAAGAAAATGTAGCAATTCTATTGGAACATCAGAATGAAAAGAAACAAGCACTTCAGCAAAGAGAACTTGAATGGTTGGCAGGGAAAATAAAGATGTTTACCGAAGAAGAACAGAAAGCTATTCTTGCCAGTGCTTGCGCATTTGCAGAACACGGTTTGATAATCAAACCTTCAATAACTATTCAGCAAATAGATACATGTAGTCAACAAGATCTTATGTATTTTGTTTGTTCCGCCTTTTTCAACATGGGCAAGAAGCGTAGTGATATTGTAAGTTTCTTATCTCAGGTCTTTCCGCTTTACTTTCCTGCAGGAAAAAGTGTATTGGCTAAAAAGATGCCGGGAGTTGAAAAGATAAAGGAAATGAGAGAAAAGGAAAATAAATCTAAGTAGGAATATTCAGTAAATATCCCTAAAAATAAAATGGGTATGCCATTTTTATTGTAAACGGTATAAGTCTGCATAAACACTAGGGCAGGATGCTCACGATGATAACACATAGCATAATAAACACTTGCCTTTGTTGAGTGTTCTATCTTTTCAATGATGTTCTATATTTGTTCTCTTATCATAATCCAATGTTTTATTTTATCCCATGTGAATAAAATCGTCTTGACAATAAGTTTTGTTTAAAAAAAACCATCTACCTCCTCTGTTACTGTACATGAATATATGATATGGCATTATCACAAATAACCACACAAGTGTCAACAAGACCGTAACGATAGCCTTGTTTACAATCTTTCCAACGGAGTCGATATGTGCAAAAATCTTTTTCATCAGAATAATGTGTAAATGAATGGCGCTATTGCAGAATCCGCAAAGATTACGAATAGCCCAACTATCAACAGCAACAGAATGATTGGTGCAAGCCACCATTTCCGTTGTGAGTATATGTATATAAACAGTTCCTTTATTAAATCCATATCACTTCTTTATTAAATTATTACCTATTACCAAAGCATCCAAACCAGAGTTTAAGTAAGTCCTAATTGCATCTTCCGGAGTGCATACTATCGGTTCACCCATGACATTGAAACTTGTGTTCAGCAACATCGGGCATTCTGTTTTTTCATAGAATGCTTCAAGCAATTTGTATAGCTTGTTATTATATTCTCTATGTAGAATCTGAGCTCTTGCACTCATATCTTCATGAATGACTGCATCAAATCCCTTTTTCTTCATCGTGTAGGTGAACATCATGTGTTCGCTTTCCGTTCCGTGTAGTTCCATTATCTCATCTGCATACTTATCCAGTATTACAGGTGCAAACGGACGGAACTCTTCACGAAATTTAATCTTGGAGTTTACCTTGTCTTTCATCTCTGCATTCCTCGGATCTGCAAGAATGCTTCTGTTACCCAAAGCTCGTGGTCCGAACTCCATTCTGCCTTGGTACCAACCAACGACTTTTCCTTCATACAACAGTTCTGTTACTTCATCACACAATTCTGCATCTTTAAGATGCTTGTATATCAATCTATTCTGTTCAATTGCTGCCACTATACGATTATCATTATATTCAGGACCTATGAATGAAGTATCCTCAATCTTACCATTCATCAATAATGAGCAAACCAATGCTGCACCAATAGCACATCCAGAATCATCAGGAGCATAAGGCACATATATGTTGTCAAACAAGTGAGTCTTTAGTAATACACCATTGGCGGCACAATTCAAAGCGCAACCGCCCGAGATACATAGATTGGTCTTGCCCGCTACGTTCTTTGCAGTAACTGCCAATTTACAGAAAATCTCTTCCGTAATTGACTGTATTGCCAAAGCAAGGTTCTTGTGAGATGTGGTAATTTCTTCTCCAACATTTCGTTTACTGATACCAAATAACCTTTCCCACTTCTTGTCATTGACCATCTTATCGGAATACATGAAAGAGAAGTACTTTGTATTGAGCACAATACCTCCATCCTCGTGGATCTCTACAAGATTATCCTTAGTTATACTGACAAAGCGCTTTGTTTCTTCCGAATCCTTGTTGCCGTATGGTGCTAATCCCATGACCTTGTATTCATCAGAGTTCACTTTGAATCCCAAGAAATACGTAAAGGCAGAATACAATAGTCCTATGGAGTTTGGATAAATTTGCTGTTGAATCAAAGTAATTTTATCATTAGACACACTATAAATAGATGTCGTAGAATCCTCACCAACCGCATCCAATACCAGTATTGCAGCATCCTGATATGGTGATAGGAAATATGCGTTAGCAGCATGTGCAAGATGATGATCTACAAATCGAATGTCAGCCTTAACACGACTATAGACTTCTTTCAGCTCTTTCTTTATGGTCTTTCGCATATTCAGTCGTTCTTTGAGCCATATAGGAACAGACTTCAAGAAACGATCATAACTTTTGGGAGCATAAACAATACTATCCTTAATGATGCGTTCGAACTTCCTGAATGGTTTCTCGTAGAAAGTAATAACATCCACATCATCTAATGATATTCCTGCGTATTCCATACAAAACTGAATAGCCAAAATCGGGAACCTGTTATCATGTTTCTTCCTGCTGAAACGTTCCTCCAACGCTCCAGCTACGATTTGTCCGTTCACTATTAGTGCAGCAGACGAATCATGATAATATGCAGTTATTCCCAATACGACCATCAGAACTTCATATAAAAGAAATTTATACTTGGATTATTTGCCAATAAGATGTCAAGCACAAAAATTATACTTGTTATTGGAACTTCTTTCAAAATATAGCGATTCGAATCCTTGTGTCTGAATATGATATCCTTGGTAGAACTTCTGTCAGCAAACCATAATGCACACAAAGAAACAAATACTCCAACCACAATAGAATTGTCTATAGGTTGATATTCCGTAACCTTTATAAGACGAAACACAAAATCTTCAATTCCATTAACATCAAACAGTTGCCATAAAAGGATGCAAACCAGAAAGACGAAAAAACCATAGTATCTATTGCCCTTGATATTAAGGTTTCGTTCCGTTATTAAGAGTATCGCATGAGTTATTCCCCACACGATAAACGGGATAGACAAGTCATGCCATATTGCACTAACAACAAAAACCAATAAAATATTTAATCTCCATTGCCTTGCTGATATTCTGTTGCCACCTAAAGGGATATAAATGTAATCTCTCAACCAAGTTCCTAATGTGACATTCCATTTCTTCCAGAAATCTCGAAATGTCCTGCTACAATATGGTGAATCAAAGTTCTCAGGAAGATCTATACCTAACAATTTACCAAATGCAATGGCAAAAATAGAATACGCATAGAAATCAAAGAAGAAAGCCACTCCATAACATAAAATGCTACATACCTCATTCAATCCATCATAGTCATCATTGCATAGGATATATAATCTGTCTGCAATGACAAATTTATAGAAACACGCAAAGATGCACATCTTGATTGGAAGATAAAGTTTCTTCAATGTAGGTTTCTTCTTCCCTCTCAGTTGCCTAACAAAATCATCGACTCTATCAATCGGGCCTGCAAATATCTTTGGAAAGAAGAATAGGTAGCAGAGAATTTCCAAAGCCGTATAATTCTTGTAATCACGATATTGGTTTATAATCAAAGATATTGCAGAAAATGCAAATACAGAATAACCTAAAGGAAGGATCAATCCCAATGGGCTTTTCAATGTAAAGAATGCCGAAACGAGAATAGCGATGTCAGTAATTACCACAGCTTTACTCAGGCTCCTTCCTATAAATTTGGAAGATAACACGATGATAACAGACATAACAAGGAACATCAAGATATACATCTTGACGAAGCAAGTCAATACACCTACACTTGACAACCATATTAATGTCTGATATAGTTTTGTCATTTTTTTAACTTTATATGGTAGATGCCATCATTGATGCCGAAGACACCTGCAAACCATAGTTCATTATCAGAAATGCCAAAAACAGGATCCCACTCATCACCAAGAGTATGTGTTATCTGTCGGCTTTGCTTCTGTTCCATGTCATAGATAAACAAATCCCAATTTGTATTCTTGTTTCCTGCATAAGCAATATACTTCCCGGAAGGTGATACCGCAATATCCCAAATATCGTATGGGTGCTTTAATACAACGCATTTCTTACCAGTTGCTATGTCATAGCTTTTAATCACAAAGTGGCTATCTTGTGTTTCTTTCTGAATATAATAGATGTGTTGATCGTCATTCGAGAATACTGGTCGCCAACACTCTACACCATCTTCAAATTGCGTTTGTCTGCCTGTTACGATATCATAAAGTACAATGCAGGGAGTCGTGTGATTCATTGTCCAGGAAGGAAAAGCTATTTTTGTTGCCGATTTATTGACACATGGAATAGCTCCCTTTGCTGGTTTCTTGTTAATGGCAACTTGATGTCCTTTAAAAAAGTCATAGAGAATAACATCTGTATTCAAAGACTCTTGTTCGCCTTCTGTAAACACAAGGTATCTACCATCATTTGAAATCATAGGATGCACCAGTTCACTAACACCTCTCCACAATTCCTCACGATTACCATTGTTCACATTCAATCTATTTATGGTATAATAGTGCTCTGTTTGAGACTGATACACCATAGTACCATCGGCATAAATCGTTGGATAACGCTCATGATAATTACCCTCACTCAAATAGTCATACCCACCACTTATTGAGCTTAACTCTTTGACAATCCTCTCTGCTATAAGCTGGTGTCCAACTACATTCATGTGCTCATCATGTGTAAAGAATGGAAATGAGTTGGATTGCCTGAACTCCGTTGTCAAATCATAAAGCTCCACTCCAAGAGCATTCGCTACCGATTGGCATAATTTGTTTGGAATAGAAAGGTCTATTTCTTCTTTGCTTATATTGTACTCATCCAAAACCTCCTTCAACAATTCTGGCGAAATCTGTTCTTTTGAAGGGATAAAGATAAGTACCAACTTACCACCGATAGATTCAACTTCTTTTTTGAATTCTGAGATACTTTCCTTGAATGCCCTCTTGTCGGCTTCCTTGTAATCAGACGTTTGTTTGAAGAAGATATTGTTGTCAATATTATCTTCCTTGTTAGGAAAGAATGGTTCCGTCCATCTGCCTAATGGCAACTCATCGCTATTGGCTATGTTATACTCGAAGTAGCGATATAGTGCCGACCACTCCATGATGTAATCCTGTAAGGATGGCTGATGTTCTCTGATATTCATAAAGTCGTTAAAAGCTCCTATCTGAAGGAACACAACTTTGGGAGACAACTTTTTGCCCTTGTCTTTGAAATAATTCAACTCATCATAAAGACCAGCACCACTTATACCTGCATTAACTATGACTTTATCGGGGAAGTCTTTATAAATCAAAGAGCTGAACAACTGATTGTATTCTACCTGAGCACCTTGTGTATATGAATCTCCGATAAATAGCCAATCACATTTTTCAATCTTCTGCTCCTGTGAGGATAAATCATCAACCCTATATCCTTGGCAATTTGTCTTGTATCGTGTTACAAATTCAGGATCATTGAACTGTTGGTCGAGATAAGGTTTATTGAAATAGTATTTCCCATGCAGTTCATACAGGTTCGGTATCTCTTTATATGCATACACCATCGTGAAAATCACCTCTGCATGAAAGAGTATACTCGCAATAGTTACAAGGTTGAATGCCCAAACTTTCAACCTCAAACTACGAACTCTCGAAATGGCTAAACCGATACTCACGATAGTTATTGTCAATAAAAAAGCAATGACCATACTCTGGTAGTATTGCCATAAAACTATTGGATTCCACAATAGCAGTAGCACCAATAGTAGGTTCATTACTTTCAGTCGCTTTCGAGTCATTCTACATTAAAAATGAAATCTGTGACTTAATCTGATTCTCAAATGCAGTTTTCTCAATGCTTTCCAGTTTGGAAGTGGTTTTCAGTACTTTTAAGTTAGAGACGTTGGGCCATGCCATAATGTCCAACAGAGGATCTAATGTTGAGAGATGCAATGTGGCAAACCTATTTCTGTTAAATTCCAACCAGCAGATGCCATCTGCCTTTCTCGCTGTATATAGAGCTATTCTACAGGTTTGTATGTTCGGAGTGATATTGAACACATTACATGCTATATAATACATGAGCGACAAACAGGTGTAGGCATAATCCCGTTGAACATCACCTTGTGCCTTTGCGCGAACAGATAACTTGCCCGTTGTCTTCAGAGTTGCTTTTTTCATTGGCATCTTCAACGAAGGATCTTCAGTCAGTTCTATGCTTACGTCAATACTCTTAGCTGCCTGATTGTATTTGTACTCCAACTCTATAATGAAAGGCACCATCAATGTATTAGAGAATGAGTGAAAGGCATCATCAACTATATGACTCTCGCCATCAATGATTTCTTGTTGCGCTCTTACACTCGCATCATATACCCTCTTGAAAGAAGCATTGGCTCTATCTGCTTGAGCTTTTTCAATGAGATTGAACAACTTCTGAATCTCATCCCATGCGTCCATACGTTGTTTCTTCACGCTCTCTAAGTTTGCCTTCACAAACTCAGATTCACTAACAGAAGAACTTTTGGGATTGTGAGCCAAATTTCTTGCTTCACTCATAACAAGCTCTTTTGTTTCGTTGTCCGTAGGTTTCTTTATATCCAATGTCTTCCACTGGTATACGCCTTGTGGTTTTACATTCTGCTGAACAGAATACGATGAAGCCAAACGTAATTTGCTCTTCTTTTGTATTGCAGTATAAGCATCCTGTGCATCCTCATACATCTTGAGCATAATGTTAGTCATTTTCTGCTCTGTAGCCTTATGGGTAGAGCTTCGTTTTGCTGTTGACTCGCCTATATCGCCATAGACTGTAAAAAGGTATTCACCATCAGGAGTCAAACGCAAGGTCGCTCTTCCCGACTTGTAAGAACTTAATACAGTGTACGTTTCTGAAAGCGAAACGATTGGCTTTGGCGGTTTTGAATATATTCTGATTTTTCCCATTATTGTATCGCTTTTAATCCTTCGTATGGTTTTATTGATGTTGTGAACAAGCCACAACACATTTCTTTCTTTTTACATTCTTGGCAGATGTCAGGATAGTCGTTCTTCCAATCTGATATGCTCTTTTGGGCAAAATCATGGAAGCTATCGGGCAAGAGGCACAACGGTATGTTGTATATACACACATTGTAGCGCCATTCATCCAGAAATTTTACTACATTCAATAGATGTGCAATATAATCCTTCGGCTCAATCCAAATATTTTTAGAATTCTTGATGGCATATCCTGTATATTCCATACCCATGAATGCTATCCATGCAACAAAAGGTAGATTCTTGTGGATAAATTCTGCCATAGGCAATAACCTTCTGTAGTTAAGCTTATTCATTACTATTCTCAGTTCAATACACGCTCCTACAGATGCCAAGTTGTACAGTCCTATTATGGTTTCCTCAAAAGCACCCTTTGCTCCTGCAATTATATCATGATCCTTGTAAAAATCGGAATGTAAAGGTATGCCGAAGATGATACGTCCTTCACCAGCTTCCACTAAAGCAGATGTGTAATCTGCATCTTTGAAATTGCGACCATTGCTAAGAATGTGAATATCAGTGTCAGGAAGTTGCTCACGAATATACTTTATGAGAGAGATTAGCTTTTCGCCTAATAAAGTTGGCTCACCTCCTGTAATACCTATTATGGGTAAATCCTTAGGAGCGTTTTGTATGCGTAACAGGTTTTCTTCGTACAACCAATCAATGTCATCAACATTTATCGGTGGTTGACAGCACATCAGACAATGATTGTTACACTGTTCCGTACAGAACAAAGTATTGTCGTTAGATAATATGTCTAATGGTCTTTGTTTCATACCAACCAACTTTTGAATATCGGCATCACCTCATCATGACGCGTTACTATTAATTCTATAATGTACTCGATGATGGCTTTGTTCTTCCTGCATAACCATGAGTTTGGTCTGTAACCATACGTATCACCTTGGGTAGAATAGTTACGTACTGGATCAGCACCACAATACACTCGTATCGGACAATCAGAGCAACCTGCTATCGTCTCGTTACACCATATCTTTCCCAATTCTCTTGCCTTCTGACCATAGACAATATCTTCATATTTGTCATCCACACTTCCCAAGCGGAAAGTGTAGTCATTGAATTCTGCCAGCATACGTGACTCATCTGATGCATATACATAGCCGTCATAATTATATACAAGGACAGAATTTATGATGCCTGCTGGTGATTGCAAGTCAACAAAACCTGTACAGAAAGGTGTTAGCATCTTTCGGAGAATGATAGCAGCAAACTCCTCAATGAAAAACTTTCCGTTAAGGTTAAGCTCTATAATGTAATTAAGGGCTTTCTTGTAGAAATCAATGAACTTGTCTGTATATACGTCCCAATCGGAATTGTCTCTTGCAAGTCCGTAAGGATTTAATGCTCTTAGGAAGATGCTGTTGAAGCCAAATCGATAGTATTCATCAACTATCTCAATAGGGTGAAAAACACCTTCTTCCGATGCGGTCATCAAAGCAGAGACTTGGTCATACCCTAATAATTCTCTTGCCTTTGTTATACCGGCAACAACCTTCTCATAACTATCTTTCTTGCCTCTGTTTCTATTATGTAGCCATTCAGGACCATCAAGAGATGTAGAAATCAGCACATGGTAGGTTTGGCAAATATCCATTATCTCCTCTGTCAGATTTATGCTATTCGTACAGAGAACGTAATCTATCTTCCTTTTCTCAGTCTTGTTTGTTTCTTCTGCGCGTTCTATGCCATATCTAATCAGCTTGGGTTCCAATGTAGGTTCTCCACCTTGAAACTCCATTGTAAGAAATGGAGAGCGAGACTTAAACATCAACTCCACAGCTTTGCCCATTGTATGAAAGCTCATAGAACAATGCTTGCTTACCTCATCTTGACTTGATGCTTGACAATACACACAATTCTGATTGCAACGAAGGGTTAAGACGAATATATGGAGTGAGGTAAAGTTGTCCAGAAAACCTTTCTTCTCTCTAAGTCTGGCGGCATAGACATTCATCAATGAGGAGAAATAATTGTTTGTTACAAAGAAATTGGCATAAAGGCTTTTGAACAACTCTTCCTCAATAACTTCCTTGTTCACTAAACGGCATGCGGTACCAGTTGGAACGACAATCATGTCTCCTAATTCATTTACCAGAACCTCTTTATTCTTGATCCTGATAAAGTTAAATGGAAGTATGTGATATTTATTAATCGAAATCATTTTCGTCTAAATTGTCAAATTCACCAAATGCCTTTGCATATAAAATTGTTTTAATGTCCTTGGTCTCTATATTGATGATTTCCCTTAACTTAAAGTCATTCATTTTATCCCAAAAATCGTTGACATCAAAATCATCGTCTGTTTTATGAATTATTGTAAGAATCTCGTAATTGTTGACAAAGGTTCTTGCTATACTAAATTTTTCAGACAATAAATATACAACCTTGGATATGCAAGAGTCCGAATATATATTTCTATCTATTTTTATTTCCATAGGTTATAGAATTTTGGAAAGAACTTCACGGGTGCATACTCCATCTACAGTCATACCATACTTTGCCTGTATATTCCTTATGCATTGCTCCATTCTAAAATCAAAGCATGTCATACCTTTGATTTTAGTCACGTGTTGTTTGTCGTATAGACTTTAGAGTCCAAAATCGCAGCTAACATATCTATGTCAGCTCCATACATTCCTTTTAAGATAGCCCTGTCTCCCAACACCATTTCTATAGGTGACCTAAATGAAGTACATCTGCTTCTTCTCCCTGAATAATGTGAGCGGTGAGAATAATGAGAACGATGGCCAGCGATCAAAGTAAACTTACCATTTCCATTTAATTTTATGACGTTTTTTATAATAGATTTCTTCTTACTCGTAACTGTTTGTTCATCATCATTATTTCCTATAGTATACATATAGTCGTTTGTATCTTCTACATCATTTCCCGATATGGAAAATACAGATGCAACTAATAAAGACTTTATTATATTTGATGCTATTTTATTCATGTTATTGTGCCTTTGTTTTTAACGCTTTGATAGTTGCCCCATTAGCTCTTCCTGTAACACTAAGGTTGTTGTATGCTTGGAAGAAACGAACTGCTGTTGCAATATCCTTAGTAAACTCTGTTCTACCATCATTTGTCATGACAATCTTCTTCGGATCAGGAGCGAATCCAGCCTTGGTCAACAAGTTCACAAGTTCTGTCACATCAGTACCCTTATCGGTTGATGATTCTGAATACGATAACTCACGAGTACCAAGGATAACGGTTGTCTTGCTATTATTCCATGACTTCAACTTATTAATGGTAGTTTGGTCTGCAATACCAGTCTGAGGTAAACCTGCATCCTTTTGGAAGTGCTTGACAGCGGATGCTATGGTAGCATCATAGAGACAATAGCCCTCCTTTTCCTTTATCCAAGAGCGGTTGATGTATAAAGCTGTTGCAAGGTAGCCTGTAAGTGAGGTTACGTCACTTCCATGGATACCTGTCTTTAATGTTCTATCACCGATTGAATAATCACCTGCAGTCTTTGGCTTAGGTTTGCTGTAAGAATACGAGCTGCTACGAGAACTTGATGAGTAATGACTTGAACCACCTCCGTATGATGAATAATGAGAGTAGTGTGACCTGTGACCAGATCCACCACCGCCACCACCTGAACGATGTGACATGTGCGAACGATGGCTTGCAATGTATTTCACCTCACCATTCTTATCGAGTTTTGCTATATTCTTGAATACCTTTCCCCATGAGCGTTTAGTCTCACCGAAGAAATCATCATTATTGCCAAGGTCAGGCATAAAAGTGGCGGTTTCTTCTGCTTGAGCATGAGTTGGCAATAATGCCGCAGCAGCAGAAAGCAACAATGCCTTTATTTTGTTTTTTGCTGAATTCTTCATTTTTCTTTCGTCTTAATAAGGTTCAACCAATAGTTGTCGGGAGATACAGCCAAAAGTTGATCAAGGTATTTCTTACCGTCCTCCGTTAGATGACCTCCGTTGAACGAAATTATTTCTGCCAGTTGGTCAACTTCTTCTGCTACTGTGTTTTGCAGATCTATTTTGGTCTTTTCAATCCAGTCGCTCTTATTCTGATTTGCAGCCAAGTATTCCGTTGGAATAGAATTCATAAGGGCAAGTATCTGTCCGTATTGCTTTCCATCTATCAAAAGGGTTACTTGGTCTTGCATCTTTGCGAAACAAACATCTGCCTGTGACAATGCTTCATCCTTATAAGATGATGTTCTGAAACTTCCGTCATACTGGTTGGAGGCTTGTATAAAACCTGCAATGGCTTTTCCGTAATTTCCATTAGCAAGATAACCGTCTGCTGCTTTCATCCTTTGCTCATAAGCGTTGATTTCGTCAGTAGATACTGCATAAGTTCCGCCATAATAGCCAACTCCGCAGAACATGGCTGCTGGCATTGCTATCTTCAACAGCATCTGACGAAGGCGACTACTATCAGAAACAACGTATGGTGACAAGATTCTGTTCTTTTCTATTTTGCACCAATCATCATACTTAACACCCATTTCACCATATAGACCTTTTATCTCTGATTCCAATTTTTCGATGTCAGACAGTTTATCAGAAGCATAGTGTCCAGACTTGCTGATGTAGGAAGCTGATGGCTTGACAAGTGCGGTATTCAATAGGTTAGTGAAATCTATCTTCTTTGCATCCAATACTTCTTTGACAGAGTTTACCTTCCTTTGTCTATGACTGTTCAAAGTCTTTTCCTTCAGATTCTTGCACCAGTTGTTATCGTTGATACCCAATTGATTGCTGATGACATGAATCTTGCCTTCTATCAAATACAGCTGATTCTCTGCTGACGCTGGATAATAAGCAACTGCATCCCAAATAATATCTTTTGGAAGTACAAGAAGGGACTTCAACGCCTCATCATATTCTTTCTTCAACTCTGCCAACATTCCTGGAAGTTTATCCAGTATGTTATCCGACTCGTTTATGTATGGATCAAAGCTATTGCTTGAAGGTTCCTTGACGGCTGTCTTTAGTCCTAAGCCGTAGCATATAGAGTCGAACACATAATTGACAACGTCTTTCTTGAACTTTGATTTTTTACTGTAATCTTGCTTAATCATTTCTATTTCCGCAAGATAATTTTTGCCAGACTCATTGAAGGTATTGTAAATGCGTTGCCCATAACCAGTGGTCAGTACATCTTTCAGAACAACCTTAGTGGCAGGATATTCATCGTAGGCTGAATAGTCAGCAAGGATATTAGCCAACTGAACGGTTCGAATGGGTTCTATACCATTCGTTTGGATAATATCCTTTATGCCTGTATGTAATTGATATTTCTTATTCATGTCATATGTCGAATTTATACATCGGATGACTCAAAACTCTCAAACGTTTTCTTATTTGTTCAGCAGTCAGAGTTTGGAGCTTTTCCTCCTCCTTATACTCATATAATCCTATTTCGTCATCGTAATCTGTATGAGACGATGTTGATGGGAGTTCACTTGTGAATCGGTTATACTTGGTAGCTAGTTCTCGTTTGGAAATAAACAGTCGTTCAATATCTGTCTGAGCATACTGGGCCTCTATCAATTCCTTCTTTGTATAAATTTTAAGAGGGGAGTATTTCGACATCTTAGCTTTTGCTACCAGAATTTTCTCATTAACAGCAGCAATCTGTTTCTCCACGTTGCTTCTTTGCCATAGTATGAGCTTAGGTAGAATGGATTCTAATTCCTTTTCGTCATATAGGCAAGCTACAGACATATCGTCCTGACTTCCAATCTTGCTTAACTGCGGAAGCGTATCTTCTATTTCTTTCTGTGCATCATTGTTTGACGTGTTAGCAATGAGCTTCAATATCTGAATATAGAAGTTCGCCTGATTGTATGACTCTCCGAAAGAGTCGTCCAATCCATCAGAAGCAAGGAAAACAGCTACAGGATAATCTCCATTGCCTTGATAGCAATAGCGGAATTCAGATAGCACATCTGTATCACAAATGGATGTTGTCTTATTCAGAAAACATCGTTCATCCCAAGGGATAGGTTCATTCCAATTACCATCTCCATCAAAAGAGAAACACTTCCCATCTCCGAGGTGGAAAGCAAACCAGTACATTGGTGTTCTGACATAACACATCAATGTACAGCCGTATGTCATGTCTATGGAGTGAGGATCTTGTGGGTCGGTAATCAACTTAAGTTCTTCATCGGTAAATGGATTTTCTTTTACATGTTGTTCTACCATAGTTCTCCATCCGAATATGATTGACTTAAACAACTGGTTCAGTTGATCATCCACTTTACTGTTCTTTCGTAGATTCTCTTCTTTGCGCTCGGTAGTCAACGCCGATACTGCTGTAAATGGTTTTCCCTCAAATATGCTGGAATCTATATTTTCAACAAATCCCATTACTTTCTTGAAAGCACATTCAACTATTGTCTTTGAACCGACATCACTTCTGAAATACCTGCTGCCACCATGTCCATCACTCAAGACAGCCACTGCAATACCATTATCAGTACTACACATTGCATAGTCCTGACATACTTTACCTGTTGCTTTATGGCTTTCTCCTTGACAAAAATGAACTAATTTCTCCATCAAAGAAAACTTGGTTTAATCCCAATCGTCGTAATTATCAGTATAATTCGCAGGAGCAGCCTCTGACTGAGCTCCGTCAATATCCTTGGTTGCTTCGGTTACATCCTTGATAACCTGTTCCTGCTTTGTGGTATCGCCAGCAGTACTACTCTTGCTACCAATCTGCGAAGAGGTAACGGCTACAACTCGAATGATTTGCTTTAAGGCATCAATATTGTGAACTGTAAATACTGCCTCATTCGTTCCAGTGAACTGAGTGAGAACATCCTTGTCTGCATCATCACCAATGGCGATAGCTATCTTAATCGCATTCTTGAACCAGTTGTTTGCCTTCAGTTTTGACAAACCTCCATAGAAATCGTCTGTAGGCCCACCATCAGAAAGGAGAATAATTGCAGGAGCAAAACTTCCGCTTGGGGTCTGCATAAACCCATTGCGAGAGAGTTTTGTGTTGAGCTCCTGACAAGCAGCACCAAGTGAAGTTAGACCACTTGCACTTACATCCTGCCATACAAACTCTGATGCAAGCTTTGGTTCGTCATAAAGCCAGTTACAGCCACTTGAAAACTCAAGAGCTGCTACCTTGATTTCGGCATCTGGATTGGATGCAGAAATCTCATCAAGTATAGGAAGTACGTTCTCAACAGCATCATTAACGGCACCAATCTTGTTACCTGCCATACTACCTGATGTGTCGATTACAAAGAAAAGTGTCATTGTTCTGCGTGGGACACTTACCACGTCATCTAAAAGTCCCATTGTTGTAAAAATTAAATATTTGTCATTT
Organism: Bacteroides faecichinchillae JCM 17102; assembly: GCF_000614145.1. Lineage (GTDB taxonomy): Bacteria > Bacteroidota > Bacteroidia > Bacteroidales > Bacteroidaceae > Bacteroides > Bacteroides faecichinchillae. The sequence goes on along the minus strand of NZ_BAKK01000003.1, from coordinate 161,648 downwards.
CTCCTCGATAAGGAATCTCACGGATTTTGAACATTATTTTTAATCCTTCTTTTACAGGCATAATACCTTGCGATTCTACGGTCTTGACCTTGCCACTTGGTGTTTCGACCGTCCATTTGTCTGATGAGATATTCCTAATTATCAATACGCCATTGGCATCTTTTGAAACAATTGCATCTGGCGTATTATCGTTATCAATAAAGATCTCTGTCTTATCGGTGAGAGGCAATGATCTGTTATTGATAAACAGACGCTTGGAGATGTCAATGTTGCATCCTCGGTTGATACACTTACCAACGGCTCCATTGGTTTCAACAAAGGTTTCTTCTTTACAAGTAGGACAGATGACCAATTGATCACGAACTCGTGAAATGATCTTCTCCCAATTCTGTTCAATCATTCGTTTCTCTGGATTATGTAGATAATCCTGACTGAACTCACGTTCGAAAGTTTCACGAAGGATAGATGGGAATACAAACCAACGTCTGATGACATTCTGATGGATTCCTCTCACAGGACGATTGGTATTATTTGTCGGATCATAAATAAAGATAGCTTCACTTCCATAGAACTTACGCTCATAGCTTTCCGTCATACAAGGACATGCAATGACTCGTTCTCCTTCAAATGGGTGGTTAGCATAGAAGAGCATAAACAGAATGACAGAAAGCGAAAATCTGTCGCTTCTCTTGTCTGGAATACCACCAGCAACAATCTCAGGAGCCATATAACGAGCCTTACCCATAATGCCAGATTTCTCGCCCTGAGGCATTACGTTGTCATTATCGCAGATTAGCACATCGCCATTGGTTGGGTCTATGAAGAAGTTGCCATCGTTTAGGTCTTGATAACTGTAGCCACAACGATGAAGCATCATGAATCCATCACAGATCTTCATAGCTGCAGCCAACATTGCTGTAAAAGACTTGAAACAAACCTTGGCGAGCAAATAATTGCCGAACTCATAGTAATTCTTTGGTCTCAGTTGCATAACATAACCAAAGCTACCAAGTTGACGGTTTGTCAAATGCTCTGGCCATAGGAATGCATCAGAAGGAGCACCATTCATGATATTCTTTTCGAGATTTCTGTAAAACTTCTCGTCTGGTGCAGTCAGATACCACTTCAGAACCTTTTGTTGGCCATTCAAATCTACGAGATAGACAATACCTTGTCCACCTCGACCTAATTCCTTGATGATGGTTACACAACCTCCATTCGTGAGAGATATTCTTGTTCCTTTTGCTAAATCTGCCATCATATTTCAATTTTAGTAATCTCCACCTTTGAGGTCAACCTGTTCTACTGATACCACATTTCCACTCGTTCCACAGTTGGGGCATGTAATATATTCCTGTCCATGGTAGCAGAAGAACTTGTTGCATGATGAGCAAACAATGTGTCGTTTTTCACCACAATAAGGGCATCCTGGATATTCTGTATCTAAAGTTATATTGCCTTTGACATTGATTTTGCCATAGCCTTCTCGTTGTGCTTTTTCTTTGTCAATCTTGAAAGCCCACACGAACTTGTATTGACCGGAACAAATCTTATCGACTGTTATACCGAAAGGTTGTTTTGTTCGTTCACAGGCTGCCATTACAGCAAAAGCTTCATTGCTTAATGTTGTCATAATCTGCTATGAGTTATATTTTTTGAGGTAAAAATAGTGCTTTTACTTCAAAACAACAAGATTTATACGCATTTTTCATTAAAAGCCTTTGTTTTTTGAGTATAAATTTTAATTTTGCAAGCAAAATTCGCGAAAAACAATGGGTTTATATTGGCGCAGAAGCACTAAAATTCTTCCAGGTGTACGAATCAACTGGAGCAAAAATGGACCAAGCATATCAATGGGACCTAAAGGGGCAAAGGTGAACATTGGCAAGCGTGGAACTTATGTGTCTGGAGGCATTCCAGGTACGGGTCTTTATTACCGTCAAAAAGTGGGTGGAAGATCAAAATTAAATAGTTCTTCAACTGCTGGAACAAATCCTCCAACCAGTGCCACTACTCAGACAACATTCGGATTTTCCAAACAGGGTTGCCTTGTGTTCATTGTTGCGTCTGTAATTCTTTCGTTGCTACTTTCAAGCAACTTCATAACAGCTGCATTGGTTGCAGTAATTGCAGGACTATGCTGGTTCTTCTTCATGTCACGAAAGAAGGCTTCTCCTCCACAACCAAACACGAATGCGACACAACCTACACAGCCTGCTCCAATTTCACCCTCATCTACACCAACTCCTTTTCAATCGGCTTCTTTGTCTAACGATATTGATGTAAAGGTTGCTGTAGCCGAAGTTGAGCATCTTATTACTGAGATTGACAATACGACAGACAAGGTGAAACTACCATCGATCTACCGTAAACTCATGTCAATCGTCTATAAGTTGGAGAAAATAAATGGCGTTGAAATTAAAGGACTTCCGATTGAGATAGCAAAGAAACGTATATTAGAAAACTATCGCAGACGTTTGAACTCTTAAAGATGTAAATTTATGCAATATGTTATAGCCATAGTTATAATAGCCATTATATTATATTGGACTTGGGAAATTCTTCTCTTGTTGTTTCTATTGTACGGAATAGGAATAATTGCCAAATCTATATATAAAAGTTCGAGCACACATGCTGTACTTTACATGTATTTGTGGATAGTATATGGAGGATTTGCCTTCCTTCTTCTATGTTTACCAATTACACATGTGCGCTGGTTCAAAGGCGAAAGGACTTGGTTGGAAAAATTGTATAATACAGAGTATCTGTCTAAGATAGAAAAAGATTGCGATAAATACATAGCATTTATTTTAGTAAACCAATTAAACGAATGTAAAGTCCATCCATCTACAGAGAGATATAATCTGTATAATAGAATTGCGAGTCAAAATGCCGAGAATTTGTATCTTGATTTTCGTGTCGGAACGCTTGCTAAAACATTCTATGATATGAACAAGAACGAATATGACAATGATTACTACCGGTATTCATATATGTATCCAGAGGTTTATGATAATGAATTCAAGAAGTACGAATTGCTTGATGGAGTGGATTTTATATTAGATGGTATTTTCATAAAAAAAGGTTGCAAGGCGTTGTGTTACGTGACTCGGAGAGTAGTTCTGAAGCCGGATGCTTTAAGGCGGAAAAGTTATCTAAGACAATTAGAAAGAAATTTGGAGATCCTATAGAGACCTCAAAAGATTCGGCTAATTATATAACAAAGTGGTTGTTTGATGATAAGCATATTATAGTAGCCTCGATACGTGAATTTAATGGGAATGGTGGTGATGATACATATTATTCGTATTACAACGAGTCTCAACGCTTCACAGGCGTCATAATATATAATCCGCATTCCGTCATATCTTTAATCGAACAAGAAAGATTAACACGTAGAGAAGCTGCAAGAGTCGCAAAAGAACAGAAAAAGAAGAAGCAAGAACAAGCACGGAAAGCATTATTAAAACAACAAGAAGAACAAAAGGTTGTTCGTCAGAAAGAAATTGCAGATAGTATTTTTGCAGCAAAAAAGAAAAACGACATTCAAAATGGTTTCTAATAATTTTATAATGCATATAGTATCAGCGACTACAGCAATTATATCGCTGATACTACTTATGGCATCTGTATATTATGGTTTGTATGAACAATGGATTTATGTGACAATTTGCATTGTTGCCATCGTATTGGATTTCTACATCCATACGGCGCTGATAAATAAAATCAACAACAAATACAATAGTAAACAGGCTAAGTCAAAGAAAACTACCAATCTGAAAGATTAGCGTTGGCCTCAACCTTTTTTTCTATATCGTCTGGTAAATTATAGAAGAAGTCAAAACCTGTGATACGTTCAACTTGGTCAATGCTATTAACATAACTTGACTGTGGATTGTTGCATGGATGATTTTTGTAGATAAAGCCAATAGCCTTTGGCGGGCCATTCATGCACAGAACCACCTTGAAGAATCCTTCAGGAACAGTCACTTTGTTAGGACCAATCGTTTCGTGCTTACCCTTATACAGAATGGGGCCTGCAACAATGTAGATGTCACCATACTTGTTAGCCCAATTACGACAAGCAATCTCCAACTCATTCCAATCACCACAGTTAAGATTATGATCCTGTGGACAAACATTTGTAAGGAAAAACGACTCCTTCATTGGCTCAGATTCCCATTTGTTGTCACCTGCAGGACACATGTGACCACGGTCATAACCAGAACCTTTGTAATCAACAAGTTCTGCTCGTGGCGCAGGTACCTTATCATCTATAATAAAGTTTGACAATCTCTTCTGATTACCATTTGTGTGGTCTGAAATTAAATGCCAAGCCACCCACTTCGGAATTTTATTCACTTTGTCATATGAGGTAGTATAAGCAGTCCTCTTTAGGATAAAATCGTTGTCAGAATAGGCCGGAACCTCCAAACCTTGATGATTTTGTTGGCTGATGCTTACGGATTCTGTCGCATTTTGCGTTAAGATTGTTTGTTTTGCCACTGGTGATTCCTGTGCATTTGCAAACATCCCAATTATCATCTGGTCTATCTTTCCTGGTTGACATCCAAACAAGGAAAAAGACATTATAGTAGTTAGGAGTAATCGTATCATAAATGCATGTTATTTTTTCTGAGTGCAAAATTATAAAAAATCACAAAAAATAGGCAAAACTATTCATTTTTCTTTTTCCAAATAATACATGCTTCCCAAAGATAGAAAAATCAAAACTTACCAAACCGTAGAAGATAATGATTGCCTTATGGTTCAGAACCGAATGCATCACACAAAAAGACTAATAATAATCATAGGGTGAAGATGCTTTACTTGGTTCTAATTTGAGATTTTTCATAAGTCCTTTCCTGTAAATGCTGATATTGTTCTTTCACCGCCCGATACATCGAATAATGTGCAAAGGATTCTTCCTTATACTTCACGCTACTAACTGACGTAGCAACAGCCCACGTAACAATAATAACAATAAAGGCTACAACATATCGGAGTTTAATATGATAGCCACGTATAAACATCCCATTGATATAGTGTGGAATAACCGTTACTGGAATTTTCAACTCATTGATTTTGGCAAATATATCATCCTGCCGTTTTAATATGCTTTCGGTATTTGCTTCAATAGTCATACGATTAAGATTGTAATCGCAAACATGCCTATAGAGGTATTCAAGAAATTTAGACTTCTGCTTGAATAATTCAATGAGTTTCGGGAACCACAGCGAAAACGGTAATGTGTCCGGCTGTTGCTTCCAGATATGCTTCTTCACCACTGATAACGCATCGTTCCAGCAAGTACAGAAACTTTTGGCGACTCCATTATAAATGGTCTTTTCATCAAAGTCCACTTTTACAGATTGCTCTGATTTAGAAATTGTGGTATTCTGTTTTTCAATACACTCTTTTAGCTCGTTGATACTTTGGCGCAAATTTGCAAGATTTGCAGCTACTACATCTTCTTTCATTATCTTCTACGTTTTGAGGGTTTATAAAAAGGTTCGTTTCTTTGGTTATCCTTGTCTTTGTCGTCTCGCCATCCCAGTTCATTACTTGCTCCTCCACCTCCACCGGAAGTTATGGCTTGATGAGGTTGAACAACCAGTTCCGCTGCCACATTACCCAATGTAGCGCAAAGACTGTTAAAACTCAAATCACGGTCAAGTTTAGAACCGGCTATACTATATTCATTTTGACAGAATGATATGCCACGAATTTTATCAGAGTTATCTGTACGATTAAAGCGCATATCTATACCCTGACTTTTGAGAATGCCAAGAAAATCATTCCATGAACGAGATACAGCCAGTACATCAAGAGTTGCAGAACGTAGATTATACTTCCGTAATTGATAAGGGCGCAAACGACTCTTATTTCTGGCTTTACTATTTTTAGGGGCAAAGTATAGTCCATATTCTTTAGTCAAAGCCCGACATACTTTAGTATTACGTATTCTTTCATTGCTGTCAGAGATAAGATTGCTATCATTGTCTATCCGATTGAACACCAAATGACAATGAGGATGTTTCGTGTCGTGATGTCGGGCTATGATATATTGAGTATTGCTAATCCCCATTTGTTCCATCCATTTCTTGGCAATTTCTACCATCAGCGCATCTCCTTCTTCGTTATCGGGAAAACGGCTAATGTCCTGCGAAGAAAAAGCAAGTGATACGTGTTTCACCGGACTTTTTACTTTCGGGCGCATGGACGCTTGTATCTGAAAAGAATCGGCTATGGTTTTATTGCTAATGACACAGACACCTTCGTGTGCTAAAAGTGTGGCACACTTCTTCTTGTTCTTTTGGTCATTGGCATAATTCACTATTCCTCCAAAATCTGCTCTTGTTTTAATCTTTGCTATCATGGTTATTGTTCTTTACTTGGGTGATAATTCGACTGACTTCTGATATGATTGAAAAGCATTGTTGTTTGACTGATTCCAAACCATAAGTGTGCATCTGATGGGCAATCTGATTGACATTATTAGCGATGCCGGAAAGGTCACGGATTGCCGATACCATTTCAGGACTGATACGTTGACAGACTTGACAATCCATTGCCGCCTGATGGCAAAATTCATTGACAGACAATCCAGCCTGTTCCGCTTTGGATTGGATATAAATGTAGTCGTTCTCGGTAAACATTACCCGAAAACATTTGGTACGTTTCTGATAGTTCGCCAACTTAGGGCGACCGCCTAGTTTCTTCTCCTTCATATTTATCTTAACTTTCGATGTTCATGAATTGATTTTTTGAGAGTGGCTGTTCCATCCGCTTGCCGCATAGGTTTTAGTGACACTAAAACACAAACTTGCCACTCAAAAAATCTTCCTATATTTCCCTTGCTCTATTCGGCATAGCTTACCATCTTTGATAAAGGCTTCTATCCACTTGTTTGCCGTACTTCCATTCTCACCCAAAGCTAAAACTGCCGCATCATAATCCTTCTTTGTGAAAGTATCAGGTAACATATTATAAAGGGTATTCCTTCGTGCATAAACGCCAGTCTCTTGCGAAACGGTATAGAATCGTTTGGATTGATTTCCTGATAAATTCTGATAAATGAATACGGCATGATAAAGTAAGGTTTCGCACATATTCATGGCTATAGAATAGTCATACTCATGGCAAACCAATCGCTCTGCCCCGTCAAGTGAGGAAGAATTACGATGTACATTCTCCAAATTCCGGACAGCGGTCAACACCATCATTATACGATAAGCAATAAGTCCCATCCGTCTGACTACTCCTTGCATCTTATTATCCACTTCGTCACAACACTCTTCATTCACACGGCTGAGATATTCAATAAAGTGTTCCTGTAAATCGGAGGGAAGGGAGAATGAATAATTTCCCTGTCGTACAAATTCCTCATGCAGATGGCAGAATTTATCTCCCAACAGTTTGAACATTGCATTTTTAGATTGAGAAATATCGCTTGTGGCAAACACATTTCTTATACCTCGCTTGAAGCGGATGATATAGAAGCAAAAACGGCTCATCAATCCGTTCTCCGCATCAGGTATCAACCTTCTTACCTGTTCGGGAGTTCCAGCCAAAGCTACTGACACTCTCGGATTAGCTACTTCGCAATACTCCCTATCCTTGCGACGGCTCAAACTGACCAACTCATGATGGAATGCCTTTCGCAACACATCGGAATAATTACCATAGTCCGACTTCAATGTTTGGCTTAACGTGTCGCCCTCCGATTCAAACAACAGTCCGACTCCGTCATTATCTCCCAATATCTTCAAGAAAGAGCTTGCGCTGCTATTGGCTGGAATGATAAGCATGCGCATGGGCGGCTCGGCTGGCATAGTTATTCCACTATCTTTCTTACCTTTGATATAAGCATTCATCGCTTCTTTATATTCCTGTTCCAATCGTTTTGAGAGTTCATGTAAATTGAGGTTAATGGGTACTACCAGTTCTCTGCATAGGGTTAATGCTCCTTTTCCCATACCTGCATCTGCCACAACGAACAGATAGAGATTCGGATAAACAATGCGCTCATCGTACACACCACAAACATTATGAAAGCATACCGACAAACACACAATAGCCCCAATCAGTATCGTATCACGGTCATCTGTTGAAATGGAATTATTGACAATCTCATTTAGAAAAGGAGGAAGATGCTCAAACACACATTCAGGGAATGCAGGAAGTTCTTCTTCTGATTTTATCCATTTACCCGTTTTTCCATTTTGGATATTTGGCAAAATGGATAAATGCTCTTTACTGAACGGAGCCAATGAGATTCCGGCTTGATTTGCCAAATGGAAGAAAGAACGGATAGTAATGCCTTGCCCTTTGGAGTGCAGACAGTGCGTATATTGTTTATCCGTTTCTTCCCTTTGATAGGTAGGGTAAAACCTGCTGATGCGGTGGTAATATTCTCGTCCGCTTTCTCCCAATCCGTCAACAAGCGCGAAACCCAACTCCACCCAATCTTTATAATTGGGGGCTATATCAGTGCCACATTGTTCTATCTCTCGAACAACACTTTCTACATCGTCTTTCACCTTATTATATATAGGAGCAATATCAGGCGTATGTGTTTGCAGCATTTCAGAAGGGACATTCTCCCAATCTTGGGCAGAAAATATTTTCTTCGACATCATCTTTGTATTTAGGGTTAATATATGCTTGTGGGTCGTATGGCAGAAAGCAAGAACGAGCCACATCACAGCCGGACATATCCACTGATGGCAAACCTGTTGCTTTGATACAGTTGGCAACAGCCTTGAAGTACCGGGAATGTTCCCATCCTTTCAAGTCAACAGGTATTATCCACTTCAATCCGCTACCGGATGGACTAACAAATAACAGTTCCGTATCGAAATATTCATGATTGAGCAATTGCTGTTTTAGCTCCACGATATTCTCCACATGGTCGAAATCCAAACACATCAATCCTGAGTGCATAATCAGTTCCTTTTCATTCCGTTTGCGGAATAATCCCGAAAAAGTACAATAGTCGAAATGGGTGGCTTTGTATCTTTTGGATTCGGAAGAAGATTGCATCAAACGCAGGGATTCAGTTTGTGGTTGCGCATAATGCCCGATGATATAGCGATACACATCCACAATGCCTACCGCCCTTATCGGTTCGATGTTTTGGATGGGCTTGCGAAAGAACGAAAAGCAATAATCTGTCGTTTCCATCATCTGATAATCTTTTTAGATTCGACAAATCGTCTGGCTTCTTCCATTAAGTCATCTTGGGTCTTGTGCGATTTGTTTTTCAACCAATCGTCAATCTCCGATTGCAGGAAAGCCAAAGCCTTATTTATTTTATGTACGGGAATCTGTTTGGTAGATACCCATCCATAAACTGTCTGTTTGGCTGGATGTGATGGCAGATAAGCACAAAGCTCGTCTATATCCATCCACTTGGGTGAATTACTTGCCTGCTTTTGTTGCAAGGCATTTACTTTGGATTGTAGTACTTCTACGGACTCAATCAAGTAGGACAACGCATTCGGCATTTCCTCCAATGAATTTACTTTATAAGCCATTTTCTTCGTATTAAAGTTGATGCCGTAAAAGTATAGGGATATTTATGAGTGCTAAATAGGTGCTTGAAAGCCACCAATTAGCCACTTATTTACCACCGATAGATTTAGTTTTCATTAACACAATGATTTACTGAAAAAGAAAATAAAATAGGGATAAACCACTATTAGACTAATACTCTCTTCACGGAGAACGTCTATACAACAAAATCCCCCTTAAAAAGCCGATGCTTTATGAGGGGGATACGGTGGTAAGTGTGTCGTTGATGTTATATAAGTCATTGGTGCTCAATGGTGGAAGTCTCCACTATAACCTATAAAGCCAAATTTTCTATATGCAGCGTATTAGCAGCTTTCTCTTTTTGTTCATTTACGATATGCGTATAAATCTGCGTAGTTTTGACGTTTGTATGTCCCATCAAAGACTTGATGGTGTATATGTCAACACCATTTTCCAACAATAGCGAAGCGTAGCTATGGCGACCACAATGGAAGGTAATATGTTTCTTGATGCCAGATGCTTCTATCCAAACTTTCAGGGGGCGGGAAATCCAAGAGGCATCGGTCAATCCTTCGAAGACAAGTGCTTCATCATCACTTGAACGTTCACCACATAGTTGAAGTGCTTGTTGGATGACTGGCTTATAATCGGGCCTTTTTGTCTTTTGCTGAACTACGACTGCTTGCCATGTGCCCTTACTTGTTTGCTGAATTTGTTTCCATTTCAAAGTTTGAATATCACTATGCCGCAATCCAGTGAGAATAGAGAACAAGAACGCACGTTTCAAAACATCATCCTTGCAAGGAGTATCAACCAACATTTGCACTTCATTCATGGTAAGCGCAACACGAGGTTTCTCTATATTTGTTATTCCCTTTACTTTCGCGCTTATATCAACGGTCAGATATTCATCAATGAATGCCTGTTTTAATCCGGCTTTGAGTATAGAGAAATAAGTCGATGCCGTGTTTTGTGAGATGGTACCTTTCTTATTCCCTCCCATTGGGGCACGGAGAAGGAACATCTTTATATCTTCAAGCAGTTTAACTGAAATCGTCTTGAATGGAATTGGCTGCCCTTGCGAATACATTTTCAATAATTCGCCTACACGCCTCCAATTGACTATTATTGAATCAGAGCTGTTGGGATGACGTGTGCTTATAATACTATTGAAATACTTGATAAAATCCTGTTCGCTCCGCTCATTCTGTGCAGCGATTTCGTTTTCCTTATCAGTGTATAGGATGGCACTATCATATTCATGTTGCCGCAACTTACGCACATTATCGGCATAGATACAAGCCTCTTGGTCTATCGTTGAACGGCATTGGATAATTCCATTCAAATCGCGCTTAGGCTTATAGTTGAATGTCCCATCCGGCAAGATGCGTGCAATGGACGATTTGTCCCAAATGGGTGTAGATATAGTCCGGTTAATGGATTCTACACACGGCTTGCACGGATTGAACCTCGTTTGTGCACTGGGTACGACTCTATAATCAGATACCACTCTTCTTTGTAGTTCGACCTTCTGAGCTTGACGGTCACTTTGGTATTAGGTAATGCTTTCTTCATAACGACTTATATAATTTATCAATTTCAGATTTGGGAACATAAACATAGTTACCGATTTGGCGTGTAGGAATAGAATGACGGCGTATGTGCTTAAATACACTGCTGTCATTGATATGGAACTTCTTTGCGATCTCTCCGATGGTGTAACAATCTTTGGGTTCAAAGGACAATGCTGCCTTTTTTCTCTTTCTACTCCCTGCCTTTGTTTTGAAGTGTTCATCCATATATTGCCGACTAAGGCGTATCTGACGCTGACCAAAATTATATGACGGTATCGAGCCTTGCCGTATCATACGATAAAGAACGTCTTTATTAATGCCGTAAATCAACATAGCCTCTTTTACGGTTAGATACCCCTTGCAGGATGGTATTCGTCTAATCAGTGCTTGGCGTATCGCTTCTTTCTCTTTTGCGACTTGTCTTTTCTTATACGCTCTCTTGGAACAAGCAGTGCAACAATACTTCGACACTAATGTGGGAGGAGTAAAGATTTTACCACACTCCTCGCAACTTCTTTGAATGGTGTAATTTCCTCTTGGCATATTCTTCTCGTTTTAAATGGTTTATATCAATTTAAGTTGTACCTTATCGCCAAATAAGACGTGTCGCAAACATGTCGCAAATAAGAGATAAAAAAGCCCATAGAAAACACATAGTAACCATGAACCCCATAAACGCAAAAAGCGTGCAACTCATTGAGCTGCACGCTTTTGCTTATTGTTTATTATCTGTATCCTTATCGGAATCATTTGACTTCCTCGAAGTCAGCATCTTGGACATTATCACCATGTTTATTATCCTGCTGTCCAGCACCTGCACCAGCATTAGGATCAGCTTGTGCTCCTTGAGCACCACCTTGCTGTGCATACATTTCAGCACTTGCTGCTTGGAACGCTGTATTGATTTCAGACATAGCAGAATCAATAGCAGCTAAATCCTGAGATTTATGAGCATCTTTCAGTTTCTGCAAAGCCGCTTCAATCGGAGCTTTTTTATCAGCTGGCAATTTATCCCCCAAATCTTTCAACTGATTTTCAGTAGAGAAGATAAGACTATCAGCCTGATTCAACTTATCAATCTTTTCACGTTCTTTCTTATCTGCTTCCGCATTAGCAGCAGCTTCAGCTTTCATCTTTTCAATTTCATCTTTACTCAAACCGCTAGAAGCTTCGATACGGATAGCCTGTTCCTTACCAGTTGCTTTATCCTTAGCAGAAACTTTTAAGATACCGTTAGCATCAATATCGAAAGTAACCTCGATCTGAGGAACACCACGACGAGCCGGAGCAATACCTGTCAAGTTAAATTGACCAATTGATTTATTCTGTGCAGCCATCGGACGTTCACCCTGCAATACATGAATAGTAACTTCTGTCTGGTTGTCAGCAGCAGTTGAGAACGTTTCACTCTTCTTGCAAGGAATAGTTGTATTAGCTTCGATCAATTTAGTCATTACTCCCCCCATTGTTTCGATACCCATAGACAACGGAGTAACATCCAACAATACAACACCTTTTATTTCATCTGTCAATACTGCACCTTGTACTGCAGCACCTACAGCTACTACTTCATCAGGATTCACCCCTTTAGAAGGAACTTTACCGAAGAGATCTTGTACCAACTTTTGAACAGCTGGAATACGTGAAGAACCACCCACAAGGATTACTTCATCAATATCAGAATTACTCAAACCTGCATCGCTCATAGCCTTTTTACATGGTTCCAAACAAGCCTGAATCAAATCGTGAGCCAATGATTCGAATTTTGCACGAGTCAAAGTCTTAACCAAGTGTTTAGGCACACCATTTACTGGCATGATATACGGCAAATTAATTTCGGTACTTGTTGAAGAAGAAAGTTCAATCTTAGCTTTTTCGGCAGCCTCTTTCAAACGTTGTAACGCCATTGGGTCCTGAGTCAAATCAGCACCTTCATCGTTCTTGAATTCCTGTACCAACCAATTGATAATTACCTGATCGAAGTCATCGCCTCCCAAGTGAGTATCACCGTTAGTAGAAAGAACTTCAAACACACCACCACCGAATTCAAGGATAGAAATATCGAATGTACCACCACCTAAGTCGAATACGGCAATCTTCATATCTTTATGAGCCTTATCTAAACCGTAAGCCAGAGCTGCAGCAGTCGGCTCGTTTACAATACGTTTTACTTCAAGACCTGCAATTTGTCCAGCTTCTTTAGTAGCCTGACGTTGAGAATCAGAGAAATATGCAGGAACGGTAATGACAGCTTCTGTTACCTCCTGTCCCAAATAATCTTCAGCTGTTTTCTTCATTTTCTGAAGAATCATTGCAGAAATTTCTTGCGGAGTATACAAGCGTCCGTCAATATCAACTCGTGGAGTATTATTCTCACCTTTTACTACTTTATAAGGAACACGTGAAACTTCTTTCTGTACCTGATCCCAATTTTCACCCATGAAACGTTTGATAGAGGAAACTGTACGTTGCGGATTAGTAATAGCCTGACGTTTAGCAGGGTCACCAACTTTACGTTCACCCCCATCTATGAAAGCAACTATAGAAGGAGTAGTACGTTTACCTTCACTGTTCGCAATTACTACAGGTTCGTTACCTTCAAATACGGCAACACAAGAGTTTGTAGTTCCTAAATCAATACCAATAATTTTTCCCATGATTATTATTTTATTTATTATTATTCAATTTCTTTTTGTCCGGTTGGTTTCTTCCTTTCATCAAAAGCCACGTCTCAAACGGACATTGATGAAAAGACAAACCTTATGCCAAAAAGGAATTAGACGAATACATGACATAATATCTGCCAAAAAGACAGTTACGCAATACTCTACCATTACCTCCTGCATAAATAAGCATGCAGGCAACTGATTCTTTAAACAAATGTAAGCGTCTCTGGTTCAATGAAGAAAAAAAATTCTTATTTTTGCTGCATCATATTTTAAAAATGAAATAAAATGAAAACACTACTATGCCTATTTGCCACATTTGTATGTATTACATTATCCGCCCAGTCTCAACAACTAAAAATCGGTGTTGCCGGTAATGGTTATGTTACCACTCAAACAGATGGTGCCGAAATCACACAATCCGGACTCTCGAATTGGACAAATCCTGCAAGTATTGTGAGCATATACTTTTATCTGCAACAACCAACAACAGCCGATTTGTCACTTTATGCAAAAGGACACTCAGTAATTAAAGTCAGTTATGGAAAAAGAACTTTCAAAATAAACCTCCAATCAAATGAATATACAAAAATTCCTGTAGGAAGCATTAACATCCCCCACTCTGGTTATGTACAAATCAATCTACAAGGTATATCAAAAGAAGGAGAAGATTTTGGCGAAATACAACAATTGATAGTAGACAATGTCTCGGGTAAAAGCAACTATGTAAAAGACTTCTCTGAGTATTGGGGACGTCGTGGGCCTTCAGTACATTTGGGATATACATTACCAGAAGGAGATACAGAATGGTTTTACAACGAAGTTACTGTCCCGAAAAAAGGTGAAATTATGTACAGCTATTATATGGCAACCGGATTTAGCGAAGGATATTTCGGTATGCAATATAACTCTCCAACTGAACGCCGGATTCTTTTTTCTGTATGGAGTCCTTTTGATACACAAGATCCTAAAAAAATTCCAGAAAACCAAAGAATTAAAATGTTACGGCGAGGTAAAGATGTGCATATTGGAGAATTTGGCAATGAAGGGTCTGGAGGACAAAGTTACCTAAATTATCCATGGAAAGCCGGTAATACCTATAAATTCTTAATGCATGTAAAACCGGATGGGAATGGTAACACAATCTATACTGCCTATTTTTATGGTGCAGAAGAAAAATGCTGGAGACTAATAGCCAGTTTCCAACGCCCAATGACTGACACGTGGTACAAATATCCCCATAGTTTTCTGGAAAATTTCAGTCCAGAACAAGGATATTTATCACGTGAAGTATTTTTTGGCAATCAGTGGGCACGAAGTAAAGAAGGAAAATGGACCCAATTGACCGAAGCTACCTTCACTCATGATGCAACAGCTAGTGCCAAAGTCAGATTAGACTATCAGGGAGGTAATACAAAAGATAATCGATTTTATCTAAAGATGGGAGGTTTCTTCAATGAATCTGTTCCAATGGGAACAAAATTCTACTGTAAACCAACCGGAAAAGCACCTGAAATAGATTGGGAATCATTAGATAAGTTATAATGCTTCCAGATTAATACCTAATATAATAAGGGAATGTAAATAGGCTCATACTACTTATAGTAGCATGAGCCTATTTTTATTTCTATATATAAGGCTTACTTTTCTAAAACGAGAACCAATGCACCATTAGCATCATATAGTCCAATTCCGCCTCCAGATAATACATCAAAGGATTTCACTTCATTCAGTGCTTTCAGAATTTTACCTTCTAGTTCCATATCAGGGCATGCCATCATTGTAGTAGCTACTCCTGGAAAAGAAATAGATTTAGCATTATCAGCATTTGTCTCATAGCCGCCATTTATCAAGTTACATCCGGCGTTTCCATGGATTGTTTTTTTCTTCACATCAAAAGCTAAAGAAGGTTGTTTTTCCATGCCTGAAGGAAGAGCTTCTCCGTTAACTTCTTTAATTTTCCATTCTCCACTTAAGACAGAAAGTTTCACATCCGACACTTTTTTCTCAAGTATCACTACTGGACGATTGGATGCATTACACAAATACATTTTGTTTTTACCAGCTTTTTTATATGCTGTCACTTGCCTCAAAGCGTTCAATACATTATTTTCAGTTGTCATATCCGGACACATCATTCGAGTACTCGCCATTCCTTTAAGGTCAATACTACCAGGTTTAGCATTTACATCAAAACTACCCATCATACGGTTACAACCACTATTACCAGATAATCGTCCTGTAGCAGTATCAAACACTATAAACGGAAGATTTTTACTTTCATCCGGAGCAACTTTTGAACCGTTAACCTCTATAATATTCCATTCACCATTGATAGATGATAAAGGAAGTGCCTTTTCTACAGAACGGCATGAAAACATTGCAAGTGCTGCACCTACAACGCAAATCGAAACAAATACTTTCTTCATTTTTGTTATAACGTTTAAGTTAAAATCGGAGGCAAAGATATCAAAAAGATTGGGAAATTTAATCCAATATAATATAAAATGTATACATTTGCCTTCAGGTATAAAACAAACGGGGATTTTACATAGTTCATTTTGAATATATTACTATGAGAATAATCATTCTGACTCTGCTTATATTTTTTTGTTGCATATTGAATATTACAGCTCAAAATGGTTACCTCGTCTCCACTTCTGACAACCTAGAGATTCCAGTCTGTGAGGAAGAACAATTCATAAAACAAAATTTTTCCTTGCAACTCCTATGTAATGGACGCTTGGAATAAAATTCATGTTCAATCCTTCCAGACGTGATCAATTTCTCCCTATCCTTTCTTTTTGCGAAAGTGAAAAAGAAATAGAAAATAAAACGCTTAAGCATAAAATACTCACATTTGTAGGTACTGAAGAAAGATCTAAAGAATTATCAATCGGAACAAACTATTCTACTCGTTTTCTTTTTGAATGTGAAGGAAAAAAGTATTATTACGAATTTAAGAATATAAGATTAGATGAAACTTGCGAGAAAAATCCACGTGCTTGTATCAATGGATTGGTATTTTTACAAGATGTGGATACGGCAAAAGATTTGCTGATAGGAAGAAAAGTATACATACAGCCTGAGAGTACTCGTATAGATGATACAAACAATTACTCAGGTTATCAAGATGTCGCTATTCCCACCAATCTGGAAGTAAGAATTACTGCTATTGGAATCGGCAACCAAATATGTCCTGTCAAAATTATTTTTAAAGATAATCAGGATCATTCTTTCTATCTGGAACTAGCTTTCTCACGTACAAACTCTGGCATGGATTAAAACAACTTCCAAGCCGAAAAGAAAATGAAATACTTTTCTAATGCTATCAGTTTTACTAATAAAAGATTAGACAATATTGAAGCATTGAAAAATAAATAAATATATAGGATTAACCATTTATCCTAAAAAGATGTTGGAAGCCCAGCGAATCACCTTTCATGAAGACAGTCCTACAAAGTCCCGAATACATCTACCCCGATACACAATTTTGAATATAAAAGATATTATTATCTCTTCTGTTCCAAATACACAAGCTGTCTTATCTGTGACTGATGAAAATGAAGCAGTATATGAAGTAGAAGTAGATCTCAAATATGACATAATCATTAAAAACAATAATTATATTGAAGACCTCTTCGGATTTGGAAATATCCATCAAAAATATCCGGATATAACCGAAGAACACTGGGAAACCATCTCAAAAAGAGAACTAAAAGATGGAATGAGTGCAGAAGAATGTCGTTTATCCATAGGCAATCCAATAGAAATACGATTGAAAAAAGATACTCGTTTCGAGACCTGGTTTTATAATGATAGGACCTTGAAGTTTGAAAACGGCACCTTACAACGTTTCTAATAAAAAGGAGTGCCTACGAATGATTATCTGAAAATAATCCCGTATATTTGCTCCATCAACAAATCTTAATTCTTAAATTTTAATTCTTAATTAAAGAAATGGGTAGAGTTCTTATTATTGGTGCAGGTGGTGTTGGCACTGTCGTAGCACACAAAGTGGCACAAAATGCCGATGTATTTACAGACATCATGATTGCCAGTCGCACAAAGGAAAAATGTGAAAAAATCGTCAAAGCAATAGGCAATCCCAATATAAAAACAGCGAAAGTCGATGCAGATAATGTAGACGAACTAGTCGCTCTTTTCAACGATTTCAAACCGGAAATAGTTATCAATGTTGCTCTTCCTTATCAAGATCTGACTATCATGGAAGCTTGTTTGAAGACAAGAGTTAACTATCTCGATACAGCTAATTATGAGCCAAAAGATGAAGCTCATTTTGAATATAGTTGGCAATGGGCTTACCATGACCGTTTCAAAGAAGCCGGACTGACTGCTATCCTCGGTTGCGGATTTGATCCGGGAGTAAGTGGTATTTATACTGCCTATGCTGCCAAACATTATTTTGATGAAATTCAATATCTGGATATTGTGGATTGCAATGCAGGAAATCATCATAAAGCTTTTGCTACTAATTTCAACCCGGAAATTAACATCCGCGAAATTACTCAGAACGGACGTTATTATGAAAATGGAAAATGGGTAACGACCGGTCCGTTGGAAATTCATAAAGACTTGACATATCCTAACATCGGCCCACGTGACTCTTATCTTCTTTACCACGAAGAATTAGAATCACTGGTTAAGAATTTCCCGACTATTAAGCGTGCCCGTTTCTGGATGACTTTTGGACAGGAATACCTGACCCACTTACGTGTTATCCAAAATATTGGTATGGCGCGTATCGACGAAGTAGAATATAATGGTACTAAAATTGTGCCTCTTCAATTCTTAAAAGCTGTATTGCCAAATCCACAAGATTTAGGAGAGAATTACGAAGGTGAAACTTCCATTGGTTGTCGTATCCGCGGTATTAAAAATGGAAAAGAACACACTTACTATGTTTATAACAATTGTAGCCACCAAGAAGCATACAAAGAAACAGGTATGCAGGGAGTAAGTTATACCACAGGTGTTCCGGCAATGATCGGAGCAATGATGTTCTTAAAAGGAGAATGGAAACGCCCTGGAGTAAACAATGTAGAAGAATTCAATCCGGATCCTTTCATGGAGCAGCTTAATAAACAGGGACTGCCATGGCATGAGGTGTTCGACAAAGATCTGGAACTATAATAATAAAGAACTAAAAATTAAAAATGAGGAATAATTGTGTTACACGATTTTATTTTTCATCTTTAATTTCTAATTATTTAAATATGAATATAGGAGACAAAGCACCAGAAATCTTAGGTATCAATGAAAAAGGTGAGGAGATTCGTTTAAGTGTTTATAAAGGGAAAAAAATTGTATTGTATTTCTATCCAAAAGACAATACATCAGGTTGTACGGCCCAAGCATGCAGTCTGCGCGACAATTATGCAGAATTGCGTAAAGCAGGTTATGAAGTAATCGGTGTGAGCACAGACAATGAAAAGTCGCACCAGAAATTTATTGAGAAAAATAATCTTCCTTTCACACTGATTGCCGACGTTGATAAAAAGTTGGTAGAAGAGTTCGGCGTCTGGGGAGAGAAGAAACTATATGGACGTGCCTATATGGGAACTTTCCGTACCACTTTTCTCATTAATGAAGAAGGAATCATAGAACGGATTATCACTCCTAAAGAAGTGAAAACTAAAGAACATGCCGCACAGATATTAAATCAATAAAATCCATCTAACTATAATAATAAGGTATGGCTAAAAAAGACGAACTTAATTTTGAAACAGATAATAAAATGGCATCAAGCGAAAAACTAAAAGCTTTACAAGCCGCCATGGAAAAGATAGAGAAAAATTTTGGTAAAGGCTCTATCATGAAAATGGGTGATGAAAGCGTTGAACAAGTAGAAGTAATCCCTACCGGTTCCATTGCCCTGAACGTGGCACTTGGCGTAGGAGGATACCCTAGAGGTAGAATCATCGAAATCTATGGACCGGAGTCTTCCGGTAAAACGACATTGGCTATTCACGCCATTGCCGAAGCACAAAAAGCTGGTGGTATAGCTGCTTTTATTGATGCAGAACATGCTTTCGATCGTTTCTATGCTGCTAAACTAGGCGTAGATATCGATAACTTATGGATCTCACAACCAGACAACGGAGAACAGGCGTTAGAAATTGCCGAACAGTTAATCCGTTCTTCTGCTATTGACATCATCGTAATCGACTCTGTAGCTGCCTTGACACCGAAATCGGAAATTGAAGGAGATATGGGGGATAATAAAGTAGGTTTGCAGGCACGTTTAATGTCACAGGCATTACGTAAATTGACCGCTGCTGTTAGTAAGACGCGTACCACTTGTATTTTCATCAACCAGCTTCGTGAGAAAATCGGTGTAATGTTCGGTAATCCGGAAACTACAACAGGAGGTAATGCATTGAAGTTTTATGCTTCCGTACGTCTTGATATTCGTGGTAGTCAGCCGATCAAAGATGGCGAAGAAATCCTTGGAAAACTAACAAAAGTAAAAGTTGTGAAAAACAAGGTGGCTCCTCCATTCCGTAAAGCAGAATTCGATATCATGTTCGGTGAAGGTATCTCCCATTCAGGAGAGATAGTAGACCTGGGAGCTGAACTGGGAATCATCAAGAAAAGCGGTTCATGGTATAGCTATAACGATACCAAGTTAGGCCAAGGACGTGATGCAGCCAAACAATGTATTGCAGATAATCCGGAACTAGCAGAAGAACTGGAAAAGTTGATTTTCGAAGCACTGAAACATAAATAATCGGCTACCGATTTTGAGTAAGAAAACTTCATTTATAGGCTGTCTCTCTCTTTTATTTTAAGAGACAGCCTTTCTTTTTTGCTCTTTGAGTATCTTTTTTCCTCCCCCAAAAACATTTCTCTTTTAGCCTTTTCATGTTTCTACTCATTATTCAAGCTTATATTCCAGGCTAAAAACATCTTCATTTTCCAATAACAACATTTCAAGGAAATAAACATAAAAGAAAAACAGAACAAATATGACCGAACACATAAAGCAATTAGCATAGTCATAATTTACAACTATAATATAATTTCTTCAAAAAGGCTGTATCAAATAACTACTAAATAATTTATTGATAGATATTACCCATACTTTTTGAAAGATTATACTATCGAGATCTATTAAAAGCTCTATACTTGCAGCGGAAAGACTATTAACAATGGTATTTTTAATTCATAGAAAGAATATCACTAAAATTAGTCTATCCCTAAAAAAGCTGTTTAACCTTCATTTAAATTATTACATGAGACCTATGAACATGTTTCTATTATTTATCGTTGGATTTTTATATCCACATCAAACAATTTCTTCTTATAAACAATCCCCCTATCAATTAGAAGATAACAGTTATTTCAATTATTCAACAACACACGTACAACAATCAAAATTCATATCGCCCCCATTGTTATGGCAAGCTTCTTGGGCCTACTCTTTGGAAGGAATAACCATTGGTCTATTGATATCTCTGATGGCCCGCCACAGAATGCTTCATAACAAAAGGTTATTTTCTAATGAGAAATTAGAAATCGTATTGTATCTTATTCAAAGAACTCAAACTCCATTATCATTAATACAAAGGTTATTAGAAGATATAGATTCCAATGAACTGCCTGAATCTACGTCGAAGAAAATGAAGAAGATACTCAGATACACTAATCATGTAATAAACTGTCATCAGAATATTATTACATTAGATAAAATAAAAGAAAAAATATACCCTGACACGTCAAATAATGAATCTGATCTATCTACCTTTATAAACACTGTCACTAATCAATGTCGTATTTATGCCAATGCACGTCAAATAGAATTTAGGATAATCAAAGACTTTAATTGTATAAAATGCCAGATTAATGAAACAGTCATGAATGCAGCTTTGCAATGCCTTTTAAACAAAATAATTGATGTAACTCCTTGTAATGGTTGCATTGAAATAACAGTATCACAGCTAGAAGATTACTGGAATATGAAAATAACGAATTGTGCGCATAATGAGATTGGTAATAGAAATACAAATTCATTAAATTCTGTACTAATGCCAGTATATTGTTGTGGTAGCCTACGAAGTATTAAAAAGATAGTTCATCTACATGGTGGAAAATTAAGTGGCAATAAACATGGAAAAGCAATCTGTTTTCAGATTCAAATCCCAATACACTGTTCTTGCAAAATGAAGAAACACATGGTATCAGAAAAGTCAAAAACGGGAAACAATGAAGTAATTTATCCGGTTAATACAAGCTCGGAAAAACAAATAAAATTAATCCAGAAAGCTAGTAAATTACCACATATTTTATTGGTGGTGTCGGATAAAGAGTTTAGTGATTATTTATGCGAAGCACTTACATCCTTTTATCAAGTAACTCTTTTGGAGGAGCCCGATAAAGTATATTCTTTTGCTTGCCAGAGAGGTCCCGATACTATTATTATAGATGAGATAGTCAATGGTACTTACGGAAATGATCTCTGCACCCAAATAAAATCCAATACTGAAATGTTCGATACTCCTATTATTTTATTACTCAACAAGAACATTAGTGAGAACTATCTCACATATATCAATAGTGGAGCAGATCGATTAGAACCACGTACTGTAAGTATTTATGCACTTCAAGCTGACATTCAAATTCTAATAAAGAAGCGGATTGCTCAACAAAAACAAAATCAAAAAGCTACTATCAAACACCACTTTAGTCAATCATCCTGAAGATGATATTAAAGACGATGAAAATGCTCAATTCCTAAAAAAAGTAGAAATGCTCCTTGAAAAGAATCTTTCGACTGAAAAATATAACGTAGATATATTAGGGTTAGATATGGGTATGAGTCGTACCGGATTTTACAACAAAATGAAAGAAATTACTGGGAAACCACCTGCAAACTATATGCTAACTTATAAGATGGCAAAAGCAAGAGCTTACTTATTGGAACAAACCTATAGTATTGGAGAAATTTCGACTATGTTAGGTTATTGTGACGCAAAATATTTCAGTAAAAAGTTTAAAGATTTCTACCATGTTTCTCCTACAAGACTTCTCAAAAATACATTAGGATAAAAATAACAAATAAGAGGTCATTCCAGTAATCTCAGAATGACCTCTTATCTTATAGATTTCAAAGTTTTATACGAAATAAATATATGCAAGTGTACTTATACTGATTACAATCCACAACAATATTCCTTGTATAAGTGGCTTGATACCAACAGCTTTCAGTACATCCAAAGAAAGAGAAGCACCAATAAAAAACATGGTAATCGTTAATGTCTTACGGGCAATTCCATTGATAGCAGCTCCCAATTCTGGAACACCATTCAATAAATAAGTATTCACTACCATAGCCAAAATAAAAAAGAAGATAAACCATGGAATACTAATTTTCTGTCCCTTGCTTTTAAAGATAAAAGAAGTAGCAAATGCCATTGGAATAATCCAAAGAGCGCGAGTCAATTTAATTGTAGTAGCTACCTTCAATGCTTCTTCACCATAAGCAGCTCCTGCACCCACAACAGAGCTAGTATCATGTATAGCTATTGCTGCCCAAGTACCAAACTGATGTTCAGTCATATTTAATGCATGCCCAATCGCCGGAAAAATAAAAAGTGCAATTGCATTCAGAATAAAAATAGTACCTAATGCAACTGACATTTCACTATCTTTTGCTCTCAATACAGGACCAACTGCTGCAATGGCACTACCACCACAAATAGCAGTTCCCGAACTAATCAGATATGATGTGTTTCGATCTATTTTGAAAAACTTACGTCCTATAAACCATCCAATTACTAATGTGCCAACCACAGATATAACAGTAAATTCCATCCCCTCTTTACCAGAAGCTAAAGCAGAATGGAGATTCATTCCGAATCCTAATCCCACTACAGAATATTGCAATAGATATTTAGAAGTCTTCTTATTAAATTTCGGATGAGCCTGCCCGCAAGTCAATGCAAATATAAGTCCAAGGAACAAAGCAACCGGAGGAGTCACCCATGCCGACCATGCCTGTAAACCCGGAATATAATCTAAAAACAGGAAAAAAGTTAAACTAGAAAGCAGAACAACATAAATCATCTTATTTTTTGCCTGCAATGTTTTTGTAGCCGTTGAAATCATATTTTTATCTTTAATTTGTTTTCCGGGTGCAAAGGTATGGCAAATGATTCAAATCGGCTAATCGTTTCTACTTATACATTATAACTTTTAGTTATCGAGTCGATTTCTTTAGTTACGATTCAACGATATCTTTACCAAAAGGTGTCAATGCTAACGCCGCCAACTTAAAGTGTTGCAAACCAAAAGGAATACCAATAATAGTAATACACAATATTGCCCCAAAAACCAAGTGTGAAAGACAAATCCAGATACCTCCCAAAAATATCCATAAAATATTCATCAGTATATAAAGACAACCACCCGAACGTGCCCCACTCCTTACCTCTTTACCAAAAGGCCATAATGCAAGTCCTGCCAACTTCAGTGTTTGTATGCCGAAAGGAATACCAATAATGGTAAGCATCATCAGTAAACTTGCAATAAGATATTCTATTGCAGTAAATATGCCACCAAGCAGTAGCCACAAGATATTCATTAAACAACCCATATATTTCCTTATTTTTTAAAAGTTATATTCACAAAGGTTCTATAAACTAACTACAAATTTTTATTATGATGCGATGCAAATCTCATAAAGACTTGAGATAATCCTCCTTCCTGCCCTTGCAACTGAACAAAATTAAATTCACGATTCATAGACATTTCTTTTATCTCAATAACACGCAAACTACCTGTAACCAGTTCTTTATGAACAGAACGAATAGAAACAATTCCCATACAATCTGTGTGTTCCAGAAAAAGTTTAATACTTTCTGTACTTCCAAGATACATCAGAACATTTAATGAAGAAAGTTTAAGATTATGCTGCAACAAAGCACGTTCAAATACATCCAATGTACCGGAACCTCTTTCGCGTAAAACTAACGGTATATTCAGTAAATCCTGAGGAGTTATTTCATCCGATTTTATTAATCTACTATTACTATGCACAACAGCCACTAATTCATCTTTTAAAAAAAAGTGTATATTTCAAATTAGGCAAGCGAAAAATACCTTCCACTAATCCTAAATCAATTCGATGTTCTTGCAAAGCTGTTTCTACCCCTCGAGAATTTCCATTTAAAAGAGATAAATTGATCTGAGGAAACTGAGAAATAAAATTGGCCAATAAAGGTGGAAGAACATATTGAGCAATGGTAGTACTAGCCCCTAATCTTAATTCACCGATATATTCATTATGTAATAAATGCATTTCATATTCCAACTGCTTATAGTCATCCATGATTTTCTCACTGTGTTTTAACAACAGTCTCCCCGCCTCAGTCAATAGAATCTTACTTCCCTGACGCTCAAACAAACGTACCTGATAGAAATTTTCCAACTCCTGAATATGTTTAGTAATAGCAGGCTGACTTATAAACAGTTCTTGCGAAGCTTTTGTAAAACTCAAATTTTTCGCAACACTCAGAAATACTTTTAAACGAAAATCAGACATTAAGCTAACTATTTTAATTGTTCAAAATTTAGCTGAAACCAACTATTGTAACTCGTCAGCTCTAATACCTAATGCTTGCATAACAGGAAAAGCCAACATATCCCACTTATACTCTACAGGTATTTGCGGTTCATTCATTCGGAATTGAATAATCTCTTTCTCCTTTACTTCACTTAAAACCGTTGTAACCTTATCCCCATACTCTTCATTGAAAGAAATAATAATCATTTTCTTCACATCCGCCGAATCAGAAATAATAGATAACAGATCCAGAAATAAAGCTTCTCTAGAAACCATTCCTTCTGAAGGAACACTAGCAAACAAATATTCGCCGTATGGACTTTGAAATGCAACTCCATTCAATTCATTCTTCAGGTCAGAAGGTTGGCAATTTTGCAGTTTATTAGAATCCTTATCGTAAACAAAAAGAAATTGTACCTCATTCTTTCCTTCAACAATTCCTGCATCTAAAGTCAGATAGGTGGTTAGCATAGAAAGGTCTATTTCCTGCAAAGTACGTTGCAGAGTCTCTTCAAAGTACCTTTTCATATCCATAATCACAAAATTCAAAAAAGCAGCATCTATTAATACCACAGTTTCCGAAAGCTTTATTTGAGGTTTATTAGTCATATACATTATTATATTGATACAGCGGATAAAGATACTACATTCCTTTTATTTATAAGCCTTACAAGGTTCATTTTCTTTCATTAAATAACTTGTTTCCCTAGACGTACATGTGGGTACTACCGAGATGTACGTCTGGCGATTACCCACATGTACGTCTCGGGAAGTCCCACATATACGTCCGGTTACAAACAGTTATTAGAAAACATATTAAAATACTAATAACATCTTGTAGTAAATTCGTCAGTATCATCCAGTTAAAAGAAGTCATTTTGTCTTTAAACTTCTAATAACAAATGAAATTCTGTCGCATTTTCCTACTTGGCAAATCTTTTGCGCCCTTTAAGGTGTTATTAGAAACATGAAATAAAAAGGAGAACAACGATATGAATTTTAACAATTTTACCATCAAATCTCAAGAAGCAGTTCAAGAAGCTGTAAACTTGGTGCAAAGCCGGGGACAACAGGCTATTGAACCTGTTCACCTCATGTACGGAGTGATCAAAGTAGGCGAGAACGTCACAAACTTTATCTTCCAAAAACTAGGGATGAATGGCCAACAGGTAACTTTAGTAGTAGACAAACAAATTGATTCACTACCTAAAATATCCGGTGGTGAACCATACCTTAGTCGTGAGTCTAACGAAGTGTTACAAAGAGCAACACAGTATTCCAAAGAAATGGGTGATGAATTCGTTTCATTAGAACACATTTTAATGGCCTTGCTAAAAGTAAGAAGTACTGTCTCCACCATCCTAAAAGATGCAGGAATGACGGAAAACGAACTTCGTAATGCTATCAATGAACTGAGAAAAGGGGAAAAAGTGACTTCTCAATCAAGCGAGGATACTTATCAATCACTGGAAAAATATGCTATAAATCTAAATGAAGCCGCTCGTAGCGGTAAATTAGATCCGGTAATTGGTCGTGACGAAGAGATACGTCGCGTGCTTCAAATATTGAGCCGACGCACCAAAAACAATCCGATTCTGATTGGTGAACCAGGTACGGGTAAAACTGCAATTGTAGAAGGATTAGCACACCGAATTCTTCGGGGTGATGTTCCTGAAAACCTGAAAAACAAACAGGTTTATTCATTGGATATGGGAGCGTTAGTAGCAGGTGCCAAATATAAAGGTGAATTTGAAGAACGACTGAAATCAGTAGTCAATGAAGTCAAAAAGTCAGAAGGAGACATCATTCTGTTTATTGATGAGATTCACACGCTGGTAGGTGCAGGCAAAGGTGAAGGAGCAATGGATGCTGCCAATATATTAAAACCAGCTTTGGCACGTGGGGAGCTGCGTTCTATCGGTGCAACCACTTTGGATGAATACCAGAAATATTTCGAAAAAGATAAAGCTTTGGAACGTCGTTTCCAGATTGTACAAGTAGACGAACCGGATAATTTAAGTACAATTTCTATCCTACGTGGTTTAAAGGAACGTTACGAAAACCACCATCAAGTTCGTATCAAAGACGATGCTATCATCGCAGCTGTAGAACTGAGTAGCCGTTATATTACAGATCGTTTCTTGCCGGATAAAGCTATTGATTTGATGGATGAAGCAGCAGCCAAATTACGTATGGAAGTAAATTCCGTTCCGGAAGAATTGGATGAGATTTCACGTAAAATCAAGCAATTGGAAATCGAGCGCGAAGCCATCAAACGAGAAAATGACAAGCCTAAACTTGAAATTATCGGCAAAGAATTGGCAGAACTGAAAGAACAGGAAAAGTCTCAAAAAGCAAAATGGCAGAGTGAAAAGACTTTAATGGATAAGATTCAGCAGAATAAGATTCAAATTGAGAATATGAAATTCGAAGCGGATAAGGCTGAACGCGAAGGTGATTATGGAAAAGTAGCTGAGATTCGTTATGGTAAACTTCAGGAGCTAAACAAAGAAATAGAGGATACTCAGAAAAAGTTACACGATATGCAAGGTGACAAGGCAATGATTAAGGAAGAAGTAGATGCCGAAGACATTGCTGACGTTGTTTCACGTTGGACGGGTATTCCTGTTAGCAAGATGATGCAAAGCGAAAAAGACAAATTGTTACATCTGGAAGAAGAACTCCACAAACGAGTAATCGGTCAGGATGAAGCCATTGAGGCTGTTGCAGATGCAGTGCGTCGAAGTCGTGCAGGGTTGCAGGATCCGAAACGCCCGATCGGTTCGTTTATCTTCCTCGGTACGACAGGTGTTGGTAAAACAGAACTTGCTAAAGCATTGGCAGAGTTCTTGTTTGACGACGAGTCTATGATGACTCGAATTGATATGAGCGAGTATCAGGAGAAACATAGTGTTTCACGTTTGGTTGGAGCGCCTCCGGGATACGTTGGGTATGATGAAGGTGGCCAACTGACTGAAGCAATTCGTAGAAAACCTTACTCAGTTGTTCTATTTGATGAAATCGAAAAAGCGCATCCGGATGTATTCAACATTCTCTTGCAAGTGTTAGATGACGGACGACTGACTGACAATAAAGGTAGAGTTGTTAATTTCAAGAATACCATCATTATCATGACTTCAAATATGGGAAGTTCCTATATACAAAGTCAGATGGAAAAATTGAATGGAGAAAATAAAGAAGAAGTAATCGAAGAAACAAAGAAGGAAGTGATGAATATGTTAAAAAAGACCATTCGTCCGGAATTCTTAAACCGTATCGACGAAACCATCATGTTTTTACCGTTGACAGAGCCAGAAATCAAGCAAATTGTACTTCTCCAAATCAAGAGTGTACAGAAGATGCTTGCCGAAAACGGAGTAGAACTTCAAATGACAGACGCCGCTCTAAACTTCTTGTCTAAAGTTGGTTATGACCCAGAATTTGGTGCCCGTCCGGTGAAAAGAGCTATTCAACGCTACTTACTGAACGACTTGTCAAAGAAATTATTGTCTCAGGAAGTTGATCGCAGTAAGGCAATCATTGTTGATACTAGTGGCGACGGACTAGTGTTCCGAAACTAAAATTTATCTAACTTCATAAAAATAGCCGGTATACCTTCAAAGGTATATCGGCATTTTTATATATTCGAATATACAATTCTTCTAACTTCCGGTTGGCAATTAGGATGACTCATGACCAAAACATACACACCTTTTTGGGGAATAGTCAAGGTAACAGAAGGCATTGTAAACTTACACTTACCACATAACTCCCCTTGTGAATCATACAAAAACAGCATTGTATCCACCAACAAGCCACTCACATATAAAGTCTCATTATCAAGTGAAACACTTGCCTCTTTATTCGTAATTGTCCGCATACTCTACATCTTACCTTCCAGTTCCCTTTGAAGGCCTTCATTATAAAAAAGCGTGGGAACTGCTGTCATTATCATACTTGAGGCTCTGGACTGCCGCTATTCAAATAATGTACAACAGCCCACGCTCAACACTATATATTTGCATATACAGCAGAGCATGAGCGTCTGTCTCATTATTCCTGAATAGCATGAAATTGTCCAGATTCCAAGTATAGAATAATATTCCAAAAACGCTTTTATTCTTTATTCTTATCTTTATCCATTACCGACGCTCGGCAAGAATGAACACAACAAAGATAAATAAAAACAGTGGTTCTGACTAGAGAAACCTGAAAATATTCATGCAAAGACAAGATAATCAGAAGAACAGCAGAGAGAACCTTTTGTTTGAAAACACATCTTTAAAAAAGTAAAAAGGTGATAACCATTTCACATGGTTACCACCCTTTTAGTTATTATTTATATTTAGCAGATTACTCCGCCACAACTTCTTCTTTCTCAGCCTCTGTTTCTGCCTTGAATTCTGTAATCCCATTTGATATCAAAAGATTATACCAAGAAATCAGTTTTTTGATATCAGCTATGTGCACCCGATCACGATCGAAGTCAGGCAATACTTCTGCCATATATTCGCGCAACTGTTCTGAAGTAGCTTTCTTTGGATCAATAGTAGCAACCGCAGCATTCTCTTTTGTTTTCATAGAATCCAATACATTGCACAAAGGTACTTCTGCATCATTAGTGTACATTGCTATATCTGCCAACGAAATAATTTTCTCATTACCATAGGCGGGAAAACGTTTCTTATCAGCACTGATTGATTCTACAATCAACATATTTTTTCCTTGCGAAATAAGTTTGTACAATCCCGGTTTTCCGGAGATAGACAAGATAGTCTTCAACATAGTATATATTCTTTTGTTAATTAATTATTTTTTTGCGGAGCAAAGGTAATGATTATTTTTAGAAAGCAAAGAAATAAGTTCTAAAACCTGTGGGACTAAAGGCGCTTCACCATCGTTCAGAATCACAAAATCAGCTTGTTCCCGCTTGGAATGATCGCTCATTTGTGACTCAATACGCTTCATTATCAACTCTTTTGAAGTGCTATCGCGTTTAACAGCACGTTCTATTCTTGTTTCTAAAGGCGCATATACCATTACCAGAAAATCCACTACATCTCTAAACCCGGCTTCCACAAGTATGGCAGACTCTATACCTACGATTTTATCTGCGCCAAAACAGGCACTCCATTGCTGAAAATCTTCTTTTACCCTAGGATGTATAATTTCATTCACTTCCTTTATACGTTCTGGGTGACCAAACATATAAGTTGCTAACAAAGAACGGTTTAATTCTCCTTCTTGATAAATTTCCTGTCCAACCAACGTACAAAGTTCACGACGAACGATTACATTAGTAAGAGTAATACGCTTTGCTTCCACATCAGAAATATAAACGGGAATTCCCATTATTTCCAACAATCTGGAAACCACACTTTTTCCACTACCTATACCACCGGTAATACCAATCTTAATTGCCATCAGTAGAAACTTGTTCGATCAAAAAATCAACTTGTTCGGGCACAATACGTATCTGACTGATTCCACGAGGAAATGACTTCAGCTTAACCGTATATTTATCCGAGCCTAATTTTAGTAGTTCTTCATAGGAGACATTTATCACAAAATCACTTTCTTTTACACTCAAAAAACTCTTCATGCCTACTTTGAATGTAATCTGAACTTTAGAAGGAAAAGCCCTTAGCACTTTATCTGCTGGGAAATTAACTCCATGTAATGGGACTTCTACTGTTTTTTCGGTATAAATATCCACAGGGAAAGTCAGTTCAACCATATTAGGAACAAACTTCACCCCTCTCACTGTAGCCAAAGCTACTTGCTGTCTAATCGTATCTGATATATTTTCCAGATCTACACCACGAATATAGGCAGCCGTCACTGTATCCAATATTGCCGCTGGAGCATAAGCTAATACAGAATCGGGAGTACAAATCGTATCAGATACATAATATTGAAGACCGGCCGTTACATTTCCTTGAAAACGCACTGGAACTACTTTAGATTTACCCGTTGAATAAATATAATCCAATGTATCAGGCTTCACTGAAAGGACCTTAGAAGACACACTTAATTGACTAATAATCTTTTTCTCAAACTTTGCTGCCGGAATCTTCACATGATTATCCTTTCCTTTATAATCAGCAAAGTTCAAATTTATAGGAAAGAAACTTTTTCCTAACATATAATTTAAAAGTACAGTTCCTTTATCCTTCACCCGAACACGAAGTTCGGAAGGAGGCTCCGAAGTTAGCACCACATTGTTGGGAATGTCTTTTATCCGAACCGGAATTGAGAATTCTGTTTCATAATCATTATTCAATGTTTGAAGCAACCAGAACCCGCCGGCTATCAGAAAGAAAAACAAAAAAATTAAGAACTCCCTGCTCTTATCACTAAGCAAGAAATTCTTAATTCTCTTAGATTGTTTTAAATATGCATATCGTATTTTCCTACGATCTAACATAGACATTTATTTACTAATCTTTATTTAGGCTGAGCAGCCGAAGCATCAGCAAAAATAGAATTCTTATCTATTTTAATCTTTACGTTAGGAGCAATTTCAAGGACTACATGATCATCATTAATCTCTTTAATTGTTCCATGAATGCCACCAGCAGTAATCACTTGCTGATTTACCTGAAGAGATTTACGGAAGTTAGCTATTTCTTTCTGCTTCTTATTTTGAGGACGGATCATAAAGAAATACATGATAACAAACATTGCTATTAACATGATCCACATCATACTTCCACCTCCTGCCGCAGCTGGAGCTTGCATAAATACAGTCAATAAATTCATAAATAATCAGTTTTTTAGTTTCTATTATATGGACAAAGGTATTAGTTTTTACTCAACTTACCTTCTTTTTTCAATTGATTAACTATTCCATCAAGAGTGCCGTTGATAAAACTACCGCTCTTCGCTGTACTATACAACTTTGCAATCTCTACATATTCATTTAACGAAACACTGACCGGAATGTTCGGAAAACTTAAAATTTCTGCCAAAGCAGTCTGCATAATAATGATATCCATAAATGCAATACGATCCAAATCCCAGTTCTTTGTATTTTCGCTAATAAGATGGCGGTAATAATCTGAATTCAAAATGGTACGACGGAATAAACGACGTGCAAATTCCTGGTCTTCATCATCCTTAAATTCAGGAAGTAATTCTTGGTTAGCGCCCCTCTTCTCTTCAAATCGTTTGATTGTTTTCAAAACAAATGTGTCTACTATTTCTTTATCATCATTCCAATAGAGACTCTGGTCTTCCAAAACCTGATCGAGAGATTCATTATTAAATATATATGTTTTATAAAGCTTTCTCCACAATTCACGGTCACTTTCGTAAGATTTATCATCAGATGCCATATAATCCTTGTATATATCGGATTCTACAATCTTCTCATAAAGCTCTTTGATGAAATCCTGATCATTAGCCCAAGTTCTTTTCTGATTGGCAATAAATTCCGTTAATTGTTTATTTACTTCCAATTGTGAAATAAACTTGTTTTCTACAAACTTCATGTTAGGATACAACTCTTCTCTAGTAGGTGCAAGTTTAGCTTTTGCCGTATCGATACGTTTTTGTGCATACTCTGTTAATGCTATCATCAGCATTAGCAAATAGTTGTAAAGGTCATACGCCTTTGAAAGACTAAAGAATAACTCTTTCTCCGCTGAGTCTAGATTTTTGCTGCCATTCTGATAATAGGCATACACGATCTGTATAATCTTAAGACGAATAAGAACTCTGTTGATCATAATTCTAATTAATACTGTTATTATCGAACTGCAAAAGTAGATATTTTTAATGAGTTTCCACTAATAAATCACATTTTTTAATGCAGTATTTCATTCTCTGCTCTTTTTCTTTTGACAGTTTAAAAAAAATATCCAATTTTGAAGCCGATTATAAATGGACAGAAAGATATGGAAGACTTAAAAAAGAAAATGGGTGCAGACATGAATGATAAGGAGATCGTTTTCTCCAAATCTATTAAAGCAGGTAAGCGCATTTACTATCTCGACGTAAAGAAAAACCGTAAAGACGAGATGTTTCTGGCTATCACAGAAAGTAAAAAAGTGGTAATGGGAGAAGGGGATGATTCCCAGGTTAGTTTTGAGAAGCACAAGATCTTCTTGTACAAGGAGGATTTTGAAAAGTTCACATTAGGATTAACACAAGCTATTGACTTCATTAATCTTCATCAGACTAATGACTCTGATTGTTTAATGAATGAATCGGAACAGCAAGATATTCTTTTGGAAGAGGTGAAAGATGAGAAACTGGACAATGAAATTAAGATTGATATTGACTTTTAAGTAAATAACTCTTTGATATTTCAAAAAGAAATCGTACTTTTGCACCGCTTTTTTGCAACATCGTGTGATAATCCACATCGTGTGATGGTGAATTAAGCAAACTAACTTAATTTAGAGTAACACAACTTTTTAAGAAATGAAATCAATTGAAGTAAAAGGAACTGCAAGAACAATTGCAGAACGCTCTTCAGAACAAGCAAGAGCTCTGAAAGAAATTCGTAGTAATGGTGGTGTACCTTGTGTACTATACGGAGGTGATGAAGTTATTCACTTTACAGTAACTAGCGACAATCTTCGTAACTTAGTTTACACTCCGCATATCTACGTAGTAGACTTGGTTATCAATGGCAAAAAAGTAAACGCTATTATGAAAGATATCCAATTCCATCCAGTAAAGGATACTATCCTGCATGTAGACTTCTATCAAATCAACGAAGCTAAACCTATCGTTATGGAAGTTCCTGTACAATTAGAAGGTCTTGCAGAAGGTGTGAAAGCCGGTGGTAAATTGGCTTTGCAGATGCGAAAGATCAAAGTGAAAGCTCTATACAACATTATCCCTGAAAAACTTACTATCAACGTTTCTCATTTGGGCTTAGGTAAAACAGTGA
Organism: Bacteroides faecichinchillae JCM 17102; assembly: GCF_000614145.1. GTDB lineage: Bacteria > Bacteroidota > Bacteroidia > Bacteroidales > Bacteroidaceae > Bacteroides > Bacteroides faecichinchillae. The sequence continues at coordinate 127,385 of NZ_BAKK01000003.1, read as the reverse complement.
AAGTTGGTGAATTGAGCTTTGAAGGTCTTGAACTGATCAGTGCTAAAGAAGCCGTTGTATGTGCAGTTAAATTAACTCGTGCAGCAAGAGGTGCAGCTGCTACGGCAGGCAAGTAATTTGAGATTATCCCTATAACAGAGATATAACGAAACGCAGATTAATGCAGATTAAAGCAGATGTTCAGTCTGCATTAGTTTGTGTTAATCTGCGTTTCTCTTTTATATTTAAGAACTATCTTCTTTAGAAAAAGTAATGATAAAATATCTAATTGTAGGTTTAGGAAACATTGGTCCCGAATATCATGAAACCCGACACAATATCGGATTCATGACGGTAGATGCATTAGCCAAAATCAATAACGCTCCTCCTTTTATTGATAGACGTTATGGTTTTACTACAAGTTTCTCCGTTAAAGGTCGCCAATTAATCCTCCTTAAGCCTTCAACTTTCATGAACCTAAGTGGATTAGCTTTACGCTATTGGATGCAGAAAGAAAACATTCCATTGGAGAATGTGTTAGTAATAGTGGACGATTTAGCGTTGCCCTTCGGAACCTTACGCTTAAAAGGAAAAGGAAGCGATGCAGGACACAATGGTCTGAAACACATTGCTGCAACTTTGGGCACACAAAATTATGCCCGTCTGCGTTTTGGCATCGGAAATGATTTCCCTCGAGGAGGACAAGTAGATTATGTACTCGGACATTTTACCGATGACGATTGGAAAATAATGAATGAACGTTTAGAAACAGCAGGAGAAATTATCAAAAGTTTCTGTCTTGCCGGCATTGATATTACAATGAACCAGTTCAACAAGAAGTAACCATTTGATTTATTAACAAACTTTTAATTTTGCAATTAACATTATGGCTGAAGCAAGAATAGATAAATGGATGTGGGCTGTACGAATCTTCAAAACTCGTACAATTGCAGCTGAAGCTTGCAAGAAAGGTCGTGTCACTATGAACGGTTCACAAATAAAAGCAGCCCGAATGATAAAGCCCGGTGATGTGATACAAGTAAAAAAGCCACCTATCACTTATTCTTTCAAAGTTTTACAAACCATCGAGAAACGTGTCGGTGCAAAGCTCGTACCGGAAATGATGGAGAATGTAACAACTCCCGACCAATATGAATTGTTAGAGATGAGTAAAATAAGCGGATTTATAGATCGTGCACGTGGAACAGGACGTCCTACTAAGAAAGATCGTCGAAACCTAGAAGAATTCACGACTCCGGAATTTATATACGACTTCGATTTTGAATTTGATTTTGATAGCGCAGATTAAAGTTTCTCCACGACAACTTCCGAGAGGAGTTAATGATCAGCAACTTTTTACTTATCAAAGATCCACAAAATAAAAAAGAAGATGGCAAAAGTAAATTTTGCCATTCTTATGATTCTCTCAAAAGATTACAAATTAGCTTTCAAAGCATCAATTAATTCTTGATACTCAGCATCTGTCAAATAAACCTTTCCTGGATTCATTTGAAATGTACTTCCATAATCTGGTCCGCCTATATACTTTGGAGCCAAATGGAAATGCAGATGAGACAGTTTATCAGAGTAAGCACCATAATTTATCTTTTCCGGTAGGAAAGCCTTCTGCATAGCTCGAGTTACGCGAACTACATCTGCCATAAAAGCATTACGTTCTTCATCACTCAATTCATTTAAATCGTTCACATGATCTTTGTAAGCAACAAGACAACGTCCACGATAGGTTTGTTCTTTAAATAAAAACACACGTGACACACTCAACTGTGCAATCTCAATCATCAGATTATATAACATCTCGTTGTTCTGGCAATACAGACATTCTTTCGGATCGCTCTTCATATTATTATTATTTTATGTTTCAGTAAATAAATAAAAGTAGTTCTACTACTTTTATCCTACTTGTAATTTTTCATCTTTTTGATTTACTAATTGGTAGACATCTTCTTTCTCACCTACTACCCATACCACATCACCTTCCTCAAACGGTACATTTACATCCGGTGTAACTAATGTTCCATCCTCTCGTTCCACCCCTACAATCATACACCGGTATTTATCACGGATTCCAGACTCGCGAATAGTCTTACCTAAAAAAATAGAATCAGTATCAACAATGAACTGTTTCAAACTCATTTCACTCTGCTCATATACCTGCCAGTCAATCTTCGCACCATTTTGCATATCTTCACTGAATTTATTCAGTTGCTCATCCGTTCCAATTACTTGTATCTTATCCAATGGAAACAAACGTTCGGCACCACCGGGTATATTAATTCTCCTTCTCCCTCGAAGAATAGAAGCAACATGTACTCCATATCTTTTCCCCAGATTTAGCTCCATCAAAGTCTTTCCAGCCCAAGATGATTCTCCAGGAATCTCCAAATCCGCTAAATGTAAATCATGAGACAATAAACGCCCCGCATATTCCGGTTTCTTCTCCCCCAAATACTCCGCACGAACATCCCGAGAACGCAAATTTTGAAAAAAGCGTCGTTCAATCAAAATGGACTGTTTTTTCAAACGGCGAGACCATACCATAAGTAGTACTACCAATACAGCCACACCAATTATCAATCCGATAGAGGCTTTAAATAAACCTGAAATAATAAAAATGACAAATAATACCGCTATCATCACCCGAATAACAATCGTAGCAACCAATGGTGCACGATTAGCCCGGCTATCATGCCATAGAGTCATAAATTCTACTGAATGATTTTTCTTCACCATAATAGCACGCAGGAAAGGTGAAATAAAAAGTATAATAAATACCGCACCGAGCAATGAAGCCCAAAATGGAGGCAAGTTTTCCTTAAAAAACGGAATCACAAAACGGAAAGAGAGTGCAATAACAGATATACTGACTATTGAATAAACAACAGTGATTCGTATTATCGCCAATAATAATTTTTTCCACAGATTATCATGATTCATTGCCGTCTGTGAACCAGTATAACGTAATAACATCTTTCGCCAAGATGCAGGAAGATGAGCATCCACAAAAGTAAAAGCCGGTTCTGCAAAACGAATCATATAAGGAGTCAGAAAAGTAGTTATAACAGAAACTGCTACTACAATAGGATACAAAAACTCACTCGTCACATGCAAAGAGACTCCCAAAGAAGCAATAATAAAAGCAAACTCACCAATCTGTGTTAAACTAAAACCACACTGCATTGCTGTCTTCAAAGACTTTCCTGAAAGAATCACTCCGAAAGTTCCAAAGGTAGCCTGTCCCAAAATAACAGCAATTGTTATCACAATAATAGGCACAGCATATTCCACAATCATTGCAGGATTTACCATCATACCTACCGACACGAAAAAAATTGCCCCGAAAAGATCTTTCACCGGTTTTACTAAACGATCTATGGATTCGGCCTCAATCGTTTCAGCTAAAATAGATCCCATTATAAAAGCTCCAAATGCTGCAGAAAATCCTGTATGAGCAGCCATAACCACCATTCCAAAGCAAAGTGCCAACGAAACGATAAGTAACGTCTCCTCTCCCATCAATTTCCTGCAACGCTTTAGGAACTCCGGAATCAGATAGATACCCACTACAAACCATAAGATGAGGAAGAATAATAATTTACCGATACTTTCCAGCATTTCAGTCCCTTCAAAGTTATGACTCACAGCCATAGTGGAAAGCATAACCATTAATACAATGGCGAGAATATCTTCCAGAATCAGAATACTCAAGACAAGCCCGGTAAACTGTTTCTTCCTAAATCCTAAATCATCAAAAGCTTTATAAATAATTGTAGTAGACGACATGGCGATCATACCACCTAAGAAAAGACAATCCATACGATGCCAGCCAAAACCCATACCGACACCTATCCCTAGCAGAATCATACAAAAGATAATAGTACATGCAGCGATTACAGCAGAACCTCCAACCTTGACAATCTTCTTAAAGCTAAATTCCAATCCAAGTGCAAATAATAAGAAGATAACACCTATATCTGCCCATGTTTTAATATTAGCAGTATCCATCACTGAAGGGGTGTATGGCATATGCGGACTTGCCAGAAAACCAGCTACTACATACCTAATACCAGGGGTTGCTTTAATTTTTTAAATAGCAAAGTCATGATACCTGCACAGATTAATATCAGTGCCAGATCAGCTATAAGTGTAGGTAATTGAGACATCGATTTATCTTAATTTGCTGACAAAATTAGAATAAATCTATGGTATAAACAACATTTAAGGATATATTTACTGTTAATGAATATCAGAATGTATGATCATTTACTTCAAAACATGAATGACGTGAATAACATAGATTTATTAAACCCTTTTAAAGCTAAAAACCTACATTATCCACGTCACCTGAGACTAGTTTTTCTATATTAATCAATCCTATTTTATTTCCTAAATGGCGGTTTCACCACTTCGGCTTTCAATTTGCGACCACGCATATCAATATAAATCTCCGTTCCGACTTTACTGTATTCCGGCTTTACATATCCCATTCCAATACCAATCTTACGGGTAGGTGACATCGTTCCGGAAGTAACCACTCCTATCTTCTCCCCTTCTGCATTGACCAACTCATAACCATGACGGGGAATTCCGCGATCGATCATCTCAAAACCAACCAACTTACGAGTAACCCCTTCCGCTTTCTGTTTTTCCAACATTGGACGATTGATAAAATCTTTACCATCCACAAACTTAGTAATCCATCCTAAGCCCGCTTCAATGGGAGAAGTTGTATCATCCAGGTCATTACCATAAAGACAAAATCCCATTTCCAGACGAAGAGTGTCACGCGCACCCAAACCAACAGGTTTGATACCATACTCCTCTCCTGCTTGAAAAACGGCTTTCCAGATTTTATCTGCTGCTTTCGGATAAAAATAGAGTTCAAATCCTCCTGCACCGGTATAGCCGGTATTTGATATAATCACATTTTCTTCTCCTGCAAACGTACCAACCGCAAACGTATAATAAGGTATAGCAGACAAATCAATGTCTGTCAGTTTCTGCAAAGCGAGAATAGCCTTTGGACCTTGTACAGCAAGCTGCGCTGTGCAATCCGAAGAATTTTCCAATTCCGCTCCTTCCGTATTATGAGAAATGCACCAATTCCAATCTTTCTGAATATTAGCGGCATTAACTACCAATAGATATTTTTGGGGTTCAAAATGATATACCAATAAATCATCTACAATTCCTCCTTCTTCATTTGGGAAGCACGTATATTGTATTTTTCCCGGAGTAAGAGACACCACATTATTAGAAGTCACCTTTTGAAGAAAAGACAAAGCATGGGGACCTTTCACCCAGAATTCTCCCATGTGGGATACATCAAACACACCGGCAGCATTACAAACAGTCAGATGTTCGTCAATGATACCGGAATATTCGATAGGCATATTATAACCTGCAAACTCGTGCATTTTAGCACCGAGTGCAATATGTTTCTCTGTAAACGGAGTGGTTTTCATGGATATTATTTTAAGAATTAAGTATTAGGTGTTAATGATACTCATTATTGATTTTTATTTAGAAGTTACCAATTCGGCAATCTTCACAATAACGTTCATTGCCTTCTCCATACTCTGAATAGGAACAAATTCATAACGTCCATGGAAATTCAGTCCTCCTGCAAAGATATTCGGGCAAGGCAAACCTTTGAAAGAGAGTTGCGCACCATCCGTACCACCACGAATTGGTTTTACGTTTGGTTTTACACCAACAGCTTCCATTGCAGCAAAAGCGACATCGATAATATGCATTACCGGTTCTATCTTCTCACGCATATTATAGTATTGATCACGCAATTCCAGAGTAGCCGTACCTTCTCCATATTCTGCATTGATTTGTGCAACCATACGTTCCATTTCCTTTTTACGGTCCTCAAATTTCTCACGATTATGGTCACGAATAATATAAGTAACAGTTGTTTGTTCTACTTCTCCCTGAATACCGATCAGATGATAGAATCCTTCATAACCTGTAGTCTGTTCCGGAACTTCCTGAGCAGGTAGCAGTGAGATAAACTTATTAGCAACGCGAATAGAGTTGATCATTTTATTTTTAGCATATCCCGGATGCACATTACGTCCTTTGAAAACAATCTTAGCTACAGCAGCATTGAAGTTTTCAAATTCAAGTTCTCCCAATTCACCACCATCCATCGTATATGCCCACTCACAGCCAAATTTCTCGACATCAAACTTATGAGCTCCCTCACCGATCTCTTCATCCGGATTGAAACCTATACGAATCTTTCCATGTTTGATCTCAGGATGGTCTTTCAAATAAACCATTGCTGATACAATTTCTGCAATACCAGCCTTATCGTCAGCTCCCAATAGTGTCTTACCATTGGTTACAATCAAATCTTCCCCTTTATGATCCAGTAGTTCCGGGAACTGTGCAGGAGAAAGAATTATGTTTTCCTCAGCACAAAGGACAATATCCGATCCATCATATTTTTCCACAATACGCGGAGTCACATCCTTACCTGTCATATCAGGACTAGTATCCATATGAGCAATAAACCCGATAGTCGGAATTTCTTTATCTATATTAGCCGGAAGAGTAGCAAAAAGATAGCCATGTTCATCCAATGTTATATCTTCTAATCCCAAAGATTCCAGTTCAGTTTTCAAATACTCAGCAAAAATCATTTGCTTGGAAGTACTGGGAGTAAGACCTGTCGATTCATCAGATTGTGTATCGAAGCTTACATACTTTAAAAATCTGTCTACTAAAGTCATTTTATTTAATTACTAGTTATTAATTACAAATTACAATTTGATAGTTTATATTGCCGTAAAGGTAAAAAAAGAGCCGTAAATTACAAAGCAATTTACGGCTCTTTTTTATCTATAATATTCTTTAGAAATGGCTGCTGCCATCAAAACAATGTGTACAAACTTTGCATTTAGGCAAACCTATCGCTTCAATCAGCGTTTCTAGCGTATTAAATTTCAAAGAGGTCAATCCGAAACGTTCTGCAATCACATTGACCATTTTTTCATATTCAGGAGAACCGGTAGTAGCATATTTATCCAGATTCTTATTCTCGTCTCCTTCCAGTTCTTTGATAATTCGACGGGTAATCAATTCCAATGCATTTTTTGAAGCAGAGAATCCTACAAATGGACAAGCATAAATCAACGGTGGACATGCAATACGCATGTGTACCTCTTTTGCTCCATATTCAAACAAAATCTTTACATTGTCCCGCAACTGCGTTCCACGAACAATTGAATCGTCACAGAACAATAAACGCTTCCCTTCAAGCATCGCGCGATTAGGAATCAACTTCATCTTTGCAACAAGCGAGCGCAACTCCTGATTACTTGGTGTAAAGCTACGAGCCATGTCGGCGTATATTTAGCGATAGCACGATGGTAAGGCACACCTTTTCCTTCTGCATATCCCAAAGCCATACCAACCCCCGAATCAGGAATACCACAAGCACAGTCTACTTCCGACTCATCCTTCTGCCCCATCTTCAAGCCGCTAGTAAAACGAACTTCCTCTACATTCTTTCCTTCATAACAAGACGTTGGAAAGCCATAATAAACCCACAGGAACGAACAAATCTGCATTTCTTCATTCGGCTTGCGAAGTTGCTCAATATGATCGGCATGCATACGTACAATCTCTCCCGGTCCCAAATATCTATCAATCTCATAATCGAGATTTGGGAAACTAGTCGATTCGCTCGTTGCAGCATAAGCTCCTTCTTTCTTACCAATAACAATTGGAGTACGTCCCCAATGATCGCGGGCAGCGATAATGCTTCCATCCTCTGTCAGAAGAAGCATAGAGCATGATCCTTTAATATGTTTAAATACATTTTCGATTCCTTCGGTGAAAGTTCTACCTTGTATGATAAGAAGTGCGATAAGTTCCGTTTGATTAGTATTGCTCGAACTCAGTTCGGCGAAGTGCATATTTTTACTGAGGAGCTCTTCTTCCAGTTCCTGGATATTAGTTATTTTAGCAACAGTAACAATGGCGAAGCGCCCGAGATGAGAATTGATAACGATAGGTTGTGCATCTGTGTCGCTAATAATGCCGATTCCAGCATTTCCTTTGAATTTGTCCAGTTCTCCTTCAAATTTGGATCGAAAATAAGTACTTTCCAGATTATGAATAGAACGGATAAAACCTTTCTCTTGACTATAAGTAGCGAGTCCGCCCCGCTTCGTTCCCAAATGTGAATTATAATCTGTACCGTAGAATAAATCAGTCACACAGCTCGTTTTCGAGACTGTTCCGAAAAAACCTCCCATGTTGTTCTCTTTATTGATAATGTTTTAAAAAAGATGGCGCAAAATTACAAAAAAGAATCCGACCGATAAAAAAAGTCTTTGCCAAAGTTTTAGTTTTCTTTGAGAAATACGTATTATTATTCAATTTTCAGAAGAGAAGCATTGTGAAGGAAACAATAGACATATCTCACAAAAAAACATAGATACAGCTATATCAGAATTACAAAAATATTACCTTTGCAAAATCAACCATAAGAATAGAATGAAAGAAATACTCTATATATTTATAGGTGGAGGAATTGGAAGTGTACTCCGTTATTTAGGGCAAATAGCCATTAATGAACGGACTTCCGGTGTTGGTTTCCCTTTTTCCTGGGGAACATTCTCCGTCAATATCATCGGTTGTTTTTTAATCGGACTTTTTTATTCCTTATCCGAACGTTGGCAGTTGTCTATAGAAATCCGGTTATTTCTTACTGTTGGCATTTGTGGTGGTTTCACCACTTTTTCAACTTTCTCCAATGATAACTTAAGTTTGCTGAAAGGAGAATTTTATGGTATGTTCATTCTATATACATTATTAAGTATAGGTATAGGATTAGTTGCTGTAATGACAGGAGGATATCTAGGGAAACAATTTTAATTCAAAACCAACTAATTGTTACCATATGATAAAGAAAAATAACCTTAAACCTGTTCGAGTTGCACCTCCCATTTTAGAAGCTCAACAACACAGCACAATCACTTTACTAGAATGGCTTGAAAAAGAAGAAACGATCTCCGATCTTTTATTCTGCAAAAATAAAGAAGAAGAAATTAATGTTTCCCATAAGAGTATCAAGAACTGTACCTTTCAATATCAAACATTCAGCGAATGTCAATTCAATTCCTCGCAACTGACAGATATACGTTTTGAATATTGCGACTTATCCAATATTTCTTTTGCCGAAAGTTCTCTTTATCGGGTGGAGTTCATTTCATGTAAATTATTGGGAACTAATTTATCAGGAACGACTCTCAATCATATATTATTGCACGACTGTAACGCAAGTTATATCAATCTCGCCATGAGTAAAATGAATCAGGTTCGTTTTACAAACAGCCTTTTCAGGAATGGTACTTTCCATGATTGCCGCTTGACATCTGTAGCTTTTGATAGTTGTGATTTAGTCGAAACTGACTTTTCTCATACTCCACTTAGAGGAATCGATTTGCGTACTTCACGCATCAGTGGATTAACCTTAAACATCAGTGACTTAAAAGGAGCGATCATCACCTCTTTACAAACCATGGATTTACTTCCATTGTTAGGAGTTATTATCGAAGACTAACCTCACACAAAATTCATTGCATCTTATCCAAACAAAAAACATTATCCCTTTGTTATTTATAAGATAGGACTAATGACATTTAGGGAAACTAAGAGGAGATAATACCTATTTATAGTGATTTTCCACTCCCCGTCAAGTCTGTATTTTTGCAAAATCTTATTCATAAACAATAGAAACAATGAAAATAGAAAAAATTGTAGCTAGAGAAATTCTCGATTCAAGAGGTAACCCCACAGTAGAAGTTGATGTAGTATTGGAATCTGGCATTATGGGACGTGCATCCGTTCCGTCAGGTGCTTCCACCGGTGAGCATGAAGCGCTGGAACTCCGCGACGGTGATAAAAAGCGTTACGGTGGTAAGGGAGTACAAAAAGCAGTTGAGAATGTTAATAAAATCATCGCTCCGAAACTGATCGGTATGTCTTCCCTCAATCAACGAGGAATTGACTATACAATGCTGGCATTAGACGGAACCAAGACTAAATCCAAACTGGGTGCTAATGCAATTCTGGGCGTTTCGCTTGCTGTAGCAAAAGCTGCCGCTAATTATCTTGATCTTCCTCTTTATCGCTATATCGGTGGAACAAATACTTATGTGATGCCTGTACCGATGATGAATATTATCAATGGCGGTTCACATAGTGATGCACCAATCGCATTTCAGGAATTTATGATCCGTCCGGTAGGGGCTCCTTCTTTCAAAGAAGGTTTAAGAATGGGTGCCGAAGTTTTCCATGCACTGAAAAAAGTTTTAAAAGACCGCGGACTAACTACCGCCGTTGGTGACGAAGGAGGTTTTGCCCCTGAGTTGGAAGGAACCGAAGATGCTCTGAACTCTATCCTTGCCGCTATCAAAGCTGCAGGATATGAACCGGGTAAAGATGTAATGATCGGTATGGACTGTGCTTCTTCTGAATTCTATCATGATGGAATTTATGACTATACTAAGTTTGAAGGTGAGAAAGGTAAGAAACGTACCGCCAATGAACAAATTGATTATTTGGAAGAATTAATTAACAAATATCCGATAGATTCTATTGAAGACGGCATGAGCGAAAACGACTGGGAAGGTTGGAAGAAACTAACAGAACGCATTGGTAACCGTTGCCAATTAGTAGGCGATGACTTATTCGTGACAAATGTTGACTTCCTCGCAAAAGGTATTGAAAAAGGATGCGCCAACTCTATTCTGATTAAAGTAAACCAAATCGGCTCTTTGACAGAAACACTGAATGCTATTGAAATGGCTCACCGCCATGGATACACTACTGTTACTTCCCATCGTTCCGGAGAAACAGAAGATTCTACAATTGCCGACATCGCTGTAGCAACTAATAGTGGACAGATTAAAACAGGTTCACTCAGTCGCTCTGACCGTATGGCTAAATACAATCAGCTACTCCGTATCGAAGAAGAGCTTGGCGATCTGGCTGTTTACGGATACAAGAAAATCTAATAATGTTTTTCCCTTATGTGTTCCATATTCTTTCATTTATAAGAGACAAAGAACAAAAGGAGATATTCATATCTAAGAGTTTCTAAACATCTTTTTTATTATCATTTATCACTTTTGTGAGGTAAAGATCTAATTATCAATTGCAAACTGGTGATAATAAGAAGTGAGAATAAGGTGACAATAGACCAAAGACAGTGTTCTATTGTCACTTTTCATTTATTTAAATCAGAGATATACATCTGATTATCAACGCAAAACCTTCATTCTTATATATCACCTCTTTCTTTATGAAAAATCCTTTTTTCTATTGATAAATACAAAAAACACACTTTTTGTTTCACAAAAACTTTCTTTTGAATGATTCTAGCACAAAGTTCTAAACTCTTATCTTCGAAAAGAAAGAATGTTAATAAGGCATCAAGCGAATAAGTAACTCTAAAAAGTACATATATATTAATGCAATAATCATAGCTTTTAATATGATTCTATTAAAATAAGTTGCACGTCATAATTAATAATACGATAGATCATTTCATTTATCAAACTAATTGTGATTCAGTACCTATGACCAATTAATTCAGTTCGATTATAAGCACTCTTTGTTTCATGCTTTGAAACTCTTTGTTTCACCGCATGAAACTAACAGTTTCACACCGAGAAACTAAAGGTTTCAACTGCTTGAAACTATTGTTTCCACCCTATGAAACTAACAATTCTAAAGCATTTGAACTAAACAACTTCATTATTGATTTAAAATATATCAGCTTAAAAAGCTACAACTCAAAGATTGAATAATCACAAAAAAGCGGGAGATCCAAACAAGACAGTTACGTCTTTTAGATTTCCCGCCATCTTTTCCACCTACAAAGTGAAAAAATAAAAGGATGAGGTTGGTATTACTTTAATAAGAAAAGCATCCAGGAGAACTACCTGAATGCTTTCTTTTTTGAGCCTCTTGTCGGATTCGAACCAACGACCCCGAGATTACAAATCACGTGCTCTGGCCAACTGAGCTAAAGAGGCGGGGTGGGTAAGCTTACTATATCGCGCCGCTACAACCAACTACCTTTGCTGCGATCAAGCCCTGGAGGATTCGAAGGGAGCTGGCCGTATAGGACTTACCCGTTTTGCGGTTGCAAAGGTAGATATTTTTATGGATTCTGCAATAGATATCTAGAACTTTTTTCTTTCAAAATCATTAACCAACTACTTTTCAAGCAATTAAATTTGCAAAAAAAATATTCAATATATGGTTTTTATCGCTTTATTAACTTTAACAACCATATTTCCTCCATCAACCGATATTATTTGTACCTTTGTGCACTATTTATAAAGAAAGATGACAGAGAACAGGAACTATCTACAAAAATACGCCATGCACTTTGGTACATATATGGGAGTCTATTGGATACTAAAATTCATTTTATTCCCATTGGCAATGCATATCCCATTCCTCTCAATTTTATTCATAATCTTAACATTGGCAGTGCCTTTCATTGGTTATTATTATGCGAAAATGTATCGCAATAAAATATGTGGGGGAAGTATTGAGTTTTCACATGCAGTTCTTTTCACTATGTTTATGTATATGTTTGCCTCACTTTTATTAGCTGTGGCATACTACATTTATTTCCAGTTTATCGATCATGGCGCCACAATAAACGCTATCATAGAAGAATTGAGAAAGTTCATAAAGCCAAATGAAAACGAAGAAGTTATAAATGGAATGATAGATTCGCTTAAATCATGGAGTCCTATCAATATCACAATGCAACAATTGTCGCTAAATGTGATATGGGGAAGTATTCTGGCTATTCCTACCGGACTTCTGGTAATGAAGAAAGCCAAACCATAGAAACAACGAATCGACTCAATCATGACTTGTAATTAATAATTAGTTATTAATATAAAATGGATATATCAGTAGTAATACCATTGTTTAACGAAGAAGAATCATTGCCTGAACTTTACGCATGGATTGAACGTGTAATGAAGGCTAATGGATTCTCTTTCGAAGTGATTTTCGTTAACGATGGAAGCACTGACCATTCGTGGGAAGTGATAGAACAGCTCAAAGCACAGTCGGACTACGTAAAAGGGATCAAGTTCCGCCGTAATTACGGTAAATCTCCGGCGCTTTTTTGCGGATTTGAAGAAGCACAGGGCGATGTAGTCATTACAATGGATGCCGACCTGCAAGATAGTCCGGACGAGATTCCTGAACTTTACCAGATGATTACGAAAGAAGGTTACGATCTGGTATCCGGTTGGAAGCAAAAAAGATATGATCCATTATCAAAAACATTACCAACCAAACTTTTCAACGCCACAGCACGCAAAGTATCTGGAATTAAAAATCTACATGACTTTAACTGTGGGCTAAAAGCCTATCGCAAAGAGGTAGTGAAAAATATCGAAGTATATGGTGAAATGCACCGTTATATCCCTTATCTGGCTAAAAATGCCGGGTTCAAGAAAATAGGTGAGAAAGCGGTACATCACCAAGCCCGTAAATATGGTACTACCAAATTCGGACTAAACCGTTTCGTTAATGGATACCTGGACTTGATTTCTCTCTGGTTCCTTTCTAAATTCGGAATAAAGCCCATGCACTTTTTCGGATTACTAGGTTCACTGATGTTTTTGGTCGGAATGATTTCTGTTATCATTGTAGGCATTAGCAAACTTTATGCCATGTACAACGGTTTACCTTACCGATTAGTAACTGACTCTCCTTATTTCTATCTGTCACTAACAGCGATGATTATTGGAACTCAATTATTCCTTGCAGGATTTTTGGGCGAATTAATCTCACGCAATGCACCAGAACGAAATAACTACCAAATAGAAAAGAAAGTTTGATTCACACTCAATAACCGATTATGAAGAATTTAATTCGTATCTTTCTATTATTAATCATCACTGGTGGTGCTATAAGTATCTACAGTTCGTGCTCGGATGAAAATGATTGCTCGCTAGCAGGACGTCCCATGATGTATTGTACACTATACACAATCGATCCGGACACAAGGGCAATGTTGAATGACACACTCGATTCTTTGACCATTACAGCTGCCGGAACCGATTCTATCATTCTCAACAACGAGAAGAAAGTACATACCCTGATGCTTCCGTTGCGCTACACAAATGATTCTACCATATTCATCTTCCATTATGACCCTAAACGTCAGCCCAAAAATGTAGATACATTGTACATAGTGCAACAAAATACTCCGTATTTCCAGTCTATGGAATGTGGCTACATGATGAAGCAGAATATTTTGAGTGCAAAATTCGGCAAACCGGGAAGACCATCCCAGCCAGATCGGATAGATTCTCTCTATTTACGAAATAAAGAAGCCAATACAAATGAAATTGAGAATTTGCAGATATTCTATAAGTACCGTGACCGTATCCCTGAGATTGATTAGTCTACTTCTGCTCTTTTGTATCGGACTTCCGGCAGCAGGACAACAACCCAGTCAGAAGCCGACGCCTCAGAAAAGTCAGAAGCAAAAGAAAAAAGAGGAAGCCGCCAAGGTCGATACCATTCCATTATACAACGGAACGTATGTTGGTGTGGACTTATACGGTATTGGCAGTAAAGTTTTAGGAGGTGACTTCTTGAGTTCCGAAATCAGTGTCGGAGTCAATCTTAAAAACAGATTCATCCCAACCATCGAATTCGGTATGGGCGGAACAGATACTTGGAACGAAACAGGAATACATTATAAAAGTAAAATGGCTCCCTTCTTCCGAATCGGTATAGACTATAACACAATGACAAAAAAGAAGGAAAAGAATAGCTATTTGTATGCTGGTCTGCGCTATGCATTCAGTTCCTTTAAATATGATGTATCCACTCTTCCTGTTCACGATCCGATCTGGGGAGACAATATCAATAATCCAAGTTTGGAAGATGACTATTGGGGCGGTAGTGTTCCTTTTGACCATCTGGGCATGAAAGCTTCTGTCCAGTGGATCGAGATTGTATTAGGTGTAAAAGTACGTATTTACAAGAATTTCAATATGGGCTGGTCGGTACGCATGAAGTATAAGACAAGCGCATCTACAGGAGAATTCGGCAATCCTTGGTATGTGCCGGGCTACGGAAAGTTCAAATCAAATAATATGGGAATCACTTATTCCCTCATTTACAAACTACCTCTTTAAAAAGCAATGACAGGACTAGAGATTTGGCTGCTTGCTATAGGTTTGGCAATGGATTGTTTCGCTGTTTCGATTGCAAGCGGCATCATTTTAAAACGTATTCAATGGCGACCAATGTTAGTGATGGCATTTGCTTTCGGTTTCTTTCAGGCTATCATGCCTTTTATTGGCTGGATGTGTGCCAATACTTTCAGTTATTTGATAGAAAGTGTAGATCATTGGATAGCTTTTGCCATTTTGGCTTTTCTTGGAGGACGAATGTTTTACGAATCTTTTAAAGAAGAAGGATGCAAACAAGAACTTAATCCGGCAAGCCCGAAAGTAGTGCTTACGATGGCTATAGCAACAAGCATTGATGCACTGGCAATCGGCGTTTCTTTTGCTTTTTTGGGAATACAAGATTATAGAGATATCCTTTCTCCTATTCTCATTATCGGATTGGTATCACTCATCATGTCTCTTGTCGGACTTATTTTCGGTATCCGATGCGGGTGCGGTTGTGCACGAGAATTGAAAGCCGAACGATGGGGTGGAATTATTCTTATTATTATCGGAATTAAAATATTGATCGAACATCTGTTCTTTCAATAAAATCTACATTAAATAGAAAGACGTATGAAAACAAAGAAGAGTTTCATTTGGCTGGCTTTCCTGATTTTAGCCACAATCTGGATCTTGGTCAGACGTAATCAACAAAATGACTATAATAGCATTACTGGTTTAGTATTTGGAACAGTATATAACATTACCTATCAATATAAAGGTGATTTAAAACCAGAAATCGAAGCGGAGTTAAAACGTTTCGACTTTTCTTTATCGCCATTCAATGATAGTTCAGTAATTAGCCGAGTCAATCGCAATGAAGAATTGGTAACAGATACTTTCTTCCAGAAATGTTTCAACCGTTCCATGGAGATTTCCCGCGAGACAAAAGGTACTTTTGATATTACGATAGCTCCGCTTGCAAATGCCTGGGGATTTGGTTTCAAGAAGGGAACATTTCCCGATTCATTAATGATAGACAGTTTATTACAAATAACTGGATATGATAAGGTGAAATTGGTAGATGGTAAAGTAATCAAAGACGATCCTCGCATGATGCTGAGTTGTAGTGCTGTAGCTAAAGGATATTCGGTAGATGTGGTAGCGCATTTTCTGGATAGTAAAGGTATCAAAAATTATATTGTCGATATAGGTGGCGAAGTGGTTGTAAAAGGAAAAAATTCTCAAGGTGGTTTATGGCGTGTTGGAATTAATAAACCTATTGACGACTCTCTATCCAGACAGAAAGACTTGCAAACCATACTTGAAATTACGAATGCCGGTCTGGCAACTTCAGGTAACTATCGTAATTATTATTACAAGGATGGTAAGAAGTATGCACATACGATTGATCCAGAACGGGATATCCTGTGCAACACAGTATTTTATCTTCTACGGTAATAGCTAAAGATTGTATGACTGCTGATGCACTCGCTACTGCTTTTATGGTAATGGGATTGGAAGAAGCGGAGAAATTTTGCAAAGCGGACCCCAACATTGACGCTTACTTCATTTATAGTGGAAAAGATGGAAAATTTGAAACTTACTTCACAGAAGGGATAAAGAAGTACATAAAAGAAATCAAATAAAAAAGAGAAAATAAGGAATAAAAAAAGGCTCTGTTTCATGTACACAGAGCCTTTGTCTTGTCCAAACGGATACTCAGTATCGATCAAAAAGAATGTCTATTTAAAAGGTATCAAAAAACTATTTCATGAATACGAAATACACAGCTGCAATCAGGCAGACGAATGCGGCAAAATGATTCCAATGCAACGCTTCGCCTTTAAAAAGGACAGTAGTAAATATAGTAAAAATAACAAGAGTTATCACTTCTTGAATTACTTTCAGCTGCATTAAAGTAAACGGACCTCCATTACCAATAAAACCAATTCGATTCGCCGGAATCTGGCAGGAGTACTCTGCAAGTGCAATAAACCATGAGAACAGTATGACTGTATAAAGAGGCCAGTTCGAAATAATTTTCATTTCCTGCAACTTCAAATGTCCGTACCAAGCAAAAGTCATAAAGACATTAGAGACAATCAGTAATAAAATGGTGTATGTCGCTTTCATAATGTAAAAGTTATATTAATCTATTTTATCCGGTAATAATTCTTCCTGAACATTC
This sequence comes from Bacteroides faecichinchillae JCM 17102, assembly GCF_000614145.1. Taxonomy (GTDB): domain Bacteria; phylum Bacteroidota; class Bacteroidia; order Bacteroidales; family Bacteroidaceae; genus Bacteroides; species Bacteroides faecichinchillae. The sequence continues at coordinate 110,006 of NZ_BAKK01000003.1, read as the reverse complement.
GTCATGCTTCCCCATAGACTGAATCGTGCCTCCGGGTTCATTTTTTCCAACTGTCGTAGAATTTCTTTCATGTCGTTCCGGCTGGATTTTGATTCATATGGACAATGCTTTACTTGCTTTCGATAATCATGTAAAACAGCCAACTCTATTAAATCTGATTCGTGCACCAAACACATCGGACGAATAATCGTCATATCAAATTTCTTCATCTCCAGTCGAGGTGGCATAGTACTGAAAGCTCCCTGATATGTGATATTCATCAAAAGAGTTTCAAGAATATCATCCATGTGATGTCCTAAAGCAATCTTATTGCAACCTTGTTCTTTAGCAATCGTAAACAAAACTTTCCTACGATTCCAGGAACAGAGGAAACAAGGAGACTTACGTGTATCTGTAGCAGGATCAAAAGAAGTTTCATACTGTACAAAAGGTACTCCAAATATCTCACAATGTGCTTTCAAATATTCTGTATCACTCTGATAAGGTATATTTGTCATCACTACATGAGCTGCTACTACCGAGAAATGTGGTTTATAGATACGGGCACGTTTACCCAACAATTCGACAAGTGCCAAAGAATCTTTTCCACCCGACAGTCCAATGAGGATTTTATCCCCTTCTTCTATCAGGCCATATTGCACCACTCCTTTATTAAAACGCCGTTCAATACGGCGAATCATCTTCTCTTCTTCGGTAAACTGTGTCATAACTTCAAAAATCGGCTGCAAAAGTAAACGAAAAGAATGATTTAAAGAAGAATTAACATAATAGAATCTCTAAAAAAGAGTTTATTTCTAATAAATTTGTATTTTTGAACAGTTGATAGATTAATGAATAACTGACATACGATTGTCTTCTATAAATCTATCATTCATAAACGCTAAAAACGATGAAAAGAAAATATATTCTACTTTTAATTTGCAGCTTTTTCCTGAGTGGAATCTCTGCTCAAACAATTGAACAGGCTCGCGCTTTATATGCTAAAGGTAATTATGAAGAAGCCAAACCGATCTTTAAGAAATATGTTAAATCCCAACCGTCAAATGGTAACTATAACTTTTGGTATGGAGTATGTTGTTTGAAGACCGGAGAGCCTGAAGAAGCAATTCCATATTTGGAGGTTGCTGTCAAGAAACGTGTTACTACCGGGCAACTCTATCTGGGACAAGCATACAATGATAGCTATCAATCGAAGATGCAATAGAATGCTACGAAGAGTACATTGAAGAACTGAATAAACGCAAAAAACCGACAGAAGACGTTGAAGCTCTTTTGGAAAAAAGTAAATCGGACTTGCGTATGCTAAAAGGTGTCGAAGAAGTTTGTATTATTGATAGTTTTGTGGTAGATAAGGCCAACTTTCTGGCAACCTACAAAATCAGTGAAGAATCCGGCAAGTTATTTACTTTCAACGAATTCTTTCAAACAGAAGGAAATCATCCGGGAACAGTATACGAAACTGAAATAGGAAACAAAATATATTACAGTGAGCAAGGAGAAAGAGGAAACTTGGATATATTTTCAAAAAACAAACTTGCGAATGAATGGAGTAATGGACGTCCATTGCCCGGTAGTATCAACGAATCCGGAAATGCCAATTATCCTTTTGTATTATCAGACGGACTGACTATTTATTATGCGACAGATGGTGAAGGACTAGGCGGCTATGATATTTTCGTCACCCGCTACAATACCAATACGGACAGTTATCTAACTCCGGAAAATGTAGGTATGCCATTCAATTCTCCGTACAATGATTATATGTATGTGATCGACGAATACAATAACTTAGGATGGTTTGCTTCGGACCGTTTCCAACCGGAAGGTAAAGTCTGTATTTATGTGTTCATCCCTAACTCATCTAAGAAAACATACAACTATGAAGCGATGGATACGCAGCAAATCATCCGACTATCCCAGATTCATTCACTAAAAGAAACTTGGAAAGATGAGAATGAAGTCAATGAAGCTTTGCAACGTTTGCAGGAGGCGATTAATCATAAACCTCAGGAACGTCATACCATAGATTTTGAATTTGTTATTGATGATAACACTACTTATTATCTGTTGAACGACTTTAAATCTTCTAAAGCCAAACAGCTTTTCCAACGTTATCAACAGCTTGAAAAAGATTATTTGCAACAGGTAGATAAATTGGAGAACCAACGCCAACAATATGCTCAAGCAAACAAACAAGGTAAAGATAAAATGGCTCCGGCTATCCTTGATTTGGAGAAAAGAGTCTTGCAAATGTCCGGAGAACTGGATACTCTTGCTGTAAGTATCCGTAATACAGAAAAAACAAACTCTAAATAAAACAGAACTATGGATATACTAATTATCGCCGTTCTCATTATTGCCGCAGTGATACTATTTTTAGTTGAACTGTTTGTGATCCCAGGTATTAGCCTAGCAGGCATTTCAGCACTTGTCTGTATTGTCTATGCCAACTTTTATGCGTTTGCTAATCTGGGCATGGCAGCCGGATTTATCACTTTAGGAATATCGACAGTAGCTTGTATCGGCTCTTTGGTCTGGTTTATGCGATCAAAGATGTTGGACAAACTAGCTCTAAAAAAAGACATCGACTCTACTATAGACCGTAGTGCAGAAAAGAAAATAAAAGTGGGTGATACTGGAATCAGTACAACTCGTCTGGCACAAATCGGCTATGCCAACATTAACGGTAATATTGTAGAAGTAAAATCAATGGATGGTTTACTTAATGAGAAAACTCCGATCATTGTCAGCCGGATTACCGACGGTACAATCATGGTCGAGAAGCTGAAAAACTAAATATTCACTTTAATACAAACTATCAATGGACACATCTTTTTATTTGCCTATCTTTCTGATTGTCGGAGGTATTATCTTCGTGATAATATTTTTCCATTATGTGCCGTTCTTCCTTTGGTTGTCGGCCAAAGTATCCGGAGTTAATATCTCGCTGATACAGTTATTTTTAATGCGTATTCGTAACGTTCCTCCTTATATTCTCGTTCCGGGAATGATTGAGGCTCATAAAGCGGGACTGAAAAATATTACGCGAGATGAATTGGAAGCTCACTATCTGGCGGGCGGCCATGTAGAAAAGGTTGTACATGCCCTGGTATCTGCATCGAAAGCTAACATTGAATTGCCTTTCCAAATGGCTACTGCCATTGACTTGGCCGGACGTGACGTATTCGAAGCAGTACAAATGTCTGTAAACCCGAAAGTTATTGATACTCCTCCTGTAACAGCTGTTGCAAAAGATGGTATCCAGTTGATTGCCAAAGCACGTGTAACAGTACGTGCCAACATCCGCCAGTTAGTCGGTGGTGCCGGTGAAGATACAATTCTTGCCCGCGTAGGTGAAGGGATCGTTTCTTCTATCGGTTCTTCTGAAAGCCACAAGTCAGTGCTCGAAAATCCGGATTCTATTTCCAAACTTGTACTTCGTAAAGGTTTGGATGCAGGTACTGCTTTCGAAATTCTATCCATTGATATTGCAGATATTGATATAGGTAAAAATATCGGTGCCGCTTTACAAATCGACCAAGCTAATGCTGACAAGAATATTGCTCAGGCTAAAGCGGAAGAACGTCGTGCCATGGCCGTTGCTTCCGAACAAGAAATGAAAGCTAAGGCCCAGGAAGCTCGTGCTAAAGTTATCGAGGCAGAAGCAGAAGTTCCGAAAGCAATGGCAGAAGCTTTCCGTAGCGGTAATCTAGGAATTATGGATTACTATCGGATGAAAAATATCGAAGCTGATACTTTAATGCGCGAAAATATTGCAAAACCAGCTTCTAGTGGCAATACGAACCAACCTTTGAGTAAATAAGAGACTTACTCTGGCAAAAGAGATAAGGGAGGTGGAAATTTACTACTAATGTTTTAATAAAACTTTTCCTAGTCAGGATTGTTCTTATTTTATAAAACACAAGTAAAAGTTCCACTAAAATATAAACTATAGCTTTGGGAACTGATTAAAAAAAGAATCTTTTATACCCTCTCTTGCGAATAGCAGTAAAGGGAGTAAGATGAAGTTTCTAACTTTTTAGCCAGTTCCCAAATGTTTTAAATCATAGCATTATGAAAAAATACTTTCCATCCTCAGAACTGATTATCAACGAAGACGGTTCAGTATTCCATCTTCATGTTAAGCCCGAATGGTTGGCTGACAAAGTAATCCTGGTAGGTGATCCTGGTCGCGTAGCACTCGTAGCTTCTCATTTCGAAAACAAAGAATGCGAAGTGGAAAGCCGCGAGTTTAAAACTGTTACCGGAACTTATAAGGGAAAACGAATAACAGTGGTATCTACAGGTATCGGTTGCGATAACATAGATATTGTGATGAATGAACTGGACGCTCTCGCCAATATCAATTTTGAAACCCGAGAAGAAAAGGATGAATTCCGCCAGCTAGAATTAGTACGCATCGGTACTTGTGGCGGTTTACAGCCTAATACTCCGGTAGGAACGTTCATCTGTTCACAGAAATCTATTGGATTTGATGGCCTTTTAAATTTCTATGCCGGACGTAATGCAGTATGCGACCTGCCTTTTGAATGTGCTTTTATCAACCATATGGGATGGTCAGGCAATATGTGGCTCCGGCTCCCTATGTTATTGACGCCAGCGAAGAATTAATCGAAAGAATTGCCAAAGATGATATGGTACGTGGTGTCACAATTGCTGCTGGAGGATTCTTCGGTCCACAAGGACGTGAGTTACGCATCCCTTTAGCAGATCCCAAGCAAAATGATAAGATTGAAGCATTCGAATACAAAGGTTTTAAGATTACCAATTTCGAAATGGAAAGTTCAGCACTGGCAGGACTTAGTCGCTTAATGGGACATAAAGCGATGACTGTTTGTATGGTAATAGCCAACCGACTGATAAAAGAAGCGAATACTGGTTATAAGAATACAATCGACATATTGGTAAGAACAGTTTTGGATAGAATCTAGAATTAAGAATGACTCTTAAAGTTGCTAAGAATATCTTTGTCTTTCTATAAATGTGTATAAATGAAAATATACATACTCTTTCAAAATTAGATTACTATATATGGATGATCTTCGATAATATCTTTTCATTCAGAGCGTAGTGAAGAATCTCTTCTTCATATACAAAGAAGAGATTCTTCACTACAGTCATCTGACTATACCTTATATGTTAAAATCAAAAGATGTTATGAGCGAAGCTAATGACAGATACTATAATTGACTATAATATTAATTATGATGTACTACTTGGTTTAATAACTTGACTTTTGGCAGACTTCTACCAAATTTATTAAAATAAGGTGAGTCTATTTCAAAAGAATCAATAGCCAATCGTAAACCGTTCCCGATGATGTTGAGGATATTCTAATTCGTCAATCATTGCAGCTGCATAGTCTTCTACAGAAATATGACTATTGCCTACAATATCCACAATCATATCATCTTTTCCTAAACGATAACGTCCAGTACGTACTCCCGGTTTCATATCAGCTGCCGGAGAGAAAAACACCCAATCCACTTCCTTCTCCTTTTTCAAGAAATTCAAATAGAATTCGCCTAAAGCTTTTACTCCTGGTAAAATATTCTCCGGTACCTCTCCCGAATCCATCAATCGCAATCCCGGAGCAATAAACAATGAACCGGCTCCGCCTACCATCAGAAAACGATCCACTCCTGCTTTCTTAACTCCATCAATAATAGTCAGATAAACTTTTATGGTTTCCTCATATATATTGGGATTATTCCATCCCGGATTAAATGCACTGATTACAGCATCAGCTCCTTTGCAAACTTCGTACACCTGCTTCAACGAAGACATATCAGCTTTCACCACTTTCAGTTTTTCATTCTCAATTTTTATCTTTTCCGGATGACGAACTACGGCTGTAACCTCAAAATCACGATTCAAAGCCTCATTCAAAAGGGCAAATCCGACAAAACCACTAGCACCTATGAGGACAATCTTTTTCACTTTCTTCATATCCCATCAAAAATTAGATTGTTATTACTATTTCTAATAACACTATGATCGTTAAAATGTTGGTCTCTCAAAGAAAGATAAGTTAGCCAATATAAGACTCTATAGTTTCCTTCAATCGTTCCAAGGAATACGGTTTGGATATTACAGCATTACATCCTGCTTGAATAGCCTGTTGTTGTTCTGTATAGAATGCATATGCCGTAACCGCTATAATAGGCACTGAAAGAGAAATAGTACGTATCTTCTCCGTCGCTTGAATACCATCCATTACAGGCATACGAATATCCATCAATATCAGATCCGGTTTCTCATGAATAAAGCTATTCACAGCTTCCTGTCCGTTACGTACCCACAAAATTGTATATTCTTTCTTCAACAAAATATTCAATTGAGCAAAGTTGGACTCTATATCTTCAACAATTAATATCTTCTTATGCTGTTCAGACTGCGAATCCTTCTTAGAAGTAAGTATTCTCTCAGCCACTTCTTTCGGCATCTCCAAATAGGCAGATAAAGTGAAAACGTACTTCCTTTTCCTAGCTCAGAACTTACTTCAATCTTACCTCCTAAACGTTCTACAATACTTTTACAAATAGAAAGTCCTAATCCAGTACCTTGTACGAAGTCATTCAACTTTTCAAATCGGGTGAAAATACGCGGAAGCTTATCTTCCGGTATTCCACAACCAGTATCACTCACGAAAAGCTTTAACCAGTCTCCTTCATGCTTCAACCCCAATGTGATAACTCCACTCTCAGTATTTTTGATAGCATTCGATAGGAAATTGAAAAGCACCTGCATCACTCGGTTACGATCAGTAGATGTCCAGAATTCTTCTTCCGGTCTAATAACTCCAATTCAACATTGGACTTCATTTTAAGTTGATGCACTTTTTCCACTTCATCAATCAAACCGGAAATCTCAACTTGCTGAAAATGCATTTCAGACTTCCCTGATTCAATACGTGACAAATCGAGAATATCATTTATCAACTGCAACAATAAATTACTATTTTTCTGTATAATCTCTAGGTATTCATGTTTTTCTTCTTCATCTTCTGTCACCGCCATAATCTCTGAAAAGCCAACAATGGCATTTAGAGGAGTACGAATTTCGTGACTCATATTCGCCAGAAAAACCGATTTCATACGGTCTGCATCTTCTGCCCGACGCTTAGCCTCAATCAATTCTTGAGAACGACGAATCCGATCACCAATGTCATGTATCAGTGCGAGTACCTTATTCGATTCAAATGGAGCAATCCGCGCTTGGAAGTAATATTTTCTGCCTTCAACTTCTAATGGATATTCAATCTCCTTGAGTTTTCCATCTGCCAAACACTCCTTAATATTACAGATAAACAATTCACTCACTTCCTTGGAATAGATATTCCGAGCATCTGCTCCTCTCAACACTTCTACCGGATGAAGCAAAATTGTTTCCGGTGCCATCAGTACATCAGTTATAAAGAAATTATCATCAAAAATAAATATGAATTCAGGCAGTGCTTCTATTATTTTACGATTATAAATTTCGAGATGTTTTATCTGTTGTTCTTTCTCACACTGTAAAGTAACATTAACAGTATAAGCTAATAATTTACCTGGATGTCCTCCGTCATTATCTTCTCTATGAGACAAAAAATGATCCTCCAGCCAAATTATTTCTCCATGTTCACCTATACAGCGAACCCTCATCTGCGACATTTTCGACTCCGATGCAAGCATTTCCGCAAACGCTTCCTTATAAGTATCAATATCATCGGGATGCGCAAACTGATAGAAATCATCAATATCTTTAAAAATAACGCCTGCTTCTTTCAAACCCAGCACATGAAAATAATCATCCGTAAAACTACACTTTCCTGTGCGTATGTCATATTCCCATAAAGCTATTTGATGAGCTGAAAGCACAGATCGTATTTTCTGCGAATTTTCACGTATAATTTCACTATTTTCGTTTAGTGAATATAAATTTGTATCTGGCTCCATAGACGATTACTACGTTTTGTATTGTTGTGTGTTTTTGAGTTGCAGCAAATATAAACAAATAAAGCACAACTTGTCCCTATTCTTCTTTTTTTTACTAAGAAAAAACTATCTTTGTCCATCCATAAAGAAAAAACAATGAATCAAGATACAATCTGTGCCATCGCTACTGCCCAAGGAGGAGCTATCGGAAGTATTCGTGTTTCCGGACCAGAAGCTATTTCCATTACTAGCCGCATTTTTAAACCGGGAAAATCTAACAAAAAATTCAATGAACAAAAGCCTTATACATTAACTTTCGGACGTATTTACAACGAGGAAGAAATCATTGACGAAGTACTTGTAAGCTTATTCCGTTCTCCTCATTCCTACACAGGAGAAGATTGTACGGAAATCACATGTCATGGTTCATCGTACATTCTCCAACAGGTAATGCAATTGCTCATCAAAAATGGTTGCCGTATGGCACAACCAGGTGAATATACACAACGTGCTTTTCTTAACGGAAAAATGGATTTAAGTCAAGCGGAAGCTGTAGCGGATTTGATAGCCTCATCATCCGCTGCCACTCACCGATTAGCCATGAGCCAGATGCGAGGTGGTTTCAGTAAAGAACTAACGGACCTACGTGGTAAGTTATTAGATTTCACTTCAATGGTAGAACTGGAGCTTGACTTTAGTGAAGAAGATGTGGAATTTGCCGATCGACAAGCTTTACGTCAATTAGCAGATGAAATAGAAGAAGTCATATCCCGTTTGGTCAATTCTTTCAATGTAGGTAATGCTATTAAAAATGGTATTCCTGTTGCTATTATTGGTGAAACGAATGCTGGAAAATCCACGCTTCTGAATGTATTATTGAATGAGGATAAAGCGATCGTTAGTAATATACATGGTACTACCCGTGATGTGATTGAAGATACTGTCAATATGAGTGGCATCACTTTCCGCTTTATAGATACAGCAGGAATTCGTGAAACAAACGATACAATTGAAAGCTTGGGTATCGAACGTACTTTTCAAAAGTTAGATCAAGCAGAAATTGTACTTTGGATGATAGATGCCACAGATGCTAATTCTCAAATTATTCAACTATCTGAAAAGATTCTGCCTCGTTGTGAAGGTAAACACTTAATAGTGATATTCAACAAAGCCGAGATCATACACGAGATCCAAAAGGATTCTCTAAGAACTCTTTTCCAACAAAACTTCTCGCAAGAACATACGGATATGATCTTTATTTCTGCAAAACAAAAGTTACACACTGATGAATTGGAAAAGATGTTAGTCAATGTTGCTCACTTACCCAATATTACACAGAATGATATTATCGTCACGAATGTCCGGCATTATGAAGCTCTAACCAAGGCATTGGAAGCAATACACCGAGTACAAGAAGGATTAGATATGCAGATTTCCGGTGATTTCCTAAGTCAGGATATTCGGGAGGTAATCTTTCATATTTCGGATATCGCGGGAGAAGTTACGAATGATATGGTGTTGCAGAATATATTTATGAATTTCTGCGTCGGCAAATAAGTGGTGATTACCAACGATTAGCATATATCTTCAATGATTATTAAGGCGTTCATTTTGAACGCCTTTCTTTTTATCCCTATAAGCGATAGTTATCGTTTATAGGGCTTTTTCAGCTCATTTTTGTACCGTATTTGTTGCTCGCTTGTTGAAGCCTTGTTTCTCACCAACAAGGTTGTGGAGATTTGAAACACAGTGAGACGTGGTGAGACGCACTGAAACAAAATTGGAGAAATAAACGGAGAAAAGAATGAGCAGTAACATCGAAATCAAGAAAAAATGTAAGTGGTGTGGACAGATTTTCATAGCCCACAAAACGACTACAAACTATTGTTCTCATAGATGCAACAATGCAGCCTACAAGGAACGGATTCGTCAAGAGCGCATAGCGACTTATCAAAAAGAGTTTTTAATGAACTCAGAAGAACCGTCTATTGAAAACAAGGAGTTCTATACGCCACCCGAAGCCGCAAAACTCTTAGGGATTAGTCGAGCCAGCATTTACCGTTACATGGCAGACAACGTAATTAAAGCGGTTCAATTCAAAGGAAAAACATTAGTCAGAAGAAAGGATATAGAGCTTCTCTTTGAAAATGCTGCGGAGTATAAGAAGAGAGTACCCATAGAGAAAGCCCCTATCACCGACTTCTACACCACAGCCGAAGTCAAAGAGAAATACCATGTAAACGAATCATGGATATTCTTGGTAGCTAAGAAGAACAACATTCCTCGCACTTTCAATCGTGGTAAGACCTACTGGAGCAAGAAGCACATGGACGCTTACTTTGCCAAGAAAGCCCCGAATCCCGATATTACTGAATGGTATAGTACACAAGAAATGCAGGATAAATTCGGCATGACTTTATCCGCCATCTACACCTTCGTTTCCAAGAATGCTATCCCGAAGAAGAAGGAGGGCATCATGGTGTACTACTCCAAGAAGCACGTGGATATAGCCAAAGGTGTGGCAGCACCCGAAGAACCGCAATACTATACGGTAGCCGAAGCGATGGAGAAGTTCAATCTCACCCGTGACCAACTCTATCACTATGCAAAGTATCATAATATCCCGAAGGTCAAGAAAGGCAAATACACGCTTATCTCCAAACCTGAATTGGATAAACTACTTGCCGCCCCAAAGATTGAATAAGTTATTTTTCGGTGAATGTACCCACCATTGAATCACCTTATTCCTTTGCACCATACAAATGTAAAACTCTAAATATTAAACAGTATGTCCCACACATGTACAAAAGTAACAGTTCGTCAGAGAGCGATTCAGAATAATCGTATCTCCTTGTATCTGGATTATTATCCGGCAGTCCGTAACCCCGAAACGATGCAAATGAGTCGCAGGGAATACCTCGGTATCTACATCTATGCCCATCCTAAAAACGAGATGGAACGTGAGTTCAACAATGATATGTTGAACAAGGCTGAGGCTATCCGTTGTATCAGAGTTCAATCGCTCATCAACGAAGAGTTTGGTTTTTTGGATAAGACCAAGCAGAAAGCCGATTTTCTCGCCTACTTCAAGAAGATGTGCCGGAACAAAGATCAGAAATGGCAGTTTGTCTATCAACATTTCTACAACTTCGTCAAGGGACAATGTACCTTTGGCGATGTAAATGTGGATTTATGCAAGAAGTTCCGTGAATATCTATTGAACGCCAAGCAACTCAAACACAGCAACCGCCCCATATCCCTCAATTCGGCATCCGGTTACTACTCTACTTTCAGAGGATTGTTGAAGATTGCCTATCGAGACAAGTGGTTTCGTGAAAACATCAACGATTACCTTGATAAGATTGAGCCGCAAGATGTAAAGAAGGAATATCTGACATTGGACGAAGTGAAACAACTCGCTGCCACTCCTTGCGACATCCCCGTATTGAAAGCGGCTTCTCTATTCGCTTGTCTGACAGGGTTACGCATCAGCGACATTCTCAATCTGCAATGGGAGGACTTTACTATCGCTCCCGACCAAGGCTATTGCTTGCGTATCAGAACACAAAAAACTCAAACGGAAGCTACACTCCCCATCAGTTACGAAGCCTACGAACTATGCGGTATGCCCGGAACAGGCGAAGTATTCAAGGGATTGAAACGAAGCATGATTAATTATCCACTCAAAAACTGGCTTAAAAAAGCCGGAATAACGAAATCGATAAGCTTCCATTGCTTCAGACATTCCTACGCCGTCATCCAAATCTCTTTAGGTACAGACATCTACACGGTTTCAAAGATGCTGACGCATAAGAACGTGTCCACTACTCAAATATATGCTGACCTCGTAAATGCCAAGAAGCGAGAGACAGCCAATAAAATATCACTCAAATAAATTGTAGCTATGAAACGAGGAATCATAACAAACAACGGACAAGGCATCCATATTTCCGATGGTGAAATATGGATGACCACTTGGGAACTTGCAGACTTGTTTTATACAACGGCTGGAGCTATCCATGCAGCAATCAAAAGAATTCTGAAAGCCAATATTTTGAAAATCCACGAAGCTTATAAGTACATCAAATTGGAGAATGGAAACAGTGCCGATGCGTATAACCTCGATATGGTTATAGCCCTATCCTATCAGATAGACACCGGGCATTCCGCTACATTTAGGAAATGGCTAATAAACAAAGTCGTTCGTAATCAAGCTTACAACCTCCTGTTATATCTCAACAAGGATACAAACCATACATTGTATTGCTAATAAGCTATATCTCTATACCCTATTGATTATCTGCATTATTTATCTGCATTGTTTACCCAAAATGATGCAGATAATTTTGTTTTTAAGATACACAAGACTATTTACCCAACTATTTTCATCCAAAAGCAAGATATTTGCAATACGCTTATTATTAGGAATGTAACATGGTGAAAAGTGATGAAATATATCGTCAAAAGCCCATCAACAAGCAAAACTATGGATTTTCTCAAAAATTAATCCTATATATTTGCACACAAACGATTAATACAACTCACTATGGAGCAGAAAAAGATAGAACAGATAACATTGCATCTGATTGTTTTTGGTACAATCATTATCATTGGTGTTTTAGCCCGCCAGACCGTACTTCACTATGGTTGGGACGAGTTCAGCAGCTACCTTATTCTTGTAGTATGCTCTATTGTCATTGGAGCAATCTATCTCAATCTGCAAATGGCATTCAGGCAACTCCTTTCCCCAACAATAGAAAGATGCTTTACGAGATTTGAGTGCTACCGCAATAAGGCAGTGGCAGTTGAACCCTCAATAGTGCATCAGGAACTTATTGAAAGCACCATAGATACAGAACCTATCGTTTCTGTACCTGAACCAGAAATCGAAACTACATCTGACACCACAGAAGAAATTTCTATTCCCTCGCTTTCAGAATCCAATGAAAACATGGTAGAACTTCCAAAGGAGGAAGTGCCTCCAGCCTCTATTAGCAATATCCCTATTGAGGTGCTTAATCAACCATCAGAATATGAGATTTCCCGTGCAAACGCTATGGCTGAGAAAGAACGAGCATCACAAGAAAAACTTGATAAGGTCATTGCTTACACGAAACAAACCTTAGTTCTCTATCTTGATGAAACAGCACTTAACCGCTTGTGCGGATATGTGACAGAATATTACCTATCAGATTCTCTGTTCAAAGTTGAACCAATAAAGGTAGATTCTCAGTTAAAGACCATTGACATCATGCACTTTGGATGGAATATCGGCAAGGCTTTCGGCAAACCTCGCTTACAGACCGCCACGTTTATAAAGAGAGTATTTGCACATACTCTCCGTGATTCGGAAATATCGACCATTGAGCGTAAAATGTCACACACCGAATCTGTATGTAAGATTAAGTTGGATAAGAAGATTGTCTAATTTTACTTTCCTAAAATTTCTCTTAATTCTTCTATGCTAAGTTTACCTTTATGTAACATAGCATGGCAATTAGGACATACAGGAACAAGACTATTCTCCGGGTCTATCTTATGATTCTTCCCTTTTTGAGTTGAAATAGGGACTATATGATGTACATGAATAAATCCTGTGCCCAACTCACCATACACTTTAGCAAAATCCATCCCACAAACTTGGCATATACATCCATGTTTCTCAATACATTTCTTACGAGCTATTGGATTACGCTCGTATTTATTGACTAATACTTGCTGCATAGTACCCTCATAATACTCATCAGAATATTTTGTATTCAAATCATCGTTCAATACCCAAAATTTCCTTTGTGTATTAACCATTCGCTTTGGAACTACCTGAAGTTCATGGCAAAATTCCAAATAGCCATTTTCCAAATCTTCATTATATTCACAATTACAACCCAATATTTTGTTAATGGTAGGGGTTGTTTTTGTTCCATTCTTACCATTTCTTTTGACAAGATGAACTATTAACCTATTACTCAGATAACCAACAAACCTACTTGGAGCAAAATGGATTTTGTCTGCTGATTTATAAACGACAAAGTCTGTTCCACGGCTAATTAGCCTTATCATTGCGTTATAATCATCTTCATTATCTCCACTTAAATAAGTATCAACTTGAAGCAAATTATCCATCAATTCCGATGTGTTTTCAATTAACCTACCTAATTTTTCCATATAAGCACTTATTATAGTGATTACAAAAGTAGCTAAATTCCTTGTAATCACCACTAACTACCATCAAAAGTTATCCATCAGTTATATTTTGGTGAATGATTCCACCATTGAAACACCTGTTTCCTTTGCTGTCGAACAATTAAAAACGATTGGCGTATGCAAAAAGAAACAGTAACATTTGATAAGCTACCCGAAGCGTAGGTTATCTGACCGAACAGGTCATCGAGTTGAAAAAGATGGTAGCGGAACTCCAGCCACAGCCATCTGACAAACATGTATTGGTGGAAATAGAGGATGCTTGCCGTATCATCCGAAAAGCAAAGCCTACCATCTATACATTGGTACGCAAAGGGCTGCTTCCGGCTTACAAGAAAGGCAAGAAACTCTATTTCTATGAGGACGAGCTTCTTGCTTGGATTGAGAACGGACGGAGAAAGACTGCCGAGCAGACATACGAGGAGATGCTTGCCAATATGCAGAGCGGTGTGCGTCATAAGCCCAAATCATCAGTGCAATTTTAATGGATTGGGCTATGGATACATATTCAATTAATCCGGCATCCATCATTGATGAAGCGATTGATTTAAGCACAAGATTATCTGGTACGGCATTCCCCATCAGCATATTCCCGGCAAAAATCCAACGCATCATCCGTGAGGTACACGAATGCCATAACTACCCTACCGATTACATTGCCGCAGCCATCCTGACGGCAATAGCAGTCGGCATAGGCAACACGCACCTTGCCCAAATCAAGCAAGGCTGGTTGGAAAGCCCCATCCTGTATATGGCATTGATTGGAAGACCGGGAGCAAACAAAAGCCATCCGCTCAGTTTTGCGATGAAGCCATTCCTTGATTATGACTACCGACAGAATCAGGAATTTGAAAAGGCTCTTGCCAAGTACGATGAACTGATGAGCATGAACCGCAAGGAACGTGCGGAAAGCGGTGGAGAGCAATTTCCGCAAGAACCTATCCGCAAACGCTTCTTGGTTTCGGATGTAACGCCCGAAGGGTTGAGCCTCATTCATGCGCAGAACAAACGTGGGCTATGCTTGTGGCTGATGAATTATCCGCTTGGTTCAAGAACTTCAACCGATACAACAACGGTTCGGAAGAACAGTTTTGGCTCTCAGTGTTCAGTGCAAAGACCACCATGTCCGACCGCAAAAATGCCAAGAGTTCCATCTTCATCAAGCGTCCGTATATATCGGTCATTGGTACTATCCAAAAGAAAATCCTGAACGAGCTGGCTAAAGGTGAACGCTCCAGCAACGGATTTATTGACCGCATCCTGTTTGTAATGCCCAACCTGCAACAGAAAGCACGGTGGAATGACAAGGAACTGTCGGAAGATATAGAGCAAGAATGGAATGCCGTCATTGATAGGCTAATACAATCGGAGTATAAACTCAATGAACATGGAGAAATTGAGCCGCAAATTCTCTTCTTCTCAGATGATGCAAAGAAACGGCTTTACGAGTGGCAGCACCATTTCTCAGAGCTGTGCGACCGAGAAACGAGCGACACCATTGTGAGTATCTATTGCAAGCTGGAGATATACATCATCCGTTTCTGTCTGATTATCCAACTGGCACGATGGACTTGCGGTGAGTGCGACAAGACGTGTATCGACCTGCTGACGGTGGAGAGAGCCATTAAACTGACGGAGTATTTCAAGGAGTCAGCATTGAGCGTACAAAATATTCTGAATGAGAATGCCCTCAACAGTCAGCAACAGACGATAGTCAATCTGCTGCCTCCTTCCTTTACCACTGCCCAAGCTATACAGGTAGCCGAGCAAAACGGAATGAAGGAACGGACATTTCAACGCTTTCTCAATGACAATATCGGAACATTGTTCCGCAAAGAGAAGCATGGAGAATATTCAAAGATTAACCCGTGACATTTTTGTCGGTTTTGACACTTTCCAAACGAAAACGACAATAACGACAATAACGACAAAAGTGACACACCTAAAAAGAAACATACAATGAGTACACATAGATTCATATTAGAACCCTACAAAGGTGTCAGCACACGGCATACTTGCCCGAACTGCCACCGCAAAAGATGTTTTTCCAAGTACATTGATACGGATAGACGAATCCAGTTTCCTGATTACGTGGGGCGTTGCGACCACGAGCAAAAATGTGGTTATCACTTCACGCCCCGTGATTACTTCGAACGGAATCCGTCTGAGAAGGAAAAGTTGTCCGAAGATAACCTCCGGAGCTATACGACTATTAAAGAAATTGAGCAGAAAGCCACTTCCTACATTGATTTGGATATAGTCAATCAGTCGTTGCAACGCTATCCTGACAACAAACTGTTTCAATTCTTATCGGCTCAATTCGGAGAAGCGGAAACATTGAAGCTGATGAAGAAATACAAAGTCGGTACTTCCAAGTATTGGGACGGTGCAACCGTATTTTGGCAAGTGGATTATCAGAACAGAGTACGTACAGGTAAGATAATGCTTTACAATCCAACAACAGGAAAACGGATAAAAGAGCCGTACAATCATGTCACGTGGGTACACTCCGTACTACATAAAGAGGACTACAATCTGAAGCAATGTTTCTTCGGTGAACATCTGATTTCAGAAGACAAAAGCCGTCCTGTTGCATTGGTCGAAAGCGAGAAAACGGCAATCATTGCATCCTACTACCTACCCAATTCCTATGGATTGCATCGGGTGGAAAGAATGGTTGTTTCAACGCCAACAGCCTGTCTGCTCTTGCCGAAAGAAGCGTTGTGCTATTCCCTGATTTGGGAGCGGCCGATTATTGGCAAAGCAAAATCGGTTGATGAAAAGCTATGGGATTGATGTGCAACTGTTCGATTATCTGGAAGCCAAAGCATCCGAAAATGAACGGAAAGAAGGATACGACATTGCCGATTATCTGTTGAAAGTGCGCCCCGATGAAGCCATTCTCCAGCAGATGATTAAGAGGAATCCGAACTTGAAAACACTGATAGAGACATTCGATTTGAAGCTCGTCAGCGTACAACGAAGCATCCTTCAACCTAAGGTTTTACCGCCTAAGAAACGAGGATTCAGACTTTGAACAAAGGGAGAGAAATCGAGACTTTTTTACTGTAGCAAGTTAATGTCGGTGTATTACATTTCCCGACCACTTGCTCCTCAAAAAGTCTGAGGAGGCGGCTCCCGATGGTCACAAATTATTCACTAAAATCAATTCAAAATGGAAAAGAAACATACGATAACTCTCCGTTTGTCATACGACCAATTAGCATGGCTCGGTGCGCTTTGCAGACGGAGCAGGCAGACACAAAGCGCAGTCATCCGTTCACTCATTGAGAATGGAACGGTGCGTGAGCGAATCACGAAAGAGCATATCCACATCATCCGTCAGTTGATAGGTGAAAGTACCAATCTCAACCAGTTGGCGAAACAGGCAAACACCTACGGCTTCTTTGCCGTTGCCAAAAGATGCGAGGAGATGGCGCAGCGTATTAACCAACTTATAAAGCAACTGAAAGATGATAGGTAAGCAAACCAAAGGAACATTGTTCGGTGGCTGTGTCCGCTATGTCCTCAAAGAGGAAAAATCCAAATTGCTGGAAGCTGTCGGAGTGGATGGTTCACCCGAACAGATGGCAGAGCAATTTGAATTACAGGCGTTGCTCAACGACAAGGTAAAGAATATTGTCGGACACACTTCGCTCAACTTCTCTCCTGAAGATAGCGAACGCATGAAGTCTGATGATGCGTTGATGTTGCAAATCGCCCACGACTACATGAAACTGATGGGTATCGAAAACACACAGTACATCATCGCCCGGCATATCGACCGTGAGCATCCGCATTGCCACATCGTTTTCAATCGAGTGGATAATGACGGTAAGACGATTAGCGACAAGAACGACTTCCGCAGAAATGAAAAGGCGTGCAAGATGCTGACGGCAAAATACCGATTGCACTTTGCCAACGGCAAAGACCATATCAAGGAGGAACGCTTGCGCCCATACGACCGGGCAAAGCATGAGATATACAAGGCGTTGAAAGAGGAATTGCCCAAAGTTCAAAGTTGGATGAACTGAAAGAAGCCCTTGCTGACCGCGACATTGATATGAAATTCAAAGTCAGTCGGACTACACGGGAAATACAGGGAGTCAAGTTTGAGTATGACGGCTTTTCTTTCTCCGGTTCAAAGGTCAGCCGTGAGTTCAGCTATTTGAATATAGACAACCGATTGGAGCAGAATGCTTGTGCATCTTCATTTGAATACCATAAACAAAGATTCACGCATAAAGATGAAGAGGCGCAGCAAAGCGTTTCCCATTCCGACAATGGCTCAAGCATCGGTTTTGGCCTGTTGAATGGCTGTTCATCATACGATGCTACTGCCGCAGAAGAAGCAGAGTTCAATTGCCTGATGAAAAAGAAAAAGGCTAAGCGCAAGCGAGGCTTTCGTTTATAATCCACTATTTATTAACTTTTTAAATTCAAACAATTATGGAACAAAAAGATTTGATTCTTGATTTCAATCTCTATCTGTGTGAGAAGTTTGGCTACAGAAACAGTTGTAGCGTGATGCAAAATGCCAATGGCTTTTGTGTGGACATCCGTGAGCGTGATTTGGACTGCTACATCCGCTTCTGGGAGTACAGCAACGGAAGAGGCAACTTCCCCGACTGGAGCATCATCATTGTGCGCAGTAACTTCAAGAAGAACCAAGCCGAAAGCCTGAAAGACTTGGCTCGCTTCTTCAAGGAGTACATGCCTCGCTACGGTTACAAATACCTCTGCACCGAAGGTGATGACTACAAGTATTATCAGACACTCGGTTTGAAACTTATCCATCAAGACCTGTTCGGACAGGAAAACTATGGATTGGCGATGAAGGATTTGAATGTCTGATACTTGATTTAGGGTTAAGGAGGGGGATTTTCCCTCTCCTTAATTTTTATCGATATGCTCCATTATGAAAATAAGTCATTCGGATATGACTTTACTTTCCCAACGCTTTAAAGACTTTCGCTATGCAACGTTTTTTCTGTTCCATATTGGGATGCACATAAAGATTTAGGGTGGTACTGATGTTGGAATGCCCCAATAGTACACTTACTGTTTTGTAATCGCAGTTGCTTTCTATGCAACGAGTGGCAAAGCTGTGCCGGAGACCGTGGTATTTCAACTTGGGAATGCCAAGTTGCTCCATCAAGCGTTTGTAGTAGTTGCGGTAGGTTCTTGGTTCAGTGGGAGAAGGCTCATTGGTCAGCACATAGTAATCAGAATTGACTATCTTCTTCAGTGGCTTGACCATTGAAATCAGTTCCTTACTCATAGGAATCTCTCGACAAGAGTTTTTGGTTTTGGGAGTATTGATGACAAGCTCGGTGTGCTTTTTATCACCCTCAATCACATAAATGCGTTCAATGGTTCGCTGTACACTGA
This sequence comes from Bacteroides faecichinchillae JCM 17102, assembly GCF_000614145.1. GTDB lineage: Bacteria > Bacteroidota > Bacteroidia > Bacteroidales > Bacteroidaceae > Bacteroides > Bacteroides faecichinchillae. Next base: position 90,474 of record NZ_BAKK01000003.1, on the reverse strand, counting down.
TGGTTCCGGCTTCTATGTCTATGTCGCTCCATCGTAGCGCACAGACTTCTCCGATGCGCAGCCCGGTACTAAGGCTGATATAAATGCCCAAGTTTCGGAACGTAAAGTTTTGCCGGATATAATCCAGTATTTTCTTGTGGTTTGCTACAGTAAGCACTTCCAACTCCTTGTTTGTTTCAGTAGGCGGGTATTTGATTTCCCATTCGCAATAGCTCATCCATTCGTTTTTTACTCCGAACTTCATCACCATTTTAAGCACGATAAGAATATCCTTTACGGATTTAGCACTCATACCTGCATTGAGCTTTTGTAGTACAAATGTTTGTACGGATTTCTCACTGAGAGTATCTTCATTGCCAAAATATGGCAAGATGTGATTCTCTAAAATCAACATATAGGCTGCTAATGTCGATTGCTTTACATACGGTCGCTTGTCTTCTCGCCAGGCTTCCGCAATTTCTCTAATTTTCTTTTGGGTCATAATCATTTTTATTAGATGTTTATAATTAGAGAAATATAGTCCTCAATGTTCCCCATTTGAGATTCCCAGGTTTTACCGATGAGTGGAACATGCACAAGCTCAACCAACTAGTGGAACGTGTAACAAGAAAGAATAAAGGTGAAGAAAGTAAGATTGCACTCACAATTTCTGCTCAATATGGATTGGTTGATCAAGAAACTTTCTTCAATAATAAAGTGGCGAGTTCGGATTTATCGCATTATTACCTTCTTGTCAAGGGAGATTATGCTTACAATAAAAGTTATTCATCCGGCTATCCATGGGGAGCTGTGAAACGACTAAACTTGTACGAAAAGGGAGCTGTTTCTACGTTGTACATTTGCTTTAGACCCTTTAATACTGTGGATTCTGACTATATCGGTCATTATTTTGAAAGTAAAAAATGGCATAAGGAAGTTTCAGAAATTGCTGTTGAAGGGGCACGTAATCATGGCTTGTTGAATATAAGTGTTAAGGATTTTTTTGAGACTCTCCATTTCGTCCCATCAATTACAGAACAGAAGAAAATCGCAGCATTATTGACCCTCATAGATGAACGCATCGCAACCCAAAACAAAATCATTGACAAACTGAAATCCTTAATTAAAGGACTTAGTCAGCAATTGCTGTCTCCAGAGAATGATTGGATTTTATATAGGCTCGATGACTTAGCGCAAATAAAAAGTGGTTATTCAGGAACACAGGTGGGTTATCAAACACCTTATAAGGTTTCTCGCATAGAAACTATTAGCAAACATTGTGTTGATACACAGCGAATTGGTTATGTTGAGTGCATTTCTGAATGTTATAAGTTAAACGTAGGTGATATTCTGTTTAGCAATATTAATAGCGTTCAGTATATAGGAAATACAGCCTATATTGACAAAGATTATGGACTTTATCATGGCATGAACTTATTGCGAATTATACCAAATACAACCATAGTTAGACCTCGTTTTTTGCATTTACTTCTTTGTACTGATTGGGCAATAAACCATTTTCAAACTATTTGTAACAAAGCGGTTTCACAAGCAAGTATCAATCAAACTGCGTTAGGTAAAAGCAGATTCCAAATACCACCAATGTCTATTCAAAAACAAATCTGTAGTATGTTTGAACTCACTGAGAGAAAATTGGATAATGAGCAAAAATGCATAAGTCATCTTCAACAGCAGAAATGGTATTTGCTTCAGGAAATGTTTATATAAACATTTGACTTAATAGATACTGCTTCAATACAAGGCATTGCTCCACTAACGACATTTCATTTGCCAAACGACAATGCAAAGCGTCAAACGTTTTAGCTATGCGTTCTTGTTCTTCTGTCGTAGGTAACACAAACCTCATCTTCATAAAGTCATTCCTTTGAAGATTAAAACGTGTACTTCCTTGTGCTAATGGATATATGGCTTTACGGAATGAGGTGCTTGAAATGAAGTGAGCAAGGTATCGAGGCAACACACGTTCATCATAAATATGAATGCCAAAGCAGAAACTGTTCAAATATAGTTTCTGTGTGTTGCCCAAATATACCGCTCCCATACCAACTTCTTCCGGAGTTTCTGATGAGAGCGTGAATAAGGCATCACCGTATTGCACACAATTTTGTCTTTCATTGGGAGCTATTTGTACAAATTCATAATCTATTTCAGAAATGTAAGTATTTTGATACACATTCATATAAGTAATGAATGGCTCACCTGTTCCAAAATCATCGCCACTTTTTCCGCTTAATCCTGCATAGGCTTCACCTAAATCTGCAAAGCAAACAATCTCCCCTTTAATATCTTTGTGAATCTTGTCATTTAGTCCTTTAATTAAGGATTCTGAATCGGTAATGTCCGCAATTATTAAAAAAACATTTAATGAAAACCATTCCAATAAAATACGTTTGGGTGATGTTGGCTCATATATTCGTGGTTTGACTTACAGCAGCGATGATGTTGTTGAGCACAATGGGATTTTCGTTATGCGGTCTAACAATATTGTCAACGGAAACTCACTTGATTATCATAATAATATTGTGTCTGTAAACAAGCAAATACTAACAGAGCAACAGTTACAAGCTGGTGACATTGTTATTTGTATGGCAAACGGAAGTTCCTCATTAGTTGGAAAATCCTCATTTTACGACGGTGATTGCCCAACTCCTATAACTGTTGGTGCTTTTTGTGGTATATATCGCTCAAAGGAAGCTGTTGTAAAATGGCTATTTCAGACTAACAAATACCGTAGGTATATATGGAACTCATTGCAAGGTGGTAATGGGGCTATTGCCAACTTGAACGGTGATGATATACTTCGTATGTCTTTTTCGATTCCTGCCACACCTATTAAGGAAAATAGAATAAAGCTACTTACATCTGTTGACACTCTATTGGAAAATAATATATCACTCTGTAGTTTATACATTTCACAAAAGTTGTATTTGCTCCGTCAAATGTTTATATAAACAATTGACGGAGCAAATACTGCTTCTGTTTTGATAAACAGGACGCATAGAGTTCTTCGTTTTCGATTTTGTTCTCAATATTTCTAATCGTTTCTACTATATGACATTGTTGTTCTTTTGGCGGAATTACCGTTTTCATATCAAGCCACTCTTCAACATTTATAGAACGACCATCTCGAATACCATAAGTAACAATAATCAGCGATTTGATAAATTTTTGCGAAGTAAAATAATATGACAGATACCTAAACTCCAACAAATCATTCGGGCGCAATATTGTGTATGCAGGACTGCATACGCCAGTCTTTTCAGAAAACGCGTAACCTCCTTGAAATGAACGTAAATGAATTATATAATCGCCTTTCCTCACTACTTTATAAGTATTGATATTGCTTCGCTCGAATTGAATATCCAAATTCAAATCTTCCCTGTTTACCATTCCCTTTTCTTGGCTTGCTGAAAGAATGTTTGAATATTCTAGTTGCTTGTTTCGTTCATTTACAATTTCAAAGATTTGTCTATATGAATATTCGTTACCTTTTATTGCAGAATAGAGTTGGTCAATAATTGCGGACTTTAGTTTTTTCAAATCCTCAATGATTTTGTTTTGGGTAGCGATACGTAGGTCTATTGCTCGCAATAACTTCGCAATCTTTATTTGTTCGTCTTTGGATGGTATTCCTACACGAACTTCATCGAAGTTGCGAACATTTATAGAGAATACCTTTGTACCCTGAGCAATCCGTCTAATCTGCTTATGGAACGAATCTGAGGCAAAAGCATATCCTTTATAACCTATCACGGTCAAATCAGACTTGTCACGTCCATGAATAGTATGCAAACCGGAAACGATTTGTTGCTCATCACAATTTACAATCTCAACTGCTTTAGCAACATCATTCGTATCTTCTGAAGCATCGGCAAAGGCAACATCACCATTTAGAAATAATGTATATGACTTTGGCATTGATTCACTCTTGATATAAGGGAGTAAATCAGAAGAAATATCTACCATAGTCGGCAAACCTTTATGTATTAGCCCATAGTGTAGATTTTTGATTATTCCATTACCATAATCTAATTGTTCCCATGATAAAGAGTTGGTTGAATAAAACTCCAAGAGTTCTGAAACCTTTACTATTTTCCACTCCCCACTAAACTCCGGGAATCTCAAATGGGGAACATTGAGGATTTTATTTTCGTTATTATTTGCCATAATCATTATTCTTTATCAGGGTTAATATCAAATGGCAATAAGTTATCGCCATTATTGAATCGGTCAAAATCAGAGCTAAACAAGCGATCCTGAATGATTCGATACTTCTCAAATTCGCTCTCGGCAAACTCCTTGGCGAACTCTGCCGTTACCTTTCCAGCATCTGGAAGAATTACATCACCACCTGCTTCAAGGATAATATCAATGCGCTTTGCCCAATCTTCCATTGTCATCGGAATATGACGCTTTGCCATACGCTCTGCCATATCCAGTACAGAGTTGACCAAACGCCCCATATCTTCCAATTCGATACCTTTCAGATAGTTTTTTGCTATACTTACATCGGTCTTGACAATTTTTCCGTTGGGAGCTTTCTCCCATGTGGTCAATCCCATGTGTTCTTTTTCGGCATCGGCTCTGCTAACGATTAGTTCTGCCGCAGTCTGACCATGTACGGCATAGTGCATTTTGTTTTGAACTTTCTTAAAAAACAATCGTGTGGTAGGTGCATCACGGTTGTAGTCAATAGCTGTGGCATAAATATCTGTGAGCTTCTGGTAGAAACGGCGTTCACTCAGCCGAATCTCACGAATTTCAGCCAACAAATGTTCGAAATAGTCCTCACCAATGAATGAGCCATTTTCCATACGCTTCTTGTCTATCACATAGCCACGGATAGAGAACTGGCGGATGATAGAAGTACACCACTGACGGAATTGGGTAGCGCGGATGCTGTTTACACGATACCCAACAGAAATAATGACATCAAGATTGTAAAACAAAGTTTTACGATTCACTTGCCGTTTGCCTTCTGTTTGAACTACCGAGAAAAACTCGGTAGTTGATTCCTTTTGTAGCTCACCACTGGCGTAGATATTTTTTAGATGCAATCCAATATTGTCAGTTGAGCAGTCAAACAGAGTGGCCATTGCTTTTTGAGTACACCAAATGGTCTCATTCTGATACATCACTTGTATGCCCTCTTCTTTACCTTCAATAGCGAAGATAAGGAACTCAGCCGTACTGTTCCGTATTTCAAATCGCTTTGCCATTGCCTCTAATTTTAGTCAACTAACCCTAATTCTTTCAGATAGCCTTCGATTTCTTTATCAAGATTGGCTCGTTTGGCTTCGAGTTCTTTAATCTCCGCCATTACAGCTTTGATGTCGATAGGTTCTTCTTCCTCAAAGGTATCGACATAACGAGGGATATTCAGATTATAGTCATTGTCTGCTATCTCTTGCAGTGTAGCAAGGTGGCTGTACTTCTCGATTTCCTTACGGTCACGATAGGTGTCAACTATCTTTTTGATGTGTTCGGGTCGAAGTTTATTTTGAGTTTTTACCTTTTCAAACTCCTTGCTGGCATCAATAAAGAGGATATTGTCATCTTCCTTACGGCATTTTTTGAGTACCAAAACACAGGTCGGTATAGACGTTCCATAGAAGATGTTAGCAGGCAGACCAATGATTGCGTCCACATAATTTTTCTTCTCAATGAGGAAGCGGCGGATTACACCTTCGGCATTACCACGGAATAAAACACCGTGAGGAGCTACACAAGCCATCGTGCCACCATCGGAAAGGTGGTATATCATGTGAAGGATGAAAGCGTAATCGGCTGTCTTGCGTGGGGCTAAACGCCCGGCTTTGCTGAAACGGTCATCAGTATTGAATTTGTCAGCTGCACTCCATTCGGCAGAGAAAGGAGGATTGGCAACTACTGCATCAAATTGGGTATCGCCAAAGGCATCTGCCTCCAGTGTATCACCATTTTCAATTTTGAAATCACTGAATTTGATGCCATGCAGCAACATATTCATGCGAGCCAAGTTATAAGTAGTCGGATTCTTTTCCTGACCGTAAATTTCTACAGCGTTACCGATGTGTGCTGCACGGAGTAGTAGAGAGCCTGAGCCACAAGTCGGGTCATAGACATTGCGCAGACGCTCATGGCCGATAGTTACAATCTCAGCCAATATACGGCTTACCTCTTGCGGAGTATAAAATTCTCCGGCTTTTTTACCTGCTCCGGCTGCAAATTGACTAATCATATACTCGTAGGCATCGCCTAAGATGTCGATTTCCTTTGAGGCTTCCACGCCAAACTTGATTTCGTCAAGAGCCAACAATACGTTGCTTATCAGTGTATTTTTGTCGTCTGCTGTTTTTCCTAATTTGGGTGAAGCAAGGTCTATATCGGAGAATAATCCGCCAAAATCCTCTTCACTGTCACGTCCGAGGGTGCTATCCTCAATACGTTTAAGTGAACGCTCCAACATCGGGAGGATGTTCTCTTTCTTCTTGATACTTTCGATGACAGACGAAAACAGGTATTGAGGTTCGATGAAGTAGCCGATTTCTGAAAGGCAAAGGTCTTTTACCTCTTCTTGCAATTCTGCGGTATCTTCGTCATCCATGTTCCATAGCTCATTGAAACTAACTTCGTCATCTTCCAATTCACCATTTACAAAATTTTCTATCTTTTCAGACAGATACTTATAGAATATAAAGCCCAGTGTGAAGTACATGAAATCGCTTGCCGACATATTGCCACGCAAACGGTTAGCCACTTCCCAAAGCTGGTCACGGAGTTTTTGTTGTAATTCTTCGCTCATATTATTTTTATTTTTTTAGTCCCAACTAAATGTGCGGATAATCGAACGCAATCGGTCAACAATCCTTTTTAATGTCTTGTTTCTTTTTATCAATCCCAGATGTTTCTCTTTCAGCGCATCCTTTATGATGTCTGTTTGCTCTTTCTGTACATAATCGTATTCTGACAAATAATGATTCAGCACTTCGGGAGCAATATCTTCCTCTTGCGCTAATGTATGAATAGCTTCGGTACGCTTCTTGGTAATGTAGTTGTTCAGCCGCTCTTCCAATTCGGAAGTACCATCAGCCTTTTGTTTCCCGGCCATGAAATTATCGCGGTCATCATCCACATTTTCTTGAATAAATCCGTCTATCAGTTTGGCTTTGCTTCGCAGTTCGGCATCCTTAATCATCGTGTCAATAATGGACTGACGGCGTTCGGCATAATCTGTACTATATGGGTCAAGATTTGCTATGAGTTCAAGGATATATGCCACATTGATAATGTCGCTATGCAGAAGCTCCAAACAAAAATCGATGTCTTCCAAACTTCCATCCGCATCCTCCCCACCTTGTTCGTCATTTGATGCAGGCGTGGCAGATGACTGTGGTTTTGGAATCACATTGTCATATATATCAAGGTATTTGCTTCGGAAATCCATATATTGCTGTTCCGTCATACCCAAATCATCCGCACTTTCATCGTAATCTTCGTAAATTTGAATTTCTGCGTGTTTGCGAATAATATCACGGAACGCCAACACGAAATCCTTTTTATCCGTTTCACATTGCAAAAGGTCGATGCTTGAAGTGGTGGGATATTTTTGTAAGAAATCCTTAGTAAGCTGTTGATATTCTGTCTTTACTTCCTCAAATGGCGGACGAACAATTTCCTCTGGGTTGTTGCTGTTGCTGAATAGACGAATGGCTGTATCAACATTGCTTTTCAAATCACGGAAGCAGATTATTTTACCAAAGCGTTTCTTTTCATTAAGCACACGGTTGGTACGACTGAACGCCTGTATCAAGCCATGATACTCCATATTTTTATCCACATACAACGTGTTTAGCTTCTTGGAGTCAAACCCGGTAAGGAACATACCCACCACCAGACAGAGGTCAAGTGGCTTCATGTCGGCACGCTTCTTCTTCATACGGAGATTGATGTCATCATAGTAGGCACGAAAATTTTCAGTAGAGAACGAAGTACCGAACATCTCGTTATAATCGTCCATGATAGCTTGCAACTCGTCAGCTTCACCAACACTTTCACTTACATAGTTCCCTGAGTTCATTCCGGTAAGCTCATCATCCTGACTGCTGTTGGCTGCATATGTGAACACAGCCCCAATGCGGATTTTCGGATTGAGTTCTTTGAATATTTTGTAATAGTGTATCAGCATAGGAACTGACTGGACGGCAAACAAAGCATCAAACTCCCCGTCGAATGTGGACTTATTGAAGTTATTGAGGATAAACTTGGCTATTTCCGTCATGCGGTTTTCACTTCCGTTTCCAACCTGTTCGTTACCATGATAGTATTCCACAAGGAAACCCAATACATTTTCATCGGCAATGGCATCCTTTATCAGATAACGGTGAAGACAATTACCAAATATTTCTTTGGTTGTATGCCCATCTACCGCATTTTCCGTAAATATGGGTGTGCCGGTAAAACCGAATACCTGCGCATTCACAAAGAACTTCATGATGTTCTTATGGCTGTCACCAAAGTGACTGCGGTGGCATTCGTCAAAAATCATCACGATACGAGAGCTGCGGATTTCGTCAATCTTCGTGCTGTACCATGTTTTGCTGACGGCTGTATTGAGTTTCTGTATCGTGGTGATGATAATTTTGGAATTGCTTTGGAGACGTTTAACCAACTCATCGGTATTGTCTGTGCTATCCACAGCACCGGGTTCAAACGCTTCATATTCCGATTGCGTTTGCGTGTCAAGGTCATGCCTGTCTACCACAAACATCACCTTATCCACATCGTCCAATTCTGAAACCAGTTGGGCTGCCTTGAATGAAGTTAACGTTTTTCCGGCTCCTGTAGTATGCCATATATAACCGTTGTCATTGGAGTTCACCACACGGTCGAGGATTTTTTCCACGGCATAGAACTGGTAGGGGCGAAGCACCATCAGGCATTTGTCTCCTTCATGAAGCACGATGTATTTGCTAATCATCTTGCCCAACGTGCATTTATCAAAGAAGAATGCGGCAAATTTGTCAAGTTCGTTAAACGGCACATTTCCTGCATCCGTCCAGTTGAACGTGAACTTATAACCGCTATTAGGATTATTGGCAAAATAACGGGTGTTCACACCATTGGATATGACAAATAGTTGAATATAGTCAAACAAACCATGAAATGAAGTCTTATGGTAACGCTGTATCTGATTGTAAGCCTGTTTAAGCTCGATACCACGTCTTTTGAGTTCTATCTGCACCAAGGGCAAACCATTGACAAGAATTGTTACATCATAACGACATTTTTTGCGACCTTCCACCGTGATTTGATTGGAAACCTGAAACTCATTCTGACACCAATGCTGGCGGTTGAGAAATTCTACCCAAATACGTTGTCCGTTTTCTGTTTCCAAAGGAAAAAGGTCACGAAGTTTTTTGGCTTTCTCAAATCGTGTTCCTCCTTCAAGATATATCTGTATCTTTTCAAATTCAGCTTCGGTAAACTCAGTACGACCTAATTCCGCCAACTGCTTTTTATTATGGATTTCCAGTTGACGTTTGAAATTAGACATAAGATTTCCCTCTTCCACAATTTGAACATACTCGTAGTTCATTTTGCGGAGAGTGGCGATAAGTCCATTCTCTAAAGCAGCTTCGCTTTGTATTGCCATATCCTTGCCTTATTAAATTGTTTTTCTTAAGTAGTTAGCATATTGGCATCCAATGTTTTTCTAATTTTCATAGATTACAACTGAAACCAAAACCATCAGACCTATTAATTCTATTGCTGTCTCTCTTTTTATCAGTTATCAAATCTTTCAAATCAACCTGTAGAATCTCAGCAATCCGCTGAAGCGTTTCCAAATTCGGTTGAATCCTGTTACACGCATAAGCATTTACCATACTGAAACTCTTGTCAAGTTTCTTAGCCAACCATGTTTGAGATATACCTTTTTCAGATAATACAGCCTTTATTCTATTCAGTTTCATTCTTTGATTCGATTTTATAGTGCAAATATAGCGAATTATATTCGATAATTCGATTTATCTCACTATCTTTGTACAAATTAAAATGCGATTTGCATTAATCCTTTTATTGCGTTAAAAACAATTATGATACATCCTATATTAGAGAGATCGTGTGCATACTATTGCGGTGAACTTCGCAACACACATAAGAAACAACGGCGTTATTTGAATCATGACGGAAAAGCCAAACCTTTTTGGGATCTTCCGAAGTGCGCCGTTGCATGTTGTGGACTACAAAATAAAATATATAAAGACTTTTCGAAACCAGTTAGAACCGACACGTATGACAGAGTTCCTATTCTTAAGTCTGAACTTTTAAAGTATGTCCCACCAAAAGGTAAGATAGGGGATATTACTATTTTGCCAAAATGCGGTAATCAAGTCGGTCGATGTGCAGAACCTCATGCTGCAAAACGCTGTATGATAGACGAACCTCATACGACTATACAGGATTTGTGTTTTAGTGCTGCACGAGATATTACAACTGGAGAGCCAATGGCTCCTTGTGCTATTTGCATTGCAGTTTTTCCTACGATTAAATAAGTAAGTAATGCCTTATAATAAAAATTATCTTTTTACACATAATATTGATTGGTATGCATGTATTGACGGCACATGGATATATGCCGCTTCAAGAGGGGGACTACTTCCCGGGGTAGTAAACAACGAATCAATGTTGCCTAAACTTCAAGGCATATGCGCAAACTTACCAGATGTTGTAAACGAAGAAAATATTGTCATTAACCAAGAACTGATCCGTATAAGATACCAGCGAGCTGTTGATTTTTACGAACAGAGATTCAGAGATAATTTGGAAGATAACCACAGTTTTCAGCAGTTTTTACAAGAATATAATATCGAGGTATTCAGTCAACAATTCTCAGAACTATTTGTTGAAATGGCACGCAAAGGATTCTATTCTTTTGTGAGAGTAGATATTGACAACCCATTTTCAAACAAATATAGACTTGTCGCATCCCCCAAGAATGGCACTCCCACACATCTATCTGAAATTATTCGTAAACCATTCAATGCGGCATTTGTAGACGATGAATATAAAGATTATATAAAAAACATTACAATCAAAGGTGAGAATGAGGTTATTTCATTTACATCTAATTTGGATATGCTTTTCTAAAATATTTTTTGCCAGTAAAAACTAACTTACAACTGAATTCTGTTTCCTATTTACACAAAAAAAATATAAACAGTGACTTATCTTTCCCAACGGATTGTTAGCCAATTATTACGAACGGATTGAAAAGCTTATTGATTGTGAATGGGGATTTTATGATACATTGCAAGATATTTATTCTGAATATATCCTACACGAAAAATAAGGGACTAAACCTATGCACATAATGCACAGATTTAGTTCCTATTCCTTTAAACTAACTCCATTGATTCCCTAATAATCCGTAGAGTTTCTTTTTTGTACCCCTTACGGTCATATTCCATGCCTCTGCACATCCAACAACTACACGGAGTTCCGGTAGTCTTGTAAACTTGCGCCCATTTCTCTTTAGCCAACTCAAACCAATGAGGATGTTCATAATGACTTCCATCCTCACGGATGATACAATGCCCATAAGCAGCATAAAGAATCATGCGAGCCTTAAATACACGTGCCATTTGTTGGCGTCTCCAAAATTTGTTTCTTTTGTCCATCGTCTCTTTCTATTAAAGTTAGGATGAACAATGATGTTACTTTTGAAAAACCTAATGTATCCATAATATTGTATATTTATCGTTTTGTAGCATTTGTGGAAAGCCTCTCAACTCGTTCCTTCAACAATTCGCCATACTTTTCCTTTAATTCAGCACTAAGAAAAGAACTTTGAATGACTGCCTCAAACTTAGGCAATAGCTTGATATACTTATTTATCAGTCGTTCTACAATCACATTCTCTATATCCAAAGTGACTGCTGATTTGATAAAATCTTCCCTTTGAAGCTTTTTCTTACGCCCGTTCAAGGTCAATGCCAGTTCTTCATCATCCTTTGGATTGATAATAGCTGCATTCAGCAAATCGTAAGCAGGAGTCAAACGTATCTTATCCGCTGCTTCATACAAAGAGAAATTTTTCAAGTGCATATCGTTATTTCCTGTCAGCCAAGAAAAAAGTACCAGCTCAAAGAAATTGGTAACATCCATTTTAGGCAAAGACGAATACTTCAAAACAGCCTTGCCGATACGCTCATAGCTGCTCTTGTATTTATGCTCCGTTTGCCTTTCCGTCAATTGGCACATATCTTCCATCGCAATCTTCTCTCCGGCAGGAGTCCTGTCAATTCGGCGAGTAAGATAGCACAGCGAATCATCTGCCATTCTCATCAACGTGTGAGGAACCACCTCTATACGTGCAACCTCCGCAAGGTGCATGGTCAAATCCTCTACCTCCGGCATCATTTCATATTGCGAGGTCTGTGGTTTACAGATATAACCTCCCCACAGTCCAACAATGGTCAATCGTTTGCTGCCCTCATGTTCATTCAGATGCAAGGACAATTTAGGCTGGACACCAGTCAAAGAGGTTTGGTCTTGAATAATCTGCAGTGCAAGCTGATCTAATTGCTCTGTCGTATAATCAAGGACAGGCAATGTTGTTGTCCCAAAGAACTTCTTTATACAAGCCGTGTGCATATCCTTTTCCCCCTTTAGGAGAGGACGATAACAATACAGACAATTACACATGGCTCACCTCCTTTTCATCCACAGGAACAACACTTACCGCTCCGATACAATCTTTACAACAGGTCATGAGCAACGACATTCGGTCAAGAATACTGATGTCTGTATTCCGCAATGCAACATCCAACAGCCATCCTTCAGGAATCAAACCATCGAAAAACGGGAATAGTACAGAACTTGTATAAATCGCTTCCTGTAAAGGCAATGTCAGACTGACAGCCTTTGCCGTTTCCGAAGAGAGATATTCCGGCAAATAACGGAACTCATATCCTGCATCGTTTTCAGTCAGAATCCCCGCCAATTGGTCTTTGTAAAATATATGAGCTTGCCTCATTGATTATCTGTTTTAGAAGTTGCAACCATTTCATAATTGAAGAAGTCAAGAAGCTGATTCACCTTATCAAGACGCAGCGTTTCCTTTCCCTGTTCGAGGTCTCGCACAAAGCGCAATCCTACCCCCGACTTCAACGAAAGTTCTTCTTGCGTCAGGTTATACTGCTTTCGCAACATCTTGACCGTAGTAGAGAGATTATTCATAAGCATCCTACTTTATACCTTTTCGGGTACAAAGTTAATATAAATATCTCACATTATACCACAAAGGGTATAATTTATTTTATTATCAGCATTATTATATCAGATAAGGTATAATATAGTAAGATTCAAAACCACAAATTAAAGTACACAAGCACTGCTCTACACTTTTTCAAGCGAATAATCCAGTTTCACTACACTTTTTCCAACGAATCAAATATTTCATTGCACCAGACTAATAAAAATCCCACCGCAAACCGCAGAAATTCCAAGAAAAACACTACTTTTGTATTCAACAAGCGTTCTGTAACATCCATGCGGAAATTCCCTATCGTTCAATACGTTGTATCTGATAACGGATATTCCTCAAAAGGGCTGAAAGAAAGTGGTACAACACGTATATGCAAAACCATGAAATACAACGGTTTGTATTTGTCCCTACATTCTGTGTACTTGTAAAAACAGAGGTTGTACCGATTAAAATGAATAGTCACTGATAATCAGTGATGTAAATATGCTGCATCGGGAAATAAAAAAAAGAGTCATCTCTCATCCCCGTTTTAGACTAGCTTTATCACAGCCTACCAATATCACAGACCAACAATAAATATATCCAAACAATGTTATACTTTTTAAAATCCATTATTTATTTCTTATTTATCTATTATAGCCACTTTCATAACACCATCCAACTTATTTTCAAACATATGGTAAGCTGCCTCAATTTCGCTCAATGGAAACCTATGTGTAATAAGAGGAGTCGTATTTATATTGCCTTTCTCTATTAGAGTAAGAATTTCGGCACAATCACAACCATCCACCCCACCTGTTTTAAATATCAAGTTTTTACCATACATCAGGTAAAGGGAGAAGTTGGGATTTATCATAAAGAGCCACAATTGTGACAACAGCATTAAGACGAGCACATTCCCATGCTAAGCGAAAAGTTTCCTCACTACCAGCTACCTCCAATACAACATCCGCTCCCCCATGATTACTATTATTCAATACAACATCTTTGCATTTTTCCGGTTCTACGACCAATACATCAGGATAATGTTCACGAACAAATCGAATTCTTTCAGGTGTCTTTTCACAAATGATAATACAAGATGGTTTCTTCAACATCACACACAACAAAGTACAAATCCCTGTAGGACCAGCACCGATAATAAGAACCGTATCATTCTCTGAAATCTCCGAAATACGAGTTGCCCAAAATCCTGTTGCAAGCACATCGCCTACAAATAAAGCCTGTTCATCACTAACTATATTAGGAATACGATTTAATCCCTGATCTACATATGGGACTCTGACATATTCCGCCTGACCACCATCAATACGGCATCCTAATGCCCAACCACCATTTGGATCTGTACAATTATTAACGTAACCTCTTTTACAAAAAAACATTCTCCACAAAAAGTTTCGACATTTACTGTCACCCTATCTCCAGGTCTTACTAAAGTGACATCTGATCCTACTTCTTCTACAACACCTACCATCTCATGTCCAACCGTTATTCCCGGAACCGCACGTGGTACACTGCCATGCTTAATATGAAGGTCGCTAGTACAGATACTACTAAGCGTTACACGTACAATTGCATCCCGCGAGTTCTGTATCTCTGGTTTTATTTTTTCCTGTAATTCAAATTTTCCATGTTCAACGTATGTATATGCAAGCATAATATCTTCCTTGTTTATTAAACCAATATGTTATACAATTACAAACGTACACAAAAATTTCCATTCCTACGTATATTTATACGTAGATACAATGATCTTTCATATCACTCTCCAGATATCACAACCAGACACTCTGTGAAAAATCATCCCATTGCATATACAGAAAGAAATTATTCCGCAATAACAAAGCTATCATACTATAAATTAACAGTAAGAACATACCTATTATTCTATATATCAACATAGAACCTATCCAAATACCGCAACCAACTATATAGCTAAAAATTGGTCAAAGTTTCCTTTTCATTGATAAAAGAGTAACAGGTTTATCAGCCTACTATTGTATATTCTCCTCTTTTCCGTATATTAGCGCCCGCATTTTCTTCTATACGATAAGCTTTGTTCAAAAAATCAATAAACCGATAAAACCGATGCAGACAATCAATGCCGTAATCACAGGAATCGGAGGATATGTACCCGATTACATCTTAACCAATGATGAAATCTCTAAAATGGTAGATACCACTGACGAATGGATCATGGGACGCATTGGTATAAAAGAAAGACATATTCTGAAAGACAAAGGAGTTGGCACTTCATACATAGCACGTAAAGCAGTAAAACAATTACTTCAACGTACACAAACTCGTCCGGATGATATTGATTTAGTCATTGTAGCTACAACCACTCCCGACTATCGTTTACCTTCAACAGCCTCTATTTTGTGCGACAAATTAGAATTGAGACATGCTTTTGCCTTTGATATGCAAGCTGTTTGTAGCGGATTCCTTTACGCTTTAGAAACTGGAGCAAATTTCATACGCTCAGGAAAATATAAGAAAGTGATCGTAGTAGGAGCTGATAAAATGTCGTCAATTATAGACTATACAGATCGAGCAACTTGTCCAATTTTCGCTGACGGAGGTGCTGCTTTTATGCTTGAACCTACTACTGAAAATTTAGGTATCATGGATTCTGTACTGAGGACAGATGGAAAAGGTTTACCTTTTTTACATATAAAAGCGGGAGGATCCGTATGTGAGTCGTCGCATTATACACTGGATAACCGTATGCACTATATCTATCAGGAAGGACGTACAGTTTTCAAGTATGCCGTTGCTAATATGTCTGATGCTTGTGAAGCAATCATTGAAAGAAATCATTTGAGTAAATACGACATTGACTGGATTATTCCTCATCAAGCAAACCAACGGATTATCAGTGCTGTGACCCAGCGTTTGGAAGTTCCATCTGAAAAAATCATGGTTAATATCGAACGTTACGGCAACACAAGCGCCGGAACACTTCCCCTCTGTATCTGGGATTTTGAGAACAAGCTCAAAAAAGGGGATAATCTGATTTTCACTGCCTTCGGAGCAGGCTTTGCTTGGGGAGCTATTTATGTAAAATGGGGATATGATGGACAGGAGAACGAAAAGTAGTTCCTGAAAAGACGTGTACAACCAACAATAATCACTCCTCTCTGTACCCTTTTAAATGTTTTCTCATCTGCCAAAAGCGAACAAATCCAAAGAAAAATAATATAATACCTGATACAACACATACCCACGCAAGACCATCCAAACGTGAAATACTTTGAATTTGAAGTATTCCAATTCCTGCGGTAAGGAGATAAAGAGAAGTACGGATATATGCAAACAAAGTCCTTTCATTGGCAAGCCTAGTCCTCTCGAGTGCTAAATGATCACGAAGTATCAGCTCCTTGTCATTCATAAATTTATCAGTTGTTTTTGACATAGTGTTATATTAGTATACATGTTCTTCTATTATTAGAAACAACTAAATTATGCAGAATGTTTTCTAATTTAACTACATTCAAAAATCTCCCTACTCTTCTTAAATAATGAAACTAAATTTTCTTATTTCGACTCTAAACAAGAAATCGGCCAATGTCAACTTATCATACCCTATATGGTCTTCCATTATAAGTTTTACATTTGGCCGAAATAATAATATTTTTAATCTCTTCTTATACACTCTCTCTGTTCATAGCCGCGTTTATAACAATAAATTATTTCAACAATAAATTCTAAACATTTGTCAGCAACAGTCCTATTTTTATAGCGGTCATATTGGATATTATAAAGCAACCGATTGCTATTCTCTATTCTTTTTTCTACATTCACAGGAATAAAAAACTCAGCACGATCACTTAGATATGAATAATATTCCGTCAGGAAGATAGGCACACCAGCTAAATCAAAATCTCCAAATGAATATAACAATTAGGTATCACCTGTAACCATGAACGCAAATCATTCGATTGAGCATAACGGAATACAAGATCTATATATTATTATGGAGTTATAACAAAAAGAAGCCTTATGGTTAAGTAAATAGAAATATTCAAAACACTTTCTTCAGATGAAAAACAATTACCATTGAACAGTCTCAGCATTCCAGTTTGTTACGTTCGGAGTATATGTAACAAATTAAAGTAACTGTGTAATAGTGATGGCATATTTAATGCGTTGATTAGGCTGCCAGGCATTTCCACTTAAAGTAACGTTTTTAGTTGCACCCAGAGTTACTAAACCGAGTAACGTCGTATAATCATAAGTAATACGGATGACTATACCTGATACACTTTGGGGAATTAGCAAAAGTCGATTTGAAAACTCATATGCAGGATCTGAAGGAGCAAGTAAGGTTCCCGTCGCGTTATCATAAACATTAAAAGTAGAGTTGCTATCTTCTGTTTTAGTCCAGGTAGGCGTTGGTAAAGCCTTAAAACTTCCTCCATTACAAACATTCAGCACATCTATTTTCTTGATTTTACATGAAGCAAGACCTAATACGGCTTGTATCTTAATAGTAAAATATAACTGAGTTAGTGCATGTTTAAATGTTAGTCCAACAGAACCACTTGTTAAGTCATTAGCAGATTCGGCATACATCAAATCTATAGGAGTTGCGCTCTGCCGGAAGCTAGGAAACTGAATGCCATTGGTTGAATCATAGCTCGGAGTTACCGCACCATATGGACTGGTAGCTATAAATTTCAATGCTCCTTGAGGCGGCCAATAATAAGTCCCACCCGTACTTTTCCAGAAACTACCAGTAGTAACATAACTTATTTGCATATTATCAAAGTATTTTCCCGCATTTGCAAAATTATATAAGCCTCCTGATGGTTTGTAATAGGCAGTGACGTTAAAACTCTCTGTAGTAGGATAAGTCGTACCACTAATGATAGTCCGTGTATTTTGTTCTATCAAGGGTGTAAAAATGATAGGAGTCTGCCGCTGTTCTTCCTCAAAATCAGACTTGGAACAACTTATGATAAGGGTTGCTGTTATGGCAACCCCTAATAGCTTCTTTTTCATAATCGTCTAAATTATCCATTCGATTACACATCTTTTTTCAATCACCCACTTAATGCAAAATACCCATTATTTTCATTTAGTTCGCGGTCACAGGTGTATTGGTATCAGCTGCCCAATCAGTAACTGTAGGTGTATAAGTAATTTCGGTCAAACCGTTACGTGAAATAGTTATTGCATATTTTACACGTTGATTAGGAGCCCAAGTTCCGGTTAATGCCACATCTTTTACTTGATCTGCTTCTACCACTGCATTACCTATCTTCAAATCGAACTTAAGGTGAATCTTAACTCCAGCGGCGCTCTGTGGTATAACAGCCAATCGTTTTGTAAACTCATAAGGAGTACTTGTAGCAGCATTAACAGCAATACCAGTTGCATCAGAATAAACTGGGAAAACTGGATCTGTAGTACCCGATGTTGTCCATGTAGGTGTGCTCAACGTTTTAAAACTACCTGTATTATATAAGGTAGTAAGAGACAACTCTTTTATCTGGAAAGTAAATCCTTTCTGCGCTGTTGCTATAGTAAAATAAAGTTGTGTCAGTGCATGTTTAAAAGTCAATGCAACGGAACCACTAGTCAAGTCTACAGCCGACTCAGCATACATTAAATCTATTGGAGTTGAAAGATTCTGACTAAAACCTGTAAACTGTGATCCATTTGTTGCATCATAGGCATATGTCGCCGAGCCGTAAGGGCTGTAAGCGGCAAATCTAAGGCTACCTGTAGGAGGCCAATAATATGGATCTGATGAATTTTTCCAAGTACCGCTTACATTACTAATCTGTAAGTTATCAAAATACTTTCCATTAGCGGTATAATCATACGAACCTGTAGTTGTCTTATAAAAAGCGGTGACACCGAAAATCTCCGTAGTAGGATATACAGTTCCATTAATAATAGCACGGTTAGATTTACCAACCGAAGTATCAAATGAGATTGGATTCTTACTTAACTCATCAAGAGAATCCGTTTCCGTGCAACTGATGGTTGCGAAAGCTGCAATAGCAGTCCAAAATAAAATCTTTTTCATAATTTCTGGAGTTTAGTTTTCTTTATATTAATTCATACATCAAGCAGGAACAGGAATTTCAATATCCTCCCAATCAACTACCCCAGGATTAAAATCACTCCCTTGTTCACTGCCCCCATTGTCTTTGATAACAATCTTTTGTTTAATAACAAACTCCCCACCACGCGTTAAACTCTTAATAGGAGTGGTAAGATCATCTAGTTCCACAACTTTGGTTTCATCATTAGTTAAGGCTATTGATATGTGATGTTTTACATCTTTCCGCTGATGAGGACCAAATGAGCGAAACTCTCCATATAAATACCCTTCATTCTTTTCTGGATTCACTTCTGTTTTCTTTAATACCACATTCATGGCCCCTTCTTCATCTTCCCGATGGTGCCCATCCATCAAAAAAGCAGATGTGTACATCCCTGTTACCGTTGCCGTTGCCGACTGCAAATATTGTATCCCTTCCACTGCAATTTTAAACCGATAGGTGAATACTCGCGGACGAAGAGTGACAGACAGTTTTTCGAAAGACTCTTCTGGATTATAATTTTCAACGTACGAACTAAACAAGGGGTCCGGTTCATCCACATAGATTATCCCATTTTCAGTCTGCTGACGTACATAAGATTCCGCAGTTTCAGGATACTCCATACCCCGGTAATAATTGGCATCTAATTCAAAGAAATCCGATGTATAGATTAACAGAGAGTAAAAGTCGCAAGGCAAACTAATCTTCCCATTTTCACCGGGCAAAGTCTCTGAGAACGAAGACTTTCCGAAGGAAGGATAAAAAAACAGACTTACTGTACGCATATTCAGATCCTCAAATGTAGCCAGGGAGTCAGGGAGTAAGCCAGTGATTACAACATCAACAGTTTCTTTCTTCTCACATTCATCACAAAGCTCATTATCTCGGATGCAACTTACAACACAAAGCTGGAAGATGACAGCCAATATTATTGTTATCTTATTTTTCCATCCCATATTGCAACTATATCTGTCGTGAGAACAAAAGGACTCAAGAATAGTTTTATAATTTATCCATTTTCTTTTGAAACAACGAAATCAGATATTTATTTATAATAACGTATTAAATACCGCAATTACATATATAGGCCAAGATTTCTCACTATTACCATCTTACTCAAACTTCTTTCAACAAAGATACCCCATTATATTTCTCTTTTTAATTAAAAATCCTACCTTTGTAAAAAATAATATTTCACATAAAATGAAACAAGAAACTAACCAATCAGCTCCTTATAGCTTTGCCCGTTGTTTCAACGCCCAATGTTTACAAGCTTCCAAATGTCTGCGTTATTTAATTACAGAAAATGATACGCCTAACATTCCTTTCATCACTGCTGTAAGTCCAGTCTGTTATCCGGAAGACACCAACAAATGCCCATACTTTCACACTGCCGAAAGAGTTCAAGTAGCTTGGGGAATCAAGCGATTATTGAAAAGACTGCCTTACGAAGATGCAGTCAGTATCCGTAAACATCTAATCTGGCACTTTGGCAAAACATGCTACTACCGGTTCTACAGGGAAGAACGGTATCTGTCGCCTAATGATCAAAAGTACATCCAACAAGTATTCCATAACAAAGGAATTGCTGATAAGCCAACTTTTGATCGCTACACAGAAGAATACATTTGGTAAATTTCCATCACCCGTCACATGAAAGAAGATAACTAATTAAGAATAAGCCAGTAAGCCGGTGACGAATAAGTGTGATGGCACTGTGACGGTAACTTTTTCGTCACAGTGCCATCACATCAGTCAAGAAACTTAACTACATGATATACAACGCCTTTTCGTGTATGTTTAGCAGGAATCTCTTGTTTTCTCAATATCCTTCCAAACACATTCACTCTCTTAAATGATATCGAGATTCCACTATTTCTCTGAATATGCTCCATTATTTCTGCCGGAGCCAGCCACTCTCCTTCTTCTTTCGGTTCTGCTGCACGAAAATAACGGAAGAAAAGTTGTTCTTCGGGAGGAACCTGCTCAAACTCGCGGTTATTTTCAATCATAATCTTCTCATCTGCCTGATCAAACCAATAACGCTCTCCATGCTCCAACTCGTACATAGCCTGAGCATATAGTTGCTCATAATCAATCGGACGATTGGTATCAATCACTCCCGTCACTTCCACACAAATAAATCTGCGGCTCCCCGAAGGATCGGTCAAGAGATCTTTCTGATTACTGGTAGCAATAAATGAAGCATAACGGCGCATTTCATGAACTGCGGTTGCATAAGGCTTACGCACATTCACCACTGGCTTTTGCAAAATATGCTTCAAAAAACCTTGTTGAGTAGTACTTACCTGATCAAACTCGTCAATGTTAATCAACGCAAAGCGATTCAGGTAAAGTTCAGCGTCCTTCTTTCGTGAAAAATCGATACTATCTGTATAATAAGAACGTTCCGAAGGCGGCATGATACTACGGCAAAAGGTAGATTTACGTGTTCCCTATACACCTACCAGTAAAGGTGAAACACTATTAGCATATTTCTTATCCATTCCACGCCAATGTGCTACCATATTTAAAAACCACCGATGAAACAAGTCCGCCCAATGTGGATTTGCACAAGGAACAGTATTAGCTAACACACGAATACGATTTACTCCATCCCATTTTGGAAGCCTATATAAAAATTCCTCCAACGGATTAAATACTGGTATGCGATTGGAATAAATATAGCGACTAATATCTCTGTCCCACAATGGAATCCCCTCCATCTGTGCATCCAAAGCAATGCTATTCAAGGCACTTTTACTAACAGGATTAAAGCGGAAATGAAAAGAATGTCTCTCACGATATTCCACCTCCCCGATTTGTGTGTTAAAGCGAAACTCATAACGGCGCTTCATAAATTCTTCAGTCTGCAATGCCAGCCTTTGTTCTTTAGTCAAACTGACTTTCTTGCCGAAACCTCTGGATTCCGTATATATATTATTTATCATCTTCCGGATAAGCACTTCCTCCCTGCGTTTATAAAAATGAAAAACAGTACGTTTCACCACTTCTTCCAGAATCCCCGAAGAGAAACAGTTCCTTGCCAGTTGAACAGTCAATGGTTGCCAATCGTCAGCATTCAGTTCACAGTCCGCTTCCTCCAGATCAGCATATGCTTTTCCCAATGCAGCTTCAAATAGCATCGAAAATGCATCTTCCGAATCAAAACCAGGTATGGCCCGAGCCAATGGAGATTTTTCGGATTGTACAGCTTCACGATAAGTAAGTTCGTCTGGCATTGCCATCGGTTGAGATAAATAGAATTGTACGGAGTTGGGACGAACCATCATATCCGGATCATAAGACAAACGTGAATACTGTTCCAAAGTAGGTTCTTTAGGCAAAATATCAAATGGTAACTGAGGTTGATAGCATTTCACAGCCAACCAATAGGCATGAGCATGGAATATTTCCGCGTCTTCCCGCGTCTTTGGCAGTGAATTGTCCGGACGAGTGAAGGTAGTCCATATTTTAACCGTTTTTCCACTTGATCCCATAAAAGCACAACGAGTCTGAGGTTGCTCACTTGCCTTTTGTTTCACTAATGCTACTTCGGCTTTGTTGGATAACGGTCCGACAGTCAGTTCTACAATACCGTTGTAAGCTTTCATTTGTCTCACGCCACCCACTTTCCTGAACTCAGCAGCAGGAATGATCTTAGGAAGTTTGTCAGCACAATCACAGCGATCACCGGGCAATGCATATCTTAGATATTCTCGAAAAGTAGAAACAGGACGGGATTTTATTTCAGTCTTTACTTTATTTATCAGCGTTTCGAAGTCCACCGCGCTAAGTGTTATAATGTCTCCGTTGTTACGAAGTTGAGTTATTTTCATTGATTCAAAATAAATTAGTTGTTTTTTGTAGCGTCTTTGGACGTTGAACCAGCTAATGTAGATATAACTTTTCAACTTGGCAATATAATCATAGAAATAATGTACGAATTTATCCAACTTATATTCATAAGAAAAAAACAACCTACTATTCAATCAGTTTCATAACAGTGAAACCATTGGTTTCATAGGGTGAAACTATTAGTTTTACTATGTGAAACTAAAGGTATCATCTACTTGAAACTATTGGTTTCAGTATATGGAACTAAAAGTTTCACCGTATATAAAACCCATTTCAACTACATAATATAATGATTTGAACTGTATAGGAAGACATTACGTATATAGTAGAGAAAGTTTTTCTTCTATTACCTTACAATAAACTGTAGATAATAGTTGTAAGCTCCAGGACTACTTTAGTTCATATCCATATAATTTCATTAACAGTAAACAAGCAAACCCTACACGTATGGATATCTATGACTTAAATACATACTTAAAAACAAATTCATTTACCCAAAACGTAGAAATTTATATAGAAAAATAAGAAAAAAGAGAATATTATTTGTTTAACAAAAATATAGTATTATTTTTGTAGTTGAAAGTTAAAATGAATTGAGGTTTGGAAATGATGCGGCAACCCTAATAGACTATGTATGCAGATTTTTAAGAAATTCTCATCTTTCTATTACGTCAATCCTATTATATATAAATCAATAGATGACTTATCATATAATAAATTTGATACTGCCTATAAACTATATATAATCTAGTAGATTATTTCAATAGTGCGCCTTATCCTCTTACCAATGATATCCTAAAAGAACGTATTTGATACGCCTTTGGAAAGTTTTATGATGATAGTGATACCTGAGTGTATGAATGAATCAAATAAATTGAAGTCATTTTAAATAAGTAGATAATAGCAAAAAGTCTTCTTCAATCAATTGTATTGGAGAGTATAACTATAAATAAGACTTAGAATACTTTCCCGTTTCTCTCCCCAGAGAGGGTGCCTTCCCCCCGGGCATCCTCTTTTTTTATAAATTACACTGATATACAATATATCACATTAAATTTTGTGACGCGTGACGGATATTTTCCACTTTTCAACATCCAAGAGAAACAGATTTTTATATCTGATGCCCTGATTATTTTCATATATTGTTATGTATATCAAGTTTTTTTATATCTTTGCCCTCCGGTAAGCTGCATCCGGAAAATCAACAAAGTATCTCTGTCATGAATGCATGCTTCGTATAAAAAGACAAAACTGAAATCATCTTACTATTACTAACAAGAATACTCAAACAAAAATGAAACGCATTGTTTTTTTGGATTATGTACGCGTATTTGCATGCTTTCTCGTCATGCTTGTCCACGCTAGTGAAAACTTTTATGGTGCTCCTGGTTCCACAGACATGGCAGGTCCGCAATCTTTTTTAGCCAATGAGGCAGATCGGTTGTGGGTATCTTTGTATGACGGTTTTTCCCGCATGTCAGTACCATTGTTTATAATTGTCTCCGCCTTTCTTCTTGCTCCCATGAAGGAGGGACAGACCACATGGCAATTCTATGGTAAGCGTTGCCTCCGTATTCTGCCACCATTTTTCATATTCATGATATTATACAGTACCCTACCATTATTGTGGGGACAAATAGATGGAGCAACATCAATACAGGATTTATCACGATTATTACTGAACTTCCCGTCACAAGCCGGACATTTCTGGTTCATGTATCCGTTGATCAGTATTTATCTGTTCATACCTATTATATCACCATGGCTGAAAAAAGCTACGGCAAAAGAAGAGCGTTTCTTCATAGGGTTATTCCTGTTATCAACATGTATGCCGTATCTCAACCGTTGGTGCGGTGAATTGTGGGGACAATGTTTTTGGAATGAATATCACATGTTGTGGTACTTCTCTGGTTACTTGGGGTACCTTGTACTTGCACATTACATACATGTACACCTTACATGGAACCGTTCCAAACGTCTCACTATAGGAGCCATTTTAATGATTGTCGGTGCTGCATGGACCATCTACTCATTCTATGTTCAGGCTATACCTGGAATAACTCATTCCACCCCTATAATAGAGATTGGGTGGGCTTTCTGCACAATCAACTGTGTGCTTCTCACTGCAGGAACATTCCTTATGTTTACATGTATAAACAGTCCGAAGTCTCCACGAATCATAACAGAATTATCAAAACTCAGCTATGGTATGTACCTTATGCACATATTCTGGCTCGGATTTTGGGTAACAGTATTCAAAGGCACACTGGCATTACCAACCGTTGCTGCCATTCCATGTATTGCAGTAAGTACATTCATTAGCTGTTATGTAACTGCAAAGATTATCTCATTCATACCAGGCAGTAAATGGATAATAGGATAATTATCTAAATTAATAAAAATCATAGCTGTGTCAAGCAATCTGCGTTTTGCGTTGCTTGACACAGTTTAATTTACATCCTCGAAATGATAGCATCACCAACTCTCCATACAGAACGTTTGTTATTACGCCCCTTCTCCGAAAGTGATGCAGAGCAATTTTTTATCTCTTGCCATAATCCCAATTTAGGAAACAATGCAGGATGGAAGCCGCACGAAACTTTTGAAGAGTCTCTTATTATTCTTCAAACTGTTTTCATCGGACAAGAAAATGTTTGGGCAATCACGCTCAAAGACACACAGCATTTGATCGGTTCCATCGGGCTTGTTCCCGATCCGAAACGGGAAAATCCACAAACCCGAATGTTGGGTTATTGGATTGACGAATCGCATTGGGAACATGGATATGCAACTGAGGCTACACAAGCAGTACTTCAATATGGTTTTGAAGAACTGAAACTCCAACTCATATCTGCCAATTGCTATCCACACAATGAACGTTCACAAAAAGTTCTTAAAAAGAACGGATTCATCTATGAAGGAATACTTCATCAAGCAGAACAGATTTATAACGGACAGATATATGACCATCTGTGTTATTATTTACTCGCTTGATAAAAGGGTATTTTTATAAATCTGTCCGCCTTTCATAATCAAAAGTATATTCTTTTCCGGATTCTCCAGAAGGGTGACGTTTTCCAAAGCGTTGCCTTCTACCAGAATCAGATCAGCCAGAGCCCCTTCTTCAATGACTCCCAACTTACCCGGATAAGGATTTCGTGAACCGGAGAGAGCAAGTAACTCCGCATTATCATGAGTAACCATTTTCAAGATTTCAAAGTTGCTGAACCATTTTTGTAATTTGCCAATTCCTTTATTCTCATTGACTGTATTAGCCGGATTAAACAATAAATCGGTTCCCCATGCCAAATTTACCTTGTATTTCTTTGCCAACTGATAAGTACTATCCGTACCATGAACCACCATTTCATGCTTAGCTTGTTGTTCTTTTGTCGGATATTGATTATCTTCCAAAGTAAATGGTTGCATACTTAGCCATACGTCTTTTTCTGCAATCAGTGCCATCGTTGGTTCATCAATCAAATGACCATGTTCAATACTTTTCACTCCTGCATGAATAGCTCGGGAAATTGCTCTCGGCACATATACATGAACCATCACGTAAGTACCGACATCTTCCGCAGCTTTTACTGCTGCATTAATCTCTTCTTCAAAATATTGGGTATCTTCCAAACGGTCATAAAGTGAAGCAACTCCCCCACCCGTCATCAACTTTATCTGACTGGCCCCCAAACGAAGATTGTTACGGGCAGCCACAGTAACAGCATCTACCCCATCCGCAATGATCGCAGCTCCGATTTCTTCGGTATGTGTCAGTCCACAACAATCAAACGGACGAGGTTCTTCATAAACTGCCCGAAAGTCACCATGCCCACCAGTCTGCGAGATGATGGAACCACTCGGATAAATCCTTGGTCCGGATAATATCCCTTCATCAATCGCACGCTTTAATCCGAAAACCGGACCGCCTGCATCTCGAATGGTAGTAAATCCCCGTAATAATGTCTTTCCGGCTTCATGTCCCGCTTTAAACTGAGTATAAGCATCGTCCGCTGTCAGCAAATCCATCATAGTATTGCATGACATATACGAATGCCAATGAGCGTCAATCAATCCCGGCATGAGAAACTTACCTTTTCCATCTATCACTGTTACTCCTTCAGCAGAAATCGGCAACTCAGAGATCTTCTGAATACGTCCTTCTTCCACTAGAACATTCCCTTTGATAACCTTCTCATTAATTCCGTCGAAGATTAATACTCCATTAATTAATACAGACTGATTCATAACTACTTTAATTTGATTTCAAGCAATTACAACCTATCTATCCGCATTTTGTTCGTCCCTTTAAGGATGATTGACTGATTCCGGCATTGAATATCTCCATAAAAAACTATCTTTGCATGAATAAATAATAAAGACTTGATACAATCACATGATTTCTCAACCCACTCTGCAAGATTATAAGGAGCTGACTCTGTTATGGGAAGCTTCAGTTCGTAATACGCATCATTTCTTGACGGAAGAGAACATTCAGTATTACAAACCATTGGTACGGGAACAATATCTACCGGCTGTAGATTTGTACATCATACGTCGTGAAGATAACCGAATCGTTGCTTTCATGGGATTAAGCGATGAATTAATTGAAATGCTGTTTGTTCATCCTGATGCACAAGGGAAAGGATATGGCAAACAATTGATTGACTTTGCCGTAAACAAAAAACAGATAATTAAAGTAGATGTAAATGAACAGAACGAAAAAGCTTTGCAGTTTTATTTAAACAGAGGATTTGATGTAATCGGACGCGACGCAACGGACTCTTCCGGCAAACCTTTTCCTATTTTACACATGGAAATAACGGCTCCTTTCGTCAATCAGTTATCCAAACGTTTCCATATCGAGGATATTCACTCTCTCATATATCAAATAAAATACAACAGTTCACGTAAAGAAGAGCTTTACCAACTGATTTTTGACAAAGACAATTATATCTCCTATCAGGCTCTTTGGACATGCAGTCATTTTCCTTCTTCGGAAAGAAAATGGCTGGAAAGCAAACAGGAAGGGCTTATTGATGAAGTTCTCCATTGTCCCCATTCCGGAAAAAGACGGATTCTTTTGCAATTATTGGAAAAACAGTCTTTTAAAGATACCACCAGAGTAGATTTTCTAGACTTCTGCCTGAACCACATGCTTTCTAAACAAGAACCACCAGGCATACAAAGCCTTTGTATCAAACTGGCTTATAAGCTTTGCCAACCGATTCCGGAATTATTGCAAGAGTTTTGGATGATGATAGAAATAGCTAAAGAAGAACAAGGATCAGCAGCTGTGAAATCGGTAATACGAAATCTATCGAAAAAGAAGAAACAAAAAGAATGAATGGGATAAATGAAGAAAATAAGGCAAAGGCATATTTTTAATAACATTACATCAGTTATCTATTACGCAAATGATGCGATTTTGAAATATCAGAATCGCATCATCTATTTATTCCGCAAGAGAAAAATTAGTATCAATAAAAGGTAAAGACCTACTTATCAATTGAAATAATACAAGAATACTGCTATTCCTTCTAATGCTTTCTTAGGTTGGTCTTTTATCTCAATAGCAAACTTGATCTCTGCTTTTGCCACACCACGTAAGTTCGTCAATGAATGCAACGTAGTTACCAAACGTATACTCTGACCTGACAACACAGCCTGACCAAATTTCATTTTGTCCATACCGTAATTGATCATCATTTTCAAATTATTCACCTGAATGATCTGGTTCCACAAATAAGGAAGCATAGACAAGGTCAAATAACCATGAGCGATGGTGCTTTTATAAGGACTTTCTACTTTAGCACGCTCTGTGTCCACATGAATCCATTGATGATCCAGAGTTGCATCAGCAAAAAGGTTAATACGTTCCTGAGAAAGTTCTACATAATCGGAAACGCCGATTTGTTGTCCAACCAGTTTTTCAAATTCTTCATACGAGTTAATAATTACTTGAGCCATAGTTTTATTGTTTTATGGAGATTATACATTAATTATTGGCTGCAAAAATAGGAAAAATAAATGATATGGCTCTCAATAAAGAATAAAAGCTATTTTTTACAAAGAGGACTCGTTGGATCTGAGCACAGCTTGTTTCAAAGTATCTGATAATATACTGTATCCTCTTCCATTCAGATGCAAATCATCGATAGTCATTTCCGGATTCAATCGTCCATCCGACAATAGCCGATTGAATACATCCAGATAAACAATATTCGTTCCTGCCAGTTTACGTTGTATTTTCTGATTAAGAATACGTATAAAGCGATTCACTGTTGTACTATAATCATCATAATCATTACGAGGAAAAATACAGAACAGAAATGTTTTCAAGGAAGGAATAGCAAGTACAGCTTTCACATATCGTTCCACATAATCATCCACATTTTCCTCATTCAACTGATAAATATCATTCGTACTAAACTGAATAACGACCTGACAATCAGAAGTATCTTTATCAAATGATTCCACATAGGACAATCCTCCACCGGGAGCACCATAATTGAAACTCTCCCACTGCGGGAAATAGACATTCAAAGCCCAGAATGCCATATGACTGTTGCCTACAAAGGCAAATTTCGGTTTATTCTCCATACGATTCTTCGATACCTTTTAAACTCTAAAACAAATATAGAACAAATTTCGCAGATTTAGTTTACTTTTGTATCCGTAAAGATAGCTATATACGAACTGATGAAACATTTTTTCAGCCAATCGATTTCTCACATTCCGTTACCGGAGAAATTCACATATCCTTTTCATTATACGCCTCATCCATTATGCGTGTTAGCCACAGAAGAGGTAAAAGCATTTATTGAGACGCAAGTGAAATGGCAAGAAGAATTATCTTTGGGTAAAATGTTCGGTGTTCTAATTGTACAGGACAATAAAGAAGTGATAAGTTATCTGGCAGCTTTCTCCGGCAATCTGGCAGGAAAAAATCTACATCCTTTTTTTGTCCCTCCTGTCTATGATCTATTGCAACCACAAGGTTTCTTCAAGATAGAAGAAGAACAAATCTCTACTATTAATTCACGAATAAAAGAATTGGAAGCCGACACCACCTATCTGACTTTAAAACAAAAACTAAAAACAGAAACTGAACAGGCAACCGTTGCATTAACCAAAGCCAAAGCCGAACTGAAAGCAAACAAAGAAGCAAGGGAGCTCCGACGTCGATCCGTAGCTTCTCTTTCTGAGGAAGAACAAACAGCTCTTATCAAAGAAAGCCAATTTCAGAAAGCCAATTTTAAGAGATTGGAACGGGAATGGAAAAAATTATTAGAAAAACGAAAGGCAGAAGTTGTAGCATTCGAGACAGCCATAGAAGATTTAAAGATGGAGAGGAAAGAACGTTCCGCTGCCTTACAACAGAAACTTTTCCAACAGTTCCGAATGCTAAATGCCAAAGGAGAAGTAAAAGACCTATGTACTATTTTTAAAGAAACGGTACATAAGACTCCTCCCGGAGGAGCTGGTGAATGTGCATTACCTAAATTATTACAATATGCTTATCTCCACCAATTGAAACCTTTAGCAATGGCTGAATTTTGGTGGGGAAACTCACCTAAAACAGAAGTACGACATCATGGTTATTATTATCCTTCCTGTAAAGGCAAATGTGAGCCCATCTTGAAACATATGCTACAAGGATTGGAAGTAGACGAAAATCCTCTCACCGCTAACATACGTCCACACATGGAGCTAGAAATTGTTTATGAGGATGAATGGTTACTAGTAGTCAATAAGCCTCCGGAATGCTATCTGTACCGGGTAAAATTGAAACAGTAGATTCTGTTTTTCAACGTGTGCGAGAAAAATATCCAAATGCAACTGGACCAATGATTGTCCATCGCCTGGATATGGCAACTTCCGGATTATTACTCATTGCTAAAACTAAAGAAGTGCATCAATATTTACAAGCACAATTTGAAAATCATACAATCAAGAAACGATATATTGCTCTACTCGATGGAAGCAAACTTGAAAAACCAATAAAGAAAAACGGAAGGATCGAACTTCCTCTTTGCTTGAATCCATTAGACCGCCCCCGGCAAATGGTCAGCGAAGAATATGGTAAAACTGCAATCACTGAATATCAGGTATTGGAAAGTTCGGGAAAATATATCCGTATCCTCTTTTTTCCAAAAACCGGACGCACACACCAGTTACGCATACATGCTGCCCATCCGCAAGGTCTAGGTTGTCCCATCGTAGGAGATGAACTTTATGGAATGAAAGCCAACAGACTTTATTTGCATGCCGAATATATTGAGTTCTGCCATCCTGTTTATGGCGAAACAATCTGTCTGCAAAAAGAGGCGGAATTCTAAAAACGTTCTTTTGTAGTGAACTAAATTCTTTTTGAAATGTATATAAAGACAATTACTAATTTTCAAAAAGAACCTAACTATGAACATCCAGTTTCGACTTACAAAGCATTTTGCTGTATCAGCTTTAGTGATACTACTATTAGGATCATGTTCCAAAAACAATATCTACATTGACGTTACCGTCCCAAATGGAAGTGAAAATAACGGAGACAACGGCAGTGACAATAATAATGACAACGGAGATCCGACCAAAGATAAAACGTTGGTAACATTCAGTGCTTCTGTGGAAAGCAGAAACATGACACGAGCTATGTCTCCCATGGGTAAAGGTCTACAGAGCTGGTTGTCTGCATACAAATCCAATACCAGAGACACAATCAACGGTGCTCCTGTCGAAGAGGGAGATTACATTACTTCTTCTCCCGGAGTATTGTCTGGAATTCAAGGATATAAAATGTATTTGAGCAACGACATCTACAGTTTTTATGCTGTATCCTGTAACACTAAAAATCCTGCTCCTGTCTTTACGAAAGGAATATCCGAACCTTTATCTAACGGAGTAGATTACCTTTGGTGGAGTGCTTTACATCAGGATGTAACAAGCTCTCAAATAAATATTCCGATTTCTTTTCAACATGCAGCTACACAAGTAGTTATTACAATAGACGGAGGCGAAAATATTACGCTCAATAAAATAATCTCGGCCACTATCACTCCAACAAAACCCGGAGCTATTATGGATCTATCAACCGGAATTATTTCCTCCGAAACAACTTATGCTCAAGCAGCAACAATGGGTATCAATGACTTTACCATTCAGTATATTATGCTTCCTTTGAAAAGTTCCGATCCTATGACTTTAACTCTGGAACTACTGGTGAACGGAGAAAACACCATACGTACTTATATCGCTTCCGTCACCCCACCCGATAATAACCTAAAAGGAGGAAATTCTTATTTATTCAGAGCGATCATCAATGAAAACTCTGTTTCATTTGCTAATGTCAGCGTAAAAGAATGGACCGATGTAGACGAAAGTGGTAACCCCATTTATCCAATACAAAATTAAATGGAGGACCCAAAAAGTTTGAAAAATCTTTATTTACACGAAACCGCCTCCAAAAGATTAACAATCTAATTTTACACCTTTTCCAAAAAATGAAATGTCCTCCTAAAGTTTTGTGTTTTGCTTTAGGAGGACATTTCATTATCTATAGATAGGGATTCGTAAAAGCTCTTTCTTTTAAATCAATTCGGATATCTGTTATTAATTGGATGGAACAGAATATTCCAGTTCCTCTTCTTTGGAAGAAGATATAGGTGTGAGACAACTTTTCTTTAACCTGCGATAGACATAAATAAATGCAGGAATTAAAAATAAATCCGCTGCGATCCACGCGGTAGGGTCACCAAAACAGACGGCTATGAAACCGAAAGCCGGCACTGCATAAATACTGACTAGTATACGAGCAATCATTTCCGAAACACCGGAAAACATAGCAAGATTCGTATATCCCACTCCCTGAATGGTATAACGGAGAATACAAAGCAATCCGAGTACAGGGAAAAAGCAGCAAGCAACATGAAGGAAGAGTTCTGTATTTTTCAGAATTTCCGTCTCCGAAGGATCTACAAAGATCAAAGCAAAATACTTAGATCCCACCATCAACAGTACAAAAGTCAATGCTGTATAAATTAACATCATCAGTACACTGGCTTTAATTCCTAACCAAACACGTTCCGGTTTACCGGCTCCGTAATTCTGTCCGCTGTAAGTTGCCATGCAATGCCCAAACTCTCAAATGTACAGATAAAGAACATTTTGATACGCATAGCCGATGTAAATGCCGCTACACAAGCCGTTCCCAATGCATTGTTAGCACTCTGAAGCATTATACTGCCAATTGCAGTAATGGAAAACTGCAATCCCATAGGTATACCTATATAAAGCAATGTCTTAGCCAATTTCGGTTGGAATCGCCGTTCTTTTGGAGAACTCTGTAATATTTCAAACTTCCTGCGCATATAAATATAGCATAGAACCGCCGAAAGTCCTTGCGAGACGACAGTGGCAATGGCAGCCCCCGCCACTCCCCAATTAAGTACTAGAATGCAGAATAAATCGAGAACGATATTTAATACGGTAGATAAGAGCAAAAACCAGAAAGGTGTTTTACTATCCCCTAATGCACGAATAATACTCGAAAGAAGATTATAAAAAAAAGTTGCCGGGATGCCGATAAAGGTAACAAACAGATAATCATAAGCTCCGTCAAAAATAATTTCCGGTGTACGCATTATCCGAAGTATATCGGCACAATAGATACTGGTAATAACAGCAATGACCAAAGACATTCCGACAGCCAGTTTCAGGCTGACGGCAACATAACTACGCATCGTACTATAATCTCGTGCACCAAACTTCTGCGCTACGGGAATCCCAAATCCGCCGCAACAACCATTACAAAAGCCTAGAATAAGAAAGACAACCGATGTACTTGCTCCAACAGAAGCTAATGAGTTTATTCCCAGAAACTTTCCAACTATTGCTGCATCAACAAGTGAATATGTTTGTTGCAATAGATTGCCAAGTAATAACGGCAATGTAAACTTTAAAATTAGAGGTAATGCCGGCCCTGCCGTCATTTCTTTAGAAGTTGCCATACGTCTGTGTTCTAAAATCAGGAGCAAAGATAAAAAGAATTCAACGAATTAAATTTAGTTTTCTTCGTCTCTTTCATTGACTTAAATCAAAAAAAAGAACGAAGCATAGATATATTATCTCTTTACCAATCTTTTAGGAGAACCATGCCAGGAGCAACCTAAACAATAGACCTCTGTCAAATCGTAACCTTCCATAGAAATTCCTTGCTGTTTTGGAACAATCTCTCCATTCTCCATTACATAAACCAGTAATCTTTCTCCCAAATCATTCTTCACATACATAGCAGCAATCTTACACTGCGGACATAATAGCTTTTTCATGCTACAAAGATACAATAGTTTTCTGTCAGTTTATTATCTTTGCTCCCATATTCAGTTATGGAGAAAAGAAAGAAATCGCGTATTGAACAAGAAAAAAGAACAGTTGAGATAATGATACGCCTCTACTGTCGGAAAAAGGAGAAGAATATCACGCTTTGCCCGAAGTGTGAAGAATTGCTCCGGTATGCACATACCCGTCTTGAACATTGTCCCTTTGGAGAAACCAAAAGTTCATGTAAACAGTGCACTGTCCATTGCTACAAACCCATTATGCGAGAACGAATGCGACAAGTAATGCATTTCTCCGGTCCGAGAATGCTTATATATGCTCCTTTGGAAGCTATCCGACATTTATTAAGATAAGACTAACAATTCTTCCTGAACTCCGAATAAAAGAATAATACATCAACTTAATATTTAACAACATGAAACGAGCAATTATCATAGGAGCCACCTCGGGTATCGGACAAGAAGTAGCAAAAACACTTTTACTGGAAGGTTGGAAGCTGGGAGTAGCTGGCAGACGTCGATTTTCACTTGAAATCTTTCAGCAAATAGCACCGGATCAGATAGAAATCGAGGAATTAGACATTACCCAAGAAGAAGCGACTGATAAATTGCAAATACTTATCAATAAGTTAGGAGGTATGGACTTATTCTTGCTTAGTTCCGGCATAGGTTATCAAAATATAAATTTAGATAGCAAGATAGAGTTGGACACAGCACGCACCAATGTGGAGGGATTTATCCGGATGGTAGACAGTGCTTTTACTTATTTCAAAGAAAACGGTGGCGGTCATTTGGCTGTTATAAGTTCTATAGCAGGAACAAAAGGACTGGGAGTGGCTCCCGCCTATTCTGCAACCAAACGTTTTCAGAACACTTATATCGATGCACTCGAACAACTGGTTCACCTACAAAGACTAAATATTTATTTCACAGATATCCGTCCGGGATTCGTTGCTACGGCTTTGTTGAACGACGGAAAACATTATCCAATGCTAATGAAGGCGGACAAAGTAGGATATAGTATTGTTAAGGCTATTAAAAGAAAACAACGAGTAGCTATTATAGACACACGTTACCGGATTCTCGTATTTTTCTGGCAAATGATTCCCCAATGGATCTGGAAACGAATGCCGATTAAAACGAATTGATAATTAATAAGGTTAGATAGTTTCTTTTTCAATAAAACTACCTATATTTGTTGCTGAACAATATAAAAAGAAATAAGATGGAACAGAAAATTTGCCAGAGTTGTGGTATGCCAATAGATGACTCTACTTATGGAAAAGAAGCAGATGGTAGCAATAACGAAGAGTATTGCCATTATTGTTATGCAGACGGACATTTTACTATGGATTGCACAATGGACGAAATGATTGAACACAATCTAAAGTTCCTCAATGAGTTTAATAAGGATTCTGAAGTAAAATTTACCTTGGATGAGGCTCGAGCAAGTATGAAGGAATTCTTTCCGCTACTCAAAAGGTGGCAATCATAAAATCCTGTAATATTTGTTCCATTTTTCTAGAACGATACCAAATTAGAAGGACAAATATTACTACTCATCATTACTGTTTTTTTTACTTTCTTAAAATAACTCCGACTCTTAATAACCATGAGGTTTGCTTGTCATTACCGAATTGGAGTATTTTATTAAAGTGATAAAAACTCCGGATGACGCTCTAGCCATTTCACTGCATAAGAGCAGGTTGCTTTAGGTTTCAGTCTATTTTGCAAAGCAAAGTCATAGGTAGCTTTTACCAATGCGGCAGCAATTCCACGCCCTTCAATGGGTGGAGGGACAATCGTATGAATAATATCAAGGCTATCGCCCAACAAACGATACTCAACAAAAGCAGTACGACCGTCTACTTCCGTTTTAAACAATTTCTGTTCCGGTTGATGAATAATTTTGTAATCCATGTTATTATAGTTTTAGAGTTGTTCAATCCACTTCAAACGTGTTGTATCATAACCGCGACGTTCAGCAGCGGTTACCAGTTTTTTCTTCACTTCTTCCGGAAGTTGTGGAGTACGGCTTAATATCCAAAGATATTTATCAGTACTACTTCCAACAAGAGCATAATTATAATTCTCCTCATCCAATTCCATAATATAATAATCAGAATAAACTCCGGGAAAAAACGAAACCTTCAATTTCCCAGGTTGAGTAAGATCGGGGATAATAGCACGTCCAGTAGCTGCTTTACAAACATTATACGGAGTTTTCTTTTTACATCCACGATTTTCCACACGAATCGTTCCGTTAGGACGTAATGTATAAGTGGCCGTTACATCAATAAGCCCCCGTTCAAAACGATTATCAAAACGGGCTATTTCATACCAATGTCCCATATAGTGGGAAAGGTCCAAATTATTGACAGTATGATGATCTGTACCTTCCAATAATTTATCCACTGTTGGTACTGAAAAAGTAAAACCGGCATCAAGTAAGCGTGTAGGATGAACATATTGCCCTGTGGTCAGAAACGAAGCCGCTTCACCATACAGCAAACGAAAGACCGTGCGGGGAACTTTAACTGTCATCCAAGAATGATATGCTTTCGCCATTGCATTCGTAAAAGGTAATTGGGTAATTTGCTGGGGAGCAACCAAATTAAAAGTTCCCTGCAATGATTCATTATTAATGATAAAAGCTATTGCACGACACAAATCACGGATACTGATCCATGGAAAAGGTTGCGTTCCGGGACCTATTGCAGTAGCTACTTTCATCATTTTCAGTGATCTCAGCATTTGTTGCATAGCTCCTCCGTCAGGAGAAAGTACAATACCGAAACGAGTAATCACCGTTCTCGTTGATGCCGGACATCGATGGGCTTCTTTCTCCCAAGCATAACATAAATCTGACAAAAATCCTTCTCCCCTGACTTTACTATATTCATCGAACACAGTTGTATCAGCACTCGGTTCTTCTCCTTCCCTTGAAGGATAATATCCTGTAGCAGAAGTAGAAATAAATAATTTCGGTTTCGTTTTGATAGTGCCCAGAATACGAATAATATGATGAGTTATATTAATACGACTATCATACAATTCTTTTTTATATTCAGGAGTCCAACGTCGGTAGATAGGAGCACCAGCCAGATTGATAATAACATCACAGTGGGTCAACGTCTGAATCAGATGACCGGACATATCCTCACGAAACATCGATCTTCCGAGCGGAAGTATCCGATGTCCTTCCGTTTCAGTCAGAAACTTAGAAAGATGTTTGCCTATATATCCGGTGGCTCCGGTAATTACTATATTCATATGGATCCATTGTTTTTTAACTATACTAGAAAACGTATAAAAAGCAAAAAAAGTTCTTTGAAAAAAGTAAAATGAGGTTATCTTTGCAAGAGAACATTTTCGAAATATAAAAAATATAAATATGATCGAAGCCCCCGAAGCACGTTATTTGTGCGAACAACTAAACAATACTGTTAAAGGAAAACGGATTACCAATGTGTTTGCCCTATTTACTCCTCATAAATTTGCCTGGTTCTCAGGAAGTCCCGAAGAATATGCAGAATGGCTGACAGGAAAAGTTATCAGCCATGCCCAGTCGCAAGGAGGAATGGTGGAAATTTCCATAGAGGACCGAATGCTTGTCTTTACGGACGGAGTAAATTTGCGATATTATGCTCCGGGGACAAAGTTGCCGGCCAAACACCAACTTCTGATAGGATTTGAGGATGAAAGTTGTCTTACAGCTTCCGTACGTATGTATGGTGGTTTGATGTGTTTCCTGAAAGGAAAATGTAATGTTCCTCTTTCTGAATATTACCTGACAGCCTGCAACAAGCCACAAGTGATGTCAGAAGCATTCGACAAAGAATATTTCCTTAATCTCATCTGCCAAGATAGCGCACAGAAAAAATCCGCCAAGGCTTTTTTAGCAACAGAACAGACAATTCCGGGACTCGGAAATGGAGTATTACAGGATATTTTATATCATGCACGCATACACCCAAAGAAAAAAATCGGTGAACTGACCGACAAACAGAAGGAAAATTTGTTTTATCAAGTGAAGGAGACAATGAATGACATCTACCAGCAAGGTGGACGTAGTACGGAAACAGACTTATTTGGAGAAAACGGCAAGTATGTAGCATGTTTATCTAAAGATACGGCTGGAAAAGTGTGTCCCTGCTGTGGAGAAACGATCATAAAAGAAAATTATCTCGGAGGCAGTATCTATTATTGCCGAGGCTGTCAGACACTCTCTGATTAATAAATTTAGAATTAAACTTTTAACAACGAAATGAAAAAACAGTATCGAATTAATTATATTCTCTCTCTTATTTTAGTGTTTGGTATAGGAACCATGCTTCCTACGCTGATTGGTAGTAGTATGGTTAGTGAACAACATTCCGCCAAGTCGGAAGTTCCTTATTGCGTCACTCCTCCAACTGTTCCCGAAAAAGTCTCTTTTGACGGTGAAACTATTGATCTACGCCGTTATGACCGTCGGGAGCGGATGGATCGTGAAATGATGTCATTTACTTACATGCACTCCACAACAATGTTATTGGTTAAGCGAGCTAATCGATACTTTCCAATTATCGAACCTTTGCTAAAAGAAAACGGTATCCCCGACGACTTCAAATATTTGATGGTTATTGAAAGTAATCTGAATAATATCGCCCGTTCCCCCGTCGGTGCAGCCGGATTATGGCAGTTTATGCCTGCCACTGCAAGAGAATTTGGTTTAGAAGTAAACGATAATGTGGACGAGCGTTATCATATAGAAAAAGCAACAGTAGCTGCATGTAAATATTTCAAACAAGCATACGCCAAGTACGGAGACTGGATGGCTGTATCCGCTTCTTACAACGCCGGACAGGGACGTATCTCTTCCCAGCTCGAACAACAACTTGCCAACCATGCCATGGATCTTTGGTTAGTAGAAGAAACTTCCCGTTATATGTTCCGTCTGCTTGCTATTAAAGAAGTTCTTAGTAATCCGCAACGTTACGGTTTTCTGTTAAAAAAGGAACATCTGTATCCCCCTATTCCTTATAAAGAAATAGAAGTTACCACGCAAATTGATAATCTGGACGACTATGCCAAACAACAAGGAATCACTTATGCCCAGCTGAGAGATGCAAACCCATGGTTGAGGGAACATTCTTTAAAAAACAAAAGTGGAAAAAAATACGTTCTCAAAATACCTACACAAGAAGGTATGAACTATGACCCGAAAAAAACTGAAGCCTATAACAAGAATTGGGTAATTGATTAAAAACGTGATAATGAAACTGAAAGAAAGAATCCATCATTTTTTGTATGATCAGAAACTGAAACATAAATTATATGTTATCATTTTTGAATCGGACACCCCTGCCGGAAAACTGTTCGATGTGATTCTTATCTGTTTCATTCTCCTTAGTGTATTATTAGTGATCATCGAAAGTTTGAAAGGACTTCCTACTTATCTGGCAACTCCGTTTGTCATCATGGAATATATTTTTACCGCTTTTTTCACTTTCGAATACATAACAAGAATTTACTGTTCGCCTCAACCTAGAAAATATATTTTCAGTTTTTCGGTATTGTCGATTTATTGGCAACTCTCCCACTTTATATCGGTCTGCTTTTCCCGGGAGCACGCTACTTATTAATTATCCGCGCTTTCCGCCTGATACGAATATTTCGCGTTTTCAAACTTTTTAATTTTTTAAATGAAGGAGAACTTTTACTTGCCTCTCTTCGGGAAAGTAGTAAGAAGATAGCCGTATTCTTTCTTTTCGTCGTTATCCTGGTGACGTCTATCGGAACTGTGATGTACATGATAGAAGGTACACAACCTAATTCGGAATTCAATAACATACCGAATAGTATTTATTGGGCCATCGTCACTATGACCACCGTTGGTTACGGGGATATTACACCGGTCACCGGATTCGGAAAATTCCTTTCGGCTATAGTTATGTTAATCGGTTATACGATTATTGCTGTACCTACCGGAATCGTATCTGTGACCATGATGAAAGAATATAAGCGAAGAATGGAAAAAGAATGTCCCAACTGCCATCGTTCGGGGCATGAAGATAATGCCAGGTTTTGCAAATATTGCGGACACCAGTTGGAAGAATAAGTGTAACTTAAGAAAGTTTCGAACGTTTACAGAAATGTTCAAACAATAAAATAAATAGACATCCCACTGCATAACAACCAATATCTTTCCAATCATATGTTGAACCTAGAATAACTCTTGCCGGCCGATTAGTGATTCCTAATGTCTCTACCAACTGGAAATATTGCAATATCTCCACAAAACATGCAAATAGGAAAACATAGAAAGGCATTCGGGGAATTCCTGTCGGCAAGAAGATCCGTACAAAACTATAAACCAGCACTACGACTAACACATCTCCCAGATAGGGACGTACAAAACTATCATGTACATATAAAGCAATCAATACTTCGACACAAAATAGTACAATAAAACTAATAATGTAAAATATCCTTTTCTTCATCATCTCTTCAACTTTCTGGAAAATAAATAGCTTCTGGTTTGCGAATATACGATAAAATACAGTTGTCATGTTCAATTATTCCTAAATAAATAATCGCAAAAGGGAAAAGAATTGTATCTTTAGTGATCTAATCATCCTATAAAAGTAAAAAGAAGATTATGCCTATGATATTGAACTTCGATTTTGTATTGAGATTATTGGTGGCAGGAATATTAGGTGCCATCATCGGATTAGACCGGGAATATCGCGCTAAAGAAGCCGGTTACCGGACTCATTTTCTAGTTTCATTGGGTAGTGCCCTGATTATGATCGTTTCACAATACGGATTTCAGGAAATTATCAAAGAGAGTAGTGTTACACTTGATCCTAGTCGTGTAGCAGCACAAGTGGTCAGTGGTATTGGCTTTATCGGCGCGGGGACCATCATCTTCCAAAAACAAATTGTACGCGGACTGACTACCGCCGCCGGTATATGGGCAACAGCCGGTATCGGCTTAGCTGTAGGTGCAGGAATGTATACCATCGGTATTGCAGCAGTGATATTGACACTGATCGGTCTGGAACTTCTGAGTTATGTATTCAAAAGCGTCGGTATGAAAAGCTCCATGATTACTTTCTCTACCGACAATAAGAACACATTGAAAAAAATAGCAGACAAATTTAACTCTAAAGATTATCTAATCGTTTCCTATGAAATGGAAACTCAACATTCCGGTGAAGCAGAATGTTATCAGGTCACAATGGTGATCAAATCAAAACGTAATAATGACGAATGGCATCTTCTCTC
The DNA here is from genome assembly GCF_000614145.1 of Bacteroides faecichinchillae JCM 17102. GTDB lineage: Bacteria > Bacteroidota > Bacteroidia > Bacteroidales > Bacteroidaceae > Bacteroides > Bacteroides faecichinchillae. The sequence goes on along the minus strand of NZ_BAKK01000003.1, from coordinate 48,703 downwards.
ACTCATACAGGAGTTTCCGGATGTAACGGTACAACGAATTGAATAGACACTGAAACGAGAATTCTACTTTTTGGAAGAAGGAGAAGAAAAATTCTGTTTCTCTGTCAGATATTTCCAATAGCGAACAGGCATATCCTGTTTATGCTTTCGTGGATTAAGTCGTTCTTTAATACAAATAGCTTTAAAATATGTCTTCCAGAGTTGCTGAAAGAGTTTTTCATCCTTATCCATTAAGCTTTCATCCAGCATACCGGTAATAAGATGTGCCTCACGACTATCATCATTGAAAGAAACTTCAGTAACTTCTTGCAGATCATAATAAAAACCATAACGTCGTTTCATATCATAAATAATCCATTTCTGATCCGCAAAACGATCTTTGAAGTGCTGGATTGTAAGTGGCAACGCATTAAATTGTGGTTCAAATGCTGCAAAAAATGTCCCGTCAGCAGCTTTCTGGAAACGAACAAATTGTAATAAATGTACTCGTTCGCCATCTACCTTTTTCCAGATATGAGCGAGTTGAAGTACATCAGGGTCCGCAAAATTAGTTTCTATAGAGCGAGGGGTATCAATAGCTTTACGAATATAGCGAAAAAGCAACATTCCCACTTCCGGAAGTTCTGACAACCAGCTTTGTGTCAGACATCCCAAAGCAGAAGAAGATACTTTTTTCTGCAAACCTTTCCATACGCGGGTAGCTTTCTCTTCATCCGTAATGACCCTATGCATATCACTATAAAATAAAGGCAATGAATCACCTTCCGACAACAACATATCAGGAAAGGTCTTACGAGAATAGGCATCGAAGACAGCAGTCAGCAGACCGTCGAAGGTTTTATCGTAGACAAAAACGATCATGGAATGTCTTGTATTGGAGTAATGCCAAAATCTAATGTTAATTGACGTTCATCAATCTTCCTTTTAGGTTTCGGGATTAAAAGACTACGTACTCGTTGCGGAGTCAATTCATGCACTGTCTGCATAGGTAACTCTTTACAAGTGATGAAATATTGTGCTTTTTTCATCACTACACCTATCTTCTTTAATTCGTAATAGCCTAAACGGGAAAAGCGACGGGAAGCAACAATCAATTTAGCCGATTTCACTCCAATACCAGGTACACGAAGAATCAATTCATAATCAGCTTTATTGATATCTACTGGAAAACGCTCCGGATGACGTAAAGCCCACGATAATTTCGGATCAATCTCCAGATCGAGATCCGGATAAGCGTCATCTACTATTTCATCCACTTTGAACTGATAAAAACGCATCAGCCAGTCTGCTTGATACAAACGATTTTCACGTACCAAAGGTGGTTGTTTGAGAGCAGGAAGACGCTTATCGTAGGTATTCACAGAGACATATCCAGAATAATAAACACGTTTCATGGTAGGTCCTTGATAAAGTGCCGATGAAAGGAAAAGAATATCTTTATCCGACTCTGAGGTAGCCCCCACAATTACCTGAGTACTCTGCCCGGCTGGTGCAAAACGCGGTGCATGACGAAACCTTTGACGTTCTTCTTTGCTTTCAAGTACTCCTTGTTGTATATACTTCATCGGAGCGAAAACACTTTTATGATCTTTCTCTGGTGCCAAGAGTTTTAGGTTTTCTTCTTTGGGGATTTCTACATTGACACTTAAACGATCGGCATACAATCCGGCTTCATTGACCAGTTCGCGGCTGGCACCTGGAATGCTTTTAAGATGAATGTATCCATTAAAACGATATATCAGACGGAGATCTTTGGCCACTCGTACGAGGCGCTCCATTGTATAATCAGGATTGCGCACGACTCCGGAACTAAGAAACAATCCTTCGATATAGTTACGGCGATAAAATTCGATTGTAAGTTCTACCAACTCCGAGACTGCAAAAGTTGCCCGCGGAAGATCATTACTCCGGCGATTGATGCAATAGGCACAATCATAAATGCAATAATTGGTAAGCATGATCTTGAGTAATGAAATGCATCGTCCATCCTCTGCAAAACTATGACAAATACCCCACCCCCCCACTGTATTACCTAAAGTGCCCGGTTTATTAGCGCGCACCGTACCACTGGAAGCACAAGATACATCATACTTGGCAGATTCCGCCAGTATCTTTAATTTGGCAAGGACATTTTCGTTCACGACTTACTATAGAATTAGACTCGCAAATATAAAGGAAAAAGGGCACGTCGCCAAAACGACATGCCCTTTTCTTTTTCTGATATCTGAGTAGACTCCTAATCTTATTTTTTAGAAGCTTCCAAAGATGCTTTACGGAATTCTTTCATTGCTTTTTCAATTTCCAAAGAAGCCTTACGAGCACGAGTTCCTGCTGCTTTGTTACCATTTTCAATCTGAGCGTTAGCATCTTTTGAGAAGTCAGCATAAAGAGCTGCTACCTTTTCTACCAATTCTTTCATAATCCTTTTATTTTTTCGTTAATAATGTGTCGCAAAAATACACTGTTTCCTGAAATAAACGCATAAAAACGATATTTTTTTTGAATTAATCTGCGAAAAATACCTAAAAAAAAGGCTTTTCAGCATTTTTATCTACCTTTGTAGCCATGAAACCGCTTACAGATACCGATTATATACATACTTTGATTGCTGAAGGAGAGCATCAGCAACAGGATTTTAAATTCGCAATATCCGATGCCCGTAAAATAGCAAAGACACTATCGGCTTTTGCAAATACGGATGGGGGCAGATTATTGATCGGTGTAAAGGATAATGGACGGATTGCCGGTGTACGCTCAGAAGAAGAGAAATACATGATCGAAGCAGCTGCCCAACTTTATTGTTTACCGGAAGTGAATTATGAAATGCAAACGTATATTGTGGAAGGTCGCCAGGTATTGGTAGTCACTATTGAAGAAAGTCTGCATAAACCGGTTTATGCCAAAGATGAAAACGGTAAACCCCTCGCCTATCTTCGCATTAAAGATGAAAATATTTTAGCAACGCCTGTTCACTTACGTGTCTGGCAACAATGCGAAAGTCCGCGTGGTGAACTGATTCGCTATACTGAACGTGAACAACTCCTACTCGACCAATTGGAACAAGGCACCTTACTCTCCCTCAACCGATATTGTCGGCAAACCGGCATTTCCCGCCGTTCTGCCGAACATCTGATGGCTAAATTTGTTCGTTATGACATCGTAGAACCTGTGTTCGAAAACCACAAATTCTACTTCCGTATAAAAAAATAAATAACCATATCGCTATTCCCGACTGGATACTTAATACTTAACTATGGGTTTTATCAACGACATCAATGACTTGCTCTGGACTTACATCCTAATAATCATGCTACTTGGTTGTGCTATTTGGTTCAGCATACGTACTCGATTCGTACAATTCCGTATGCTGCGCGAAATGATTGTACTACTGAGTGAATCTGCCGGAAAAGGTAAACAGGGTGAGAAACATGTATCTTCTTTTCAAGCATTCGCCATATCCATCGCCAGTCGTGTAGGAACAGGTAATCTGGCAGGAGTAGCTACGGCAATTGCTATCGGAGGCCCTGAATCCATATTCTGGATGTGGGTGATCGCTCTACTCGGAGCTTCGAGTGCTTTTATCGAATCTACTTTAGCACAGTTATACAAAATACGCGGAAAAGACTCCTTCATCGGCGGACCAGCCTACTATATGAAAAAAGGATTGAAACAACCCTGGATGGGCATGCTTTTTGCCGTACTTATCAGTATCACCTTCGGCTTTGCTTTCAACTCTGTACAGAGCAATACCATTTGTGCTGCAGCAGAACACGCTTTCGGATTTGACCATTTTATATTAGGTAGTATACTGACTGTGCTGACATTGATTATTATCTTCGGAGGTATTCATCGCATAGCGCGTGTCAGTAGCATTATTGTGCCAATTATGGCATTAGGATATATAGGACTGGCTTTCATCATTGTTTTGCTCAATATTACTCATTTGCCGAGAGTTATCTCACTCATCATCAGTAATGCTTTCGGTTGGGAACAAACTTTGGGTGGAGGAGTCGGTATTGCATTGATGCAAGGTATCAAACGTGGACTATTCAGTAATGAAGCCGGAATGGGTTCTGCACCGAATGCAGCAGCTACTGCACACGTTTCGCATCCGGTAAAACAAGGATTAATACAAACATTGGCTGTGTTTACGGATACCTTATTAATCTGTACCTGTACGGCATTCATTATCTTGTTTAGTGGTGCTCCGCTGGATGGTTCTGCCAATGGTGTGCAACTAACCCAACAAGCATTAACAAATGAAATAGGTGCGTCGGGAAGTATTTTTGTTGCCATAGCTCTTTTCTTTTTTGCATTTAGCAGTATCTTAGGGAATTATTATTACGGAGAAGCAATATTCGTTTTATCACCCAAAGAAAATGGATACTTTATGTTTACCGGATATTAGTCAGCGGTATGGTACTTTTCGGAGCACTTACCACTCTAGACATGGCTTGGAATCTGGCTGATATAACCATGGCACTAATGGCAATCTGTAACCTGATCGCTATCCTTTTCCTTGGGAAATATGCAATCCGTCTGCTCGCTGACTATCGCGCCCAGAAGAAAGCTGGTATTTCAAGCCCTGTTTTCAAAAAAGAGAGAATGCCGGACATCGAAAAGGACCTGGAATGTTGGTGAAACCCAACTGTTTTTCTTACCTTTGCACCCAAATTAGTGAACGGCAAACTGATACAGTTTGATCTCGTCTACTTTGTTTTATATTTGTAACTTGTAATTTGTAAACATAACAATGGGCTTATTTGGTTTATTCAAGAAAAAATCCGATGAAACAAAAGTCGGCAATGTAGAAGATTTTATATCACTGACCCGGGTTTATTTCCAATCAGTAATTGCTACGAACCTAGGTATCACAAACATTCGTTTTTTACCTGATGTAGCTAACTTCAAACGTCTTTTTAAAGTGCCGACACAAAACGGTAAACTGGGACTTGCCGAAAAAACTACTTCACGCAAAATGTTGATGCAGGATTATGGTCTGAGCGAAGGTTTTTTTAAAGAGATTGATGCATCTGTTAAACGAAACTGTCGCACTCAGAACGATATCCAGTCTTACTTATTTATGTATCAGGGATTCTCCAACGACCTGATGATGTTAATGGGCAACCTGATGCAATGGAAATTCCGTATGCCTTCTATTTTTAAGAAAGCTCTTTACGGAATGACCCAAAAAACAGTACACGATGTATGTACTAAATTAGTATGGAAAGCTGATGACGTGCACAAGACTGCCACCGCTGTCCGTCAATACAAAGAACGTCTGGGATATTCGGAAGATTGGATGACAGAATATGTGTACAATATTGTAATGCTCGCTAAAAAAGAGCCTAAGCGGAAAGATGACGACACAGAGACGAAAAAATAAATCGTTCGAAATGTTAGAAAGAAAAAAATAATCGTAAAGAATAATATGGTAGGAAAAGCGAAGTTAGATAAACTCCGCTTTTTTTGTTATCTTTATAGAGTATTTTACTTCCGCAAGTATCCCGCCAAGCTTCAGAAGGACATTATTTATCTGTTTGTTGAATATTAATAGTCAACTTCTCAACTATTAATAACCTACATTCCAACTATTAATGCTCTACATCCCAGTTATTAATAGTCTGCAAACAGACCGTAAACGATATAGGAACGGGGGCATCGACACACTTGCGAAAGTGGACCAATCGATAATGACGCGTAGAAGTATCTGTCACTCTGAACCTGTCAAAGAATCCACTCTTCTGCACGCAGAAAGAAGAGATTCTTCCTTCTTGCAGTTGTCCAAGTGGCAAAGACAACTATTTTGTCACCGACAGAATAATGCAGTAGTAGTGGCATATACTACATCAATTTCAGACTTATTAATTAACCAATAAAAGAAGAATCGCTTATGAAACAAAAGAAAATGCTTACACTTACTCTTTCACAGTTAAAACAGATCTATAGCCAGGACATACCGGAGTTGATAGAAATAGCAACAAGAAATTCAACTATTGAGGATTTCAAATCTAATTTATCACTATATCTGGATACCTGCAAAATAGATGGAGAAATAGCGAAAGAGGCAAGAGAGCAAATTCGACTCTTACTACATTATGATGGATTAAATGTCCATGAACTGTCTATGGGACAGGATATGCCAGTACAGACAATTCGGTTACTTTATCAGTTTCTGACAGGGATGTTGGAGAATGTAGAAATGCCGACGGATTTGTTTATAGAAATCTTTCAGCTTTTCAAGAGGCTGAAAGGAGAAGAGGTTTCCATACCATCACCTCAACGTATCAAAAACCGCAGCGATCGCTGGGCTACAGGACTGGATGAAGAAGTACAGGAGATACGTGCTGAAAATAAAGAGCGGATGTTACATTTGCTAATCCAGAAGATAGAGAACCGAAAATCTAAACCTTCGGTACGGTTTCATTTTGAAGAAGGAATGAATTACGAGGAGAAATACCAATTGGTTAGTGAGTGGTGGAATGATTTCCGTTTTCATTTGGCAATGGCAATAAAAAGTCCGATTGAGTTAAATCGTTTTTTAGGAAATTCACTTTCCCCGGAAACGATGTATTTACTTTATAAAGCCCGGAAAAAAGGAATGCCATTCTTTGCAACCCCTTATTACCTTTCATTGCTTAATGTAAGTGGAGAAGGCTACAATGATGAAGCAATCCGAAGTTACATCATTTATTCACCGCGGTTGGTGGAGACCTATGGAAATATCCATGCCTGGGAAAAGGAAGATATCATAGAAGCTGGGAAACCGAATGCCGCCGGATGGATGATCCCCGGACATAACATTCACCGCCGTTATCCGGAAGTAGCAATTTTAATCCCGGATACCATGGGGCGTGCTTGCGGAGGACTTTGTGCTTCTTGCCAACGTATGTACGACTTCCAAAGTGAACGGTTGAATTTTGAATTTGAAAGTTTAAAACCGAAGGAAAGTTGGGAACATAAATTGCGCCGGTTGATGACTTATTTTGAAGAAGACACTCAATTGAGGGATATTCTTATCACCGGAGGTGATGCGCTGATGAGTCAAAACAAGACACTACGTAATATTTTGGAGGCTGTCTACCGCATGGCGGTACGCAAACAGAAAGCAAACCAAGAACGTCCGGACGGAGAGAAATATGCAGAGTTACAACGAGTACGGTTAGGCTCCCGCCTACTAGCCTATTTGCCGATGCGTATTAATGATGAATTAATTGATATCTTACGGGAATTTAAAGAAAAAGCTTCGGCTATCGGAGTCAAACAATTTATCATTCAGACTCACTTCCAGACTCCTTTGGAAGTTACTCCTGAAGCAAAAGAAGCTATCCGAAAAATTATTTCTGGCGGATGGATTATTACCAATCAGTTGGTGTATACGGTCGCCGCTTCCCGTCGAGGACATACGACACGACTTCGCCAAGTACTCAACTCATTAGGTGTAGTATGTTATTATACTTTCTCTGTGAAGGGATTCAATGAGAACTATGCGGTATTTACACCCAATAGCCGTTCGATGCAGGAACAAATGGAAGAGAAAATATACGGACGAATGACTCCAGAACAAGCAAAAGAGCTATACAAACTGCTGGAAATTAAAACGGAAACAAATAAAGATATCAAGAATGGTAATGAGAAGTCTCAAGCAACTATAAAAAAAGAGTCCAAAGAAGGTACCGCTACTTTGGTCAGGCGCTTTATGAAAAAACATCATCTACCTTTTCTGGCCACTGACCGCAGTGTCTTAAATTTACCAGCCATCGGTAAAAGCATGACATTCCAGTTGGTAGGACTGACTGAGGATGGAAAACGTATTCTTCGCTTTGAGCATGACGGAACACGTCGTCACAGCCCGATTATCGGAAAAATGGGTGAAATCTATATTGTAGAGAATAAATCATTGGCTGCCTATCTGCGTCAATTAGGGAAAATGGGAGAAGATCCGGAAGAGTATGCCTCTATCTGGAGCTATACGAAAGGGGAAACCGAACCTCGTTTCAGTTTATACGAGTATCCCGACTTCCCCTTCCATACAACAGAAAGAATGAGTAACCTGATCATTTAATCCTTCTTACTTTCTTCTTTCACCCGTATTACTATATTCCCAATAATCGCAGTCAAACCTCCGGTAGTAATTCCAGAAGAGAAAATACTTCGAATTGCTTCCGGAGCTTGTTTTAATACGTCCTGCATTAATTCTACTCCTAGCCCTAAAGGCAGACTTACTGCCAATACCAATGTTTCCTTTCGTCCTATTTCCTGAGATGCGATAATACGGATACTGACAGCAGCTACCATACCAAACATCAGCAAGAAATGAATTGAATCCGTCTACCATTACACCTGGAGCATACACAGAAAAAGAGCAGAAATAGTTTAACCGCCTCACATATACACATTCCTATCACTGATTCTTATTTCAGGTTATTATTTCCTGTATCCCACCAAAGTCTTGTACCTCCATTGTCATCGTTCCCCAAAGCTTTCACAAGAGCGAGATACTGTTCAAGATCTTCCGTTTGCAGCGTACCGGGAAAGCAAAGACGACGTATCATTATCTCCGTATCGATACTTCCATTTTTGCTATGATTAAAACGTACAGGAAACAAACGGGGATATCCTGTCCGCCGTTGCTCTGCCCACGCTTCACAACCTTCAGGAAACATAGCAATCCATTTTTGAGTGATGATTCTTTCTAGCTTTATCTCTTTATCGTCTTTTGAGTTCCACTTCGGCGAAACTTTACAACGAGCTTCTATATTATTGGCACTCTCAAAAGTATCCACAAAATCAATAGCTGTCCGTTCACTATTCAAATAATCCTCAACTTGATATATACCGCATTGGTGAAAAGAGGTAGTTACTCCATTTCGATAGCAGGTTTCTTCATCCTCATCTGTCCATCCACGCAAAGCAGCTTCGGCACGCAAGAACCAAATTTCTGCAGGCGTCATCAGAGGCGCATCCGTATTTTGATTACAAGTTAATTTAGAGAGTCCAGCATAATGATTGTGGGCAAAACATGTTCCCTGACGGATCCCACGATATTCTCCCTTATACTTTTCATCCGTACAAGATTCAAAATACACTTTTAGTCGTGGATCTTCAAAACCTTTCAAAATAGATTCCATAGCAGCACTCATATAGGTCTCATTCCAGACACGATTTAATTCGCCCAACGGATTAGTATAACCGGATTTTGTTAAGACTGCAACTCCTTCTGTTTCAGCTTCAAAAACACCATATTCATTCTTCAATCCTTTGAGAAATTCCTGACGGGCTTTATCCGGATCAACGGCAGAAAGGCGCATGGACAAACGCATCCGTAAAGAGTTGGCGAACTTGACCCATGTGGAATATTTACCATCCAGCAAAATATCAAAACGAGCAAATCCGTTAGATTCGGGTTTCTCCTCTATATAATCAGTAAGAGCAACCACAGCTGAATCCAGCTCATAAAAAAACTCATAATAAACATCCTTCTGAGTATCAGGTTGATAATGACTTTTTGCATCAGCAAAATGTTTATAAATAACAGGACCATAATAGTCTGTCATACGATGCATCACCTCTACCTTTAGTATTTTTGTTATACCGAACAAAGCCGGTTGTTCATGGCGAGTTGCATTTTCCGACTGAAATATCTGTGGGAAAATATAAGAATATATAATTGTCCACATGGCACTATTCCAACCATCCTGCAGATTATAATCAGAATTATGAGTACCTCCGTTTAAAGGTTTACTATCATGCATATACCCACAAAACATATCTGCATTCAAATTTTGTATCAGTTGGAAAGGCCAGTTTTTCCCTTTCCCGTAATCATAATTAAAATAAATGCCTTGTTGAATAATTCCCAATCGAATCCCATAACCATTGTCATCAATAATCAAATCTTCATCGGTAATACCGGACAAGTCTGTATTGAAATCACGAAACTTTCCGGTACATGCAATAGACAGTAACAGAACACCCAACAAGCATATGTATATGTACTTCTTCATCATCTCCCCTCCTACCTTTAAAACTCACATTTCACAGTAAAGCCCAAACTACGTGTAGTAGGCATACCAAAAACTTCAATACCTTGATTGTCATTACCTGTAGATAACACCAGATCGGGATCAAACGGGGCTTTCTTATACAGAAAACAAAGATTACGTGCAACAAAAGAAAGTTGCAGACTTTTCATAACATTCGTTCTCTGTATCCATTTCTTTGGAAAATCATAACTCAATGAGACTTCCCGCAAACGAAGATTGGTTGCATCATACATATAATATTCTGTCACTCCGGCACGCCCCCCTACTACATTCTTATAGAAACCCTTTACATTGTCTATACGGTTTCCTTCCAACATTATATATCCTCTGTCACGTGCCTGAGCAGTTACTTCCGAAACACCATAAAGATCCATTTCAGCCTGAGTTTGTGAAAGAACCTCGCCCCCATAGCGCCAGTCCAATAAGCAATAGAGACTAAACCCTTTATAAGAAAAGGTATGATTCCACCCCACCATAAAGACAGGATTAGCATTTCCTACTTTCACCGTATTGCCATCTCCTTTTACTTGAGGGAGTCCTTTATAATCCCCCTCCGTTTCGTACAAAATATTCCCTTCGTTATCACGTACAAATGCCTTACCATAAATATCACCAATAGAACCGCCTTTCACAAGCTTCATCGCATAACTGGATGAAAAACTGGTAGGTCCATAGGCAAACTCTTTCAATTGTTCATGCAGTTCAAGAATCTTATTCTTATTAGAAGAAAAATTCAGAGAAGTCTTCCAAGTAAAATCGGACGTTAATATCGGAGTAACATCCACCGTCATTTCCCATCCCCGATTCTGAATATCTCCGGCATTGACATATCGATAGGCATATTTATCTCCAGCCAGAGCAGGAAGCTTGAAAAATTGATTATGAGTATTCGTACGATAATATGTAAAATTGAACCCCAAACGTTGCTGTAAGAATTTCCATTCCATACCAATTTCCGTTGATCGGGTCATTTCCGGTTCCATCTCTTCAAAAGGAGCAGCGTCATTGGCTTGCATTTCACCCCCTGCAGTAATATGCGAAACAGAATTGGTTATAAATAGAGGAATATCATTTCCCACTTTACTATATGTCCCACGTATCTTGGCTAAAGAGATCCATTCAGGCAATTTAATCCATTTGCCAATTAAAAAAGAGATTCCTACAGACGGATAAAAGAAACCTGTTTTCTCATGTCTGGTATAGGCAAGAGTAGACGACCAGTCATTACGAGCAGTCAGATCAAGATATATTCCCTCCCGATATCCCAATTGAGCCGTACCGAACACAGATTGCAGTTGTCGACGAGCATCTATTTTCTGATCAATACTGGATGATCCGTTCATGATAATATTTGCAAGATTAAACACATTGGCATACTTTAAAGAGGCGTTTTTAGAATCATAACGAATAGAATTCACATTTTTATCATTGATACTTCCACCAATAGCCATATCTAATGTAAAATCATCCCATTTCTTCTTTCCCATCATCATGACATCACCATAAACCAATGTCTCCTGATAATCCATTTCAATATATCGCCCATTCGCTCCACACAATGCGGGAGCCGTAGAAGCATAAAACTTCTGCCGCAACTTATCGGAAAGATAATCCACATTACCCCGAGCCTGAATAGTTATCCAGTCATTCACTTTCAAACTTGCTGAAATAGAAACAATACTTCGCATACGTGTATCCTTACTCTGAATACGGTTTACCACCCAATAAGGATTCTGTTCAAAATCCTCGGTAAAAGTATGCCAGTTTTGTGTATTCAGTTTTCTATCTTCATCGTATGCTTCAAAATGATCTTTATAATAAGATAAATCTTCTCCCCTCGGAAAACGATATAACCCTACTAACGGATTCATATAAAAACCTCCTGAAACAGGCTTATTCTTGACAATCTGTCTCATAACATTCACATTACCATCTAGTTTCAGACGTTTATTAAACATGACAGCAGTCTCTCGAAGATTGATATTATGTCTCACTAGTTGATTCTTATCAATAATACCTCTTCCAGTCGTATTGGCATAAGAAAAATAAGTCTGAAGTTTCTCATTTCCATAATTAACAGACAAAGAAGAGATAGATGTCACCCCCGTACGAAAAAAATCATTCAGGTTGTCAGAAGCTGTTAGATTGGAGCGAATTCCCCAACTATCCACGACATCGCTTACCCCATACCGGTTTTGCATTTCAGGAAGTGTAAAAGATTTTTCAAAAGTTAACCCGGTAGAAAAATTAATATTCCTTTGCCCCACCGAGTTCCCTTTCTTCGTTGTGACAAGAATGACTCCGTTAGCTGCCTGACTACCATATAAAGCAGCTGCAGGAGCTCCTTTTAAGATACTGATACTTTCCACATCCTCCGGATTAAGATTAGAGATACCGTCACCTCCATCCCGGTTACCGGCGTTTGCCGTCCCACCAATAGCAGAATAAGCCTGCTCCGAACTTTCATTTAGCATTGGTACTCCGTCTATCACATAAAGAGGCTGGTTGTCACTGGATACCGAACGAATTCCGCGAATACTTACTTTAGCGGATCCCCCCATACCGGAAGAATTCTTATTAATCTGTACTCCGGCTGCTTTTCCGGCTAAAGCAGTGATCATATTCACTTCTTTCACCCGATTCAATTCTTTCCCGTTTATATTCTGGACAGCATAAGCCAAAGAAGATTCATTCTTTTCAAGTCCCAAAGCGGTCACAATTACTTTATCGAGTATTAATGTGTTTTCAACAAGACATACTTCAAGTGTCTTTTTACCTGCTACACTTATCTCCATCGTCTTGTAACCCACAAATGAGATTTCCAAAATAGCACTGTCCGGAACGGACAAAATAAAATTGCCATTCACATCAGTTGCCGTCCCTTTTGTCCCTCCCTTTTCACGAACATTTGCACCAATTAGCGGCTCACCATTCATATCAATAACGCGCCCTCTCACTAACGAATCAGTGGTGGAAACTTCTATTATTTCTTTAAATCCCAATTGTTTTAAAGCATAACTTTTTTCACCCGAGAAAAAGAACAGAATGATAATAGAGCAACTTAGAATTATTCTTATTTTCAATAACATCTTATGAAGAGTTCAAACATTTACGGACAAAAATAGCTAAATATTTTTAAAAGAACATTTTTTCGCATCGATTTTGAGAGAAAAGAACAATATCATTATTTTTGTAGAAAATTAAAAAAGAAATGGAAATAGAAATTGAAACACATCCATTAGAACCTTTTCTTCCATCAAACGCAAAATTGCTGATGTTAGGGAGTTTTCCGCCACAGAAAAAACGTTGGTCTATGGATTTTTATTATCCGAACCTGAACAATGATATGTGGCGTATTGTTGGATTTTTGTTCTTCAACGATAAGGATTATTTTCTGACCGAGACACGAAAAGCGTTTTGTCGTGACCGGATCATTAATTTTCTGCATGAGAAAGGTATTGCATTGTTTGATACCGCCTCATCCGTCAGACGATTGCAAGATAATGCCTCTGATAAGTTTTTGGAAGTAGTGCAACCTACGGATATAGCAACATTGCTTCGTCAAATTCCTTTATGTAAGGCAATAGTTACTACGGGGCAAAAAGCTACTGATACGCTCCGCCAACAATTGGAAGTGGAAGAACCGAAAGTTGGTGATTTCTCTGAATTTATCTTTGAGGGACGTGCCATAAGACTATACAGAATGCCCTCTTCATCGCGCGCCTATCCGTTGGCACTGGATAAAAAAGCAGCTGCATACCAGATTATGTACCAAGACTTGGGAATGTTAGTGTAATTAAGTAGTAAGTATCTAGTTTTAAAATATAAATCATCGAATATGAAACCTTTATTTTTGCAATATCCAGCGTGTAGTACCTGTCAAAAGGCCAAAAAATGGCTTGTAGAAAATAATATTGAATTCACAAACCGATTGATTGTTGAAGATAATCCTACTGTGGAAGAACTCAAAGAATGGATTCCGAAAAGTGGTTTACCTTTAAAGAAATTTTTCAATACGAGTGGAGTAGTATATAAAGAACTGAAGCTTAGCGAAAAGCTTCCAAACATGAGTGAAGAAGAACAAATCGCATTACTTGCTTCCAATGGGAAATTAGTAAAACGTCCTCTAATAGTCACAAACAACTCTGTACTAGTTGGTTTCAAACCCGAAGAGTGGGAAAAATTAAAATAGTTAAAAACTTATTTATCCGAACGCTTGCAGATTCAGAAGTTTCTACTACCTTTGCAGCCGCAAACACGGGAGTAGCTCAGTTGGTAGAGCACCGGTCTCCAAAACCGGGTGTCGGGAGTTCGAGCCTCTCCTCCCGTGCAAATTTCAATAGCTGTAAATCATAGATCTACAGCTATTTTTTAGTATAACAAATATTATTTCCAGCGACTAATCATTTCAGATGAAATGCCATTGCATCATTAGCATAAAGCAGAGCATAAGCATATGGAATGCGTCCATATCCTTTATCCCCAAAAGATTCTCCGAATGAATTTTTAAAAATGAGATACCCTCCACCAGGTATTTTATCATCTGCTTTATACCCAACAATCAGGACACTATGCCCATCAAAAACATTTTCACGCTCTACTATCGCCAATTCACCATGTTCCCCAATAGTTTCACCTTGTTTAGGCCATTGAAAACCGATCGCAACCGAATGATTAGCGTCTAATTGTTTTTGTACTTCGCACAACTGCTCTTTTGTAATACCCTTTTCTGGATTCCACTGTTTTATCCATATCTGTTTACCAATTCTACGAGACATCGCATCTTTTTTTGCCGACTCAGAAGGTTCTACTTCCTCTGTGAAACGCGTAGCATAAGGCATATAATCGTCTGCACAAATTCCATATTTTGCCATTCCGTCTATCGCATAATTAAAAAATGAACCATCGGCATTTATTCCCTCTATCTGATTGGCAGCCCAATTCAGATATTCTACAGACAACGGTGTGTTATCATTCAAAACATTGGCTCGTTCAAATTCTATTAAACCGACAATGGTAAATATAGAGCAAGTTCCCCTACTACCCTGATTTTTTACTAAAATTCCATACTTTTCAAAAAGCGGACGCAAATCTTTTCCCTGTGCAAAACCTTTTGAAAAGGAGAAAAACAATGCAACAACAATTAAAGTTAATACTTTCTTCATTTGTACGATTTTTATAGTCATCAAACAAAGATAGGATTTGAAAAATATGAAAACAAAAAACGGAGTTTTTTTATTCCGTTCCCATCAATTACATCACATCATTCATAACAATAAAACAGCTTTATCCAGATGAAGGTTGGCTTCTTCACGTTCAAAACCACATGAGCCCCCTCATTATTTCTTTCAGTTTGATATATGCTTTATGATCTTAATCTCCAGATAGTAAAGATAGCCTTATATAAGTTTATTCGCTCCACCACTATTATCCTTTCGCTCTATAGTGGTGGAACTAAAAAATAACAGTTTTTAATTATCAGTATCCAGCCCCTTAGTAACCTCTACCAAGCGAACAAACTCTCTCCTGTACCCTTTTTCATCATTGTCTAAGCCTTGTTTAGCCCAATCAATCACTTTATCATAAGTAGCATCTCCTTTGAAATCGGAATTCCTTAGTAACTGTCCGAACATAGCAACAGCTGAAGCAAATTTGAAATCGGATGAAACGTTATTACCTTTAGAATCAACAAAAGGAAGTTCTATCTTTTTACTAACATCTTTATCCAGAGATTTATAACGAAGTTTCACTGTTAGCAGTTCGTTAGATCCTGTCGATTTCACAACTGTTTTCTCCTTCTTCTGATACTTCAAATCATCTACTTTTCCCACATAATCGTTCTTTACACCTACAGGAATTACTTCATATAAAGCAGTCACTGTATGCCCCGCTCCCATATCTCCTGCATCTTTCGCATCATTATTGAAATCTTCATCTTTCAATAAACGGCTCTCATAACCAATCAATCTATAAGTCTGTACCCGTGCAGGATTGAACTCAACTTGAAGTTTTACATCTTTTGCAACAGTATGTAAAGTTCCTCCGAATTCACCTACCAAAATCCGATTGGCTTCCTGTAAATTATCTATATAAGCATGATTTCCGTTTCCTTTTTCAGCTAGAGTTTGGATTTTACTATCTTTGTAATTACCCATTCCATAACCTAAAACAGTTAGGAATACGCCACTCTTACGTTCTTTTTCTATCAATTGCTCTAAACCTTCTTCAGAAGAAACACCTACATTAAAGTCACCGTCTGAGCAAAGAATAATTCTATTGTTTCCATTAGGAATAAAATTCTTTTTTGCGATACTATAAGCTAATTGGATACCTGCACCTCCTGCTGTAGATCCTCTGGCAAGTAGTTCATCTATTGCTTCACGTATCTTCTGTTTATCACTTCCGGAAACAGATTCCATTTTGACATCCGCATTGCCGGCATAAGTCACAATTGCGACTTTATCTTTATCACGCAAGTTATTGACCAACATTTTAAGAGATGACTTCACCAAATCCAATCGCTCCTCTCCCCACATAGAACCGGAGACATCAATCAAAAAAACCAAATTAGAAGCTGGTAAATTATCTGTTGGAATCTCTTTAGCTTTCAATCCGATTCGAACCAGACGGTGAGTTGTATTCCAAGGACAGTCACCTGCTTCTATTGTTATCTTTACCGGATCGCTCCCCGTTGGTTTCGGGTAATCATATGAAAAATAATTCACCAATTCTTCTGTACGAACGGCATCAGAAGGTGGAAGTTC
This sequence comes from Bacteroides faecichinchillae JCM 17102, assembly GCF_000614145.1. Taxonomy (GTDB): domain Bacteria; phylum Bacteroidota; class Bacteroidia; order Bacteroidales; family Bacteroidaceae; genus Bacteroides; species Bacteroides faecichinchillae. Next base: position 31,893 of record NZ_BAKK01000003.1, on the reverse strand, counting down.
ACCTTTATTAATGAAACGACGCATGTTACTGTAGGAAGCAGCATCCACATCAATGGAGAATGTAGATAGTGGCACCTCCGAAACCTCCTTGAAGCCATTTTCATTGATAAATTTATACTCTTCACTATTCATTACACCCCCTATATTCCCTGCCAATGCATTAGAAATAGGCACTTGTCTCAGTTTCCCTACATTTACAGATGTTACAGCCCCTGTCATAGTCACCTTTTTTTGTGCACCTGTTCCACATACAATGACTTCTTCCAATACATCCTTAACAGATTCTTTCATTACCACATTTATTTCCTCAGACTTAACAATCACTTCCACTGTCTCATAACCTATATATGAAAAACATAAAATTCCACCTTTAGCTATTTGAATAGAGTAAGCTCCTTTGATATCTGTAATAGTTCTGTCATTGGTTCCCTTAACGGTTACATTACAACCAATCAACAGATTATTCTTGTTATCTACAACAGTTCCTTTTACTTTTAGAAACTGTGCACTTACTTCTCCCAAAGAAATAACTACCATTATCAGTACGAACATGATCACTCTAAATTGATTTACTTTCATAACTACAAGTATTTAATGTCATTATTAATTCACTTTTACTATAGAGATGCAGAATACTCACAAATTCCATAAGCTCACTAAAGTTTTTTTTATTTTTCATCTGTCCGTTGTGATTTATCATTTCTATTTCTATCTTTGGCAACAAAAATAAAATTCTGATATTTAGAAAAGACATATCGAAGCTATCGGACGAAGAACTACTAACATGCTATACCAAGTCCGGGGATACAGAATATTTCGGTGAATTATACAACCGTTATATTCCGTTGCTTTATGGTCTCTGCCTGAAATATCTACAGGATGAGGATAATGCACAAGAGGCAGTCATGCAACTATTTGAGGATCTAATCCCCAAAATAGGTAATTATGATATAAAAATATTCAAACCATGGCTCTATCGTGTGGCCAAAAACCACTGCTTGCAACTGTTACGAAAAGGAAACAAAGAAATCTCACTAGATTATACCATTAATATTATGGAATCTGATGAATTTCTGCATCTTTTAAGTGAAGAAGACAATCCGGAAGAGCAACTCAAAGTATTGCACATTTGCTTGGAAAAGTTGCCCGAAGAGCAACGAACCAGCATTACCCGTTTCTTTTTGGAAGAAATGTCTTATGCCGACATTGCCGAACAAACCGGACTTACTCTGAACAATGTAAAAAGCTATATCCAAAACGGAAAGCGAAATTTGAAAATCTGTATAAAGAAACAAACCCTATGAAACTATTGGATTACATACGAGGACTACGCAAAGGGAAAGAAGCCCATCGACTGGAAAAAGAGTCGATGAGAGACCCTTTTCTAGCTGATGCCATGGATGGATACCAGCAAGTAGAGGGAAATCATGAAGAACGGATTAAGGAACTACAGAATCTTATAACAGTCCGCTCTACAAAGAAAAGATATTCATATGCCATCACTTGGAGTATTGCTGCTTGTCTGATCATCGGAATTGGTATCAGTAGTTATTTCTTATTCCTTAAAAATAACATGCCGGAAGATACATTCATAACAAAAGAAACGACTAATGTTACAACAGTAACTCCTGAAATCTCAATGACTCCTGAAACTCCAAAGGAGGAAATTATCCAGTCTCCATCTGCTGCAAAAAAGAAACAGGACTCAAGCCATGTGCTTACCACAGATAAAGAAATTAAAAAAGATATTATTGCTAAATCAAAGGTCGTAACTACTCCCCCAAAACTTCCTACTAAGAATTCTGTTCCTATAAAAGAAGAAGTTATAAAACCTGTAAAAATAGAAAAAGGGGAAAACTCTATTAGCACAATAGATACATCTATCTTACATAGCAATGAAAAAGATACAAAAAGACTCAAACTGAGTGCCAATGCTCAAAATATTATAGAAGGAATGGTGATTGATGATAAAGGGCAACCTCTTGTCGGTGCTAATATAACTTTTGGGACAAAAGAAACGAATAATAAAGATCAGTCTCTACTTTATGGTACCGTAAAAACTCATGAAGGAAAAATTCACAGCACTATTACAGACATTAACGGAAAGTTCACAATTCCCAAAGATCAACTCTTTGGTAAATTGAAAGTAAATTACATTGGGTATGATCCTGTCAGCATAACTATTAAGGACCCACTCCAGCCAATACTCATAGCAATGAAAGAAAGTACCCAATCAAAATTTGACGAAGTTGTAATAACCGGAACCGGTGTACAAAAGAAGATGACTGTTACAGGTGCTATCACATCTGTAAACGTAGAGGATCTGAAACAAGTACCTCCTACCAATGCTTTGGCAGGATCTATACCAGGAGTAACCAGAAGAAGTCCCGTAAAAGCTCCAAAGCAAATAATTCCAAAACCTATAATCGGAATGAAAAAGTACAAAAAATACCTAAAGGAGAACCTGATTCAGCCTACAGATGAAACTTGTAGTGAAATGAAAGGATCTGTCATATTAACTTTTTCAGTCGACAAAAAAGGACGTCCCAACGACATTAAAGTTAAGAAGGGACTTTGCGAATCCGCAGATAAAGAAGCAATACGCCTAATTCTGGATGGTCCGGATTGGACTTACGGAAACACTTCTGCAGAAATTACTGTAAAATTCAAGTAATCGGGGATACTATTATCTCCCAGTTCCAATCCAAGTACCTTTGCGCCACAAGAACTCCAAAGGTCCTTGCTTATGCCGCGCAAGCCACCAACGGCTGAATATCAATTGAATAGTAAAGATACATAATGCAATAAGAAAACTTCCTGTTGCTCCTGCATATCTATACATAGAGAGTCCGAAGCCATAATAAATACAAACTCCCATAATAGATTGAGATATATAATTTGTCAAACTCATACGCCCATATGGAATCAACAGACTTTGCCAACCATATCCACTATTTTTCTTAAACCAAAGCAATGTAAAAATAGAAACGAGAATAACCATGAAAGCAAAATTAACATAAGAAGGTACAACTATTTTATAAGGAACCAAAACAGAAGGATTGGTTATTAAATCGGAAACGAATGTCTTCAGACAATAGAGAGGAATAAAAGCAATGACAGCATACTTCAGCATCTTTTTCCAGAAACATATAGATTCCTCACTCTTAATAAAATATTTCCGGCGCCCCAGCAACATTCCGAACATGAATAAAGCAGCGGTCTGAAACAGACGACCATTTTCTACTTGCCAAATGTTACTATACAATTGCCCGTCAGTAATATTAGAACGAAGTACTTCCAGGAAACTACCATTTGCTGTAACCACCTGTGCACGTTCAGCATAAGGGATAAAGTGACCTGTTACAGGTACATAATTGGGATCTATCATCGCATAAATAGCACGTCCCCATTCATAAGGCTGCAAAAGCAATATAACAGCAATCCAAAAAACCGTTTTATCATTTAATTTACATACTGGAATCAGAGCAGAACCAACTACTGCATATAACAAAAGTATATCACCATTATAAAACAAAGCATGTAACTGTGCAAATAAGAACAACAAACACAACCGCCACGCAAAACGTCCACGAAAGTCAGTACCCCGTTTTTCCGCATTATGTAATTGGATATAAAAACTAAACCCAAACAATAAAGAGAAAGTAGCATACGCTTTTCCGGCAAACAAGAAGAACATCGTATCCCACATATACTTATCTATCGTTTGTAACCACCCCGGTACTGTAAATTCCAACGGTAGAAACAAATTATAATGTTCCAGATTATGTAACAATACAATAGCTAAAAGGGCAAATCCACGCAGAGCATCTACTACTCCCAGTCGTTCAGTCGTTTTAAGTGTTTGAGTCATAAAATAGATTTATTCAAGATTACTTAATAATAGCGGTAAAAATAACAGTAAAATCTGAATTACAAAAGTTTATAAACATAAAAAGGAAATGATATATTTAGTTTCCACCTCTGCTTACTTTACATCTATAAGGAACCGGGATCTAGTTCTTCCCGTTCAATTCATGATTTCACTAGATCAGTTCGTAACTAGCCATTTGTATAGGCATATCCAAATTATGCAAAACCTTCTCCAGCAAAATTCCTTCCCTATTATCATACTCATAACCAAAAGTAGCCCGAATCCCTTGCAAAATAAATTGTGTTGCACGATCCAATGCCATCGGGAGGCTGTCTCCTTGCATCAAAGAACCGGTTATAACACTCGTAAAAGTATCCCCGGTTCCGGGATAATGAGCCGGTAAATAAGGACAGGTCACTTTCCAATAGCGATTTCCATTCCTGTTATATGCATAGACGGAAGTTTTACGTGTATCTTCATGCACCGGAACACTGGTTATAATGACTACTTCCGGTCCCTTATCGGATAAATGACGCAGATATTCCTTTAATTCTTCATCCGTATTATCTGCTTTATATGGTTTATCCAACAAATAAAATAGTTCGGTCAGGTTCGGGGTTATCACATCCGCTTTTGTGATCAGATGACGCATTTCTTTAACCATATCCATGTCGAAGTTAGCATACAAACGCCCGTTATCTCCCAATACCGGATCTGCCACTACCAGACTATCCGGTCTTCTGAAATCATTAATAAAATCAGAAACAATCTGAATCTGCCTGGGAGATCCCAGATAACCAGTATAAATCGCATCAAACTGTACCTCCAAATTCTTCCATTCAGCAATAATTTTCGGCATTTCATCGGTCAGATCCAAAAAGGAAAAACCGGGATACTGTGTATGATTAGACAACACAGCTGTAGGAAGTGGACAAACCTGAAATCCCATCGACGATAAAATGGGAATTACAACTGTCAATGAAACTCGTCCCATCCCCGAAAGATCATGAACAGCCGCTATTTTCTTTACTTTATTTGTGTACATTACATTTTAATTTTTATGCAATCCAATAGTTGAAAATCTAATTTGTCGCCATTCTCTGTCATTCATTTCAAAATAACTAATACTTCCCGAGCTCCATGAGCCCCCATCACCAACGCCTGTTCAATGTCAGCCGTTTTCGACGGGCCGGAAATAAATGTTCCAAACTGATATTCTTGTCCGGCTAACTCGCAATAAGCGTCAAACATCGTATTTACAATTTTATTCCGATCGAGTAAAATTACCAAGCTTTCGGGAATAAAGTAAATAGCTTTATACTTGACTCTTTGTGGAATCCATATTGCTCCATTTTCTGCGACTCCTACCTCTCCTTCAATTACTGCCACCTCTATCCCGTCCAAATCCTTCGGATCATCGAGATTGTCCGGATTAAAAGTAGCACAAGAAACCTCCGGTAGCACAGAAGCTATACGCGTTGCAGCCGGGTAAGTACGGCGAATGACTTGATTCACATCCTCTCCTTCCCCTAATATTACAGCAGTACCACCAACAGCCCGACTAATCGCACAAAACTGTTCTATCTTATCAGGATAAGACATCCGTTTCATATTTATTATATCCGGCTTGTCATAACGAATCTGTGTATTTTTGCGGATATTCGCTAATATTTCTTCTCTACTACTCATTGCTATCCTCCTTTCCCTGTACTTCATTCTTCTTCCACATTTCATTGAACGACTCTTTGGCAAACGTCGGAAGTTCACGTCCTTTACCCCAAGCATCAAAATCATTATATTTCATAAAGCGTGGCAAACCATTCACAACAGGAGCTACCCACAAAGCCGCATTGAACAATGCCGGACGGTCCATCAGAAATTTCATGCCACCGGACATTATTTTCTTTCCGGCACTTGCTTTTCCTAAACCATCCAAATCCTGGCGCCATTTATAAATCTGCTCCGCCAAATCTACCTTCACCGGACAGACATCAGAACAGGATATACACAATGAACAAGCAGAAAGATTATCGTAATACTTCTCCGGATCATGTGCCATCCCCAGATTAATACCAATAGGTCCGGGAATAAAATAAGTATAAGAATATCCCCCGCTCCTGCGATACACCGGACAGGTATTCATACAAGCACCACAACGGATACAATTTAATGTTTTAATATGATCAGTCTTAGAAAGTATTTCACTTCGACCATTATCTACGATGATAATATGATATTCTCCCCCTTCACGCGGACGACGATACTGGGAAGTATAAGTAGTCACCGGCTGTCCGGTAGCCGAACGTGCCAACAGACGTGTAAATACCCCTAAAGATTCCAAGTCCGGTACAATCTTTTCTATTCCGAAAGCAGCAATATTCAGTTTCGGATAAGACGTTCCCATATCTGCATTACCTTCATTTGTACACACAACGATATCGCCCGTAGAAGCTACGGCAAAGTTTGCTCCCGTCATGGCAGCTTCTGCATTGAGGAAAAGATGTCTCAAATTTTTACGAGCCGCATGAGTCAGATAAGCCGGATCAAAATTACCTTTTTCCGTACCCATTTCTTTTTCAAAAAGCTCGCCTACTTGTTCCCGCTTAATGTGGATAGCCGGCATCACGATGTGGCTCGGCGCCTCATGCATCAATTGCAGAATACGTTCTCCCAGATCGGATTCAACGACGTCAATTCCACGTTCCATCAGGAAAGGATTCAGCCGCACTCCTCGGCAAGCATAGATTTACTTTTGATAAAATGATGAACATTATGTTCATTCAATATATCATAAACGATGGCACAATATTCATCCGCATCTTTTGCCCAATGTACAATCGCACCATTAGCAGTAGCATTTTTCTCAAACTCAATCAATAGTTCTTCCAAATGGCTGTTGGAATAAAGTTTCAACTCACAAGCCTTATTACGCAGTTCCTCCCACTCAGGAACTTCTTTACTCATTTTATCCCTTTTGACACGAACCATCCAAAGGGTTTCGTTATACCATGCTGCCATCTTGCCGTCCTGCAAGAACTTTTCTGCAGCTTTTGCATGTTTGGTACTCATGACTGCGAAGCTAAGATTTCTACTATATGAATGATTTTTATAGGAAGATGTTCCCTTTCAATAACTCCCTGCATATGCATCAGGCAGGAACTATCAGCTCCTACGATATATTCGGCACCAGTAGCCATGTGATTTTTCACCTTATCCCGTCCCATACAAACAGATACCGCTTGTTCTTCCACAGCAAACATACCTCCAAATCCACAGCATTCATCCACATGAGCAGGTTCGAAAACCTCAATCCCTTCTACCATATCAAGTAAATCACGCAACTTATTAAAATAAGGAATATTCAACTCACTTGGAGCAGAAAGAAGTAGTTCGCGTACCCCATGGCAACTATTATGAATGCTTACTTTATGTGGAAAACGTGCTGGCAGTTTGGAAGGTTTAAGCACATCATGAATAAATGCACAAAGATCATGAATCTTACCCGCACTTTGGCAAATATGTCCTTCTTTCTTTAGAATACCGGGATGATTCTCTTTCACAAAAGCCACACAACTGGCAGAAGGACCGACAATATAATCGTACTTCTGAAACAATTCATCAAACCGGAGTGCCAACTTCACCGATTCATCCTCAAAACCGGCATTTGCCATCGGTTGTCCGCAACAGGTCTGATCTAACGGATAATCGACATCTACTCCTAAACTTCTTAATAGCTTATACGACGCCACCCCCACATTTGGATAGATAGCATTGATATAGCAAGGAATAAACAAACCTACTTTCATAATGTATATGTAAAATATTATCAGCTCCTTTAGTCCATCCGTTTATCTATTTAGCGGATGTCAATAAGTTTGTGCGTCTGCAAGCTAAGCCTCCATTTGGGATGTCGCATTACGCAGTCTACTGTTTCAGCAGTATTACTACAAGAACAAGGCTGAAGGTAAAAATGTTCGGCAAAAAGTGATTCATAAATGCTGATATCTTGTCCTTCATAGACAACTTTCACTTCATCCATTCGGGTAATCTCCAATTTGGCACCTTGTTTAGGAGAACAAGTTATCCAATCGATAGATTCGGGCAATGGATGGGTTCCGTTAGTTTCGATACAGATATATTTACCTGCCTCATGCAAACGGTCAATAAAATCATTATCTATCCATAACGAAGGTTCACCCCCCGTCAAAACCACTGTAACGGCAGGATATTTCCTTACTTCAGCAATGATTTCTTCATCAGTCATCATTATTCCTTCTTCATGTTGCGTATCACAAAAATCACAGTTGAGGTTGCATCCCGAAAATCGAACAAAAATAGCCGGTGTCCCAGTGTGATAGCCTTCCCCCTGTAAACTATAAAAGATTTCGTTGATTTTTCTCATCATTTTTATCTTTCATTCACCGGTTCTTATTCCTTTTCATTCTCTACATTATCTTTCTCGTAAATGGCAACATTGCCTTCCGACTCCTGCACTTCCACTTTATAGCATTGAGGAATCTGCTTGCAAACCCAACGAGCTATATTCTCCGCCGTTGGATTAAATGGAAGGACTTCATTCAGATTCTGGTGATCAAGCTTTTCCATAACTACTTCTTTAATTCGGGAGAAATCGACCACCATCTTCGGAGTTCAACCGCGCAGAGCGGCAATAGACAGTGATAATCCAATTGTGACCATGTAGACTAGCGCATTTACTGCGATACGGGAGCACCAGCTTATGAGAAGCTGATATCTCCATTCGTTTAATTACTGTAAACATTGTTATATGAATTAAAAGTTACCTGTATCTAATGTCACCTCGATACAAGTACAAAAGTAATATAAAAAGAGTTTTCATTGGGCAAAACTTGTTATTTTTTCATTTTTCCACTCTGCAAAATAAACTACACCGAATGTAGAATACAAATAAATTTGCTTCTACATCCGGTTTGCACTATCTTTGCTGCATGAAAACTCTCTGTATTGTTTTAGGAAGCATCTCTCTGGCACTCGGCATTCTCGGTATATTTTTGCCGTTATTGCTACTACCCCCTTCTTATTACTTACTGCTGCCCTTTATTTCAAAGGATCACCTCGATTATATAATTGGCTATTAAATCATCGGCATTTCGGACCATACATTCGTAACTTCCGCGAGAACAAAGCAATACCTTTACGCGCCAAAATAATTTCCCTCACTCTCATGTGGGGAACCATGTCTTATTGTATATTCTTCTTGATCCCACTTTTATGGGTAAAAATACTCCTTGCACTGATAGCAACAGGAGTCACTTATCATATTCTTTCTTTTAAAACGTTGAAATAACGTGAAAGTTCCTGACGGGCCTCTGCCAGCTTATCCTCCCAAAGTTTCACCGAATTCTGTCCAATGATATCCGACACGTATTTCACCGAAATAAAAGGTATTTCTTTCGCCCGGCAAACAAATGCCTGCGCATAAGCTTCCATATCTACGACATCTCCAGTGACATGAGTCAGCTCCGTCAAGAAACTATCTCCTGTATTGCAAACTCCTTCTTCCGTCCAATGTTCACAAAAACCTTTTTCTTTAAGTAAAACAGACGAGTCAATTTCTGACTCCAATCCAAAATCTGTCATCTTTTGCATATCACGATCCACAAACTTACGACAAACAAAGATATCTCCTACTTGGTGATTAACGGTTCCAGCTGTACCAAGATTCAAAACTAAATCCGGTTGCACCTGACGAATCGCTTCCGCCAAATGAAAAGCTGCCTTCACTTTACCAATGCCTGTACGAATGTAATAAGGTTCCACTTCAGGCCATTTTATCTCTACAAACTCACCTTGAACAGCGTAGGTTACTAAAATTTTCAACATAAATACCTCTTTATTTATACAACTTTTATTTATACGGGAATAAACCAATTACATATTAAATGTACAAAAGTAACTATTTTATTGAATTTTTCCTACCCAGCCAAGACTTAACATCGAAACAAGGACAAGACTTTATATATTCACAAGATTCAACCACTCCATCTCCATCCAAATCCGGTGAAGTATCCCGATGTCCTAGCACTTGATGAATATCATATTTATTCTTCAAATCGATAACTAATTGATAAAGCGTATGTTTTTGCTCATTGGTACGCGTATCCGCCGGACATCCGTTCTTATCTAAACCACCAATATAACATACTCCGATACTTCGCTCATTCCAACCTTTGCAGTGAGCACCAACTAAAGATATATCACGTCCTTTCTCTACTTTCCCATCCAACGAATCACATAATGATATCCGATTCCGTTAAATCCACGCTTACGATGCCAGCCATCAATATCCATTACAGTAAAATCCTGTCCGGCTTTCGTAGCCGAACAATGTATGATAATAGAATCTATCTTTCTCATTATATTTGTCATTAATCAATTATTTTTTTTAGTAATCAGAGGGAGGGATGCGCTTTGCGCACCCCCTGATTTCACACCTCTTCACTTCAAATTCTTTCTGAATCAGCTCCACTTCATGACACTTATGTATCCAGTTTATTTTATCTTCCTGTTCCTTGCGAAGTTCGGCATAGAGTCCATCTATTTTTTCGTCCCTTTGAGTCAGACGTTCTTCCAGCCAGTCCACTTTTTTACGGCGATTTTCCTCTTCCAGACTACAAACAGTCGCCTCTTCCCTCCGAGCATCGGTCTTACGGCAAGTGATGCATCGCACCATCCACTTTATCGCTTCCAAACCACCTATAGCGGTAATAAAAGCCAGAATTGTAGTGATTTGCATTGCATATTAAAGTGTCGGATCCGGTGACTCGCCACCATCTCCCGGATCACCTTTATCTCCGGAATCATCAATACCAGGATTATTTCCATTTCCATCCGAATCCTTATTAATGTGATCCAAATCCTTAAACTTCAAACCACTTGTACGACCTGTCCCTCCTGTCTGCAACCGGATATCCGAGTTGGCACGAAAACAGATACGCAGTCCCGAAATATCAGCTGCGGTAAAATCTTCTGCGGTATCTGTTCCTTTACTTTGGGCAGATAAGTAAAAGTAGCCCAATCCGCTGATATTTACCGACCGCCCTGCAAGCAAAGTCTTTCGTAATAAAGTACGAAAATCTTTGAGAACACTAATCGTCTCTCCCTCGCTTACCCCGGAAGTTGAAGAAATCTCATTTGCAAATTCATCCAGCGTAGCACTATTATCATACTGATAAGAGATTACCGGATATACTTTCTTCCCTGCAGCTTTGTCTGTTGGATCACACAAACGCTCTACTCTTCTAAATCGAATTGCCATAAATTTTCCTTTCTTTAATTTTAATGAATACTGTTATTTATTACTTTGCTAACGTTAACGATACAAAGATGCAGTATATTCACCGGTCATGAAACGACAAGAGTATATCTACCCCAGAAAGCATCCTAAGAGGAAATAATCTCCAAAAGCGGGAGTTTTAGAACAATTAAGCGACAGAGAAGCAAAGGAAGGAGTAATGTTTTCTTCTATTAAGATTTCAATTCCTATCCTAATAAAAGACGAAAACCATCACGTTATTGCAAGATTTTAAAATATAATACCTATATTTGCTCGGTAAACAATTAGGTTTATTCTGATTCTTCTTCTTTGTCTGTGTTTGATTCCCATGCTATTTTGCAGTGGACTTTCTCATTTTCAAGATTGATCTCATTATTAGTCCTTTTTGTCTGGAGAATATCCATTTTCAACATTGATTATTTGGTATATGAAAATTGATGAAGGCATCATTAGCAGAATATACTATTTAATTATATAAATTACAATTATATATGGTAAAAAAAGTAACATCAACTAAAAGAGATCGAGAAAAAGCGAAGCAAAGTAAGAGAGAAGAAAAACAAAAGAAAAAAGAAGAACGTCTTAATAATGGGAGTCGCAGTTTTGAAGAAATGCTTGCATATGTAGACGAAAATGGAGTACTTCATTCAACGCCTCAAGAAAAGCCTAGAGAGGAAATTGATGCCAGTGAAATTGCAGTCTCAGTTTCCAAACAAGAAGTAATGGAGGATCCGCTTCCCTTTACCGGACAGATTGATCATTTTAATGAGTCCAGAGGTTATGGTTTTGTGAAGGACGCAGAAAACGGTGAGAAATATTTTTTTCACATCAGTTCAGCTCCGGATAATATTGCAGAAGGAGATATAGTAACATTCGAAATAGAACGTGGTACGCGGGGAATGAACGCCGTGCGCATCTCAATTATTAATAAGTAAATAAATAGAAAAGAAAATGAACATTTATGTTGCAAATTTAAGCTGGGGTACAACATCCGACAGCTTGCAAGAATTATTCTCACAGTTTGGCGAAGTTACAGCAGCCAATATCATTACCGACAGAGAAACAGGGCGTTCACGCGGATTCGGTTTCGTTGATATGTCGAATGATGAAGAAGGTCAAAAAGCTATTAACGAACTTAATGAAACAGAATTTGAAGGCAAAACTATTGCGGTGAGCGTAGCGCGTCCGAGAACTGAAAGACCTTCAGGTGGACGTGGCGGTTACGGTGGTGGAAATCGTGGTGGTGGCTATGGCGGTGGAAACCGTGGCGGTGGCTATGGTGGCGGAAGATATTAATTTCCGAATTATATAAAGGATATATCAATAAAAGCGGATGCGTCACGACAGACACATCCGCTTTTTATACACATGGAGTACAAAAAAGTATCCATGCTTTAAAAGTTTTTCAATACTAATCGCAAGTAAAAATTGGATATGAAGTATTAATCGGAAAGAATTGCTTCTTTAATACACTCAACAATGTAACGCACATCATCATCGGTAACGCATGGTCCACTAGGCAAACACATACCAACTTTAAAGAGAGCTTCTGAAACTCCGTTCACATAAGCATCAGCATCAGCATATACAGGTTGTTTATGCATAGGTTTCCAAAGAGGGCGACTCTCGATACCTTTTGCATCAAGGAAAATACGCATAGCTTCAACATTAGCATTAGGCTCGCAATCGGTATGCAATTCCTTTGCCTCGTGAGTTAAACCGGAAGCACCTCCCACTGCGCCCTGAACAACCACCTGATAAGCATTTTCCTGTCCGCTCACTCTCAATAATGGGTCAAGAGTTATGGTACAGAGCCAATAATTGCTATCGTATTTCCCTGTGGAAGGCTGACTATGAATAGTCACACCTTGAATGTCAGCAAGCAGCTCCTCATACATCTTCTGAATGTGCTTATGGTGAGAAATATGATCGTTAGCCACAGTCATCTGACCTCGACCGATACCAGCACAGATATTTGACATACGATAGTTATAACCGATCTTCTCGTGTTGATAATATGGATACGCTTCACGAGCCTGGGTAGCATAGAACATTATTTCTTTCTTATCATCTGCAGAAGGAGTTATTAGAGCACCACCACCTGAAGTCGTAATCATCTTATTACCATTGAAACTCAACACACCGTATTTTCCGAATGTACCACACATCTGCCCATTATACTTCGAGCCAAAACCTTCGGCAGCATCCTCGATAACAGGGATGTCGTACTTCTCCGCAACTGCTATGATTTCATCAATCTTGGCAGGCATACCATACAGATACACAGGCACAATCGCTTTTGGCTTCTTTCCGGTTTTCTCAATACGGTCTTTGATAGCTACTTCTAATAGTTCAGGATCCATGTTCCAGGTATCCATTTCCGAATCCACAAACACAGGCTTAGCACCTAAGTAAGTGATCGGATGCGAGGAAGCACAAAAAGTAAACGATTGCACCATCACTTCATCTCCAGGTTTCACACCGCAAGCAATCAATGCCAAATGTACAGCAGCCGTACCTGCAGACAAAGCAACGACCTCCTTTGTTTCAAGCTCGTCAATACTCGCTGTCACAAACTCTTTCAGGTCTGCCTCAAATCCATTCACATTAGGTCCTAAAGGCACTACCCAATTGGTATCGAACGCCTCTTTAATGAAGCCTTGTTCTTTGCCTGACATGTGGGCAAGACATAGATATATTCGTTTATCCATAAGTTTATATAATTATAAAACCATTATATTCTTTTAATTATTTTACACCTGTTCCCAACAGCCAATACATTGTCAGGAATATCTTTCGTAACAACAGATCCCGCACCAATAACACTCCATTTTCCAACTTTTACACCTGGTATAATGGTTGTACCGGCACCCACCCATGTCCCCTCTCCAACCTGCACATTACCGCAAAGGGTACAATGGGGAGAAATATGTACGTAATCATCTACAACACATTCATGATCTATTGAAGCTCCTGTATTTATAATACAATGCTGTCCTACATTCGCACAAGATTGAATAATCGCTCCTTGCATCACAACACTTCCTACTCCAATTTTCGCTGTTTCAGAAATAATTGAAAACGGATGAATAGCGGTTCCAAATTCAACTGACAATAAATCTGCAATCTTACAACGAATCTGATTATTTCCTATACTAATTATTAATGGCCCTAGAACAGACGAAGGGTGTAAAACAGGATAACCTAACAAATCATGAATTGCCTCATTATCATCAAATAACCCCTCAACAACCTCATTATTTGCACGCAAAATATCAATGATCACTTTAGCATGCCCACTGGCTCCATATAAAAACATTACTTTCTGATTTAATTATTTCCGGTAAAAGGCTCCATTGTAGCAGAAGTTTCAGAACTAATACCTTCACGTATAAATACTTTTCTTATAGTCATCAAAAGAATTCTCATATCAAGCAAAAAAGAACAATGATCGACATACCATACATCTAACTCAAATTTCTTTGTCCACGATATAGCATTACGCCCGTTACATTGTGCCCAACCAGTAATACCCGGACGCACTCCATGTCTTCTTGCTTGTTCTTTACTATATAAAGGCAAGTATTGTACTAATAATGGACGAGGACCAATCAGTGACATGTCACCTTTAAGTACATTTATCAACTGTGGCAACTCGTCTATTGAAGTAGAGCGTATAAACTTGCCTACGGAGGTTAAGCGATCTGCATCAGGTAGGAGGTTACCCTCGGCATCACATTCATCGGTCATGGTTTTAAACTTCATCACCTTAAAAATCTTTCCACCTTTACCAGGGCGCTCCTGCGTGAAGAAAGCACCTGCACCCTTATTAGCAAAATGAAGCCAAACAGTAATGATTAGTAATGGAAAAAATAAGATACTTAATGTTACAAAAGCAATACAAAAATCAATTACTCGTTTAAAAAAGCATTTATACATAATTAGTTATTTAACTAAAGATTTTAATAAAGCGAATGTGAAACAATCTTCGCAGAGAGCATACGTTCACTATCTTGA
This sequence comes from Bacteroides faecichinchillae JCM 17102, assembly GCF_000614145.1. Lineage (GTDB taxonomy): Bacteria > Bacteroidota > Bacteroidia > Bacteroidales > Bacteroidaceae > Bacteroides > Bacteroides faecichinchillae. Next base: position 16,690 of record NZ_BAKK01000003.1, on the reverse strand, counting down.
AAAATAACCTATAATCTTCTATAAAGTTATTTAGGAATATAAAACTTGCACTCAACTTATCCAAGCCAAACATGATTTAAAAACAAATATAATCCCAAACGTCAAATTAAAAGAAATTTCAGGATATGCCATATCATAATTACTCACCATAGAATAGTTAAAAGCACACGCAATATCTCCTATTACATTACAAAACACTTTATAATCAATGGATATTATTTCCTAGAATTTCCTTATAGAAATCCTTTTGACATTTTCGTACGAAACTTTGCTCATATCTCTCAGCAATAATACCTCTTGCAGTTGATGACATACGCTTCACTTCTTCCGGGTTATCCAAAAAATCTTTCATTGCATGATATAAGGCATCAACATTCTGGAATGGAATGATTATACCGTTTACACCATTTTGGATAATTTCACGGGATCCATTAATGTCTGTCACAATAGATGGTAATCCCATTGCGCCTGCTTCTAAAACTACATTGGGAAAACCTTCACGATAACTTGGAAATACCAATACATCAGAGGCCGCTAACCAAGGACGCACATCGTTTTGTCTACCAACAGCTCTTATACAAGACGATTTAATGATAAAATCTTTAGTTCTTTCGTTTATTGGATCTAAATCGTCTTCAAATGGACCAACTAAAAGAATTCTAAATTTGTAACCTTCACATTGAAGGCGCCTAGTAGCCTCAATTAATTCATTGATTCCCTTATCACGAACAATGCGTCCAATAAAAACGAATGTGAAAAGTGTTTTATCCTCGATATCTTCAGCATCTTTAATTACTTTAATCGTACGATCATAATGTACAAGATCAACACCTCGCACATTACCATAACCTAATACTTTAATCGGCTTTCTGGTTATCCTATAATTTAACAAATCTTCTTTCACTCCCTCACCTTCGGGGATAATATGAGTGGCACAGGCACAAGTTATCCAATCAGTGACCATTAAAACCTTACGCTTCAAACCTGTAGAGGTCGGGAATACTAATCCTGTAAAAGTATGTATTCGATAAGGTACTCTTATAACCCATGCGGCCACCATACACAGCAATCCGGCTTTGGGTGTAATACTATGTATAATAGCTGGCCTTTCTTTACGAAGAACTTTCATCAGTAACCAAAGTGATATGATATCCTTTTTAAGAGATATATGCCTCTCCATATCAACAGCTATAGTTCTAATGCCCTCATGTTCCGCAATAAAACTCATTGCTTCACCATGTGATGATAATGCTACCACTTCATAATCCTCAGACAATTCCTTTAAAAATCCAGTACAAAAAGTCGCAAGAGACTGAGGAACGGTTGATGCCCTTATCAATTTAGTTTTCATTTTTTATTGTCATTTTATAAAATAAAATCAATGGCACTGAATATCTATGTCTCAAAATGTAATTTTTAGTTGGCACCCAATTTTGATATGTTTGTCAAAGAAAGCCGCCTCAAAGTAGGTTCCTTATAATAAACCCAAAAGCTGAACTGATTTTTAATAATTGTAATTACATACTCCAAAAACCAATGGTAACAAATTATTGTAATTCACACAACTTTTAACAATCTTATAGAAAATACTCTTGAAGCATTCAAGCACTGGTATACGCTGCATTTTGCAAGTCGATATGATTATATAAGTACACACCAACCAAAGGGGGGCAAGATTAAATTTTCGATCGAGTAGAAACCATCAAAAGTATCCATATATTTAAGCGTTTTGTTAGTGACCAATTTTGACATATCCTATACAGAAAGTCGCATTTAAGCAATTCATTTATAAAATTTGTCAAAAATAGGATTGTTGCCTAATATTTATTGTTGTTTATTCCAATAGTCATCGGCAACAAATTCTCATAATCGGTACGACCAAGCACTATTCGTTTGAAAATCACTACCAGATGCTACTCCAACAAGTTCATAATATTGATTTAGAAAGATCAACTGATCTTTTAATAAAATCTCAAGACTAGTAGAAACTGTAATGATTCTTAATATTTTTTCATACATCCAAAGCGATTCAGATTCTCTATGGTTATCGTATTTTATCCATATTAGAAGAATTCTTTATAAATGCTGTTAAAGCGCTTATTTGTTCTCCCCTATCCACAATTTCATGTAATGGAATATTTGAAGCATTAAAACTCTTATGATTTAGTTCTTCATTTGACAAATTTTCAAAAAAATGGTATATTGCTTCCTCTGAAAAACAATTTAAAATGAAACCATTTTTTCTTAGCCTTACTTGTTTAGCCAAATAAGTGTTTTCACTTACAATAATTGGAGTATTAAAATATATAGATTCATACAACTTATTAGGTTCTGCCACTCTTTCATTTCGTCCATGAGTATCATAGCAAACAAAATTGATATCAATAGTATCATATATTGAAGATAAATCAAGAGGATTACGAAATGGACCATGATAAACAACATTATCTTTTTCCTTAACACATTGATTTATTTGATCTTTCATATATTGAGGACCATCTCCCCAAATATGAAATTCATAATTAGAATTAAATTTACTCATGACCTTAATGAAAGGGAAAATTGTATTAGGATATCGAAGTAAGCCAATAAAAGCAAATCGTATTTTTTCCGGATTATATTTTTTAATACCAGGACGTTTTTGATTTAAAAAGTAAGAATCTAATTTATTTGGAATAACAAAAATATTAGTTGGAACAGTAGAATATAAATAATCAAGAAAGCCACTTGAAGTCAGAACTGATGCAATAGACCTTTTTTGTATGAATCTATCAAGGAACTTAAAAAAAGGAATCAAAATATTATTATATTCTAAATACATTAAATCACTTTCTTCATATATATACTTTCTTTTAAATAGCAAAGTGACTAATGCTAAATCCATTCCAAAACAATAATAAATACATTTCTTCCCATGTTTCTTAAATATAGGTGATAATGCTTTGAAATAGATATATAATCTTTTCATATATGAACCACTAGATATATCAGCTAATATCTCAATATCAAAATCTACAGGTTTATTAACTGAATACCAATTTCTATCAAAAGAATAGACTTTTACTGTATATCCCAAATCAATAAAAGACCGAATTCTTTTATGACATCGCGGTTGAGTACAAGAATTTAGTAAAAAAACATATTCCATTCCTAATCAAATATTATGTACGGAACAACTCCTTGGTTATTATGAAGAAGTCCCCAAATTAAAGTAAAAAAGATAAAACTAACGAACACAAAAGAATTTATCATTCTATTTCTCAAATAAATACATTGTTGAATACAATAAGGAAAAGTTATTGTATCCATAATAGTTACATACCATACTAAACGATCGATTCCTACTAAATAATTAAATAAATTAGAAACAACTATACCACAAAATGTCAGAGGAATATATTGAAATGTAGATACTCTAACACAGTTCTTAATAACAAAAATATAAATTACTGTCCTAAGTATATTAAAAAATAAAACTCCTACTATATTAAAATCCAAATGACTTCCATAGTCAGCATAATTGGCATATTTATCAATACCAATAATAGAAATAACACTCGTGATAAGAGGGGAAATACATGGACCTATAACCAAAGAAATAATTGATAATTTTATCCAAACATTTAGTTTTATTTTTTTTATAAAAGGATATAACAAAAATAAAGTAGCAAAAAAGAATGCAGAGTAATGGAACAGTACTGAAAGTATAAAAAAAGAATAGCATTTCAATTTTTGTCTTTTGAAATAAAAGTGCCATGCCACACAAAAAAAAGATAAAGCTATTGCTTGACGCATTTGATTAAAACAAATGAAATAGAAACACAAACAATAATAAATCAAATATGATTTATTGGCATTTACACTTTCCCTTTTAAAAAAAACGAACAGAGGGAATAATGTCAAGAAGGCTGAAATGAATAACAAACATCGAAAATCTCCTCCAAACAAATCAATAAAAAAACAAAGAAAACTCCAACCGATCTCATAACTATCACCTAATAAATAAGTATGCCATTCAAAAGACTCTGCATATGAGATTACATCAAATCCAACTTCATTTCCTCTAATACTTGCTAAGATGAGAAGAATAATAAAACTAAAAAATGCTAATATATTTTTTCTACTTACACTAAAATAAAATAATAATATAGCTACTCCAATATACAATGCCATATTTTATTTAATTTTACATCCATTATTATCATATTTCTTCAGTAATTTTGAGACTTCTCTTAACAAAATCAACCTTCTTTCTGGAATTTATATCAAATACAATAAATATATCTAAATATATTTATCGCAATAAATTTCCAAATACTTACCACAATGTAATCAAAGAACAGCAATTATTCTTCCACACGCCAACCCATCGCCATAAGGATTTATAGCTTTACTCATTTTTTCATAAGACTCATGATCATTCAGTAAAATAGATACTTCATTCACAATCTTATCATAGTTAGTTCCAACCAACTTAACCGTTCCAGCTTCCAATGCTTCTGGGCGTTCTGTCGTATCACGCATCACAAGAACAGGTTTTCCTAATCCGGGTGCTTCTTCCTGAACACCTCCACTATCTGTCAATACAATCGTCGATTTTTCCATTAAATAAACAAAAGAAAGATACTCCAATGGCTCAATAAAAAACATATTACCCAAATTAGACAGTTCTTCACCAAATACTTCATGTATTGGCTTACGAACATTTGGATTTAAATGCATCGGGTACACAAAATCCACCTCAGGATATTTCTCTGTTAGAGACTTGATAGCCTGGCATATAGATATAAAACCATCACCAAAGTTTTCACGACGATGACCGGTAATTAAAATCATTTTCTTTCCGTCTCGTAAACGATTTATATCATATCCGGAAACTTTTAAAGTATTCTCTAGTTCTTTATCAAGCTCCTTGCTATTTTTAATCTTCTCTACAACCATATATAGAGCATCAATCACTGTATTACCAGTCACTGTAATAACTGAATCCTTAACACCTTCATTCAATAAATTTTGTTTACTCAAAAGAGTAGGAGAAAAATGATAAGTAGCAATACGTCCTGTAATCTGACGGTTCATCTCCTCTGGCCAAGGACTGTAAATATTATGAGTACGGAGCCCAGCTTCTATATGTCCTACAGGAATCTGCTGATAATAAGCAGCTAAAGCAGCAGCTGTAGAAGTAGTTGTATCGCCATGAACTAACACTATATTTGGATTACAATCTTTCAACACATCTCTCATACCTACCAAAACACGTGACGTTACATCATATAAATCTTGTCCTTGTTTCATAATATTCAGATCGTAATCAGGAGTAATTTCAAACAGATGTAATACTTGATCCAGCATCTCCCGATGCTGACCTGTGACACATACTATAGTCTTAAACTCCTTCGGATTCTTCTGAAATTCTTTTACCAAAGGAACCATTTTTATAGCCTCGGGACGTGTCCCGAAAACTAACATTATTTTCTTCATATCGTTAAATGCTTGAATTATTTTTTGTAAATACCACAAAAATCAAGAATAATTTTCTTGTCATCATAAGGAAGAGATTTGAAAACCGAATGAGCTACCAAAAACACTACAATGTCGGCCTTTATATATGCTTCTTTGTAATCTGTCAGTTTAAAAACATTGTGTTCCTGTACATTAGGTTCCACCACCAGTATATCCGCATTATTGCAGCTTTGCATTACTTTTGTTGTGATATATTTAGCAGGTGCTTCACGTAAGTCATCAATATCTGGCTTAAAAGCCAATCCCATCATAGCAATAGTAGGTTTACGATGATGTTCTAGTTCGAACTTTAACATTGTATTTTGAACTTTTTCCGCGCACCAAAAAGCTTTATAATTATTCATTTCCCGTGCAGTAGCTATAATTTTGGACTCCATAGGAAAGTCAGATGTAATAAAATATGGATCAACAGCAATACAATGACCGCCAACACCACATCCAGGCTGAAGGATATTTACACGAGGGTGCTTGTTAGCCAGTTCAATCAGTTCCCATACATTAATTCCAGCTTTATCACAAATTAGAGAAAGTTCGTTAGCAAAAGCTATTTGTACGTCACGAGAAGAATTCTCTGTCAGTTTACACATCTCAGCAGTTTTACAATTAGTACGGTGAAGTGTACCTTGTACAAATTGACTATAAAATGCAATAGCTTTATCCGTAGACACCTCGTTTATGCCACCGATAACACGATCATTACATACCAACTCATAAATTACATTTCCAGGAAGAACACGTTCCGGACAATAGGCAATATAAATTTTATCTGTTAGTTCGGGACGTAAATCAAAAATTAATTTCGCCATCTTATCAGTAGTACCAACAGGAGATGTAGACTCAATAACATACAAATCACCTTCCTTCAGAAGAGGAATTATTGCACGAGTTGCTGCCTCTACATAAGAAATATCAGGCTCATGGTTTCCTTTAAAAGGTGTGGGAACTACCATAAAATAGGCATCACTTATTTCAGGAGTAGTAGAAGCTTTTAATTGCCCAGAAGAAACAACTTCCTGAAGCAGTTCTTGCATGCCAGGCTCAACAATATGCAACTTACCTTGATTAGTCATTTCAACAACTTTTGGATTAATATCAACCCCTATAACCTGAATGCCATGTTTAGCGGCAATAATGGCAGTGGGCAGGCCAATATAACCTAACCCCATAAAGCATACTTTCATAATAAAAAAATGAATTATTTTACTTGATAACAGTTTATTATCATATATATTTTTTTAATAAATACCTTCATTAAGTTTACACAGTAGCTATTTGGAAGCAGCCTATCGATGACAAAGCCATACACAAGCATGTAAACTAAACTATAGACTATAATCACTATTATTGACGATACTTTTCCCAGAAAAAGATAGAAAGGAATAGAATATACTGTAATCATCAGTAATGGTTTTATGGATTTCATCATATATTCAATGAAATGCCCATTTATCAATGGTTTTACAGTTATTCTCCAAGAAATGGGTTTAGATAATAGTGTTACTAAAAATAAGCTTAATATGATTCCTTCTATATTATTAAAATAAGAGCCTATAAATATGGCTAAAGTATTCAATACAATTCTTACGATCGTCCAATAAAAGCCTGTATCTGTCCTTCCCAAAGCTGCTTGTAAACTACCAACAGGGCTTCCTGTAGATAAATAGCCATAATAAATTGAAAGCAATGACAATATCATTGCACTATCCGTATAGTTATCACCATACAGAAAGTTGATTATTCCATATGAAAAGATAGAGATTAAAAAATAGATTGGAAAATTGATAATCGAAATCGTTTCTATAACATCATAATAAATTTTCCGCACATGGCTAATATCATTTTGTATGTAGGCAAATGTTGGAGCTAATACTTTTGTTAAAATTGGAGTAATCGCAGAATACACCGACAACACAAGTTTCTTACATAATGAATAGGCACCTAATATCTCTTTCCCCAATGTTACGCTAATTAAGATAACATCCACTTCCCGAGAGAGATAATCCAAAACTTGCGTACCAACGGAAAATATACCAATTTTTAAAAATGGATAAGTATCTTTTAGTATAAAATGAAAAGATATATTTCTATCCTTATATATTCCTATGAAGAAAAACAATAGGTTTGAAAATAGGATATTAAATAAGGTTGAGTAAACCAAACTATAAATCCCGTAACCATTTGTCACTAGTATAATAGCAACAAGTAAAGTCAACAATGATGCTAATATTTCTATGACAGAAATATATTTAAACCGCATCAACTTCTGTTGTACTGTTCGATGTTGATTACCGATCGATGAGAAAAGTATACTAAAACTTAACAGTGATAGTATATTTGTTAATGAAGGAGTATTATAAACTTCCGCAATGATTGGTGAAATCATGTATAATATACCAGTAATCAAAATACCCGAAAATATATTTAACCAAAACAAAGAGCTATATTGTTGTGGAGTTATATCCTGTTTATGAATAATACCTATTGAAAAGCCCAAATCCATGAAGATTTGACTAAATCCAATGAAAAGTGTACAGATGGCAACTATACCAAATTCTGTCTTATCTAAAAAGCGAGTAAGAATTGATACTTGAAGCAAGGAAACAATACTTCTCACAATTGTTGATGCAGAACTCCAAGCAACCCCTTTTATAGCAGCAGAAAACAAACTCATATTACCAGTTAATTATCTCCCCAAATAGTACAAATAGCCTTAATAATTGTCTTTTCACTCAACAAGTCAAATAGGATTTTTCGATTTAAACTCTTTATCTCATCAGATAGAGGAATATTAATATCTTCCTGTTTTATCTGTTCAATCGTATATACAACAACACCAATACTCTCAAAATACTTAACTAATGAAGACTTTTCAGATAAAAAGACCTTTGCACCTAGATATAAAGCTATAACTATATTTCCAAAAGCCTCTTGACGCCAACTTGGAAATATACAGATTTCAGCAGTTGTCATTAGCTGATTATATTCATCAAGAGGTAGAAACTTGTAGAGGGGAACAAAAGAGGTCCCCCAATTTTGATGTCCTTGTTCTGTAATATGTCTAATATATTGGGGAGATCCTCCATAGCTTAATGGTACAGCAATCTTTTTACCATTCAAATTTAATTTGGACAAAATCTTAAAAGCATAAGAATGGTTATTAGTAAAGGAGGCAGAATTACCAAGCAAAATAAGATTACCATTAACTGTTTTCTCTATCAATGGTCCCAAAATAGTATCAATGGAATAATATCTAAATCCAGTGACCTGAACTCCATTTATATACTTGCCAATATATTGTTTCGCAATATTATAATCCGAATTACTAACAAAATGGGTTATACGTTCTTTAATGAACTTCAATACAGTTCGTTGCTTGGGAGGTAATACTTTTATTTCATGCAAAACTTTATATATAAATGATTTATATCCCAAAAATCTTGGTTCATAATAAATTGGATATCCTCTATAAGCAAGTATGCCATTATATAAATCTCCCCCCCAGATATTCCAATAACACGGAATAGATTGAGGAATATACTTTTGTATGAACTTTATCTTTTTATATGATAAAAAATGAACTATGACCTTATTGATATCTTTCAATATATCTCTTTGAAAACTATCATTTTCTTTATAGAAATAAAGATTATCTGTTGCCCTTACAAAACGTGGAGCTTCATCAATAAAACATATATAAATACTTTTTCCAGGCAATGCTTTTTCAAATATCTCTATAGTTCTATTAACTACTTTCTCGTCATCAAATAAATGTAATAACATATAGATAAGCGGTAAAGATCAACTAAAAAAAAGATTGATGTTGTCAATTATATATTGAACTTCTTCATTCTTTAATTCATAATACATCGGAAGTCTTACCAAACAATTTGCATATCTATCACATTGAGGAAGATTAGGGATATCATTATAATGAGAAGTATAATAATCACTTAGATGCAAACTTAAATAATGGAATACAGACAAAATACCATTATCTTTCAAAAACTTAATTAAAGCAGTTCTTTCCTCCAACGAACGACAGATTATATAAAACATATGGGCATTGTTAGTGGCATATGCAGGAACATCTGGCAATTTGATGATTTCTCTTTTTTCTAAATCACTTAATCCATTATAATATTTGTTCCATATAGCCTTACGCTGATTTTGAATCATTTCCATATTCTCTAATTGAGCCCATAGAAAAGCTGCTATTACTTCAGAAGGCAAAAAAGAAGAGCCTGTATCTACCCAGCCATATTTATTGACCTCACCGCGAAAGAACTCAGAACGATTAGTTCCTTTCTCCCAAATAATCTCTGAACGACGAATAAAACGTTCATCATTTATAGCCAATAAGCCCCCCTCACCAGATATAATATTTTTTGTTTCATGAAAAGAAAATGCTGACATATGTCCAATACTCCCTAAAGGACGATCTTTATAATAAGAATCTATGGCTTGTGCTGCATCTTCTACTACGAGAATGTTGTGTCGATTAGCAATTTCCATTATACGATCCATATTACAAGCAACACCCGCATAATGAACGGGCACTATAACTTTTGTTTTAGGAGTTATCAATGATTCTAATTTCTCAGGATCAATATTTGGATTGGAGGCCATACTATCTGCAAATACAATTTTAGCTCCCTGACGGACAAAAGCAAGAGCTGAAGAAACAAACGTATATGATGGTACTATAACCTCATCGCCGGGATGTACATCAGACAAAATAGCACACATCTCAAGTGCATCCGTACAAGAAGTGGTCAACAAAGCCTTCTTAAAACCATATTGCTTTTCAAAAAAATTCTGGCATCTCTTTGTAAAAGAACCATTACCAGATAGTTTACCGGTATATACTGCTTGATACATATAGTGTGCCTCCTTGCCGGTAAGGAAAGGACGATTAAAAGGAATATTCATTTATTATATTATTTATAATTTCACACGTACGAAGAGCTTTATCTTCTGAATAATACTTGTCATTAAATAAATTAATTACACGAGAATGTAGTCGTTCAGAGTTTGAATAAATATCATAATTAAATAGTCGATTAGCGCTATTATAATGGGAACTAGCAAATAAATTACTTTCAAATATTTTTTTAAGTATCACATCTTTTAATGAGAAATCAACACTTATATTAAAACGCCAATTCTGATATTCATTTGGTAGTTGAATACTTTCAGGAAGATGAGTCTTATATATTTCATTTAATTTATCCCTACATAAATTTCGTTCTATAGAATAATTCTCTATTTGAGATAAATATGTATCTAGACTTATATCAAGATAATCAAGACAAAGCCACCCTGATGGGATTCTATCAAAAGGTTTGTTACTAGAAAATGCCTCCTTATATATCGCTACTTCATCTGTACCATCATATAATACATTTTTCTCTATTTTATAAGATCCGACATTTCTGAATACAGCCAATCCTCCTTTGCCCAGATCTATTTGTTTGCAATGCCCCGTACTATAAAGTAACATATCCGCTCCTTGCATATCTGCATTAATATCAGGAATACACAAGCATCGATCATCAATAATTCTTAAATCCGGTGACTCAGAATGAAGCGTATCAAAGAAATCTGAAGCATTATCCAAAAAACCATAGGTTCGAACAAATACTATTCCTTGATATTTATCAATATTCTTTCGAATTTTATTAAGACACGCTGATTTGTTTATGCACAACGTTTTCTCATCAATATCTACAAATTCAAAAGAAACATTTGCTAAACAAAATGTCAATGGTACATCAGGACAAACATTTACAGGTAATAAATATGTTCCTTTACTATATTGACTTATATAGCTATATAATAAAGTACAAGCTCTATTAGCAGTAGCTATAGGTGATATTTTTGTCATAAAGTTTTAGGCTTATCAGCTTCCTTTATGAAATGATAATTGTGGAATCGCTTAGACTCCCACTCTTTTTTATAATCTGAATACAAAGTCACAATATCTGTATATTGTGGTTTCCATAACAACTCATTTTTTGCTTTATCTATTGAATAGACATATCCTCTAGTAAGCCCAGGCTTTTCTGGATGAAGTTCAATCTCAGATTTATTATTCCCAAATACCTCATTTAAAGCTTTAGCTTCATCATATTGTGAATAGCCTATACCTGAAGCAATGGTATAAATTCCCGCTGCATCTTTAGTATCAATGGAAGCTTTTATTGCAGATAAAACATCCTTTATATAAATATGATCACGTTTTATCGTTTGGTCTCCCCAAACTTCTATCTTCTTACCTTCCAAAATACGTTCAAAGAAAAGTTCAAAAGTACTCTTTTTGTATGAACCATCCGTATTCAGATGTCCCAATATTTCTCCATAACCATGTACACCTGTCAAACGTAGAACAATTCCTTGAATACCAAAGTCTTTCTGATAGTATTGTACAAAATTTTCTGCAGCTATTTTAGATATAATATACGGGGAATGATCTCCTCTGAATGAAATACCATCTGCTTCCGAAATAATCAGCTTATCTATATCATTATACACCTTGTGTGATGAAGTAAGGATAAATTTATTAATACCATTCATCCTTGCATATTCCAATAGTTTATACACTCCTAAAGTATTAATATCAAAAAACTTATGTACAGGAGTTTCATGTTCCGCCAAACATGCAGAGAGACACACTATTGCTTCAACACCATCTTTAGGCAAAGATAAATAGGAAGACTCATCTGTTATATCAAAAAATTGAAATGGTATTTGATTTTCTTCAAAAAATGTCTGAACAGCCTTTGAACGACCTAATGCTAAAATATCATATCCTAATTCCTTCAAATAGACTGACAAATATCTACCTAAATAACCTGTTGCACCGACTAATAAAATCATACCCTATTAAATTTATTTGTTTTAGATTTATATATAAAGTAACCACTCCTATCTACACTACATTCAATATTACGTAAATTAGGATTTGTTATTTTAGCTTCAACAATCTCAGGATAATCTTTCCAATTTTCAATAATTGATACTAGACTTTCTGTTTCCTTACTTAAAAAATATACTCCAGAATAACTTTTTTCTGTAATTTTCGGTTCTTTAAATTCTCCCATTGCAACTTTAATTGTTGCTTCAAGAAAATCATATCCTGTAGAAAGTTTAACCAAATCTGAACCAATAAAATCGCCCCCCATACGTGCACCAATTTCAATAACACAAATATCGCCATCTTCTGTAACTTTCAATTCTGAATGAGATGCACCATATCGTATATGTAATGCATCCAAAGCTGTCAAAACTATCTTTTCCACCCTTTGCTTTATATTATCAGGCAAAGAAGATGGCTGATGATGTTCTAACTCAACAAAATAAGGTTCTCCAGTAGTTACTTTATCTGTAATCTGCAAGATATAATGTACTCCATTGAATGAAATAGACTCAACACTTATTTCACGACCAGTTACAAATTCCTCAATAATAGCAGTTTTACTGAAAGACTCATTTTGCGCTCGAGTTATTGCCATATCCAATTGAATAGGATCAAGAACTTTTTCCACCCCACGACTACCAGAACGGTCTGTAGGTTTTACTATTAATGGAAAATGAAATCCTGTAATATCATAGTTATCATGACTGTCGGCAATTGTAAAACGAGGAGAAGGAACTTTGTTTTCTGCAAAAGATTGACGCATCTCATATTTATTGGTAGTTATCAAAGTATATTCATCAGGATTAGATATTAGCCCCAAATGACTTGCAATATAATTAACCGTCAATACGGCTACATCAGAAGAGATTGAAGTAATACCATCGATCCCTATTTCTTTACATTTTACTAAAATCTCTTCTTTTTCCATTATTGAAATAGGATAGAAATAGTCTGAATGTTCAGCACAAACAGCTCCATCAATCCACGAAAAACAATGAACTTCTAAACCGAGTTCCTTTGCTTTTAGAACAGCAGGCAGTTGTAAATAGCTACCACCAATTATTGCAATCTTTCTCATTATTAATAGAATTTGTCACTAATACTATGATTATTCTCTTCATCTTTCAATACTGACTATCTAAAACCTCAAATCGTGAATTTTTCGATATAAATTCCGGAAGTATCTTTTTCATTAAAGTAACCGTATTCATGATCTCAACATTACGAGCAAGATTTTCGAAATCAGCATAAGCTTCTAGTACATCATTATATTCGTAACGACGAACTTTAGCTATTTTAATTTTCTTGTTGGAAGTTGGAAGGGTATTCTCCTCTGTACTCAATAATTCTTCATACAGTTTCTCTCCTGGACGTAAGCCTGTAAACTCAATCTTTATGTCTTCATCTAGACGATAGCCTGCTAACTCAATCATACGCGTTGCCAAATCTACAATCTTAACAGGCTCACCCATCTCAAAAACAAAAATCTCATTACCTTCACCCATCATACCAGCTTCCATCACCAAGCGACAAGCCTCGGGAATAGTCATAAAATAACGAATAATATCAGGATGCGTTACAGTTACAGGACCACCATTTTCTATTTGCTCTTTGAAACGAGGGATCACCGAACCATTACTACCTAAGACATTACCAAACCTAGTTGTAATGAATTTGGTCTTTCCTTTTACTTTTCCTTCTTTGATAGCAGTTCCCAAACTTTGGACATAAATTTCAGCCAGACGTTTGGAAGCCCCCATCACATTTGTAGGATTGACAGCTTTATCCGTAGAAATCATGATCATTTTCTCTGCCTCATATTCGACTGCTATTTCAGCAACTTGACGGGAACCGATCACATTAACATAGACAGCTTCGCAGGGATTTTCCTCCATCAGAGGAACATGTTTATAAGCGGCTGCATGGAATACAATTTGTGGATGATACAGTTCAAAAACCATACGTATACGTTGCTTTACACGAACGTCACCAATGACGGGGACAAAATCGATATTAGGATATTTCTTCTCAAACTCCAGACGGACATTATGAAGAGGGGTTTCGGCAGAATCAAACAAGATCAATTTACGAACCCCTATTTGGGCCAATTGCCTGCACAACTCGCTACCAATACTTCCGGCAGCTCCTGTCACCAATATTGTCTTATTACAATATTCGGAAGCAATCTCATCCATATTAATTTTGATTTCTTCACGTCCTAACAGATCCTCTATTCTGATAGGACGAACAAATTGATGAAAAAGCCCGTTCGCATCAGCTTCACTGATTGAAGGAGCGATCAAAGTCTTTACACCACTACTTTTACAATATTCAAGAAGACGGTCCTCTTCCTCTTTGATTGATTCATTTCGAGCAAACAGAATGCCTTGAATATGGTGCTTTTTTATCAAAAAATCAAAACTCTCTTTATTGCTAAAAGAATAAACCCGCGAATCTACAAGTATTCTACGACTATGGTCACGACTATAAATACAAAAACCAGATATCTTATAGTGAGAACTGTTACGTAAACGGGTTTTTAGAGCGACACTTTTGTCATCGGTTCCATAAATCAGAACCTTTGTATCCGTTTTACGGACAATACCAATAAGGGATTCATAGGTGACAATAACTAGTACCCGAAGACCGATCAGAGTAATCAAGGTAAGCATTCCGTCAGAAATGACAAATACCAAATTCTGACTACTGAACAGTTTGTCTTCCTTGAAAAAGAAGAATACAAACATTGTCATGCATAACGTTTTAAACAGGACACTACATGTGATACGCCATAGATCCTTTATCTCGGAATAGCGAATCGTATTGCGGAAGGTATTGAATATCAGATCTCCAATTATGCTGGACAGTAAAGCAACAGCAATCACCTGAATCAATTGAGTAGTATTCCATTCTATACCTGTTATATAATGAATACCGATAAAAGTAAACAATGTGCATAAGCTAGCAATGACCGTATCTACCCTAAAATCAGCCAGCAACTAAAAAAATTCCGACTGGTATATTGAAGGAACTTTTCTAATGATTTCTTCATGATAATATTTTATATTTATTCCCCATTAAACATTATGCAAGCTCTTTCTTCAGCTTATCCAAAATATCTTTTATCCATAGTTTCCATACAGATGCCAGAAGCACAGCCAGAAATACACAAAAAATCACATACACTTTCTTTCCGGTACCAGAAGGTTTTTGTGGAACGACGGCAGGCTCGACTATAGCAAAGACAGGCTTCTCTTCCTGAACTTTAGCACGCGCTACCTGTAATTGAGTAGCAACCTGACTGTAGACTTGATAGGCCAGACTCATATCGTTCTGCAAACGCTCCTGTTCGGCACGAACACTTTGAAGGATCAGATTGTCATGGGTATCCACATACTCCGCATATTTCTTTTGGGCGGTATAGTATTCATCCTGACGTTCCTTGAACAGTTTCTCCAAATAAATACAATCTTCTTTAGCTTTGGAAGTGCGATAGCCGATTATACATTCCTGCAATTTATGAACAACCGAATCGGCAACAGATGCGGCAACCATAGGGTCTTGCAAAGTGACAGATACGCTGGTAATAGCGGTCTTCTTGTCTACTGTAGCCGATATATTTTTCTTCAAAGCATCTATTTTTCTTTTTTCCTTTTTGGTTAATGTAATTGTTCCCGACTTCTGTTTATCAGCAGCACTTTCTTCTTTGTCAGATATAAACAATGCTTTCACACCACTTATCACTTTGCCAGGCATACCTAAAATGTAACCCCACCAGGGAGAAGACTGGGTATCCAAATAAGAAGTTAAGGTTATATCCTCACCCTTATCCACAGCAGGAACATTAATCTCAAATAGTTCCAACAGAAAAGGAGTAGAAGATACAATGTCAGACGAAAGAGAAGCATTCAATGCATCCGTACCATCACCAACAGTTGTTCCACTGCCTAAAAAAGAAGCGGCAAGACCAGCAAGACCATTGTTACCGTTGGAATTACCCATTTCGGGAGATAGAGTTACTTTAACAGTATATTGTTTCGGAATACTTAAAGCAACTATTATACCTATAATCAAGCCTATCCCAGCAGCTTTGTACAAAGTCTTACGAATACTTATTAATTTGCGTAAGATATCCATCAAATCAATTTCCATCTCATCGGTCTTCGGGTCGTTAGATACAGTTGGGAGGTCTTTGGATAGTTTCTGTTCTGTCATGGTAGATATCTGTTATTTCTTTATCAGGTTAGCAAC